>NZ_JBHDJI010000012.1:0-127804 GCF_041877245.1 Sphingobium agrisoli
TTGAACTCTTCACTATGCTTGATCATCTCGTCGGTCTCCTTGAACGAGCCTTAAACTCTCAAGTGACCGGCACAAAACCGTTACAAGTCCAACTCTCCTTTACGATGTTGTCGAAGCGGCTGGGCGGGGATGATCAGGCCCTTGTCGAATTCGGCTGGCTTGCGAGCCACTGCTCAAAGGTCGTCGTCCCTACGTGGACATCGTGACCTGGCAGCAACGTCTCGTCCTCAAGTGGTGCGCCGAAGTAGGTGCCGTCCGGATCCATTTCGATCCTTGCGGCGCTTCCAGTCTCGCGAGCCCATCGTTCCGCGAGCTCGTCGATGCGATACACCTCCGGCCCCGCGATTTCGTACGACCCGTTGATCGGTCCGGCTAGCACGCGCTCGATCAACGTCTGGGCTACATCCGCTGCGGCGATCGGCTGGAACTTAACCCCGGTCAACCTAGTGACGCCATCGACCGCACCGGCCTGGACCATCATCGGCACGAGCTCGAAGAATTGTGCGGCCCGAACCAGCGTATAAGGCACGGGCCCCTTCTCGACTTGCCGCTCCTGGGTAACCTTCCCGGCGATGTAGCCGCTTGCCGCAAGACGATCGCTCCGAAGAACGGACAGGGCGACATGGTGCTTCACACCCGCTGCGACTTCTGCCTCAACAATGTTTCGGGCGGCTGTCTCAAAGAAGGCGATGGCCGCTCCGCGTTCCATCGTGATCTTGTTGGTCACATCGACGACCACGTCGGCGCCGTCGACGGCGTCCCGCAAGCCGTTGCCGGATATGATGTCGACGCCAGACTCTTGAGACGCCGACACGGTATCGTGACCCTGGCCGGCCAGCCCCTGCACGACTTTCGAACCTACCTGTCCGGTGCCACCTATGACCACTATCCGCATGTGCTGTCTCCCGGCGTTCGGTCTGCGTCAAGTTTGGTGATAGCCGGTCGGCCCCGATGCGTGGATCATCGCTTGGTCCCACTCCGATCATACGAAGGTAGGGGGCAGCGGGAAGGTTACGCCTAACACCCGGCGGATGGGCCGTTTCGCCGGGGGTGTTTCTTATCCGTCGCCGCCGGGGATCAGGATCCGCGCGACCGCTCCTGCACCCTGCACGTTCTCGGGTTCGGTGGCCAGCGCTTGTCGAACGTCCTGGAGTTGTTCCGAGGCGGCTGCTCTGCGATATTGTCCGGGCGACACACCATAGCGTCGCTTGAACGCAGCCCCGAATGCGCTGTCGGACAGGAAGCCGAGCGTCCCGGCAATCGATGACGCCGATTCCGTGCCAGCGCGAAGGCGCGCTGCGGCAATCGTCAATCGCCAACCGGAGGCATACTCGATGGGGGTCGTGCCCACCTTCTCCCGAAAGCGGGAAGCGAATGTGGATCGGGACTGGTGTGCGATGTCTGCCAACTCCTCCAGACGCCAGGGGTGAGATGGCCGCTCGTGGATGGCGCGTATGGCGGCCGCGATTGGTGGGTCGGACAGGGCTCCGATCCAACCGGGGGCTTCGCTGCCGATCTTGTCGAGGTGGGCACGCAGCGCGTGGACGAACATGAGCCGCAGGATGTCGTCGCAGGCGGCACGAGAACCCGCGAGCCCGCTTCGCCACTCCGCATCCAGCTGGTCGAGCAGCCATGCGATAGGGCGCGCTCGTGCGTCGCCTGCATCGATGACTAGGGTCGAGGGAAGGAGATCGAGGATCTGAGCCGCGTCGTCAGCGCCGAAGGTGACGCTGCCACCGAGGACTTCGACATCGGCGCCGACGCCGTAGTGCCCGGCAAACGTATCGTCGGCGAACGCGATCGCCGCATCGACAGGTTCGAGGTCCGGATCGCTTGCCAGCACGAATTCGGCATGGTGCTTGATCACTATGCAGTCGCCCGGGCCCAGGCGGCGCCTCTCGTGCCCAATCACAAGCCAGCACTCTCCGCGTCGGACGACGTTGAATTTGCATGTCTGCGGATGGAACCTAAGCGACCACGCCCCTCCCGCTTCGAGCCGGACGGAGCACATTGGCCGCGATTGAACCAGCGCGAGCAGGTCGGAGAGCGGGTCGATGGGCGCATTTTGGATTATCAAGACAGAATTTCCGACGATTTGCGATGTTTCGTCCCAACAATATGGTCCATGATTGCTTCATGACAACACCACAGACCCCAATCCATTCCGGCTTCGGCCCTGCTTCCACCGCAACCGATGTCACGGAGGGTGTTGACCTCTCCGGCAAGACGGCAATCGTGACCGGTGGCTACTCCGGCATCGGGCTCGCCACCACACGCGCTCTTGCAAAGGCGGGAGCCGAGGTCGTCATACCCGCACGTGACCTTGAAAAGGCAAAAGCCGCGCTCGATGGCCTTGACCGCATCGAAGTGGTAGAGATGAATCTCATCGATGCAAAATCTGTCGGTGCTTTTGCGACTCGCTTTTTGGAAAGCGGTCGTCATCTGCCAATCCTCATCAACAGTGCGGGGGTGATGGCTAGCCCCCCGTTTCGGGACGCGGACGGTCACGAAGGTCAGTTTGCGACCAATCATCTTGGCCATTATCGACTAGTCTGTTCCCTATGGCCCGCGCTTGCAGCGAGCGGCGCGCGCGTCGTGTGCGTTTCCTCCAGAGGGCATCAAATTGCACCGGTGGACTTCAGCGACGTTGATTTCCGCAACCGCGAATATGACAAATGGACGGCATATGGGCAATCGAAGACAGCCAACGCCCTGTTTGCGCGTGAACTCGACCGACGCGGGCAGGGGCACGGTGTCCGCGCTTTCTCCCTCCACCCAGGGCAGATCATCACCGATCTGGCGCGTCATCTTTCCAAGGAGGAGTTGAATGGCTTCGACGCCTTTGATGCCGACGGGAAGCCGAAGATCGATCCGGAGGCTGGCATGAAGACCGTGGAGCAGGGGGCCGCGACGAGCCTCTGGTGCGCGACCAGTCCTGCCTTGGAAGGCCTTGGAGGTGTCTATTGCGAGGATTGCAACATCGCGGAGGTCAATAAGCACCAGCTCGGCCGAAAAGGCGTGGCACCATGGGCCATGGATGACGAGGCAGCGGACCGCCTATGGGCGCTGTCGGAGGATTGGACTGGCCGGTCGATCTGATCGCCGCGACGCGAAAGGATAAAATCCTTGATTGTCTCGGCGATCATATAAAGCAAAACCCCAAGCCCTGAATGTCGTGACTTTGCCCAGCCGTCGGCGCGACCTCGAGAGGGCGGCCCTCGGCGTCGCATCGTTTTGCCTTCCCGCCTTGGCCCAAGGCAAGGCGCGGCTGCGCCGCGCCCAGGGTCGATCAGGGCTTGGCGGCGACTGGCAGGCGGAAGGGCGCACCCAGGCGGTTGAAGGCGTTCATCGCGGCGATGGTGATGGTCAGATCAACAAGATCCTTGGGCCCGAACGCCTCTGCGGCAGCGGCGTAGGCTTCGTCGGAAGCATGCGTCTCGCTGACGTTGGTGACTTCCTCGGCCCACGCGAGTGCAGCCCGGTACTGGTCGGAAAACAGGTGCGGCACTTCCTCCCATACCGGCACGAGGGCGACCTTGTCGATCGACATGGTCTTGAGCAGATCGCGCGTGTGGATGTCGATGCAGTGCGCGCAGCCATTGATCTGCGAGACACGCAGGAAGATGAGATGGATCAGTTCCTCGGGAAGGTTCGTCCCGGTCATGATGTAATGGTGCATCCCATAGAGAGCTTTGGCGCCGGCGGGCGCTACCTCCGGCCAATTCAGTCGATTCATGGCGTGTTCCTTTCCTCTGGAATCCGTGATTCATCTTTCGCCTTCGCGATGGTCTTCACTTGATGCAGCCACGGCTGATGCCGCAGGCCATCGCGACCCGCGATCAGGTGTAGGGCGAAGCCTTTTCATACGGTCGTCTAGGTTCAGGGTCGGACGTGTCGTCTGCTGATCCCTTTGAATATGAAGTGCAGATATGCGGGCATTCGCATCGAGCGCCCGTGAAATGCGGATGGCCGCAAGGCCATACCCATCTGGGTATGTCGCTGCACAAAAGAAGGCGTCACTTGGGGTCGCGGGTTCCTCCATGGGCGCAAGCGGGTGGGTGCGACCCGATAAGGACGGGCGGAAAGGTCGCCCCTACGTTGTCGGGCTGAGGGCCTGAGTGTAGGTCGACTTTGACGATTTCGGTGAATGTGCAGGCTCGCCGCGTCGCAGATGAAGAATGGGCAAGTGCGGCATGTGCTGGGGGTTGGTCAGGCGATTGGTGAGGTTCGTGCCGCCGATGCTGGCGCTCGCCCTGCTGATCGCGTCGCCCACTGGCGGTCGGACACCGGTTTGGTCGCCATCTGCGGCCTTCGCGACCTATACCCATCAGAAGTGGGGCCGTGAGCGCGATGCCCCCAAGCAGGTCTATTCGCTTGCCCAGGGCCGGGACGGCTACCTCTGGTTGGCGACGGTGCAGGGGCTCTACCGGTTCGATGGCGCGCGGTTCGAGCACATCCAGCCCCCGCGACCAAGTGTCGAAGGCCATCCGTCCGCGGTGCTCGTCGCCCGAAATGGAGACGTCTGGGTCAATTTTGCCGGTTCTCATCGCTTTGCCATCTATCGAAACGGCGTCCTCAAGCTGCTTCCCCCGTCTCCGGTCACACATCGTGTCTCGACGATGAGGGAGGGACCGGACGGTGCGATCTGGGTGCTGAGCGATGCCGAGGACGATCCCCTGTTTCGTTACAGGGATGGCAGGTGGAAGCGGTACGGCCGGCGCGATGGAATTCCATCGGGCAATCCATTCGACATGGTGGTGGACGCTGCTGGCGCCGTCTGGCTGACCCACGCGAGTGCGATCCTCAGGTTGGACGTGGCTCGTGATCGATTTTCACCCCGCCAGCCGTGGAACGCTACTGTGGCGCGCATGGCCATCGATCCGGTGGGAAGGGTGTGGCTCAGCACCGATCGGGGCAGCTATCCCATAACGGGGGAGCAGGGGCGGGGGGCTTCCCCAAAGACCCTGTTCCCCTACATGACGGACCGTCCGCAGATCAGGGGCTTCACCATCTTCGATCGGGATGGAAATCTGTGGGTCGCGACGGAATATCGCGGTGTCCAGCGGGTGCAGCGTCCCAGTCCCCGAGGCGCCTCCAGCCGGTCCGAGGCATCAGCGGTCGTGGAGCGCTTCACGGAACAGAACGGCCTTACATCCAATGTGACGGAGCGCCTTCTTCAGGACGTTGAGGGCAATATCTGGGTCGGCACGGAGAAGGGCATCGATCGCTTCCGCCGTGCGTCGGTGGTGGCCGTGCCGAAACTTCGCGATCCGCACGTCTTTGGTGATCAGCTTCTTGCAGCGCGCGACGGAAGCGTCTTCATCGCCGAGGCGAGCCGTATCTATCGTGTCACCCCGGGCGACGATCCCAAATCAGTGATGGTCGCCGATCAGCGCCCTAGCACCATCTGCGAGGCTCCCAACCGGGACGTCTGGGTTACGCTGTACCGAACGGTGTATGTGTTGAGGAACGGGCGGCTAGTCGGCACAAGGCCCAATTTGCCCACGGACATTACCGTATATGATTGCGCGTTCGATGCTCGTGGCGACTATTGGATCAGCGTTGCAAGAGGGGGGCTGTATCGGCTTCGGGGCCAGCGCTGGGAGCGGATGTTCGGGACAACCGGGCCCGACTTCCGCCCGCGATCCATGATCGCGGATCGGCATGGGCGGGTGCTGGCACAGTGGAGCTACAGGACGCTGAGATATGTCGCGTCTCCGGATGTCGGAGCGATGGCGGTGCCGTTCAGCATCCAGGATCCTCAGCCGGTGACACTCTACACGCCTCCCAGGGGCGTTGGGAGGGTCGATCTCTATGTCGGTGGACCCGATGGCGTCGCGCGGCTCCTCGGTGGACGCTGGCAGCAGCTGCGTAAAGACAGGCTCCCCAGCCTCGTCAACATCAATGGGATCGTTGTCACGCGCGAGGGGGATCACTGGATCGCGGGAAGCGCCGGCATCATAAAAATCCCGCGCGCGGAGGCTGAGGCGGCGTTCTCGAAGCCGGCCTATCGGCCGAGATATGAATTGTTCAACGAGGATTCCGGGCTTTCGAGCCTGCCCCATGATCATAGCAGGAGATCGATCGTCCAAGGCGGCGACGGCAGGATCTGGATCGCGACCCAATCAGGCGTAGCCTGGATCGATCCGACCAGGCTCGCTCGCAACATGCATCCGCCCAAGCTGTGGGTGTCGGGCGTCAGGGTCGGCAACCGTTCATACCGTGACCCCAAAGCGATCAGGCTGAAGGCCGGCGAATCCGATATCGAGATCGACTTCTCCGTGCTGAGCCTTTCCAATCCGGATCGCACCGAAGCGATGTACATGCTCGAGGGTCAGGATGACGGTTGGACATCGAGCGGCCGGCGTCGCGAGGCATTCTACACAAATCTGGTTCCGGGGCGATATCGCTTCAGGGTCGTCGGCATGAATGAGGACGGCATCGAGAACCGGGACGGCGCCTGGGTGGACATTGAAGTCGTGCCCACCTTTGTGCAGTCCATCTGGTTTCCCATAGTGTTGGCCGTTGCCGCAGTTCTGATCTTATGGTTCCTCCTTCGGCTGCGATCTGCCCAGGTTGCGGCCCAGATGCGTGGCAGGCTCGAGCAGCGCCTCATGGAGCGTGAAACCATCGCCCGCGATCTGCACGATACGCTCTTGCAGGGCGTGCAGGGCTTCATGTTCCGCATCCAGGCGATAGCCAATCGCCTCGCTGCGGGAAGCGAGGAGCGCCGCTCGCTTGAGGAAGCGCTTGATCGCGCGGACGATCTGGTGATGCAGGGGCGCGACAGCGTACGCGACCTGCGGGTCAGCGACATGGAAGGTGATCTGCGTCGCACTCTCCAGGATGCCGTCGACGATGCGCTCTTGGGCGACGCAATCGACATCCAGATAGTCGAACTAGGCTCTCCGCGGGAGATCCATCCCCTGGCCTTGGCCGAAATAAAGGCGATCGTGGGAGAGGCTCTTTTCAACATAGGACGACATGCGGGAGCGGCGGAGGTTGAATTGGTGGCTTCTTATGGCCGTCGTTCACTCAGGTTGCGTGTGCATGACGATGGCCGTGGCATTCCCAAGGCTATCCTCGACAGCGGGCGCCGCGAAGGCCACTTCGGTCTTGTGGGCATGCGCGAGCGTGCACAGGTCATAGGCGGTTCCGTCTTGGTCAGGAGCCAGGCGGGAGAGGGCACGGAGGTCGTGCTCGACGTTCCTGCCGGCGTCGCCTATCGCAAAGTCAACAAACCCGCGGGCTTCTTCTCACGCCTCTGGCCGCTCTAAGGTCGACAGGTCGAGAAAGCCCCGGCGCGCCGCGGTGATAGCCGCCTGCGTACGGTCGTTCGCGTCGAGCTTGAAGAAGACATTCTTCAGGGCGACCTTCACCGTCTCGGTGGAGACGCCGATGCCCCTCGCGATCTCCTTGTTGGTAAGTCCCCGCGCCACCATTCTCATGATTGCGATCTCGCGTCTGCTCAGGTGCTCGCTGACGGGATGCTGTTCGAAATCCTCCAGTATCTCGCTCTGCACGTAGGTGCCGCCGTCGTGAACCTTGCGGATCGCGTCGAGCAACTGCCCCCGCACGCCACTTTTGAGCAGATACCCGCTGGCCCCCGACCGCAGCAGCGCTCTTGCGGGGACATCTCCCCTGTAGTTGGTGAGGACGATTATGCGAGCATCGGCAAACTCGGTCCGGATCGCCACCAGCGCGTCGAAGCCGTTCATGCCGGGCATTTGTAAATCCATAAGCGTGACGTCGGGCATGAGCTCGCGGTAAAGCTCCAGCGCGTCGGCACCGCTGGATGCTTCGCCGCACAGCGCGATGTCACCCTGACCTCCGATCAGCGCGGAAATGCCGTCGCGAAGAAGGGGATGGTCATCCACGACCAGGACTTTGATGGGGGCTTTGAGGACAGCCATGATAGTTGCCCACCTTTCGTTCGGGCGTCGCTCCTTTACCCTGAATCGGACTACCGTGCGACAGATTTATAATTGTCCGACCTACCCACATGGGTATTCTCAAGCGCCCGTCCCCAGCCGACGCTCTGCCGATGGCATAGGGCCTTTTACGCGCATCTGCGTTTGCGGGGGGAGGGAATGCGCTGATGAATGCCAGGCCGACCGATAGGGGACGGCGCATCGATCCGCTTTCGACGGCGGTAAGCGATGCGCTTCAACTGCTCGGACGTCTTGCGATATCGCTCGTATTTCTGTTGGGCGGGATCGCAAAGATTGAGAACCCGGTCATGGTAAAGGCCTCGATCGGATCTGCAGCCTGATCGAGACGATCGGTGGTGCACTCATCGCAATCGGATACAAGACGCGGGCCATTGCCGCCATGCTGGCACTTTTCACGCTGGCGACCGGAGCGATGTCTGGCGGAGCGTTGCCCGAACAGATGCAATGGGTTCTGCTCGGCAAGAATATCGCGATCGCTGGTGGGCTCCTTCAGCTTGCCGCGCTGGGCGCAGGGCGCTGGAGCATCGATTTCAGTTAGTCGTCTCCCTCCAGAGTGGTGCCCGCTCAGCCATCGGAGGCAGGGACGGCGATCATGAAGGAGGCCGTTCGGATCGGCGACACCTTCTACCAAGTATCTGCCCCTCATTCTCTCGATCGGCTCTAAGAGGGGGCGTCCATGCTTTGTATGTCGGCCTCGATCGCCTCAATCTCTCGCAAGATAGGGCAGACCCGCTGAAAATAGATCTTGCCTGCCGGGGTAAGGTCGATCGAGCGGGTCGAACGTTGGAAAAGGCGCGTTGACAGCCGCTTTTCCAGCCGGGCGATACTTCGGGAAATGGCGGAAGGCGTTATCTGCAACATCCGCGCGGCGTTGCTGAACGACCCTGTTTCCACCACGCGGACGAATATGGTCAGGCTTTCCACACGCGGTTGATGGGACATGGCTTACTCCCGTCGCATAGGAAGCGAGCTTCCTTACGCGATGCTGCGCAACGTGCCGCCCCGGCTGCCCGGTCAGGCAGGGTTGCGGAAGGAGCGCGTCTGGCGGGCCGGCCGCCCAGCGCGCTCCATCCGTTCACAAGTCTAGAGTATCTGCAACCCGCCATCGACGGCGATCACCTGACCCGTCATCCATTCCAGCCTTGGGCGGGCGATGGCCGCCACCCATTCACCGACATCGGCCGGCACGCCGCGGCGTCCCAGCGGGATGGTGTTGCGTTCATGTTCCTTGATCGCTTCGATCATGTCGGCGGGCAGGCCCATCTGGTTGGACATGAAGCCGGTTTCCACCGGTCCCGATGCAATGGCGTTGACGCGAATCTTCTTCGGCGCGAACTCCAGCGCCCAGCAACGGGTGAGATGTTCGATGGCAGCCTTGCTGGCGGCATAGTGGGAAAGCGGCGCGCCTGCCTTCGTGCCATAGGTGCTGGACATGTTGACGATCAGGCCGGCTGTGGCTTCCAGATGCGGCAGGGCTGCCGCCACCAGCATGCTGGGGTAGATGACGTTGACGTTGAAGATGGCGGCGATACGTTCTGCCGACATCTGTTCCATCGGGCCTACCGCGCCATCGCCGACATTGTTGACGATCACGTCCAGCCGCCCGGCGCGATCGATGATCTGGGCGATAACCTGCGCCGCGCTGTCGGGCGCGCTCGCGTCGGCGACGATGCCGTGCAATCCCGTCGTTCCCGCTATAGCTTCCTCCAGCGCCTGTGCGCGGCGGCCGGTTACGAACACCTGCGCGCCGTCACGGGCAAAGGCCTGCGCCGCGGCCAGCCCGATGCCGGCGCCACCGCCGGTCACCAGGGCCACCTTGCCATCAAAGTCGCTCATATAGTCTCCTGTGCATGGATTGCAGGGCGGGGGACGCCCCGTTGGCAAGCCTTGTGTCAAGCGACCGGGAATAGGCCAAGCGTGCTTGGCCGGCTGCGCCGTAAGCGTCCATCTTTTGTGCCGGGCGGGCAAAGACAGCAGGGGTGAGGGGTGCGATCCCGGACACAGGGGCATGCTGGCCACGGCGTGGCGCTTTGCGGGAACTGCTCCGGCATATCATTTCAATTGGATCAGATCGTGATTCTTTGCCACTCCCCCCGGTCCTGTTCCACTGCGGCGCTGATCGCGCTGGCGGAAAGCGGGCTGCCTTACGATGTGCGGAACGTCGATGTTCCATCGGGGCAGGCGGGACACGCCGCGCATCTCTCGGTCAATCCCTGGGGCAAGGTGCCTGCGTTGATCCTGGACGATGGGCAGGTGATCGTCGAAACCGCAGCCATTCTTGCCTTTATCGCGACGCTTGCGCCGGACCGGCAATTATTGCCGGCTGCCGGATCAGTCGCATGGGCGCAGGCCGTCGCCTTCATGGCGACGCTGACGGGCACCGTTCATATCGCGTTTCGTCCGTTGCTGCGCCCCGACCGGCTGGCGCAGACGCTGGCCGGCCGGGAGGATGTGACCGCGACGGGACAGGGCGCTCTGAATGCCGTCCTCCAACAACTGGAACAGGCCGTGCAGGGACCGGCGAGCATATTGGCTGGCGGGTTTTCGCTGTGCGATGCCTATGCATTCGTCTTCGCGCAGTGGAAACGGCGGCCGCAGGTTGCGCCATATGTTGTGGAAACGCCCCGGCTCGATGCTGTCGCGCGGGCTGTCGCGGCGCGGCCTCTGGCGAGTGCTGTCCTGCGCGATCTGCCAGCGATATGACGCGCAGGCGGACCATCTTCCGCTGGACGCGGCGCTTGTGGATGCGCTGTGCCGCATTGAGTTGCGCTGGCGCCGTCCCGTTCTGGATATGGGCCAATCTGGGGGATGCGGGGCGTTATGCCGCGCAATTTCGGATCGGGGCGCAAATCCAGTTCGTCCATGCCATGGCCAGTTTCGCTTGCGCCACCTTCATGAACCTGGGCGCTGCGGATGCCAGGCGTGCGCCTGCCTTTTTCCTGTCCGGCGCGCTGCTCCTCAGCGGATCTCTCTATTTGACGCCGTTCATGCCGCTGGACCTGTTGGTCGTGCCGGGCATTGCCGGCGTCGGCGCGCTGGTCGCGGGCTGGTGCATTCTCATCATCGCTTCGGGGCAGGTGGACCGTCTGTCGGCCGCCCCATCAACGCCATGGCAGTCCGTAGGTGCGGCCCCTGTCCTGTGCGATCATTCAGGGCCGTGCATCGATCATGGAAAGGAAGTTGGATGACCTTCGACGCGACGCCGTTGCTGGGCCGCTTTACGCTGGGCGGGCATGACCTGCCCAACCGAATGGTGCTGGCGCCGATGAGCCGCCACCGGGCTGGCCTGAACGGCGTGCCCACGGACCTGAATGTGGAATTCTACCGGCAACGCGCGTCGGCAGGGCTGATGATCAGCGAAGGCACCTCACCTTCGCCGATGGGCCGGGCCTATCTGTTCACGCCCAGCCTGTATTCGGCGGAACATGCGGCGGGATGGCGCCGTGTTGCCGATGCGGTTCATGGCGCAGGCGGACGACTGTTCGTGCAATTGATGCACGCCGGCCGGATTTCCGATCCGCTGTTGCTGGATGGCGAAACGCCGCTTGCACCGTCGGCCGTCGCGCCGCCGATGACCGAACCCTATAATTCTCCATGGCCAAAGCCCAAGCGGGCCTATGTGACGCCGCGCGCCATGACGCATCAGGATGTCTTGCGCACGATCGATGAATATAAGGCAAGTGCGCTTCTGGCCCGCGAAAGCGGCATCGATGGCGTGGAAATCCATGCCGCTTCGGGCTACCTGCCGATGCAGTTCCTCTCGACCAACGTCAATCTGCGGACTGACGAATGGGGCGGCGATGTGGAGCGGCGCGCGGCGTTCCTGCTTGCGGTCGTCGATGCGATTTCCGACGCGGCCGGGCCGGGCTTCGTCGGGGTCAAACTGTCGCCCGGCTGGGCTTTCAATCAGGTAGAAGACAGCGATCCACTGGCTACCTACAGCTACCTGGCCAAATCGCTGTCGAAACGGTCGATCGCCTATCTTCATGTCGGCAACTACGGCATCGAATGGGATGTGTTCGGCACCATGCGGTCGAATTATGACGGTCCGCTGATCCTGAATGTCGGCTTCAGCCGGTCGCGCGCGGTAGAGGCGATCAGCAGCGGCGCCGCCGACCTGATCGCTTTTGGCCAGCATTTCATCGCCAATCCCGATCTGGTCGATCGTTATCGTCACGGACAGGATGTCAGCCGCCCGCATGTCGCGACTTATTATACACAGGGCAGCGACGGCTATACCGACTATCCCGTCTTTGCGGACAGCGATCCGGCGGAGCGGCAGGACGCCGATCTGCCCGTCACGCCCATCATGCCGGAATAGAGGGAAAGGCCGGGCGCTCCATGGAGCGCCCGGCCATTTATCGGCCATGCCGTCCGGATTGTGTCAGGCGCTCGCCGACCAGCCGCCGTCCACGACGATCTCCGTCCCGGTCACATATTTCGATTCATCGGACAGCAGATAGACCGCCGCATAGGCGATGTCTTCCGGATCGCCCAGAGCGCCCATCGGAATTTTCGCCGTCTGTGCCTTCAATATATCTGGCGGGACGTTGGCGGTGATGGGGGTATTCATCGGGCCGGGGATGATCGTGTTCACCCTTATGCCCTTGCCCACATATTCCATCGCCGCGATCCGGGTCATCATGCGAACCGCGCTTTTCGTCGCGCCATAGGCGATGGAAGCGGGCGCAGCCAGCATGGCGATCAACGAACTGACGTTGACGATCGCGCTGCCCCGGCCATGTTTCACCAACTCGGGCAGGGCGGCCTGCATACCGAACAGGACGCCGGTCTGATTGACCGATATGACCCTGTTCCATCCCTCCACGCTTTCATCTTCGATGCCTGCATAATGAATGATGCCCGCAGTGTTGGACAGCGATGTCAGTTTCCCGAACCGTTCGACGGTCTTGGCGACCACCTGCTTCCAATTATCCGCATTGCTGACGTCAAGGCGGCAAAAATCCGCCTGGCCGCCTGCTTCCTTGATAGCGTCGGCGATGGCAGCGCCCGCATCGGATATGTCGGCGAGCATGACCGCCGCGCCTTCCTGCGCCAATATTTTCGCCTGTGCCGCGCCCAGTCCGCTTGCCGCGCCGGTGACGATCGCGACCTTGCCATTCAATCTGCCCGTCATGTCACTCTCCAGATATATATCGTAAAAATGGGAATTTTTTTCTCGCGTCAGCCACCGGGGGGCGAAAGCGACTGGTCCTTCAGCAGGTTGAAGGCGCGCTGGTTGACGAAGCGTCGCTTGATGCGCCAAGCGCCCTCGCGCCGTTCGAAATCGTCATAATAGCTGGCGACGACATGCGCGCCCTCGCCATTGGCAAGATTGCCGATGCAATAGACGTCGCAGACGCCCTTCGCGCTGTCGGGGCCGTCCGCCGTGAAACGATGATTGGCGCAATAATGGGTCGTGTTCTGCCACATCGGCCAGACGATATTTTCGACCGCGCCCGTGATGGCGTCTATGCCCTCGAACGCCTGAACGAATTCGATGTCCCATATGGCGTCGGGCCACCAAATATCCTGAAATCGCGACAATTCCTTCTTGTCGACGCCCAGGCAATAATCCGAAACCAGATCGGTCAATGCAAAACGGGTGACCGGGTCAATCATAGTAGCTCTCCATCTCAATCTGGATTGCGGGTCATGTCGTGACGGACCAGCCGCCATCGATGATCAGTTCGGTCCCGGTCACATATTTGGCCTGGTCCGATGCGAGGTACAGCGCGCCATATGCGATGTCCTCGGGCTCCCCCAGATCGCCCATGGGGATGCGCGATCGTTGCCATGCGTCCACCTCTGGCGGGATATTGGCCTGGATCGGGGTCTTCATGGGGCCGGGGATGATCGCGTTGATCCGGACGCCCTGCTTGACCGCTTCCATCGCGGCAGCCTTCGTCATGATGCGGATCGCGCCTTTCGTTGCGCTATAGGCGATCATCCCGGAAAAGCCGATCAGGCCCAGCAGCGAGCTGACGTTTACAATCGCGCCGCCGCCCTGCGCGGTCATTTGCGGAATGACGGCCCGCATCCCCAGGAACACGCCGGTCTGGTTGACCGCGAGGATTCGATTCCATCCTTCGACGCTTTCGTCGACGGTTCCGGCCGGATGGATGATTCCCGCCGTATTGGACAGGATATGCAAAGCGCCGTGGCGTCCGACAACATCCGCCACCATCGTCGCCCAACTCGTTTCATCGGTGACGTCCAGCATCGCATATTCGGCGCTGCCGCCGCTGGCGGCTATGCTGGCGGCCAAGGACTCGCCGGCTTCGCGATCGCGATCGGCGATGATCGTTCTGGCCCCTTCGCGGGCGAACAGCATGACCTGCGCAGCGCCCAATCCGCTCGCGCCGCCGGTGATGACTGCAACCTTGCCGTCCAGTCGCCCTGACATCGTGCATCCCTCCTTGTGCTTATGGCTGGTACGGTCTGCGCCGCTGCCATGGGGCGATTGCTAGGAAAGGATGGCCGGCCCGAACAACCGCAAAATCGGTTTTCGGGCGCCTGTCGCCGCTACTGCATATTTTTTGCCCCGTCGCTGCGAAGATGATTGATCCGGAGCGGCGCATTTATCGAGGGCGCTCACTTCCACTGGTCACATCGAGTCGAATGAAACGCGAATACCTTCTCAATAGGAAGTTATCCTATTGAGATTAGGGATAATAATGATTGTTCGCCATGCCGCGGGCATATTATTGGGGAGAGGGATCATGAAATCGTATGAAATTGCCATCGGCTTTCTGTTGGCATCTGTATCGGGCCTGGGATTTGTCACGGCCGCCGCTGCGCAGGATGCCATTCCGCAATCGGCGGAGCAGGACAGTAACGATGGCGGAGGCGCCTCCGTCGGTGAAATCATTGTCACCGCGACCAAGCGGTCGGAATCCATCAACAAGGTCGGCCTGTCGATCGCGGCCGTCGGCGGCGATGAGTTGCGCAGTCAGGGTATCAGCAATGTCGCTGACCTGACGAAAGTCGTGCCAGGGCTTACCTTTGCGCGGTCCGCCTTCAACACGCCTGTATTCACGTTGCGCGGCGTCGGCTACTTCGATTCCGCCTTGTCCGGCGCACCCGCCGTCAGCGTTTATATGGACCAGGTGCCTTACAGCTTTACCGCGCTGACGACCCTCGCTGTCGGTCTGGACGTCGAACGGGTCGAAGTGCTGAAGGGCCCGCAGGGCATTCTTTTTGGCCAGAATTCGACCGGCGGGGCGATCAACTATATCGCCAACAAACCTACCGATACGCCCGAAAGCGGGATCGACCTGTCTTACGGCCGCTTCAACGAGGTGGAAGCGACCGCCCTTATCAGCGGTCCGATCACCTCGAACCTCAAGGGCCGCGTGGCTCTCCGCACCAGCTATATGGATGGCTGGCAGAAAAACTATTATTCGCGGCCTGGCGACACAATGGGTCGCCGCCGGGAATATGTCGGCCGCATGATCCTGGACTGGACGCCGACGGACCGGCTCCGCATGCAGCTCAACGTCAATGGCTGGGCCGATCGCGGCCAGCCGCAGGCGGGGCAGTTCATCTTTTTCCGTCCCAATCTGACGTCGGGTCCGGACGGTTTGGGCTTCACGCCGCCAGAACTGGTCGCGACCCCATATGCGCCCAATAACGCCCGCGCTGCGGACTGGACCACGGTGCTTCAGGATGGCAGCAATCAGGACATCACGCCGCGCAAGCATGACACCATGTACCAAGGGTCGTTGCGCGCAGACTATAATCTGACCGACGATCTGACGCTTACGTCCATCTCCGCCTATGCCCATCTGAAACGGAACGGCATCGCGGGTGACGACGGTGTCGCGATCAACAATTACGACATCGTCGCGAACATCGGCAAGATCCGGGATTTCTCTCAGGAAATTCGACTGGCGAACGGTGGCGATAACCCGTTGCGCTTCACGCTGGGCGGCAATTATCAGAACAGCAAGGTCGTGGAACGCAATCTTCTGGCCTATGGTGCAAGCACGGCATCCTTCGGCGTCCATTTCTCCCGTGCCGGCGATTTCAGCGATCAGCGAATAGAAAACTGGGCATTGTTCGGCAATGTCGATTACGATGTCATGGATATCGTCACGCTGAAGGCCGGCGCGCGCTACACCAAGTCGGACCGCCGTTTCATCGGCTGCACCTATGACAATGACTTCGATCCGGTGTGGGGCAACGATGCCCAGCGCGTTCTGTTCAATGGCATCATTGGCGCGTTGCGCAGTTCCGTGGGCCTTCCTGCCGCGCCGCCGTTGCAGCCGGGCGCCTGCACGCTGATCAAGGCGCCTGAACTCGACGACAACGGCGCCCCCATCATCACCCCCGACACATATCTTCCAGGTTTGCTGGACACGCACCTGCGTGAAGACAATCTGTCATGGAAAGTCGGCGCGGACATCAAGCATTCGGTCGATGGGCTTCTCTATGTCAACGTGATGAAGGGCTATAAATCGGGCGGCTATCCATCGATTTCGGCATCGACCACCAATCAGGTCCGCCCGGTGAAGCAAGAATCCGTGCTCGCTTATGAAATCGGGTTCAAACAAAAGCTGCTGAACCGCGCGGTGCTGCTGACGGGCGCTGCCTTCTATTACGACTATCGCAACAAGCAGCTCAAAAGCGGCTTTAACGAGCCGGTTTTCGGCACCGTGTTCGCGTTGACCAATATTCCCAAGTCGCGAATCAAGGGCGCTGAAATCACGGCGGCGGTCCAGCCGGTTGAGGGGCTGAACCTCAATGCGTCCGCCACCTACCTCGACGGAAAGATCAAGCGCTTCTCGGGCATCAACCTGTTCGGCGATGCCGGCGACTTTTCGGGCGATCTTCTGCCCTATACGCCCAAGTGGAACGTATCGACGGCGGCCGACTATACGGTTCCGCTGACCAGTTCGATCAACCTGAACCTAGGTGCCAGCATGGCTTACAACAGCAGGGCGCAGGCGGTGATCGGCCACGACCCGGTCACGCTGGCGGTCGGCAGGCTGAAGGCCTTCACCACGGTCGATGCTCGCGTCGGTCTGGCTGCGCCCGATGGCAGCTGGTCCGTGCAGGGGTGGGTCAAGAACCTGACCAACGAATATTACTGGAACAACGTGGCGCTGCTTTACGACACCACGGTGCGTTATGCAGCCATGCCGCGCACGTACGGCGTGCGGACCAGCTTCCGTTTCTGACCGGCATCGGGCGGCGTCGACCAAGGGTGCGACGCCGCCCGTATGTCTTCCGCCCAGCCGCCAATGTCCAGTTTTTGTGCCGCACGCGCAAAGACGAAAGTCCAGCCTGGCTGCACTATCCCTGACAACAAGGGAACGGAATATGTTGGATCTCAAAGGCAAAACCATCGTCGTGACCGGCAGCGCATCGGGCATCGGTGCCGCTACGGTAGAATGTCTCCAGGCACTGGGTTGCCATGTCGTCGGCATGGACATCCGGGAAGATGATCGCTCCGACCGCTTCGTTCAGGTCGATCTGGGCTCGCGCAAGTCGATCGATGAGGCGGTGGCTCGGCTGCCGGAAAAGCTCGATGGGCTGGCGAACGTCGCGGGGCTCGCCCCCACGGTTCCGGCCGCGGACGTCATCCGCGTCAATCTGGTCGGAACGCTGCACCTTACCAATGGCGTGTTGCCCCGGCTGACCGACGGATCCGGCATCGTGATGCTCTCGTCCATCGCCGCCTATCACTGGCGCCAGTCGGTCGATCAGATCCGGGAAGCGCTCGATCTGACCTTCGGGAAGGTCGATGACTTTGTCGCCAAATATGACATCGATGCACAGCCGGGGCGATCCTATTTCGTGACCAAGGAAGCGCTGCTCGCCTGGTGTATAACGCATCGGCGCACCTGGATCGATCGTCGCATCCGCGCCAACAGCATCGCGCCTGCGGCGGTGTCGACCCCGCTTCTCGATGCATTTTCCAGCATCATGGGCGACCGTGCGCAGGACGACGCGCGCGTGGTCGAACGCTCGGGCGCTCCGGCCGACATTGCGCCTGTCGTCGCCTTCCTTCTGAGCGCCGACTCCGCCTGGATCAGGGGCGCAAACATTCCCGTCGATGGCGGCGTTGCCGCCCATTATTTGGCACAGGAGAACGGACTTTGACCGACCTTCCCAACATCGTGACGCGTCCCGGCACCAAGCTGGAACTTCAGATCGTCACCACACGGGCCAGCAGCCTCCATACCAACCATGCCCTGATCAAGGGCGAAAAGGCGATGATCCTCGTCGACGCGCCCTTTTCCCGCGCCGACACCCATCGCCTGATCGGCGACATATTGGAAACCGGCAAGGATCTCGAAACGATCATCATCACCCACGACCACCCCGATCATTTCTTCGGGCTGGACCTGCTGCTCGATACATTCCCCAATGCAGTGGCAATCGCGCACCCGTCGGTGGTGAACGACATTTTGATCGACGCGCCGCGCGGACTGGAACGGTGGCAGGAAAAGATCGGCAAGCTCGCACCGCGCTACACCGCCATCCCCAAGCCTTGGGACAAGGACCATGTCATGCTGGAAGGGGAGCGGATCGAACTGATCGGGCCGGTTCCGGGCGACGCCAACCGGATCGTCATGGTCTGGGTGCCTCAGCTCAAGGCGCTGATGGCCAGCGACGTCCTGTTCAACGAAGTCCATCTGTGGGTCGGCGAACATTTCGAGGAACATCGCGGCGCCTGGCTGAAGGCACTGGATCAGATCAAGCAACTGGACCCCGAAGTCATCGTCGCGGGCCACAAGCGGCCGCACCTGCCCGACGACATCACGTCATGGAATTACACCCGTGACTATCTGATCCGGTTCGAAAAGCACCTGGCGGAAGCGAAGGATTCGATCGAACTCGCCGGCCGGATCGAAAAGGACTACCCCGAAACGGTCGATGTGCTGGGCGGCTTCCTGCTCGGCAATTCCACCAAGGTCGCCATGCGGGAAATCCCGCCGGTCAATGAACCATGAGCGGCGGAGTCATCGGTATGACGGACGATCCCGCCATGCGCGGCGAACGCTATGAAATCACCGGCATCCAAAAGGCGGTAGGCGATGTCTTCGCGGCAAACTGGCGCGAAACTCCGGTTGTTCATGTGGGCATCGCCATCAACATGGCTCCGGCGGAAACATTCCGCCGCACTCACGGTGCGCAGCATGGCCAGTCCATCTCGATCATGAACATCATCCAGCGGGCTACGGCGCTGGCGGCGCGCGATCACCCCATGATCGCCGCCATGTTCGAACCGGACTCGCGCACCAGCCTGATCGTGCCGCATGTCGACGACATTGCGGTGCAGGGGCCGGTCATGGTCGACGGGTCGGCATTTCCCCTGATCATCGAAGGGGCAAGCGCCAAATCGCTGGTGACGATCGCGAAGGAAATGCAGGACGCCGTCGCCACCGTGCGCGCGGGCAAGTTCACGCAGGAAGATTCCCTCGCGACCTTCGCCCGGATGGCGCGAACGCCCAATATTGGCATTTCGAATATCGGGATGATCGCACCGGTGAACCTATTCACTGCCATGAGCATCCTGCCGGCCGTGGCCCACTTCTTCGTGGCGGCCGCGATCGAAACGCCGATGGTCAATGAAGACGGCGTCGTGGTCAGCGCGCCTATGGCGAACTTCTGCCTCGCCTTCGATCACCGGGCGCTCTCCGCCGGGCCGGTGGCTGCCTATCTGGGACAGTTCAAGCAACTCATGGAACATCCTGAACGACTGATCTGACGGTCGCAACCGACTGGAAAACATCGTGGAAAAGACAAAGAGAGTCATCATCAGCGGGGCTGGCCCGGTCGGCATGATCACGGCGCTGGGCCTATGTCGGCAGGGCATACCGGTCACCGTGTATGAAGCAGGCGCGACCGTTTGTCAGGACTTGCGCGCCACTTTCTATCACCCGCCCTCGGTCGATATGCTCGAAGAAATCGGCTATCTCGACAAATTGCTGGAAGGCGGCACGCGCGACCGTATTTTCCGCTTCACCGATGTCGGACTTGGCCGGTTCGTGGACATTGAAATGGACGTGCTTTCGCGCGCCTATCGCAATCCCTATGCCGTATCTGCGGCGCAAAACTGGTTTACGAAGGTCGGTTACGATCTGCTTCAGCAGGAAGATTGCGAATTTCATTTCAATCATCGCGTGACCGGCGTCAAACAGGATGCCGATGGCGTGAACATCACCGTGGAGGCCAATGGCGATCCGATGACGGTGCGTGCCGACTGGCTGATCGGCTGCGATGGCGGCAGCAGCGCGACGCGGATCAGCCAGGACATCGGGTTCAACGGCTACACCTTTCCCGACCGGTTCCTGCTGATCAACACGCGGCATGATTTCGAACCGACCAACGGCCGGCTCGATTATCGCGCCAACGGGGCGGACTGGCGGCTGGTGGTGCGTGTACCCTATGGTCCGGGCAAGGACGACTGGCTGTACCGCGTCGTCAGCCGTGTCGAACCCGATCAATCGGTGGAGGAGGTTACCGCGCCCGACATCGTGCAACGCCGCCTTCAGGCGATCCATCCGTCCGACACGCCGTATGACGTCGCCAATGTGGCGGTTTACAATGTGCATCAGCGCGTTGCCGATACCTATCGCAAGGGGCGTGTCCTGCTGGCTGGCGACGCCGCGCATCTCAATAACCCGATCGGGGGGCAGGGGCTGAATTGCGGCGTCCATGACGCTTTCAACCTGATCGAGAAATTCACCGCCGTCTGGCGCGACGGCGCCGATGATGCTCTGCTCGACCGATATGACCGTCAGCGCCGCCGCACCAACTGGGAATGGGTGCAGCGCGTTTCGGTGGAAAACAAGGAACGTAACGAAGAGCCCGATCTGGCCAAGCGCGCGGCCGCGATGGATCAGCTCGAAAAGGTGGCGGCCAATGATGACATGCGCTTCGGCTTCTTGCGGCGCTGGAGCATGGGCGAAAGTCTGGATTTCGCGGCCAGCATCGACTGATGCTGACTGACCGCGGCAGGAAAAGGATAAATTGATGGACAGGATGAAGGGCAAGATTGCGCTGATCTCGGGATCGGCGACCGGGCTGGGCGCGGCGCAGGCGATCCGCTTCGCGCAGGAAGGCGCGCAGGTGATGATCGCGGACATCGACGCCGATTTGGCCAAGGAAACCGTGGCCGAAATCGAAAACGCCGGCGGGTCGGTCGCGTTTGTCCGGCTTGACGCCACGGATGCCGCCAGCTGGCAGGCGGCCGTGGCCGCGACGGTGGATCGCTTCGGCGGCCTTACCACCCTGTGCAATAATGTCGGGGTGACGCCGCTTTCCTCGATCGAGGCGCAGTCGATCGAGGGCTGGAACAAGGTGATCGCCATCAACCAGACCAGCGTGTTCCTGGGCATGCAGGCCGCACGCGCGCCCCTCGTCGCGGCGGGGAGCAGCGCGGTAGTGAATATCGGATCGTTGACGGCGCTGCGCGGCATGCCCGGCACTTTGGGCTACACCGCGACGAAGGGCGCGATCAGCGCCATGACCCGCGTCGCTGCGATGGAATGGGTGGGCGATGGCGTGCGCGTCAACACCATCATTCCCGGCCCCATGCGTACGCGCACGCAAGCTGGCATTACCCAAGAGCAGGAAAGGCTGCAACGCGCCCGCATTCCCATGGGAGATCTTGGCTTGCCGATCGACATCGCCAATGGCGCCCTGTTCCTTGCGTCCGATGAGGCACGCTACATCACCGGCACCGAACTGGTGATCGACGGGGGCTGGGCGGCGTCTGCCTGACCTGATCCAACACCTGCCTGAAATGCATATGCCCGTTCGGGGCGCGAACCGAGAGGAATGACGGAAATGGCTATCGATCCCACCGAAGCAGCAATCGCCGCGCTTGCCGAAATCGATCATGATGGGCCGATCTATATGCTCAACCTGCTGCGCTTTCGCGAAGGCGGCATGGATGAATATGAAGATTATGTGCGTCATTGCCGCCTGCACGGCCCGCGTCACGGTGCGGAATTCATGTATCTTGGCAAGGGCGGCCATGTGCTGGTTGGGGAAGAAGGTCAGACATGGGACGCGGTCTGGCTGGTCCGTTATCCCAGCAAGGCGGGCTTCTTCGCCATTTTGCACGACCCTGATTTCAAGTCAGGCTTCCACCTGCGCAGCGATACGCTGGTCGAAGCGGTGCTTCAGGTCACGACCCCTTGGGAAATCTGATCCCCTCAAAGCATGGATGACGGAGGGATGACGGTGCAAGTTACACCTTTCAAGATAGCGGTGCCCGACACGGTGCTGGACGATCTGGGGCAGCGGCTGGAACGGACCCGCTTCGCGGCGGACTTTGCCAACGACGACTGGCGATACGGTTTCAATGGCGATTATCTGCGGGAACTGGTCGAATATTGGCGCACCGACTATGACTGGCGCGCGCAGGAAGCAGCCATCAATGCTTGGCCGCATTTCAAGACGGAAATCGACGGCATCCCGATCCACTTCATCCATGTGAAGGGGAAGGGGCCGAACCCTACGCCACTGATCCTCAGCCATGGCTGGCCTTGGACCTTCTGGGACTATCGCGACATGATCGGCCCGCTGTCCGATCCCGCGGCCTATGGCGGTGATGCGGCCGATGCGTTCGACCTGGTGATCCCGTCCCTGCCGGGATATGTTTTTTCCACGCCGCTGGACAAGACCGGGGTCAATTTCTGGAACACGGCCGACCTCTGGGTCAAGCTGATGGCCGGCCTTGGCTATGACCGTTTCGCCGCGCATGGCGAGGACTGGGGCGCGTTCCTGACCGCGCAGCTTGGGCATAAATATCCCGACAAGCTGATCGGCGTGCATTTCACCACCATGTTCCCGCTCGACATGTTCGGCGGCGGCCAGGTCGAACCCTTGTGGGGAGAGGGCGAGGAAAGTTGGGAGCAGAAGAATGCCGACTTCTTCCTGCATGAATCGGGCTATTTCCAGATCCAGACGACGAAACCGCAAACACTGAGTTACGCGATGCAGGATTCCCCTGCGGGACTGTGCGCATGGCTGGTGGAAAAACGCCGTACCTGGGGCCACACGCGTGGCGATGTGGAAAGCCGCTTTTCCAAGGACGACATGCTGACGACGGTGATGCTCTACTGGATCACCGACTGCTTCGGCACGTCGGCGCGCTATTATTACGAGGCGGCCCACAATCTGTGGCAGCCTTCGCATGAAGGATTGCCGGTGGTGAAGGCGCCCACGGCCGTGGCTGCCTTTCTCAACGAACTGGTGCTACAGCCCAAGAGATGGGCGGAAAAATATTATAACCTTCAGCAATGGACGATCTACGACGATGGCGGTCATTTCGCCGCGTTCGAAGCACCCGACGCGGTGACGGACGACATTCGCCGTTTCTTCCGGTCGCTCAAGGGCTGACGTCGATCGCTGATCCGCGCCCGTTGTATCCGGCCCGCGCGGATCAGCCCAGCCTTCCGGCGCGCGCGGCCGTGACCAGCGCGTCGACCACAAAGCGGATTTTCGGCATCAACGTCCGCGCGGCGGGCCATACCGCATAGAGCGATCCGCGGGTTTGCGCGCCTTCCAGAACCGGCACCAGCTCGCCTGCCTCTATGCTCGGCCGCACCAGGGCTTCGGGCATGTGCAACAGGCCGCAACCTGCAATCGTCGCGGCCAACATGGCATCCCCATCGCCCATTTCGTGCGTGCTGGGCGGCAGGAAGCGAATGACCTCGCCCTGTTCCGTCATCAGCGACCATGTATGCGGATTGCCCGACCGGTGACTGACGACGCAATCATGATGCCGCAGATCGTCCACTGATGTAGGCGCTCCCCGCCGCGCAAGGTAATCCGGCGCTGCGCACAGGATCATTCGCTGTTCGATCAGCTTGCGGGAAATCAGTCCCGTCGCGCCTTGCAGTTCTCCAAACCGGATGACGAGATCGACGCCTTCCTCCACCGGGTTGATCAGCCAGTCCCGGAACGTCGTCGACAGGTGCAGCTCAGGATTGTCCTTCGCGATTTCCAGCAGAAGCGGCAGGACGATCTTGCGACCATACATGGCGGGCATATCGATCCTCAACCGGCCACGCGGTGCCACGCGCAGGGCCGACAGCGTCTTTTCGGCATCGGCTATTTCCTCCAGGGCAACCGAGCATCGCCCGAAGAAAGCCTCGCCATCGCTGGTGAGACTCAAGGATCGGGTGCTACGATGCAGCAGCGTGACGCCGAGCCGCTCTTCCAGCCGCTTGACGCTTTTGCCCACGGCCGACTTGGTCAGGCCCAACCGGTGGCCCGCCGCCGTGAAGCTGCGGGCGCGGGCCACCTCCACAAACACCGCTATGCCGCCCAGATCATCGCCTAAAGACATTGTGGAACCTGCTTCTACTCTCATCGGAACAATGCGCGATTGGCGCAACTGCTACGCCACAGTAACTTTCTGTCTAACAAAAGCCAGTTGTTCTTTTCGAGAAGAGCAGCGGACAGAGAGAGGTTTTCAATGTCTGAGCCAGAATTGCTTGCGGCCTATTTCACCCTTTCCGGCGACGTATATCCCTATGGTCCTAACCATATCAGCCCGTTTTCTTTCAAGGATCGTGTAGAGGCTGCTGCCAAGGCAGGCTATGCCGGCATCGGTTTCTTCACGGACGATGTCTATGCTGTGGCCGACAAGATCGGCTTCGCTGAAATGCGTAATATTCTGTCAATGAACGGCATTCGTCATGTCGAACTGGAGTTTCTGATCGACTGGTTCCTCGACGGGGAACGGCGCGCCTTCAGCGACCATGTCCGCAAGCTGATGCTGGATGCGGCCGAAGGTCTGGGCGCCCGTGCGATCAAGATCGGGCCCGGCGTTGGTGCGGACATCAACAATCCGACGGAAGCGGAATTGACGCCCGACATCCCGCTCATGCAGGACCAGTTCGCGCTTCTGTGCCAGGATGCGGCGAAAGTCGGCACGTCGATCGCGATGGAACTGATGCCCTTCGGTAATGTCCGCACGGTTGATGTCGGCCTTGCGGTCGTGGAGGGCGCTGATCAGCCCAATGGCGGGCTGGACATCGACGTGTGGCACGTCACGCGCGGTGGCAATGACTATTCGGAAATCGCGAAGATACCCGCGCGCTACATGGTGTGCGTCGAACTGAACGATGCCATGCACGAAGTGCAGGAAACGCTGTGGACCGACACCGCGCATCATCGCCAGCTTTGCGGCGAGGGTGAATGGGATCTGCCCTCCTTCGTGGAAAACGTCCGCAAGACCGGCTTCGAAGGGCCCTGGGGCGTCGAGATCATCTCCCAGGTTCATCGCAAGCGTCCGCTGGAGGAAGCGGCCCGCCTGTCGTTCCAGACGGCGCGGGCGCAGCTGGGCAGCTGATCGTCGACGGGAAAGGGCGCGCTTCGGCGCGCCCACGGAGACCGGACATGCAGGATTTTACCTATAACGGCATTGCCACAAGGGTCGTTTTCGGCAGCGGCGCCAAAGTGGGGCTGGGCACGGAAATCGATCGGCTCGGCTGTCGCCGCGCGCTGATCCTTTCGACGCCTGAACAGGCTGGACAGGCCGCACAGCTGGCGGAATCGCTCGAAGGCCGGTCTGTGGCGCTTTTCTCACGGGCCACGATGCACACGCCCGTTGCGGTCACCGACGACGCGATGACGGTCGTGACCGCGAATGCGGTGGACCTGATCGTGTCCATCGGGGGTGGCTCCACGATCGGGCTCGGCAAGGCGATTGCCCTGCGTACCGACCTGCCGCAGATCGTCTTGCCGACGACCTATGCCGGATCGGAAATGACGTCGATCATCGGGCAGACCGAAAATGGCCGCAAGACGACGCAGGTGACGCCCAAGGTGCAGCCCGAGGTGGTCATCTACGACGTCGATCTGACCATGAGCCTTCCGGCGGGCCTGTCCGGCACGTCGGGCATCAATGCGCTCGCCCATGCCGTGGAGGCGCTTTATGCGCGTGATCGCAATCCGGTAATCGACCTGATGGCACAGGAAGCGGTGCGCGCTATGGCGCAATCCCTGCCGCGTATCGCGCAGGATCCGACAGACCGCGACGCCCGTGCCCAGGCCCTCTATGGGGCATGGCTGTGCGGCATATGCCTGGGGTCTACCGGCGTCGCCTTGCACCACAAACTTTGTCATGTCGTGGGTGGCACGTTCGATCTGCCGCATGCCGAAACGCACACCATCATTCTGCCCCATGCTCTGGCCTACAACGCGCCTGCCGTTCCTGACGCCATGGCCAAGCTGTCCGCCGCTCTCGGCCAGGATGATGCGCCGCTGGCGCTCTGGAATCTGGCATCGGCGGTCGGTGCCCCGCGCGCCTTGAGAGACCTTGGCCTGTCGCGGGAGGATGCGGCCCGTGTGCCCTGGCTGGCTCTGGAAAACCCCTACTGGAACCCGCGACCCCTGGAAGAATCCGGGCTGGACGGGTTGATGGCGCGGGCATGGGCCGGGGATCCGCCGGGTCAGGAATAACGATAGGCCGGAGAGGCAATATGCTGGAAGTAAATGAAAAAACTGTCACGGATGCGGTGCTGGAATCGCTGAAGGATACGCCGGACGATCGTTTGATGACGATCATGACAGCCCTGATCAAGCATCTTCATGGCTTTGTGCGGGACATCGAACCAACCGAAGCGGAATGGATGCAGGCGATCGAATTTCTCACTGCCACCGGCCAGATGTGCTCGAACATCCGGCAGGAATATATCTTACTGTCCGACACGCTGGGCGTCACCACGTTGGTCGATGCGATCAACCATCGTTATCCTTCGGGAGCAACCTCCAATTCCGTGCTTGGCCCCTTCTTTTTCGAAGGGCGTGAGACCATGGAAAATGGCGCGGACATCGGTGGAAAGGCGATCGGCCTGCCGCTCTATTTCCAGGGTCAGGTTCAGGATGTCGACGGTAATCCCGTCGCCGATGCGCAGGTCGACATATGGCATTCGGACGCGGACGGCCATTATGACATGATGCTGCCTGGGTTTGAGGCGGGCGAGACCGCAATGCGCGCCATGTTGCGGACTGAGGCGGACGGCAGCTTCTGGTTTCGTTCCATCATGCCCACATCCTATCCCATCCCCGATGACGGCCCGGTGGGGGCGATGATGCGTGCAACGCGCCGGTCCAACATGCGGCCGGGCCATGTTCATTTCGTTATCAACGCGCCGGGGTACGAGCGGCTGACGACCATGGTTTTCGTGGACGGAGACGATCATCTGTCTGCCGATCCGGTCTTCGGGGTGAAGGCCGAACTGATACAGGATTTCGTCCATTGCGATTCCGGGACTCTGCCCGACGGCAGCCGCAGCGCCACGCCCTTCGCGCAGAGCGGTTTCACATTCACCATGGCGCCCGTCCAAAAGGCGAAGGGCTGACCGGCAGGCGAGATATGCGGGGTCGGCAACAGCCGACCCATCACTGATGGAGTGGAAAAGGTGAAAGGCATGACGCAAAATCTGGCCGTTCTGCAATCCACGGTGGACGGCAGCCGGTCAAATGATCCGACCGCTCGTGTCGTCCGCATGCCGCATTTCATGAAACGCAAGATGACGGACGTGTTTTACGAGGTCGAACAGGTCAATAGCGCCGATTTCGGCGGCGTGTTTCTGTGTTCCGAACTCGGTGAGGCGGACATTGTCTATTCGTCGAGTTGGGGCAGCCCGGCACGGATCGCCCGGACGGAATATGCCATCCGCAATTCACCGGCGAACGTGATCCTGCTGGTGCTGGGGGTTTCCGGCAATGCCGAACTCAGCCAGAGCGGCCGCACGACCATGTTGTCTCGTGGGTCGCTGGCCATCGTCGATAGCAGCAAACCCTATGAAATTTCGGTGCCTAAGGGCTGGAAGGCGATCTGGCTGAAAGTGCCGCGCGCAATGATGGAATCCCGGCTGTTCACCTATGCCGACTGGCTGGGCCGCAGCCTGGATACGCGCGAAGGACTGGCCTACGCCGCCAGTTGCATGATCCACGCCTGCCTCCATGCCAGCAAGATGGTGGAAGGATCACAGTCCCGCTTTCTCGCCGCGCAAGTGCTCGACCTTGCCTGCACCGCCTTCGCCAATGCCGACGATAGCGTCGGTGCGGGATCGCAGGGGCGCAGCCGCCATACGGAAGGCATCTTCAACCGGGTGGATCGCTTCATCGAAGGGAATATCCAGAACCCCCATCTCGGTCCCGCGCTGATTTCTCGTGCCTGCGGCGTGAGCGAACGCTATTTGCGCCAGTTGTTCGCCAGTCGTGGTACGACGATGACGACGCTGATCCGGTCCAAGCGATTGGAAGAATGTCGCCGATTGCTGAATGGATATGGCCGTTGCGTGCCGTCAGTAACCGAAGTGGCGTTCAGCCTCGGGTTCGAAAATATCAGCAGTTTCAACCGGGCGTTCAAAGCGCATTTCGGAATGACGCCGCGGCAGGTGCGGTCTCAAAACGCCTACACCGGCTGACCGACGCTTTCGGGTTTCGAGGCCGGACGCAGCGGCGGATCGGCTGGACGGGATAGGCGCTGGCTGGCCAAGGCGGGGTGGGGTGCCCGGTTCAGGAGTGTCATCGGCCCCTGAAAATAAGCGCATCGGCCTGCACACGAGCAGGCCGATGATCAAACCCGTTCGACGGCGAGGGCGAGGCCCATGCCAACCCCAATACAGAGCGTCGCCAGGCCCCTTTTGCCGCCGGTGCGTTCCAATTGGTGGACCAGGGTCAGGGCAAGACGCGCACCTGACATGCCGAGCGGATGACCCAGCGCAATGGCGCCCCCGTTCGGATTCACGTGCGGTGCATCGTCGGCCAGGCCCAGGCCGCGCATCACCGCAAGCGCTTGGCTGGCAAAGGCTTCGTTCAGTTCCAGCGCATCGAAATCGCCGATGGACAGGCCCAGTCGGGCGAGCAGTTTTTGCGTCGCGGGCAGCGGCCCTATCCCCATGACGCGCGGCTCCACGCCAGCAGAAGCCATGCCCAGGATGCGGGCGCGCGGGACAAGTCCGTGTGTTCTGACGGCTGCTTGGCTGGCGATGATGATCGCGGCCGCGCCGTCATTGATGCCTGACGCATTGCCGGCCGTTACCGTGCTGTCCGGCCCAAACAGCGGTTTCAGCTTCGCCAGCGTCTCGATCGTCGTATCCGCACGCGGATGCTCGTCCAGGCCGAACTCGCGCGTCTCGCCACGCTTGCCGGCGGGCACGGCGACCGGAACGATCTCCTCGGCGAAGAAGCCATTTGCCTGAGCGGCTGCGGCGCGTTGCTGGCTGCGCAGCGCGAATGCGTCCTGATCGGCGCGGCTGACGCCATGGTCTCGCGCGACATTCTCGCCGGTGCGGGGCATCGTCTCCGTGCCGTACAGGGCATCCAGGGCCGGGTTGACGAAGCGCCAACCCATCGTCGTATCTTCGATCTTCTGTTTGCGATCATGTGCACCGTCGGCTTTGCCCAGCACATATGGCGCACGCGTCATGCTTTCGATGCCGCCAGCGATGGCAAGGTCCATTTCGCCCGCACCGATCGCGCGCGCCGCCGCGCCGACGGCTTCAAGCCCCGACGCGCATAAGCGGTTGAGCGTGACGCCGGGCACCGAGCAGGGCAGGCCGGCCAGCAGAAGGCTCATGCGTGCGACGTTGCGATTGTCCTCGCCGGATTGGTTCGCGCAACCGTAAAAGACTTCATCGATCGCGGCGGGATCAAGCCCGGAATTGCGGTTGATAAGAGATTTGATCGGAAGCGCGCCGAGATCGTCGGCACGGACACCGGCAAGCGCGCCGCCATAGCGGCCGATCGGCGTGCGAACCGCGTCGCAAATGAAGGCAGCTGTCATCACCTCATCCTTCCTGTCCGACGGGGTCGCTTCCGCCGCTTGATTGCACCGCCACCCCGGTCAGATCGCGCAATTCGTCGATCGACAGGCCATCGACCATCTCGATCACCCGGGCGCCCTCGGGCCCGAGATCGAACACGGCAAGGTCGGTGTAGATGCGCGATACGCAGCGCAACCCCGTTATCGGATAGGTGCACGCATCCACCAGCTTGCTTGCGCCCTGCTTGGTCAGGAGGTCCATCATGACGAAGGTGCGCTTGGCGCCGATGGCCAGATCCATCGCACCCCCCACGGCCGGGATCGCATCGGGCTCGCCCGTGTGCCAGTTGGCAAGGTCGCCATGCACCGACACCTGAAAGGCGCCAAGAACGCAAATGTCGAGGTGCCCACCGCGCATCATCGCGAAACTGTCGGCGTGATGAAAGAAGCAGCCGCCCGTGAGCAACGTGACGGGCTGCTTGCCGGCGTTGATCAGTTCCCAGTCTTCTTCGCCCGGTGCCGGGGCCGGCCCCGTGCCCAGCAGTCCGTTCTCGCTTTGCAGAAAAATGTCGCGGTCCTGCGGCAGATAATTCGCCACCTTGGTCGGCATGCCGATACCCAGGTTTACATAGGCGCCTTCAGGAATATCGCGAGCGACGCGGGCCGCCATCTGGTCGTGGGTCAGTCGGTGCATCATATGCTCCCCTCTCAGGCCGCCTGCGCCTGGCCGGTGCCGGAGCCGACCTGGACGATGCGCTGAACGAAGATGCCCGGGCTTACGACCGCTTCCGGGTCCAGCCTGCCTAATTCCACGACTTCGTTCACCTGCGCGATGGTCGTGGTCGCCGCCATCGCCATGATCGGCCCGAAATTGCGCGCGGTCTTCCGATAGATCAGATTGCCCCACCGATCGCCCTTATGCGCCTTGATAAGGGCGAAATCGGCCTTGATTGGATATTCCAGGACATATTGCCTGCCATCGATCTCGCGTGTTTCCTTCCTGTCGGCGAGAAGCGTGCCATATCCGGTAGGCGTGAAGATGGCCCCAAGTCCGGCCCCGGCCGCCTGGATGCGCGCCGCCAGATTGCCTTGAGGAACCAGTTCGAGGTCTATCCGCCCGTCGCGATAGGCTGCCTCGAAATGATGCGCGTCGGCTTGCCGAGGGAAAGAGCAGATGATCTTTCGCACGCGCCCAGCCTTGATGAGCGCAGCGACACCGGTTTCGCCGTTGCCGGCATTGTTGTTGATGATCGTAAGGTCGCGGACACCTCGATCGATGAGCGCGTCGATCAACTGGTCCGGCATCCCCGCCGTCCCGAAACCACCGATCATGACCGATGCGCCGGATTGAATATCCGAAACCGCCTCTGTGGCGGACGCGACTTCCTTGTCGATCACGGCACGTCCTTCCTGTCGTCACCTTGCGCCAACCAATCGACGGCTCCGATATTGCCGTCAACCGATAAACGAACTATTGTGCGATTATCGGACGACGCAAAGCAGCGAGGAGACTGAAGGGTGAAGGATCCGGACTTTATGGAATCGCTCGCCAGAGGGTTGGCCGTGATGCGCTGCTTTGCTGACAGTCAACAGCCGATGACCATTGGAAAGGCCAGTCAGGAAACGGGTCTCAGCCGCGCATCCGTACGGCGGTGCCTCCATACCCTGGCGCAACTGGGATATGCCGCGCAGGACGGGGCGAATTACAGTCTGCGCCCCAAGACCCTGGCCTTGGGTTATGCCTATCTCTCTTCGACCACGCTGGTATCGAAGGCGCAGCCGATCCTGGATGAACTGCGCGACGCGCTTCAGGAATCCTGTTCGCTCGGCGTGCTTGAGGAGGACGAGGTCTATTATGTGGCCCGAGCCGAAGCGTCCCGGATCATCTCGATTGCCCTGCGCGCTGGTAGCCGTTTGCCACTTTACGCGACGTCGATGGGGCGCGTGTTGCTCGCGGCCATGTCGCCCGACGATCGACGCAGCTATTTCCGCAAGACAAGGCTTCTCCCGCTCACCCCCCACACCATCACCGATGTCGCGCGGCTGGAAGATGTGATCCAGCAGGTGGCCGAAGAAGGTTTCGCATTGGTCGATCAGGAGTTGGAGATAAACCTGCGATCCATTGCCGTTCCGGTCATCGGACGCAAAGGCGTCGTTGCAGCCATCAACATCGGGACGCAAGTCAGCCGCGTCACTATACCTCTGCTACGGACGCGCTTTTTGCCCAAGCTGAAACAAGCTGCGCGCAATATCTCTGCCATGGAGCGACATGTGTAAGGGCACCCGCCATCCGCCAGCAAGCAGGTGGCGCATCGCGATCATGCCAGATTTTGCCGAACGGACCCGGCCCGGCGCGCGATCCATCCCTCTCGATTGCCTTGCCAACCCACCGGAGATCAGGTGGCGCATTTGCATGCCGGTCGACTTGGAAACCAAGACGACGGGAGACGACGGTGCTGATCCGCACCAAGGCGCTGATATGTGGTGAGCCCTGCTGGATTCGAACCAGCGACCTACTGATTAAAAGTTATAGGCAGGGGTGTTCCGCAACGTCCAGCGCTATCCCATAACGCTTGCATTTCTGCCATTTCTATGTCCTGTATCATCCCGTGACATACGGGGGTATCCGGGCCAAACTGTTACCTAAGGTAACAGGCCGGACGACCCACTGAGCGGAGAACAGTGATGCAGGCCATCGTTTTGACCGACGCGAAAATTCAGGGGATGAAGCCGCCCGCGTCGGGGCAGGCGGAAGTGAGCGACGGCAAGGTTCCGGGCCTGCGCCTGCGGATTGGCACATCGGGCGCAAAGACATTCATTGTTCGCAAGCGGATCGGCGGGCGCATCCGCAATATCACCATTGGGCGCTATGGCCCCCGTTTCGGCCTTGCCGAGGCGCGCAAGAAGGCGCGCACGGTGCTGAACGACATAGAGGCGGGCCAAGACCCTACAACGACGCTGGCAACGCCCAGGCGGGGCGGGAAGGGGGCTGAGACCGTGCGGGGCATGTGGCCGGCCTACAAGGCTGCCAAGGCCAACCTGCGATCCATCGGTGAGGTTGAGCGCATATTCGACAAATATATTCTGCCGACAATCGGCGACCGCATGGCGGACGCGATCACGCGGGGCGACGTGACCCGGTTGATTGACGACATTGCGGCCGACGCGCCCGTCATGGCCCGCGCCGTCCACAGCCAGCTATCGGCCTTCTATTCTTGGGCGCTGCCCCGGCTGGACCGCTTGCCGTCAAACCCCTGCCGCGACGCCGGCCGGCCCGGCAAGCCAAAGTCCCGGGACCGCGTTCTTAGCGCGGAGGAATTGCGGGCGCTCTGGCAAGTGGCAGATGCACAGCCGTCACCATGGGGACCAAGCATCAAGCTGCTGATCCTGACCGGCGCACGACGCTCCGAAGTTTTTGAAGCGGAATGGTCCGAGTTCGACATCAAGGGGAAAGTCTGGACCATCCCCGCCGATCGGGCGAAGAACGGCCAGCCGCACGCGATCCCGCTGTCGCGCGACGCAATCGAGGTGGTGAAGGCCGTTCCGAAGATCGCGGGGAGCGACAAGCTATTCCCTGCGTCGGGCAACCCTGACAATGCTGCATCCGGCATCTCAAAGGCGGTGAATCGGCTGCGCGCGGCGGTGGCGGTGAAACTCAAGCGGGAGGTGGCCGACTGGTCCCTGCACGACATCCGGCGATCGGTGGCGACGAACATGCAGCGGCTGGGCATCCGCCTGGAGGTGACGGAAGCCGTCCTGAATCATGTGTCGGGATCGCGCGCCGGGATCGTAGGCGTTTACCAGCGCCACGACTTCGCGGCTGAAAAGCGGCACGCGCTGGATAAGTGGGCCGGCGAGCTGGCGGACATCGTGAAGGGCAAGGTCCGCGGTAATGTGGTGGCGCTCCATGGGTAATTATGACCCCACGCAATACGAAACCTGGCCTCAGGAACAGAAGGACTTCGCCGGGAAAGTGGCGGACGGCCTCGCGAATGGCGACATGAAGCCGCTCGCGGCATATATTCGAGCGGGCCATTACCTTGAGCCCGCCTTGGCTGCTGAAATAGCAGATATGCTTGACAGCAACGAAGGTTATACCCCGTTTCGCCTTCAAGCCATCGGCCGTTCAAATCGGCCAGGTGGATGGAAACAATGGTCCGAGCAGCATCATCGAATGGAAGTAATGGGGATTTGGGTTGAGCGGGAAATTAGGCGATCCCCCCGAGGGGCCTACGCTGGCATCATTGAGGACGCCTGTGAAATTTTCCAAGTCGGCAAAACGTCGGTCACCAAAGCACATAAGCTCATCCGTGAACAGCTCGATAGTGCCACATCAGCTCCGGGTTTCGACCTCTTCGCGCATCTAATTAATCTCTACTCCACAGAGTTGCCGAACTCTGCGGAGTAACCATTTGCTGACAATCCCATAGTCGTGCGTAAATTGCCGAGCCATCCCACGATGTTGGAGATGGTCAATGCAGAATTTGATAAGGCTTCCTGAGGTAATCCGCCGCACCGGTAAATCGCGAAGCCGCATCTATGAAGACATGGCACGGGGAGAGTTTCCCCTGCCGGTCAAGATAGGCGTCCGCGCCATTGCGTGGCCCGTTCACGACATTGATATGTGGATTGCCAGCCGCATAGCCGCGCGAGAGGCGGCGTAAGGCCATGAAGCGAAACGCCCCCGCCCGTAAGGGCGAAGGCGTCGAATGTCAGCCGGGCAGCGACATTGACGCACATAGCACGATCCCGCTTCAGGTCCAATACCTTGCGGCCCGTCTCTCCCTTCCGGCCAACAGGGCAGCGCTCATTGCGCCGCTCGCCTTCGGGGGTGGCAATGCCTGACACCATCGTCATGAGCGAATGCGTCTTCGGCGGGCGCTATGTCGTCACGTTCGAGCCGCGCAGCATCGCCTGGCCCTCGCTGGAGTTTCGTGCCTATCCCGACGCTTTGGCCTGCGCGCGTGCACGAAGCGCGGCACATGGCTGGCCGATCATCGACAAGGTGCAGGCCGCCCATGGGTAAGGTCATCCGCTTTCCCGTTGAGCGCACCCGGCCTCATGTCTCGCTGTCGTGGGATTGGGCGTTTGACGAATATCGCATCCAAGCACACGGCACTACCCTGCCGCTGTCGGATACCATCGAATATTGCGATTATCACGATGAGGCGTGGGACCGGTTCATTAGCATGGGAAATAGGCTGGGGTTGCCCTTGGTGAGCTGCCTCCCGGAAGGGAGGGTTGCATGACCCTCGCGCAGGACATCACCCGCCACTTCAAGGGCGAATGGCACGGCTCCTATGGATCGCTCCCGGCTCCCGGTCACAGCGCAGATGATCGCGGGGTGACGGTGAAGGATACCGATGGCGGGCGCGATGTTGTTTTCCACAGCTTCAACAATGCCGACTGGCGCGAACTGAAAGATGAGTGTCGGCGCGTCGGCCTATTGCCGGAGCGCGAGCGCGCGAACGACAACGTCTCTGCACCCCGCGAGACGGGCCACTATGAATATGCCGATGCCGATGGTGCGGTCCTCTATCGCACCGTCCGTATAGAGCAGGCTGGCAAGCGGAAGCGGTTCCAAGCGCAGCGGCCGAATGGTCGTGGCGGCTGGATCAACGGCATGGGTGATGCTCGCCGTGTCATCTACCGCCTGCCTGAAATCATAGCCACCAAGGCCGACCAGCCGGTCTATCTAGTCGAAGGCGAGCGGAAGGCTGACAAGCTGGCATCGTGGGGCTTCACGGCGACGGCAGTAGCGTTCGGTGCCAAGGGCTGGCGCAGAGACTATGCCGACGCCCTGGAGGGGCGCACGGTCATCATCCTGCCCGACAATGATGACGAGGGGCGGGGCTTTGCCGATCGAGCCGCAAAAGACTTGGCCGGCGCGGGATGCACGGCTCATGTCCTCAATCTTCCTGGCCTGCCGCCCAAGGGCGACATCATCGACTGGAGAGGCACGGCAGACGATTTGCGGGCGCTGGTCGAGCAGCAGCTAAACCCGCCCGCCGTCACCTTCCCGCTGGCCGATTTGGCGCTATGGGACACTATCCCCGCGACGCCCAAGGGCTTCATCATGCCCGGCTTCATCCCTGCCGATGAGGTAACGCTTGCGACCGGCGCGGGCGGCGGCAACAAGTCCACATTCGGGCAGCAGCTCGCCACATGCTGCGCCGCTGGCGTCCCGATGTTGGGGCAAGAGGTCCGCCAGTGCGCCACGCTCTACATCACGGCAGAAGATGACGACGACCGCCTTCATTGGATGCAGCAACATATCTGCCGCGCCTTGGGCGTGCGGATGGCCGACCTAACCGGGAAGCTGCACCTTGCCAGCCTTCGCGGGCGTCTGGGCAATGCGCTGGCGACTTTCGACGCGGAGGGGCGCTTGCGACCAGCGCCGGCCTTCAACGTGCTAAGGGCCACGATCGAGGCGGCAGGCGCTAAGCTGATCGTGCTCGACAATGCCGCGCACCTGTTCGCCGGCAACGAGAATGACCGGCAGCAGGTAACGGCATTCGTCAACCTGCTATACAGTCTGTGCCGCGACCTTGGCGCGTCGATCATCCTTGTCGCTCATACGAACAAGGCAGGCGACACCTATAGCGGCTCGACGGCCTGGCTTAATGCTGTCCGCTCACAAATCGTTCTCCAGCGGCCCGAGGGCAGCATTGACCCGGATGAGCGCGTCCTTACGCTGGGCAAGGCGAACTACGCGCGGCAGGGGCAAGAAATCCGCTTCCGCTGGCATGACTTCGCATTGGTGCGCGATGATGATCTTCCCGCTGACACACGGGCTGAGATCGCCGCGACCATTCAGGCCAATTATGACAACGACCTATTCCTGAATTGTCTCGACGTGCGGAATGGGCAGGAGCGCGCCGTTTCGGAAAATGGGGCGTCGGCCAAGACATATGCCCCCAAGGTGTTTGCGGACATGCCGGAGTCGAAGGGCGTCGGCATCAAGCGCCTCGAGGCTGCAATGGATCGCCTTTTCCGCATCGGTGAGATCGAGCGCGGGTTCCTGTGGAGGGAGGATCGCAAGGATAAATTCGGGTTGCGCCGAGCTTGCGCCGACCCCGCGCAGAGTGCGCCGACCCCCCGCGCTGACCCCGCGCCGACACGGTGCGCTGACCCCGCGCCAACGCCGCGCCAACCCCGCGCGCACACACACCCTATATATAAATATATACCGGGCGCGGCCCACGGGGCCGCCGCGCCCTCCCAAGAAAAGAATGGGGCGGCCATAGCGCGCCCGATCTTCCCGGCCCCGCATGATGACGATGGCCTGGACGCGGACGGCAATGTCATAGGCTGGAGCGACCGGCCATGACACGGCGCAAATCATGGGACCATGGCGGCAAGAGCGCAGCCGAGCGCGGCTATGGTCGCGAGCATCAACGCATACGCGAGCAACTCAAGCGCGAGGTTATCCTTTGCGAAGAGTGCACCCGCAATGGGCGCACGACCATAGGCTGCATCGCAGATCATATCATCCCGCTCGCCAAGGGAGGCAGCGGGGATCGGTCGAACTATCAGTGGTTATGCCGCGACTGCGCCGACGCGAAGGACGCGGCCGACCGAGGCGTGAGGTTCAAGCCGCGCATTGCTCTTGATGGATGGCCCGAATGACCGGGGCGGGGGGGGGCGTTCGGATATCTACAGACCTGCGCCCCCCGTACCGGAGTGGGCCCATTCTTAGCATGAACGGTGCCCCGAACAGTTCCGCGCGTGAAAGGATCGACATGAAACCTAAGTCCAACCTACCCCAACCCCCCGATCACCTGACCGCCGAGGCGCGGGAATGGTGGGCGGCGGTGGTGAAAGAGTTTTCCCTTGAGCCGCATCACCTGCGCCTGCTGCGCGCCGCCTGTGAGGCATGGGATCGGATGCAGCAGGCCCGCCAAGCGCTCAAGGACCATGGCGGCCTGACCTTCACCGACGAGCGGGGCGTTATCCGTGCACACCCTTGCGTCGCGATGGAGCGGGATGCCCGAACGGCCTTTGCCCGGCTGGTCCGCGAGCTGGACCTTGACGGGGGAGCGCCGAGTGAAGCGCCGCGCCCGCCTGCCCTTCAATCCAACCGGAGAAACCCACATGCCGATTAAGCGCCGGAAGGCGAAAGCAAACCCGCACGCGATCACGCCCGCCGTGGTGGCGGCATACATCGCTGGAGACCGGGAAGCGCTGCACCACGCGCTCAACCTGCGCCCTTGGACCGATTCACCGCTGGACGCCAAGGGCGATTGCCCATGGCCCGAAAACACGGCCGGGGCGGCGACCTGGCCGCTTGCGGTGCGCCTGAGAAACGAAATCGAGGAGGAACTACACCATGCCCATTAAGCGACGCCGCGACAAAAGCCGCACCCTGACCAGCGGACACCTTGAAGATTTGCTTTATGGGCCGGGGACGTGCCTTTTCAATGGCGAGGGCTATCTAGGCCCGTATGGCGATGGCTTCTGGCGCGACAAGTCGGAAGCGGTGCAGATGGCCGTCCTTGCCGAGATGGCGGACGATTGGGAGCGCCATAGCGCGCAGGTATTGGCGGCGTGGGACCAGCGCAGCGAGCATGAAATCCAGTGCGCCCGCGCGCATCACGGCGACCCGAAAGAGCCATGGGCGCTGCGCGAGTTCGGGACCATTGACTGCTAAGCATGTCGTCGCCGCTCGCCTTGGCCGATCTGCGCGAAGCAGCTATTGCGCTGGCAAGCATCCGGTCGCCTTCGGCGATGCGTGTGGCGGCGGGGCTTTCGGCGATCATGGCTGGTGCGGACCCCCGAGACATCTTCGTGTTCCCGGCATCCGCAGATAGGACCGCGCGGCGCGACGAACTGCTGCGAGCACTTCGCCAGCGACATTATCGACGCCTCTCCGACAATGATGCCGCGCAGCGCATCGCACGCGACTGGACGCGCTATGCCGCGACGCCCGCCTTTGAGCATGACCGTGCGCTGTCTCCAGCGGAAGCGGTGTCTCCGGGCACAATTCGGGAGTTTCTGGCTGCTATTGCGGCTGTTCCTGCAAAGGTGCCGAGCGCGAGACAGGTCCGCAGAATAGTTGGCCATGATCCTATGGAAATGGCCAACGTCATGCGCGAATCTTCCGGCAGCGAAGGAGATTTGCATGGCAACCGCACCCCACGACACGACCGAAATTGAACCTGTAGGAACACACCCCGCCCATGCCGAGGCGGAGGGGACGCTGCGCCGGCTCAAGGAAAGCCGCGACGCGATCGAGCGCGAGTTGTTCGACCTTGAGGCGGAAATCACCGCTGCCCTGATCGCTGAACGCGAGAGCGAGGATGCCGCCGCGCTGCGCCTTATCGACGGGGACGATGCACCCGACATTGGCGTTGAGGATATGCAGGCCCGCGCCACGAAGCTGCGGAACCGGCTGGGGGCGTTCAAGCGCGCCATCGCCATGCAGCGCGCCCGGCTTCGCGAGATACGCGCAGACGCCTCCAGCGCCGCCGCCTTCGCCCTGCTGCCTCGCCATCGGCTTGCAGTTGCCGGCATCGTCGCGGCCATGGAAGGGCTGCGCCGCGCGATCGACGCGGAGAGGGAGGTCCGGGCGCAGCTATCCGATGCCGGTTACGACCAGCGCTTACAGGACTTCACCCCGCCCATGGTGCTGAGCGACGCCGACCTTGGACAAGCGGCATGGCTGGCCCGCGCAAAGGGCTATGCCGGATGAGCGACTATATCCTCCACGGCTATGCCGCCCTGTTCAATGTCAGGGGAGACGCGCGCACCGGCTGCACGCTGCCCTACTATGTCCAGCCGGGCGCGTTCCGCCTGAGCGCCGCCACGACGCCGCTTATCTTCGCCCATGACCGGGGGCTGCAATATGCCAGCACTGGCCGCAAGACCCTGGCCCTATGGCAGGATGCACGCGGCCTTGCCTTCGAGGCGCGCCTACCCATGAACAATCATTCCGCCGGGCTGATCGCGGGCGTTCGCGATGGCTGTTATGACCAGTGCAGCGTCGAATTTCAGAATGAGGTTTCTCACTTCGCGACGATCGAGGGCGAGCGGGTCAAGGTTATCGAAAGCGCGCTTGTCGGGGAAATATCTGTCTGCCCGGAAGGCGCCTGTAACGCGACGGCGGTTTGGCTGGGCAACGTCCTTCATGATGACCTGCCGCACCGTATGCGCCCGCTGGCGCGTGATTGGGCAAAGGGCTGGGCAGCCGGGAACGCGCCTGCCGCCGTCAATGATCTACTTGAAAACCGCCCCGGCATTTGCGGCCCACGCGGCGGGGCCAACAACGGGAAGCGCGATCGGAGGGGCGGTCATGGTTTGAGTGCAACGGTCAATCGCGCAGCGCCGCAGCAATTTTAAAAGGAGATAAGGATATGGTCACGAAGAAGAATCCCGCGCCGGTCACGGTCAAAATCGGCGCGGAAACCTATACGATGCATCTGGGCATCGCCGCCCTGATCTATCTGGAAAAGGCCATTGGCGTTCCGGTCGCAGAGCTTAAGGACGTGCTGGACAAGCCAAAGCTGGAGCATGTGCGCGAGCTGGTCGCTGCGCTGCTGGTCGAGCATCATCCGCAATCCCGGATTGCCGACATTACCCTGGGTCTAAGTGCGGCGCTGGGCCGGGTTGCGAACGTCACGGCTGACCCTGCCGAACAGGCGCGGCTTGCCAACCGGCTTATCGATGCGATCGGCCTTGAGGCGACCATGGATATTGTCGGCAAGGCGATGGAGGCCAGCCCGCATTTCTTTGCCGATGGCACCGAGGCAGCGGCGGCGTGAAATTCACCTGCACCGGCTTTGGCGACATAGAGCGCGCGCTTGCGGACCTGAAACAGACGACCGGCAAGAGCGTGCTTCGCCGCGTCGGTCGCAAGGCGCTGGAGCCGGTGAAGAACAAGGCTTGGCAACTGGCTCCTGTCGATACCGGGGGGCTGGCGGACAGCATCACCATATCGGGGACACAAAAGGGCGGCATCCATGAGGGGAAGATCCCCGGCATCCCGAACAACCCGAAATCACAAGTGCGGCTGTTCGTCGGCCCGGATACCCGCTTTTCGCACCGGGGCGAGCTACAGGAATGGGGGACGTTCTCCAACCCGCCGCAACCGTTCATGCGGCCGGCATGGGAATCCGAGAAAATGGGCGTCCTGTCGACCATCACGAAAGAGCTTAAGGGCGAGATAGAGCGCACGGCCGCGAGAGCGGCGAAGCGCGGAAAGGGCAAGTGACATGGCAGGCGTGGGGTCTCTATTCGCCAATCTGACTTTCGAGTCGGCGAATTTCACCAAGGGCGTCGATCGGGCAACCGCCAAGCTACAGGGGATGCAAAAGACATTCTCCAGCGTGGGCGGCAAGATCAGCGGCATCGGCGCGAAAATGTCGATCGGCATCACGGCCCCCCTTGCCGGCATCACGGCCGCCTTTATCGGCAGCGCGCGCGACATCGCCGCCAGCGTCAAGGAAATCGAGCGGAGTGCCGCCCTGTCGGGCGCGACCTTTGAGGGGTTTCAGAAAATGGCGTTCGCGGCGAAGTCCGTAGGCGTCGAAAGCGACAAGCTGACCGACATTCTGAAGGACACGACCGAACGCTTCGGAGAGTTCGCCGCGACCGGGGGCGGGGAACTGAAGGACTTTTTCACCAATGTCGCGCCTAAGGTCGGGTTGACCGCCGACGCCTTCAAGAAGCTGTCCGGCCCGGAAGCGCTGCAAGCCTATTACAACGCGCTGTCGCAAGCCGGGCTGTCTCAGCAACAGATGACCTTCTACATGGAGGCGCTGGCGTCCGACGCGACCGAGTTGATCCCGCTGCTGGCGCAGAACGGCAAGCTGATGGGGGAGATGGGCGAGAAGGCGGCGATCATATCGCCCGACGACGCCAAGCGGCTGAAGGAATACAACAACGCCAATCTGGAGATGGAGCAGGCGTTCCAGAAACTCACTATCGCCGTAGTCAAGTCCGGGCTTCTGGAGAAGCTGACTAAACTGGTCGAGAAGGTCGCGGAGTGGGCCGGCAACCTGTCAAAGTCCAACCCCGAATTGGTGAAATGGTCGGTCGGCATTGCCGGGCTTGCCGCGGCGCTTGGCCCTACCCTCATTGGGCTGGGCAGCATGGTAGGCGTGGTAGGCAAGCTGTTGCCGCTCTTGCGCTTCATCCCCGGCCCTGTCGGCCTGATCGCGGCGGCAGTCGGCGCGGCCTGGCTGGTCTGGAAGAATTGGGACAAGATCGGCCCGATAATCCAGAGCCTCTATAATGGCGTCAAAAACTGGCTTGGCGACAAGATGGGCAAAATCCTCGACTGGGTCGGCGGCAAGGTTCGGGCGCTGGTCGAGCCGTTCAAATATCTATGGGATAAGGTCGTCGGCCATAGCTGGGTGCCTGATCTAGTTGACGGCATACAGGCGGAATTTGCCCGCCTCGATGCTGTCATGGTCAAGCCAGTGACCGACGCGACCAGCAAGGCGGAAGAAGCCTTTCGGGCGATGCAAGAGCGCGTCGCCGGGATCATGGATGGCCTATTCCCCGCCACCAAAGCCTACCGGGAAGAGCTGGAAAAGCTGGCCGCGCTGGAGGCCGACAAGAGCCTAAACCCGGACGTTCGCACGGCGGCGATTATCCGCCAGACGCAAAAGCTGGCGGAAGCGCGCGCAGCCATGGACGCCGAGAATTTCCCGACGCTGGATCGGCCGGATTCGACCATTCCGGGCGAGCTACAGCCCTTGCCGGGGGTGCCTATGCCGATCGACCGGCTGGAGCGCATACAGGGGCTTGCCGCGTCCCTTGGTGAGACGTTCGGGCGCATGGGGACAAAGACGGGCGACGCCTTCGCCACCATTGCCGACGCGATCGGCCGCGACATCATCCCGGCGCTGCAACAGACGCAGCAGCAGGCAATGAATACCGGCAACGCGATCATGCAGATGGGGCAAGGCATCACGTCCATCTTTCAGTCGATATTCGGGCGCAAGACGGGCGGCATCATCGGTGGCATTGTGAATCTTGGCCTGACCGCGTTCAAAGCGTTCGGCGGCTTCAGCGGCAGCGGAACGCCCGGTTTCGCCAATGGCGGGTCGATCCGTGTCGGCGGTAATCCAGGCATTGACCGCAACTTGCTGTCGATCAACGGGCTACCGGCTGCGCGCGTGAGCGCGGGCGAGATAGTGACCGTCAACCCGGCGAACGATATGGGCGCGCGCGGCGGCAATACCGTCATCATCAACGCGCAAGACGCGGTGCTGACTTCTACCGTGCGCCAGTGGGTTGCAGAGGGGATGGAGATAGCGGCGAACAAGGGGGCAAGCATGGGATCGACGGGCGCGCAGATCGCAATTCATCGGAAACAGGCAAAGGCGTTCCCGTAATCCAGACGCGACCAGACAGTGCGGGCGGCTAAGCTGATCGGCAATTTACACCACCGGCGGTGAAGGTGATGACCGCTTAAGGGTCGCCTTCTGCGGAAAATGCCTCGACGTAATCGGGACCAAGATCGTAATCGTTTCCAGCTACGCAGAGGTTCTGCGCGATATCCGCACGATGCTCGACGCCTTGGGAGATGACGCAGATTTGCGTCATGTCCATACCTTCGGATATCCCGCTCCAGACAGCCTATGCCACCTCTACCCCGCGCAGGGCATCGTTAAGCCGCGTCTGCCAGCATTGCGGAGAGCAGCATTTGCACCGCTATCTGGCTGAATTTGAATTCCGCCATAACAATCGCGTAGCGTTGGGCGGGAATGATCGTTAGCGCGCCGTCGAGGGTTTGAATGGGATCGTGAGCAAGCGCCTCACGTATCGGCGGACTGACAAACTCGCCGCCTAAGACGGCCCACATACCCCGCAAGTGCGGGGAGAAGCGAAAACGCTACTTCGATTGACTCGACTCTTTAGGCCGCTTCCCGCTAGACTTATGCGGCTTGTGGGGGGTGGTTAGCATGCGTTTCAGCGCCGCCTCTCGACGAGCCTCCGTCTCCGCTTCGGAGTAGGTTTCGGGATCGGGATTTAATATTGGACACTCCAGAAAAGTTGAGGCGCGAATATCAGGAACTCTGCCTGGCTATCGGGCACCTCTTTATCACGTTTGCACGACTGGAAGGAGCCTTGGCCGCAATTCTCAAACTGCACCTAGCGGACAAAATGGGCGACCTAGCCGATAGCGAGCGGTTGGCCCTATCGAGCGCCATTTACGGAGGTATGAGGTTTTCTCAGTCACGCGACACAATCAAGCGACTGGCGACGACCGAGCAAGTGGACAAGCGCACTTTCGATTTTGCCTCGGCAGTCTTCTCTCACATCGGCCACATCCAAGACCTACGGGATAAAATCGCCCATCAGCAATTAGTCCCTGCCTACGAGGGGTCCGGCGCAAGTTGGCAGCTAGTAGATACCATGACGACGCGCAATATCCGCGAACCCAAGGTCTATGTTTTCGAAATGGAATCCGTTGCGTACGCAGGCGATGACCTTAACACTGCCGCCCATCGCCTTGGCGGGCATCCTAATTGTGGCCACGTCCTTCAATCTCTAGAGCGCGACCTTTCGCCGATTTCATGGAAGTATAAACCATCGATGCTAAGGCTCGTGTCTCAAAGTGAGTTGCGTAAACCTCTAGAATAGCCTCCCCTGCGTCGATCATTTCGCGGGTTATTGCGCCTTCTAGGCCGGCCTATCGCTGATCGGATTCGCACATATATGATGCTCACTCAACAATATATTTGCCATTCGTTTCGGCTAAAAGCGGACCTTGATAAGTAAGTCGGAAACGCAACGAGACCTCCCGTTCTAAGTATTGTTCACTTGTCATGAATTCTTGCAACAGGCAAAATTAATCAAATTCAATTTGACCGACAACAGATCGATTCAGCCAAGTCTCTATTTCGTCCAAGTCCGCGCTGAAGGGGTATGGTTCGGCACCAACTAAGACCGAATTGCTGTCGCCTTCGACCAGCATGTAGCCGCCATAGTCGATCGCTCGAGGATCGCGAGTTCGAGATTTCTTCAAGAAAGCCCGCTGACGCTTAGCTGCTTCACGGAGACGATTTTCTCGAACCTTCAGGCTGTCGGAAAAAGGGCCTGCCATTTTCATCTACCATGCTGTTGACCGTGCTTGACACCATGCTGGAAGCCGTGCCAATAGTCAAGCGGCCCGACTAAGCGCGCCAACGCAAAGTCGGGCCTAACCGCAACCCTTGTATGAGAAGGGCACAGCTATGCACGAACTACACGGTTCGCGGCGCGACGCAATGCGCGCGCTCGCCATACTACCCATCATCATCGCAGCCCCTACCGCCGCCAGCGCGGCAACCGGGCTTGTCTGCGCCCCGTCTGCCGATGCCGCCGCATGGGACGCGGCGCTGGCCCACTATCAGGCGTTGAAGGGCGCTTTCGATCATTGGTATGAAACTGTCTGTGCGCCGGCAACCGAGGCGGCGAAGGGCCTTTGCCCGCCCTATCGGATCACCCACGTCGCTAAGAGCGGCCATGCCGCCGAATATGTCATCTGGCCCAAGGACTTCGCGGACTACGACGCCGAGCCGGTCGATATGTGGCTGTTCATCCGCCCGCAGATCGAAGAGGCTAAAGCGAAATACGCGGCATATATCGCTTCGCCGCTGCCCGACCAACTGTGCCAGATCAAAGAGAAGGCCGACCGCGACCTTGATGCAGTCACGGAAGCAGAGGACGCCTTGCTATGCCTCCCCGCTCCCGACCTTGCCGCCGTCGCATGGAAGCTGCGCCACTATCAGTGGCTCGCCGCCGACTGCGTTCTTGAACCCGGCCAGATCGCGAATGTCCTGTTCGATGTGCGCCGGCTCAATGGGGAGGACGTGGCATGACGACCGCGTTCATCGCGAAACTTCTTGCGCCGATCCCGGCCCATGAAGAGCAGGCCGACACGCCACAGTTTCGCAAGTGGCTGGTGCAGATAGACGTGGCGGTTTGGTGCCGCATGATGGAGCGGGTCGAGCGCGCGGCGGCGCTGCACAAGCTCATCGCCCTCAACCTGCGGGATGCAGGCCGACACGATCCCCGTCACACCGACTGTCTCGAAGCATATTGCGCCTATCGAGCGGCGGTAGAGGCTCAGTGCCTCATCCCCGCACCCACTGAAAAGGAAGCGCGCTGGAAACGGCGAGTGATGAAGGGGCATAAAATTCCCGCCCACGTTTCCGCTGCCATGAAAGCAGATGACGAAAGGCTAAGCGCATGACCAGCCGCCGCACCTTCATCACCGCCGCCGCGCTCGCGCCGGTCGCCATCGCAGCCCCGGCCGTTGCCGCCATCCCCGCAACCCAGCATCCCGACTGGCTGGCTCTGCTGGCCGAGGAACGCCGCCTGTCCGCCGCCTTCGACCTGATGGCGCTGGAGCAGGAACAAGCCGACGATCGCTTCTTTGCCGCATGTGAAGCAGCCGAAGCGGACTGGCAGCGCCGGTTTGATGCCCATCGCCGGCTTCCAACGATCCCTGATGTAGAAGGCGAAAGCGCCGACGAACTGGAGCGCCGCGCGCAAGCGGCAATCAGGACGTGGAATGCCGAAAATCAAGCTATGCGAGACGAGCGCGAGACCATCCGGGAGAGACTTCGCGAACAGACCGGCCTTGCCGATGTTGAGGCCCGCTATAGCGCCGCTTGCTCCGCTCACACGGCGAGCATCCGGGCTATCGTGGCCCATCCGTCTCGTGACCCCGACATCATCGCCCACAAGCTGCGGATGATCGTGAAGCGCCAGGGCGACAGCAGCGGGAGTATCGCGCCCGTCCTTGCTTCGATCAGCATGGAGGCGATTGGGGTCCTGTAGCAATTGCCATCATGGCAACACCCTGCGCCCCGTCTCGCTAGATTCGGGGCGCATGCTATTCCAAGGGTGCGTCAGAACAATCCGTTACCTTGCGCGTTACCTATTACGGCTATGCCTTGCCCAATCGAACGCTAAGTCATTGATTTTTGGTGAGCCCTGCTGGATTCGAACCAGCGACCTACTGATTAAAAGTCAGTTGCTCTACCGACTGAGCTAAGGGCCCGCAAACGGGGTGGTCGATCCCGTAGAGGGGGGCGGGGCGATGGTCAACCATTTGCGCGGGCTTTTTGCAGTCGGGCGCGCAGGTGGCGAACGGTCAGGCCCGTCACCGGGTCGCGCCAGCCCGGCATGATCGCGACAAGCGGATCGAGCACGAAGGTGCGGGCACGGAAAGCCGGGTGGGGCGCCACAAGCGTGCGGCTGCGCCAGACACCGCCCGACCAGAGGATGATGTCGATATCCATGCTACGCGCGCCCCAACGGCGATAGCGCCGGCGGCCGAGCCGCGCCTCGATCCCCTGCAGCCACGCCAGCATCGCCGGCGGGGGCAGGGCGCTCTCCACCAGCAACGCCGCATTGGCGAAGCGCCGCGCGGAAGGACCGATCGGCCGCGTCGCAAAAATAGGGGAGACGGCAATCAGCCGCGCCTTCGCGCCAATCAGCGCCGCCGCTTCCCCCAGCAGCCGCGCAGGGGTGCGGCGTGCGGACAGCGGCCGGTTCGATCCCAGCGCCAGCGCGTAGATGTGGCTTGTGTCGGTCACGCTCCCGCGCCTATCTGCCCGGCGTGACCTTGCAAAGCCCCCAAGACGTGTCGCCGCTTCCCGCCGGCGAACCGCCGCGCGACTGCCCGCTCTGCCCGCGCCTGATGGCGCTGCGAGAGCAATGCCGCGCCGAATATCCCGACTGGTGGAACGCGCCCGTCCCGGCCTTCGGCGATCCCGCCGCGCGCATCGCCATCATCGGCCTGGCGCCCGGCAAGCATGGCGCCAACCGGACCGGGCGGCCCTTGACCGGCGATCATGCCGGCGACCTGCTGTTCGCCACCCTGGCCAAATTCAGGCTGGCGGAGGGAACATATGAGGCGCGGCCCGACGACGGGCTGGCCCTGCGCGACATCATCATCGTCAATTCGGTCAAATGCCTGCCGCCGCAGAACAAGCCGGAACCGGCCGAAATCCATAATTGCCGGCCTTTTCTGGCCGCAGGGGTGGCGGCCCTGCCCAACGCGAGGGTGTTCGTGGCGCTGGGGCAGATCGCCCACCAGTCGGCGGTGAAGGTGCTGGGCGGCAAGCTGCCCAAGGCGCGCTTCGCCCATCTCGCCGAGCATCGGATGCCCGACGGCCGGATGCTGATCGATAGCTATCATTGTTCGCGCTACAACCAGAATACGGGGCGACTGACGGCGGCAATGTTCGAGGCGGTATTCGCGCGGGCGGTGGAACTGGCGCGGGGTGCGGCGGCCAGCTGAGCAACGCAAGAGTCTGTGACGGAGCGGGGAAGGGTTTCCCCACCGATCACGCCTTCAGGTCAGCCGGCGGCTCGCCCTTCACCCGCTGCCACAGCGCTTCCTTGCCCTCCAGCGGCAACCCAACGAAACTCTCTCCGGCCAGTGTCTCCATGCCTCGAAACCGCGCCTCGAACTTGGCATTGCCTTTTCGCAGCGCCGCTTCCGGGTCGATCTTCAGATGGCGTGCGAGGTTGACGACCGCGAACAGCAGGTCGCCCACTTCCTCTTCGCGCGCCGCATCGTCGGGGGCATCCTGCACCTCGGCCAGTTCTTCGGCGATCTTGTCGATCACACTGCTGAGTTCCGGCCAGTCGAACCCGGTGCGCGCCGCCCGCTTCTGGAGCTTCTCGGCGCGCAGCAGTGCGGGCAGGGCGGTCGCCACGCCGGCCATCGCGCTGGGGTCAGCTTCCTTCTCCGCGCGCTCGGCCGCCTTGATCGCCTCCCATTGCGCGTGTCCATCTTCGCGCCGCGTGCCTTCGCCAAAGACATGCGGATGCCGCCGGATCATCTTCGCGGTGATGCCGTCGATCACATCCTGCAATCCGAAATGCCCGGCTTGCTCCGCCATCCGGCTATGAAACGCCACCTGAAGCAGCAGGTCGCCCAGCTCGTCGCGCAACGCCGCCATGTCCTCACGGGCGATCGCGTCGGCGACCTCATAGGCTTCCTCGATCGTATAGCGGGCGATCGACGCGAAATCCTGCGCGATGTCCCACGGGCAGCCGGTCTCGGGATCGCGCAGCCGCGCCATGACCTCGGCAAGCGGCATGATATCGGCGGGACTGGCTTGGGGCATGATCGACCTGATGCGAGAGGGAGGAAGGACGGCGGTGTGATAGAGGGCGTGCGGCGCGCTGGCCAGTCTGGATTGGCGAAAGTCCGATAATATATATTATGTTAAATCACGCATTGTGAGAAACGCCAAACAACTGTCCAGCTCGCTGTACAAATTCCACGCCCTCATGGCCGCAGCACCATCTCGCCGCCCTCGACGCCCCAGCTTTTCAGCCGCGACAGCATGTTCATGCCGATGACGTTCATCTCGCCAAACGCCGGCGACACCACCACGGGCAGATCGCTCGCCCGGATCGGTCCGATCGCCAGCGTGCCGATGCTCGACCGCCGCGCCGCGACCTTGCCGTTGGCGGTGGTCATGACAACCCCCGGCTCGCCGACATCATAGTTGAGGCCCGCCGCCCGCGCCGTCGTCTCCGACAGCGCCGTGAAGGTTGCGCCGCTGTCGATCATGAAGCGCGCCGGCGTGCCATTGATCGTCGCTTCGACCCAATAATGGCCGTCCGCCGCCACCGGCACCCGCAGCATCTGACCTTCGGCGCGGGCGCGCGGCAGGCTCGGCGGCGCTTCGTCAGCGGCGCTATTCTCTTCCTGTTCCGCCCAACGCCCCGTCAGTAAACCCTGGCTCTGCGCCAGTTTCATAAGGCCCAGCAGCCCGGCGAAGATCGCCACCCACAGCAGCGCCATCCGCAGCACGCCGCCCCACGCCAGCCGCCGCCCGACCAGCGCCGATCCGACCAGCACCAGCGCCAGCACATACCAGATCGCCGAAGCCGCCTGATCCGGCCCGTCCATCAGCCCATCCGCTCCAGTTCTACCATAAGGCCATCATAGCCCGGTTCGACACCAGCCGGTAGCGTCCGCCGCAGCGTCGCATAATCCATGCTCTGATCCATATGCGTCAGGATAGCGCGCCCCGGCCGCACCGCCGCGATCGCGTCCAGCGTCATCCCCAGATGCGGATGAGTCGGATGCGGCTTCTCGCGCAACGCATCCACGACCCAGACGTCCAGCCCATCGTAGAGCGCCAGCATGTCCGGCGTAACCGCATGAAAATCCGTGGCATAGCCGATGGAGCGGCCATCATGGCTGAACCGGAAGCCGGTCGACCATATCTCCCCATGCGGCTGATCGACGCAGGCAATGTCGATATCCCCGATCCGCAAGCCGTCGGGCAGCACCCGCGCGTCGATCGTCGGATGATAGCCGTGCCGCCCCTCGAACGCATAGGCGAAGCGCGCCTTCAGCAGCTTCAACGTCTGCGCCCGTGCATAGCCCGGCACCGGCGTGCCGCGATGATGGTAGAGCTGCCGAACATCGTCCAGCCCATGGCTGTGATCGGCATGGTCGTGCGTCCACAGAATCGCGTCCACATGCACCACGTCCGCCGCCAGCAGCTGCGCCCGCATGTCGGGCGAGGTATCGATCAAAATACGGGTCGTCGCGCTTTCGACCAGGATCGACACCCGCGTCCGCCGGTTCCTTGGCTCGGCGGGGTCGCAGTCCCCCCAGTCATTGCCGATGCGCGGCACCCCCGAAGAGGTGCCGCTTCCCAGCATGACGAGCTTGAGGCTCATGCCGCCTTGCTGAAAAGGTTGCGGAAATTGGCCGAGGTCGCCTCGGCAAGCGTTTCGACGCTCTCACCCCTGAGGTTTGCCAGGAAAGCGGCGGTGTCCGCCACAAAGGCCGGCTCGCACGGCCTGCCCCGATGCGGCACCGGCGCCAGGAAGGGCGAGTCGGTCTCGATCAGCAGCCGCTCGATCGGCAGCCTTGCCGCCGTCTCCTGCAAGTCCTTGGCATTCTTGAAGGTCACGATCCCCGAAATGCTGATGTAGAAGCCCAGATCCATCGCCGCGTCGGCAAAGGCCCCGCTGGCGGTGAAGCAATGGATCACGCCACCATAGGCCCCCTCCTCCATCTCCTCCCGCATGATCCGCAGCGTATCCTCCTCCGCGTCGCGGGTATGGACGATCAGCGGCAGCCCGGTCTCGCGGCAGGCGGCGATGTGCGACCGAAAGCTGCGCTGCTGCCGGTCCCGGTCGCTATGGTCGTAATAATAGTCCAGCCCCGTCTCGCCGATGCCCACGACGCGCGGATGTGCCGCCCGCTCGATCAGCTTGGCGGTGTCGACATGCGGATGCTCGTCCGCCTCATGCGGGTGGATGCCGACCGTCGCCCACACGTCGGGCTCGCGCACCGCAGTCGCCAGCACCGCGTCCCATTCGCTTTCGCGCGTGGCGATGTTCAGCATCGTCCCCACGCCCCGCGCCCGCGCCCGTTCCAGCACATTGGCCTGATCCTCGATCAAGCCCTTGTAATTGAGGTGGCAATGGCTGTCGATCAGCATGGATCAGGCATCCTCCGCCGGCAGCTCCAGGCGCGGGAAGAGCGGGCTCGGCGGCGCAAGGACAAAGTCGCTTCCCGCCAGCGCCGAATACCAATGCGACCCGATGCCCTCATAATCCCGCTTGTCCGCCGGCACGCCCATATGGTCGAGCAGCGCCGTGGCGCTCGCCGGGATCACTGGCTGGATCGCGACCGCCAGTTGCGCGATGGCGATATAAAGCGTTGCCAGCACCGTCTCCATCCGCTCGGGATCGGTCTTGCGGAGTGCCCAAGGCGCCTGTGCGTCGATATATTGGTTGCAGGCGAAACAGGCGCGCAGCCACGCCTCGATCGCGATGCTCGGGGCAAGATCAGCAAAGGCCGCCGGCATGTCGGTGCGGATCGTCCGGTCGAGCAGCGCGAACAGGTCCTCGTCCGCCGCCTCATGCCCGCGGATTGCCGGCAGGCTTCCGCCCAAATTCTTTGCGATGAAGCTCAACGTCCGCTGCGCCAGATTGCCGAAGGCGTTGCCCAGGTCGCTGTTCGCCCGCTGGACGATCGCCTCGGCGCTATAGCTACCATCATTGCCAAATGTGACTTCGGACAGCAGGAAATAGCGCAGTTGATCCACCCCGAACCGCTCCGCCAGTTCCATCGGATCGGCGACATTGCCCAGCGATTTGGACATTTTCTCGCCCCGGTTCAGCAGAAAGCCATGGCCGAACACGCGGGCCGGCAAGGGCAGCTTAGCGCTCATCAGGAAGGCCGGCCAGTAAACTGCATGGAATCGCACGATATCCTTGCCGATGATATGCGTAATGTCACCGCCTTCCGCCCAGTATCGCGCCATCCGATCGGCATCGTCGGGATAGCCGCAGCCGGTCAGATAATTGGTGAGCGCGTCGACCCACACATACATGACATGCCCGTCCGATCCCGGCACCTTCACCCCCCAGTCGAAACTGGTGCGCGACACGCTGAGGTCGGACAGGCCACCCTCGACGAAGCGCATCACTTCGTTGCGGCGGCTTTCGGGCTGGATGAATTCGGGATGGTCGCGGTAATGCGCCAGCAGCCGGTCCTGATAGGCCGACAGGCGGAAGAACCAGCTCTCCTCGACCGTCCATTCGACCGGCGTCCCCTGCGGCGAGAGCTTGACGCCCCCTTCCCCCTCGACGATTTCCTTCTCGTCGTAAAAGGCTTCGTCACGCACCGAATACCAGCCCTCGTAGCGGCCGAGATACAGGTCGCCATTGGCCTCCATCGCCTGCCAGATCGCCTGGCTGGCATGATGATGCGCCGGCTCGCTCGTGCGGATGAAGCGATCATAGCTGATGTTCAGCCCGTCGTTCATCGCCTTGAAATAGGACGCCATTTCGTCCGCCAGCGCCTGCGCGGTCACGCCCCGGTCGCGCGCCGTCTGCGCCATTTTCAGACCATGCTCGTCGGTGCCGGTCTGGAAGAAGACGTCACGGCCCATCATCCGCTGAAACCGCGCGATCGCGTCGGTGGCGATCACTTCATAGGCATGGCCGATATGCGGCCGGCCATTGGGGTATGATATGGCGGTGGTGATGGTGAAAGGGCTCGACATGGCGCCTCCCTACCCGCAGTTCGCGCCGCCGCAAAGCCGCTTTTCAGGACGCGGGAGCAAGCGCCGCGACATGCCCCGCCAGCTCGAAAACCACCGCCGCGGGGTCGAGCGAGAGGATCACCGCCCCGCCCGCCAGTTGCCGCGCCTGCTCCCAATGGTCGAGCGCCGTGCCCAGCGCCGGCCCGCTCCGTCCCCGCGCCGCCTGCGCGATGAAGGCCGGCGCGCGCTCCAGAAACGCCTCATATCGGGGCTTGGAGGCCTTGAGTGCCAGCGCCTTCGCCAGCGCCAGCCGACGCCGGTTGCCGGGGTCGCCCTCGCTCGCCAGCGCGCCCAGCGTCTCCTCGATCTCCGCAAGGTTCAGGCCCGCATAGCGCAGCGCCTGCCCCGGCGAGCCCCGCCCCGCCCGCACCAGCGCATCAACCTCACGGGCGTTCAGCGTCTCGTCCACCCGCTTCAGCACCACCCGCATCGCGCCCTCGTCCAGCGCGTCGAAGCGCAGCGTGCGGCATCGCGATCGGATCGTCGGCAACAGCCGACCCGGCGCATGGCTCACCAGCAGGAAGAGCATGTCGGCGGGCGGCTCCTCCAGCGTCTTGAGCAGCGCGTTGGCCGCGCCCCGTTCCAGGTCGTCGGCGCTGTCGATCACCACGATCCGGCGCGGCGATAGCGACGGCGCCGACTGGATCAGCCGCCCCAGGCCGCGCACCTGGTCGACCGTGATGTTGCGAGCGACCCCGCCGCCTTCCCTCTCAAGCGGCGACAACTCGGCATAGTCGGGATGCGCGCCCGCCTCGATCAGCTTGCGGACGGGGTGGTCCTCCGGCGCGCCAAGCCCCTCGCCCCCGACCGCCGGACCGGCCGCATCCGCCAGTAGCCGTAGCGCCAGCGCGCGGGCGAAGCTGCCCTTGCCCACGCCCTGCGGCCCGGCCAGGATCCAGCCATGATGCATCCGCCCGCCTCGCGCCGCTCCAATCATCAGCCGCGCCTGCGCGTCATGGCCCAATATCGTCGTCATGGCAGCAGGTCGTCCAGCGCCGCCAGCAGCCGCTCCGTCACTGCTTCGGCTGTGCCGGACGCATCGATTCGGCGAAACCGCGCCGGCTCGGCCGCGGCAAAGCCGTCGAACGCCGCCGCCACCGCCCGATGAAAGACGCTGCTTCGTCCCCCGATCCTGTCGGGCGCATCGCCGTCCCGCGCCTTTGCCCGCTCCGTCGCCACGGTCTCGGGTAACGCCAGCAGCAACGTCCGATCGGGCAGGAACCCTCCGCTCCCGATCCGGTGCAGCGCCACGATGTCCGAATCGGCAAGCTCCCCCTGCCCCTGATAGGCCCGGCTCGAATCGAGGAAGCGGTCGGAGATCACCCACGCCCCGCGCGCCAGCGCCGGCCGGATCGTCTTTTCGACATGATCCGCCCGCGCCGCCGCGAACAACAGAGCCTCGGCGCGCGCGCTCCATCGGTCCGCGCCGCCGGTCAGCAGCAGCGACCGGATCGCCTCCGCACCCTCGCTTCCGCCCGGCTCGCGTGTCTCCACGACCTTCAGTCCGCGCGCCCGCAGCGCGGCGGCCAGCGCCCGCAACTGGGTCGATTTGCCCGCGCCCTCCCCGCCTTCCAGCGTGATGAAGCGGCCTGGCGTCACCCGAACAGCGACTTCATGCCGTTCCACAGCCGGCCGAACAGGCCGGCCTCGGTGACTTCCTCACCCGCGACGAGCGGCATGATCTGAGGTGGCGTATCGGGGGTCTGGACGATCAACTGGGCAATCTGCTGACCCTTGGCGATCGGCGCCTTGATCGGGCCGGTATAGACGACCTTCACCTGCACATTCGTGGAGGCAGTGCGCGGCAGCGTGACCGCCAGATTCTGCGGCGCGACCAGCGGAACGCTCGTCGCGCTGCCCAACTGCACCTCGGCGGTCTCGACCGTCTGCCCCTTCTTGAACAGGGGCTGCGCCTTCCACGCCTTGAAGCCCCAGTCCATGAAGCGCACGCTCTCGGCGATCCGCCCGTTGAAGCTGGTCAGCCCAGCGACCACCATCACCAGCCGCCGGCCATCCTGCTCCGCCGACCCGGTAAAGCCATAGCCGGCTTCCTCGGTGTGCCCGGTCTTCAGGCCATCCGCGCCCGCGATCTTGCCGAGAATGGGGTTACGATTGGCCTGCTGAATATCAGCCCCGCCCATCGTCTTGCCCCAGGTGAAGGAGGTCGTCGCATAGAATCTCTTATAGAGGTCCGGCGTCTCCTCGACCGTCGCCTGCGCCAGCTTCGCCAGATCCTCCGCCGTCACATAGGTCACGCCTTCGTCAGGCCAGCCGTTGCTGGTGCCGAAATGGCTGTTCTTGAGGCCGAGCCGCTTGGCCTCCTCGTTCATCAGAGCGACGAACGCCTGCTCGGTCCCCGCAATCCCCTCTGCCAGCACAACGCACGCGTCGTTGCCTGAAAGCGTGACGATGCCGTGCAGCAGATTCTCGACCGACACCTGCTCGCCGGCCGACAGGAACATGGTCGATCCCGCCTGCGGCCCGTGCCATTGCTTCCACGTCTCCGGCCGCACCGTGAACATCTTGTCGAGCTTGAGCTCACCCTTTTGGATCAGGCGGAAGGCGACATGCGCCGTCATCATCTTGGCCATCGACGCCGGCGGAATCCGCGTCTCCCCGCCCTTGTCATAGAGCACCGCGCCTGACGACAGATCCTTCATGTAGGCGATCGGCGCTTCGCTGGTGTAGGGCGGCGCGGCGGCAATCAGCGGCTGGGCCAGCATCGCGCCGGCCAGGATCAGGGCTAGGGACTTCTTCATCGGTAAAACGACCTTCGGGTGGAGGGAATCGGCTATGTTCGGCGACGCCTAGCGCGCGTCATTAGCCATGATGCGCGCGTTCTCAAACCCCTTGGCTGCCGCTGCGCGCACGCCCGCCTGTGCCGCCTGCTGCGAAGGATAGGGGCCGAGCCGCACGCGCCACACGCCGCCGCCCTCGACGACGGTAGCGCCTAGGGCCCGCGCCGCCGCCGCCGCCCGCGCCTGGGAGGAGAAAGCAGCGACCTGCACGACATGGCTGCCACCGTTGCGGACTGGTGCGGGTCGGGGGGCAGGCGGCGCCAGCGGCGGGCGGGGAGCCGGTGCAGTTGGCGCGCCCTCACCCTCGACGATGAAATCGACGCCGGCCCGGCTGGGTGCGGGAGCCCGCGCCGGCGTCGGGGCGGGGCGTTGCGATGCTGCCGCCTGAGGCCTGCGCGCCATGATTTTGGCGGACGCCGCCACCGCCGGCGTACCGCCCAGCTTCGACCGCAGCACCTTCAGCAGCGGCGCGGGTGTCTCCAGCCGCTCGGCCGCCCTGCCCTGCGCCCGCAGCACAGCGCGCTCCTGCTCGGGCGGGTTGACCCACCGCACCCGCACCGGGATCGGCCCGCCCGGCGCAACGCCCAACTGCTCGATCGCGCCGGGCGACAGACCGATCAGCACATCGTTCCGCATCGGTCCACGATCGTTGACCCGCGCCAATATCGTCCGTCCGCTGTCCAGCGCCGTAACCTCGACATAGCTCGGCAGCGGCAGCGTCTTGTGCGCGGCCGCGACGGCGGATGGCACGTACGCCTCGCCACTGGCCGTCGCCCCGCTTTGGCTGCCCTCGACCAGCGGCGCGGCATAGCCGACCTCGTCATAATAGGCCGGGTCGGCGGGCGTGTAGGTGGTGCCGCCCACCTGGTAGGACGCGCCCAGTTCCACCGGTGTATCGGCGACCATCCGACCGCCCGGCTGCGCCACCCCCGCCCCCGTTCCGCCCGCCAGCGCCAGCATCATGACGGCGATCGCCGCGCCTTTATTGTTTGACCGCATCCGCCAGCAACCCCACCGACAAGGCATAGAAATTGGAACAGTTATAATCGAGTATCGCGCGATAATTGCTGGTCAGCAGATAAGCTGTCTTGCCGGGCCCGTCCGGCTCCAGCAACGTCGCCATGACGCCATCGGCGGGCCAGGCCGCGCCAGCAGGGACCAGCCCCAGCCTGCGCCATTCGGCCATCGACAGCCAGCGGCTATGCCGGTTGAACACGCGCGGGCAGCGCGCCGGCTCGATCTTGGCCGCGACCGCCGCCCGGTCCAGGCCCGCCGGTACGCTGACCGCCACGCCCCAGGGCTGGCCCCGCCGCCATCCCGATTGCACGAAATAATTGGCGATCGACGCCAGCGCATCCGCCTCGCTGGTCCAGATGTCGGCGCGCCCGTCACCATCGCCATCCTTGGCGAGGCGCAGATAGACGCTCGGCAGAAACTGCGGATAGCCGGTTGCCCCCGCCCAGCTGCCCACCAGCCGGCTGCGCGGTACGCCATTGTCCAGCATCTTGAGCGTCGCCAGCAATTCGGGCTCGAACAGCGCTCGCCGCCGCCCCTCCCACGACAAAGTCGCCAGCGACCGGATCAGGTCGAAATCGCCGGTATAGGAACCATAGTTGGTCTCATGGCCGTAGATCGCGACCATGATCTCCTCGGGCACGCCCGTTTCCGCCTCGATCCGCGCCAGCCGCGCCCGGTTCGCCTGATAGACGCTCCGCCCCCGCCCGATCCGCGCCGCGTCGACATGTTGCCGACGATAGGGCTCGAAATTGGGGATCGGCGAATAGGCGCCGCCGCCTGGCTGGCTCTGGTCCAACTGGATCACGCGCGGATTGGGCGTCAGCGTGGGGAACACGCCGTCGAGCGTCGCGTCGCGGATTCCCATCGCCCGCGCCTTGGGCCGCAACCCCTCCAGATAGGCGCGAAACCCCGCCTCATCCTGCGCCGCGGCGGGCTGGACAACGGCGGACGATCCGACGGCACCGACCAGCATCAGCGCAAGCGGCGCCATCACAGAACGCAGAGAATCCCTCATCCCCCTGTTGTTGCACAGGCCGGGCGGCAGGTGAATCCCCATAATGGACCCCAAAGGCGACGAACCGCCCGCCGCAGGATTTTCCTTGGCAAGTCCGCCCGGCACGCTAAGGACACGAACTACAAGGACAGGTGGCCGAGTGGTTTAAGGCAGCGGTCTTGAAAACCGCCGTGGGTTTACGCTCACCGTGGGTTCGAATCCCACCCTGTCCGCCGCCCTCCTTGGCCGCTGGTCTTCCCGATGAAGGAACGTCGATCGAATATCGGGGGTTAAGCTCCCGGATAGCGCAAGGAGGATGTCGCATGTGTAGGGGCTGGCTTTTGGCGGGTTGTCTGCCGGTTATCGGCAATGTCGCGGCATGCTCCGCGTCAGAGCCGCGCAACGCGGCCGCGCCCGACGGTTCGGCGCAGGCACGCACCATCAGCTACGCGCAAGCCCGCACATCGGGCAGGCAGACCAGCGGCCGTTCAGCCGAACCGGCCGGCTCCGCCATTCTGGACTTCATGACCATGGACGTCTGCGTCGACGGCAGCGGCGCCATCATCCCCGGCATGATCCCCGGCGACGCGCGCTGCACCCGCCGCCGCGACATCCGCGCCGGAGAAGCGCCGCCCTACACGCTCCACAATTTCGGCTATCCGGGCAGCCGCTGTGGCGAGGCCGGGACCATCGACAAGACCAACATGCCCGTCACGCGCGGCGGGGTCACCCGGATCGTCAGCAGCACGATCAGGCGTCCCGAATGCACGACCCGTTCCCCGCGCGAGGAACTGGCCGATAATCCCACGTCGCAGGACGGCGCCTCGATCCAGTGGGCCGACGATCGCTATGGCTTCATCATGGGCAGCTATAGTCCGGTATCGTTGTCCGCCTTCCAATCGAGCCTGTGCCGCGCGAACCCATCATCCTCCCGCCGCTTTTTCCGCAGTTGGGTGATCGCGCCCAGCCAGGTTCCCTCCAAAGGCGAGAGCGGCGTCGGCGTGTTCGACGGAGCGATGGCGAAGGGGGCGGCGAATGTGAAAATGGGAAGCTGCCCCACCCGCTTCCGCCAGGCGCTCACCAGCTGGACCGCTCAGCCCTTCACCTTCAAGTCCGATCGGACGATGCTCGCCATCATCTCCAGCCACTTTGCCCAGACCGCGCCGGACGGTCTTTCGCCCGGCAATGCGATGCAGATGGAGCGGACCTACTGGACGCGGGAATTCGGTATCTCGCGCTGGGAGAAGTGGACCCGCGAGGATTTCGCGCGCAAGGATGGCAAGAGTGTCGCCGACCTCGGAAACCAGCTCGCCTCGCGCGGCCGGTGCAGCGCGCCGCGATTGCCATCGATCACCTATTCGCCGGCCCTGCGGGAGAGCGCCGCGCAGACCGACGACGCCTATGTCCGGGAACTCTCCAATCCACGCACTGGCGACCGCCACCGCTGGGTCATGACCTTGTGCGAGGATTATACCAACGCCCGCACATCCGGCGCCGCCAATCGCCAGGTTCCCACGTCCGCGCTGGCGAGCGATCTCTATTGGAAGCCGTGATTGGGTGATCGCCTCCGTCCGAGCCATGAAAGGAAGCGCCAGCATGGCGCAAAGCTGATGCATGATCGAACCACTGCTCCGTAACATCGTGCGAACCTTGGTGATACCATCCACACGCCGCCGGCGAGGCGGCGCGCGCCGTAAGCAACAGCTCGGCCTAGCCCTGCTGATGATCCTCTTCACGCTATTTATGGTCGTCGTGCGTCACTGGGGGCTGGGCTTTATCTCCTGACCCGCCCGTCGTTCACGCATAGCGCCCTGGCCCGACCCGATGCAGTGTGATGGTCGGCCGCTCTTCTTTGTGAACGCCCGATTGCCCGATGATCGCGACTGGATCGACCTCCCGCGCGAGCAGAAGCCCGCAGCGGTCCGGCCCTTCCCAGATCACCGTGCCGATCACCTCCAGCCCTTCCGCGATCAGGGTGACGCGCTCGCCGACGGCGGGCAGCCATGCACCCGTCAACAGCGCGCCATAGATGGAAATGTTGCGGATCAGCACGGGCTGGCTCACGCCGCCCCAGCTCAGGGTGGCATCGACTTCAGCAGCGAAGCGGCTCTCGCGCCGCCGCTCCGCTCTCGCCCGGTACGATACGGTGTCCATTGCACGTCTCCCGGTCTGCCCCCCGGGACCAGGGGTGAGAGTCGGCAGAAAAACCTAATGTCCTATGAGCAAAGGCGGTTAACGCCCGTTTAGCTCAGCGCACCGTGGCAATGCTTGTATTTCTGTCCCGACCCGCACGGGCAGGGCGCGTTGCGGCTGATGTCGAGATTGGCGAAATCGCCCGGCGCGCCGGTGCCGACCGGGCCGCGCGGCAGGGTGGTGGTTACGCCTCCGAAAGACCCCGCGTCGATGTCCGCGCTATTGTCCTCGCCCGAGAAGGGATCGATGTGCGTCGTGATGAAGTCGGGCAGCACCGGCAGCGCGAACTCCTCCAGCGGCGGCTGCTCCATGCGGAATTGCACGCGGGCGATCGATCCGGTCACATCCTCGCGGATATTCTCCAGCATCCGCTCGAACAGGGCGAAGGCTTCCTGCTTATATTCGTTGATCGGCGTCTTCTGGGCATAGGCGCGCAGGTGCACGACCTGCCGCAAAGCGTCCAGCGTCGCCAGATGCTCCTTCCAGTGATGGTCCAGGCTCTGGAGCAGGATCGACTTCTCGATCATGTGCCAGCTGTCGGTGTCGATCTCGCCCAGCTTCTCGGCGATCGCCGCGTCGGCGAGCGCGCTCAGTCGCTCCTCGATCATCTCGGGATCGACCTGATCCTCGGCCAGCCAGGCGTCGAAGTCCGGCTCCAGCCCCAATATCTCGGCCGTCCGCGCCTTCAGCCGCTCCATATCCCACTGCTCGGGATAGGTGCCAGGGGGGCAGGACGCGCCCACCAGATCATTGACCGTCTCGTGCCGCATGTCGGTGACGACATCGTCCACGGTGGAGGCATCCATGATGTCGCTGCGCTGTTCGTAGATGACCTTGCGCTGGTCGTTCATCACGTCGTCATATTCGACGACCTGCTTGCGAATGTCATAATTGCGCGCCTCGACCTTCTTCTGCGCGGTCTCGATCGCCTTGCTCAGCCATTTGGACGGGGGCAGCGCCTCGCCATCCTCCAGGTTGGATCGGATCATCTTGGCGAACATCGTGTCCGGCCCGAAGATCCGCATCAGATCATCGTCGAGGCTGAGGTAGAAGCGCGACAGGCCGGGGTCGCCCTGCCGGCCCGATCGGCCGCGCAGCTGGTTGTCGATGCGGCGGCTCTCATGCCGCTCGGTCGCCAGCACGAACAGGCCGCCCGCCGCCAGCACCTCCTGCTTCTCGGCCTCGATTTCCGCCTCGATCCGCTTGATCGCCGCCTCGCGCTCCGGCCCCTCCGGCACATCGCGCAGCTCGTCCTCGACCCGCATTTCGAGGTTGCCGCCCAGCTTGATGTCGGTGCCGCGCCCAGCCATGTTGGTGGCGATCGTCACCGCGCCCTTCCGGCCCGCCTGCGCGACGATATGCGCCTCGCTCTCGTGGAACCGGGCGTTGAGCACGGCGTGCTTGACCCCCTCCTGATTGAGGAATTCCGACAGCATCTCGGACTTCTCGATCGACACCGTGCCGACCAGCACCGGCTGGCCCTTTTCGGCATGCTCCTTGATCGTCTTTGCAATGCCCCGGAACTTGTCCTCCAGATTCTTGTAGAAGACATCATCCTCGTCCACCCGCTGCACCGGCTTGTTGGTGGGGATGGTGACGACGTTCATCTTGTAGATTTCGTAAAATTCGGTCGCCTCGGTCGCGGCGGTGCCGGTCATGCCCGACAGTTTGGGGTACATGCGGAAATAATTCTGGAATGTGATGGAGGCGAGCGTCTGGTTCTCCGGCTCGATCTGCACCCCTTCCTTGGCCTCTACCGCCTGGTGCAGGCCATCGGACCAGCGCCGCCCGTCCATCATGCGGCCGGTAAACTCGTCGATGATGATGACCTTGCCGCCCTTGACGATATAGTCGATGTCGCGCCGGAACATCACGTTCGCGCGCAGTGCCTGGTTCACATGGTGGACGACGGCGGTGTTCTCGAAATCATAGAGGTTTGCGCCTTGGAGCAGCCCTGCTTCCTCCAGCATCCGCTCGATCTTCTCGGTGCCTTCCTCGGTCAGCGTGACGCTGCGCTGCTTTTCGTCCTTCTCATAATCGCTCTCGGCGATCTGCTTCACGATATGATCGACCGACACATAGAGTTCCGACTTGTCGTCGGTCGGGCCTGAGATGATGAGCGGCGTGCGCGCCTCGTCGATCAGGATCGAGTCCACCTCGTCCACGATCGCGTAGTTGAACGGCCGCTGCACCATCGACCCGCGGTCATATTTCATATTGTCGCGCAGATAGTCGAAGCCAAGCTCGTTGTTCGTCGCGTAGGTGATGTCGGCATTATAGGCCTGCCGCCGCTGCTCTTCGGACAGGTTGGGCACGATCACCCCGGTCGTCAGGCCCAGGAAGCGATAGACCTGCCCCATCCATTCGCAGTCGCGGCTGGCGAGATAGTCGTTCACCGTGACGACATGAACGCCCTTGCCTTCCAACGCATTCAGATAGGTGGCGAGCGTCGCCACCAGCGTCTTGCCCTCGCCGGTCCGCATCTCGGCGATCTCGCCGCGATGGAGCACGATGCCGCCCACCATCTGCACGTCGAAATGCCGCATCCCCAGCACCCGGACGGACGCTTCGCGCACCGTCGCAAAGGCTTCGGGCAGCAGGTCGTCCAGCGTCTCGCCCGCGCCAAGCCGCTCGCGGAACCGCACCGTCTGCGCGACCAGTTCCTCGTCGCTCATCGCCTGGATCGCCGGCTCGAAGGAGGCGATCTTGTCGACCAGCCTGCCCAGCGACTTCACATAGCGTTCGTTGGACGATCCGAAGATGGACTTGGCGAGTGCGCCGAACATGCAATTTCCTGACCCATGAGGAAGCGTCGCCCCTTGCCGGACGCGCACGCGGATATGCGCGGCGATTTAGGGAGCGGGCGAAGGATAGTCAATCGACGCGCGGGCGGGATCATTGCGCCTTGGCAGCGCCGATTGGAGTGACGCGCATCTCCATCAGCGACTCGACGCGCACCGCGACGGGCTCGCCGTTCGCGTCAAGGAAGGGCGTATGCTTCTTGGAACGCATCACGGCCGCGCAAGGATCGACTATGCCACCCATCGGACCCATGTCCATGCTATTGCCTTCGTTCGAGACGACGGTGCAGGCGGTCGCCGCCCCGGTTTCGTCCACGTCGACCCGCAACTGAAGCCGCTTGGGAAAATTCTTCAGCGGTTGCGGCTCCTGCGCCGGGATCTGCCACTTTATCCGGGTCGTGTAGCTGTCGGCGATCGGCTGTCCTAGCCGATCGAGCCCGGGCGTGAAGCGCGCCCGCTGCTGGAGGAGCGTGCAGGAGGCAGCATCGAGCGTCTCGGAACCGCTGCCCTGCGTGACGATGCAGTTGCTCACGCGGCCTTCAATGTCCACCTCCAGCTTGACGCCGGTAACGCCCTCGGCATCATTTCTCAGATCGACGGCGGGATAATCCTCAGGGGTGATCCAGTAGCCTGGATTGCCCGTTGGTGTCGCCCTCGCCGCCTTGCTGACGTTGGCAAGCGCCCCCTGGCTCGCAGCCAGCGTGATCGCGATAAGCGCAAGCGGCTTCATCCCCGGCATCGATCCATTCCCCCGAAAAAGCCGCTTGTATAGCGACATGCGCCGCCTAAAGAAGGCGATCCTTCACCAATGTGAGGTCCAATGCAACGCTCCCCCCTCGCCCCTGCCACCTTCCCCGCCCTTCCCGACATACAGGGCGTCACGCTCCGCGTCGCGCGCGCGGGATATAAGGCGTGGGAGCGCTGCGACCTCACCTATGTCGAGCTTGCCCCCGGCACGGCAGTCGCGGGGGTCACGACCCAGAGCAAATGCCCCTCGCCCGAAGTTGAATGGTGCCGCGACGCCATTCCCCTCGGCCAGGCGCGCGCGCTCGTGGTCAACGCCGGCAACGCCAACGCCTTCACCGGCCATCGCGGCCGCGCGGCGGTGGAGGCGATCGCGGCGCGGGTCGCCAACCACCTCGACTGCCTGCCGTCCGACATATTCGTCTCCTCCACAGGGGTGATCGGCGTGCCGTTGCCGATCGACAGGGCCGAAGCGGGCCTCGACGCCGCCTTCGCCGCATCGCCCTGCAACTGGGAAGCAGCCGCGACCACGATCGGCACCACCGACACCTACCCCAAGGGCGCCCATGCATCCGCGCTCATCGGCAACACTCGCGTCGAGCTGGTCGGCATCGTCAAGGGATCGGGCATGATCGCGCCTGACATGGCGACGATGCTCGGCTACATCTTCACCGATGCCGCGATCGACCCCGCGCTGCTGCAAGCGATGCTCTCTGCCGCGAACAAGCGCAGCTTCTCCTGCATCACCGTGGACAGCGACACCTCGACCAGCGACACGGTGCTGGCCTTCGCCACTGGCAAGGCCGGCAATGCCCCGCTCGCCACGATGGACGATCCCGGCGCGGATGCCTTCGCCGCGGCGCTCGCCGACCTCTGCCGTCAGCTCGCCCATCTGGTCGTGCGCGACGGCGAGGGCGCGACCAAGTTCGTGGAGATCAGCGTCGAAGGCGCAACCAGCGACGACAGCGCCCACCGCATCGGCCTCTCGATCGCCAACTCGCCACTGGTCAAGACCGCCATCGCCGGCGAGGACGCGAACTGGGGCCGGGTCGTTGCCGCCATCGGCAAGGCGGGCGAACCGGCCGATCGCGACAGGCTTTCGATCCGCTTCGGCGCGACCCAGGTGGCGACCGGGGGTCTGGCGGTCGAGGGCTATGACGAGGCCCCCGTCGCCGCGCATCTCAAGGGGCAGGATATCGTCATCGGCGTGGACCTGGGGCTTGGCGAAGGGCGCGCGACGATCTGGACCTGCGACCTGACGCACGGCTATATCTCGATCAACGCGGATTATCGCAGCTGATGGAAGGCGCCCTGCACGAACCCGTCGCCGCACTCATGCGGCAGGTCGGGCGCGACATCGTCATGCCCCGCTACCGCAACCTCGCCGCGCACGAGATCAGCGAGAAGGCGGCCGATGATTTCGTTACGATCGCCGACAAGGAAAGCGAAGTCGCGCTGGCCGAAGGTCTGGCCGCGATCCTGCCCGACGCCGGCATCATTGGCGAGGAAGCCTGCGCCGCCGATCCCGCCATTCTCGACCGGGCGGGCGAAGGGCTCAACTGGATCATCGACCCGATCGACGGCACCGGCAATTTCGCCAGCGGCAATCCACCCTTCGGCATCATGGTCGCGCTGGCGGACGCGGGAACGATCCTCGCCGGCTGGATACTAGACCCGCTCAGTGGCCGCCTCTGCCATGCGCTGCGCGACGGCGGCAGCTTCATCGACGGGCAACGCGTGCAGGCGCGTGAAAGCGGCGAACCGCTGCCGGTCGCCGCGCTCGCCGTCTATTTCATGACGCCGGAGGAGCGCGCCGACATCCAGCGCCGTTCGCAGGACCGCTTCACCCTGGTGGACATTCCCCGCTGCGCCGCCGAACAATATCCGCGCATCGTGCTGGGGCGCAACGACCTGTCGGTCTTCGCCCGCACTTTGCCCTGGGACCATGCGGCCGGCACATTGTTCGTCAACGAAGCGGGCGGCCTCTGCCAGCGGCTCGACGGCACGCCATACCGCGTCGGCGACCCGCGCCGGGGGCTGCTCGCCGCCTCGTCGCCGCGCCTCTGGGACGCGGCGGCGGAGGGGCTGTTCCGTTAGAGGACGCTCTCGATCCAGCCCTTGAGCGCGCTCTTGGGGGCAGCGCCGACCTTGGTCGCGGCGGCTTCGCCATTCTTGAACAGGATCATCGTCGGAATTCCACGCACGCCATATTGGCCGGGCGCATCGGGATTCTCGTCGATGTTGATCTTGGCGATCGTCACCTTGTCGGCCAGTTCCTCGCTGATCTCCTCCAGCGCCGGGCCGATCATCTTGCACGGGCCGCACCATTCGGCCCAGAAATCGACAAGCACGGGCTTGTCGCTGTCGATGACGTCCTGTTTGAAGCTGAGGTCGGTAACTGCCTTCGTCGCCATGGCGATGATCTCCTTTGGTTGGCGGATATCTAGGATGGACGCAGTCCCGCCTCAACGGGCGGGAGCGGCAAATTCTCCTGCGTCGCCACAAAGCCGGGCTTGTACCGGGCAAGCAGGTCGGGCGGCAGGATGATGAGGCGCGGCGCGCTGGTGTAGAGCAGCCCCGCCTCGATCGCGCGATCGGGAAAGAAGACGCTCAGCGCCGCGGCATAGGCCGCCATCTGCCGCACATGGGCGATCGGCACGTCCTCCAGCGTCAGCGGCGCGACTCGCCCCGTCTTGAAATCGACGATCTGCACCCGATCCGGGCCGATCGACAGGCGATCGACCGTGCCAGCAATCACCGCCTCCCCCACCACCGCAGCGATCGGCGCTTCGGCGAGCGCGTCCGGCCCGAACAGGCCGCCATGTTCGGGCGCATCGATAACTCGTAACGCTTTCGAAACAATATTGGCCCGTTCGCCCGCGTCGCTCAGCCCCTGTTGCGCCAGCCAGCGATCCGCCGCCTCTTGCCGTCGTCCCGGCGGCAGGTCCGGCAACCGCTCGAACAGCGCGTGGAGCAGCCGCCCCCGCTCCGCCGCCGCCCGCATGGCGGGACTGGGCGGCGGATTGGGCACATCATCCTCCACCTGCGCCGATGGCGCCAGCGGGCGCGGCGGCCGCGCTTCCACCGGCGCGGGCAGCTTCAGCCATCCGGGCAGTTCGACCGCGAAACGCGATTCAGCTGTCCAACTCGCTGTACTAAACGGCGTGAGTGTCTCGTGCCCCCGCCAGCGCCGGGCCGCGCCCCATAGCGGATCGGCGTCCCACTCCGCACCCAATGCGACCATCGCCCCCTCGACCGCCGCATACCAGCTTTCGGCCTTCACCTCGCCCTTTGCGCGTGGCCCGAGCGATCCCGCCACCACCAGCTTCTCCTCCGCCCGCGTCAGCGCGACATAGAGCAGTCGCCAATGCTCCTGCCGCTCCACCGTCGCTGCCGCTTCCGCCACATCCCCGATCGGCCCCTGCCGCTCGGCCTTGCGCGGCGGCACGATCGGCAGGCCGTTCCATTCCAGCATATCCGCCCGGTTGCCCGCATCGGGATCGATGCAGGCGTCGGCCAGGATGACAATCGGCGCCTGCAACCCTTTCGCCCCATGCACCGTCAGCAGCCGCAGCATGTCGCCCGCCGACGCCGTGTCGCGGACGATCTCCACCTCGCCCCGGTCGAACCAGTCGATGAAGCGCTGGAGCGAAGGATGATCGTCGGTTTCGAACCCCAGCGCGGCGTTCAGCAATTCCTCGATCGGATCGGCCGCCTCAGCTCCCAGTCGCTCGATCAGCCGTCGCCGCCCATCCATCGGCCCGGACAATATCGCCTCCAGATAGCGATAGGGCGTCGTGAAATCCGCCACCGCCAGCAGGTTGCGCAAGGGCGCGAGCAGCGCTGCATCAAGCGTCTGGTTGAGATGCTGCCACAACCCCGTCCGCCGCCCGATCAGCCGGGTCATCAGCTCGTCCTGTGTCCACCCGATGAGCGGCGACACCAGCAAAGCGGCCAGGTTCAGCTCATCCTCCGGCTGCACCGCGAAGCGCAGCGCGGCGAGCAGGTCGCGCACCGCCAGCGGCGCGTTCAGCCGCAGCCGGTCGATTCCCGCAACCGCGACATTCTCCTCATAAAGGCGTGCGACGATCAGCCGCGCCAGTTCGCTCCGCCGCCGCACCAGGATCATGAAATCCCCCGCCCGCACCGGCCGTCCCCGGCTTTCGAGCATCAGCTCGTCGTCGATCCACTGCCTGATCTGCCGCGCGATACGCTGCGCCAGCACCCTCTCCTGATCGTCGGCCCAATCCTCCTCGCCCTCGGCCTCCTCGCTGATGTTGGCGACGACCGGCCGCCACAGCATCACCTCGCCCGGATGGCGGTTGGCGCTCACGTGCCGGACATCGCCGTCCCCCAGTCCCAGCCGCTCGCCGCGCAGGAAGGCGATGGTCTGGTCCACCACATCCAGCACCGCCGGCGTCGACCGAAAACTGCGATCGAGCGACAGGTTGAAGAAGTCATGCCCAGCCTCGTCAGCGTGTCGCTCGAAGGCCATCTGTGCGAGCCTGAACGCCTCGGGACTCGTGCCCTGAAATCCGAAGATCGCCTGTTTATAGTCGCCGACCGTGAAGATCGTGCGGATCTTGTCGCCCTTGGCCCCTTCGCCTGCGAAGAACTCGGCCGCCAGCGCGGCAACGATCGTCCATTGCCTGACATTGGTATCCTGCGCTTCATCCACCAGGATATGATCGATCCGCTGGTCGAGCTTGTAGCGGATCCACTCCGCTATCCCCGGCTGCTCCAGCAAGGCGGCGGTGCGGGCGATCAGGTCATCGAAATCGACCGCCCCGGCCAGCCGCTTCGCCTCACCATAGGCCCGCGCATAGGCACGGCCCGCATGAAGCGCCTGCGCCAGCAATGCGGCATAATCCGCCCGCAGCTTCATCGCGATCAGCGCGCCACACCCGTCATAGAGCCGCCGCGCCATCTCGGCGTAGCCCTCGACGCCGGGCACATAACCCTTGCTGTCGAGGAAATCCCCGTCCGCCTTCGCCCAGGCGCGATGCAGCTCCGTCAGCCCCGCCGCCCGCTCCGCCGGACCCAATGCGCGCCACGCCGCGATCCGATCGCACCGCTCCAGCCCGCGCCCCTTGCCCCAATCCCGATTGGCACGCACCAGCCGGTCGAGTGAAGCCATGTCGAACCGATCGTCACTACATTGCTCCGCCAGCCACGCGTCGATATCGCCCTCCGGCAGCCCCAGTTCGCCCGCGATCCAAGGCAGGATCGCCTCGGGCAACCCCTCCAGCGACTCGCCCCGCGCCGCGCAGCGCAGCAGGAATTGCTCCGCGCCACCCTCGCCCAGCCGCAGGCTGAGCGACTGGAGCGCGCCGAACAGCGCCTCGTCTCCCTGCTCCTGCGCCACCACCACCAGATCGGCGAGCGCCTGCCGCGCCAGCGCAGACTGCTCGCGCTGGTCGAGCGGACGGAATCCGGGGGCCAGCTCCGCCTCCAGCGGAAAAGCGGTCAGCAATTGCTGGCAGAAACCGTGGATGGTCTGGATGCGCAGTCCGCCGCCGGTCGATTCCAGCACTTCGGCAAACAGCCGCCGCGCCTGCTCGCGCGCATCCGGCCCCGACTCCTCGCCCAGCGCCTCCAGATCGTTAAACAGGTCGCGCTCGTCCATCTGCACCCAGGCGGCGAGCCGGTCGTGGACGCGGTCGGCCATCTCCGCCGCGCCCGCCTTGGTGAAGGTCAGGCACAGGATGTTTTCCGGCCGCACCCCCTGGAGCAGCAGGCGGAACACGCGCGCAGTCAGCACATGGGTCTTGCCGGTCCCTGCGGAGGCGGACAGCCACACATGCGCGTGCGGCGCTGCGGCGCGCGCCTGATCGCCCAGCAACCTCTGGAGCGGCGCTGCTTTCCTAGCCATCGTCGCGCCCATACCATTCCTCCAGCCGCATCAGCTGGTCATAGTCGCCATAGCTCGCGACCTCGGGGTTGATCTCGGCGCGGAACGGCGCGCTGCCGAGCAGATAGTCGTTGGCGACCCCCTCGAAATGCTCATGGGCATGGGCGGTGAAGCTGTCGGTGACGATCTTGTCGCGCCGGCCCAGCGGATCGACAGGCCGTTCGCGATAGCCGAACTGGTCGCCCTTCTTGGCAAGCGACCAATATTCGAAATCGCCCGCTTCGGCCCGACCGATCCCCTCGAACCCGCCCAGTTCCGCGATCACGCCGAGCAACCCCAGTTGCAGCGAAAAGCCCGCCTTCACCTGCCGCGCGCTCGGCGGCTTGCCGGTTTTGTAATCGATGATGCCGACGCGCCCGTCCACCAGCCGGTCGATCCGGTCGGCCTTGCCCATCAATGTGACCCCGGCAACCTCCGCCCGCCCCTCCTTTTCCACCGCCAATATGGTCCGCCCCTCGGCCTTGTCCCTCGCCACCTCGGCGGCGATCCAGCGGATCGCCTCGATCAGACGCGGCTGCCACAGCGCCCTGAGCAGCGGATGCACTTCGGGCTGGTCGAACATGGCGCAGGCGCGCGCCTCCAGATCGGCGGGGTCCAGCGTTCCCGCCTCCGCCCATTTCTGCAGGATCTCATGCACCGCCGTCCCACGCCACGCCGGCCCCGCATCGGCATCGACCGGATCGAGCCGCGCCAGCCGCAGAACGCGCCGGGCATAGAAGGCGAAGGGATCGGCCTTCAGCCGGTCGACATCTGTCACGGGAATGACCGTGGGCCGCGCAGCGACCGGGGGGGCAGGCGCCGGCCGCGTCGCCGGGCGATAGGCGGCAGGCGCATCGATCGCCCCGCCCAGCGCCGCATAGCGCTCCGCCGTCTTCCACTGCGGCCCGGCCATCGCCTTCAAGCGCAGCCAGAAGCGCGACGCCACCGCCGGCCCGCCACTCCCCCGCCGCGCCCGCGTGATCAGCACATGCGGCGCCCCAAGCCCGCTCGCGAAATCATGCGCGGCAAGGCCAATGCGCGTCTCCAGCCCCGGCAGGCCCAGTTCCCGCCGGATACGCGGCGCGAGCCAGGGGTCGGGGGCTGGCAACCCCGGCCAAGTACCTTCGTTGAGGCCACCCAGGATCATGAGGTCCGCCTGCGCCAGCCGCGCCTCGATCAGCCCCAATATGGAAATGCGCGGATGCCCGCCCTGCGGCGGCCGCACCGAAACCCCGCCCAGCAGATGGTCGAGCATCGCCGGCAACCCGCGCGGATCGGCCGATCGCGGCCCCTCCGGCGCGGCGGCTTCCAGCTCGGCGAAGAGGTCGGCGGCGGCATGCCCCTGATGCCCGGCCCACACCGCCTCGCCGGATAAAGCGCTCGCCTGCGCCCGCAGCGCCGCCAACTGCCCCGCCAGATCGGTTTCGCCGGCAAAGGCCGCCTCCAGCGGCTCCAGCAGCGCCCGCGCCTGCGGCCACCAGGCCCGCGCCGCTTCGCGCACCACCCGCTGCCGATCGTCGTCGCGCGGCCGCAGCAGCAGGTCGATCCCCTCCAGCCCTGCCTGCGGCCTCGGCCCCCGCAGCAGCAGGTCGAGCGCGCGCACGCCTTCCAGCCAGGCGAGCCGCCCCTCCCCCCGCATCACCAGCGGATGCTTGAGCAACGTCAGCAGCGGCACCGGCGCGAACCGCTCGGCCACCGCCTCCGCCATCGCGATCAGCAGCGTTCCGGGCGGGAGGCGGGACAAGGGCTGGCCGGCCGAATCGTCCGCCTCTATTCCCCACCGCCGCAGATGCGCCGATACCCGTGTCGCCAGTTGCCGGTCGGGCGTCACTAGCGCCGCTGTCCGTCCCGGGGTCTCCAGCGCCTCGCGCAGCGCAATGGCGATCGCCTGCGCTTCCTCGCCCGGCGTCGCCACCTCCAGCGCTTCCACCCCGGCCAGCGACCGGTCGGCGGTCTTGAGGTCACGCCAGCGGCTCGTCAGGCGCGGCGGAAGCATCGCATTGGAGATGTTGCGCCCCCGCACCGCCCGCGCATCATGCTCGCTGCCCCAGCGCCACAGCGCAACATCGTCGCGCGTCGCGCTCATGCCGTGGAGCAGGCGCTTCAACGCATATTGCGGATGGCTCTCATGCCCCGGCGCCCGCGCGCCGGTCAGCGGATCGGGCTCGCCTGGCCCGATCGCATCCCACGCCGCATCGTCCATATTCTGGTCGAGCCCGGCGAACACCACCATACCGCGCGGCATCTCCCCGATCCGCCGCAGCAGCCGCGCCACCGCCGGCGCGCTGGTCGAAATGCCGGCCGCGACCACCGATCCCCCCGGCGGATGCGCGCCCCACCGCGCCGCCAGCCGCTCGAACAGCCGATTGCGCCGCTCGGCCAGATCGATGCACCCGGTCCGCGCCAAGTCCTCGGGCCAGCGCGCCATCAATATCTCGAACATCGCCAGCGACGTCTGCCAGTGGCGCGACAATTCATCCTTGAGCTCGATCTTCGCGAGGGCAGTCACCGCCACCTGCTCGACCTGCATCTGGTCCAGCACCGCGCCCAGGGCCTGCCCCAGCTGCAACGCCTGGCCCGCATCGGTCCCCGGCCGCGCCGTCTGCACCAGCCGCGCCAGCATCATCTGCCGCCGCATCGGCGCGATCGCGGGCGGCACCGGATCGCCCTCGCCCAGCGGATCGAGCGCGCCGCCGACCTGCTCGCCCAGGTCAGGATCGCCGATCGCCACCAAGCGCGGCAGCAGCAGCCCGCCGCTCGACTGCCGCACGAAGGCGTCGCTCACCGCCCGGATCGCGCGATTGTTGGGCAGCAGGATCATCGCCTGCGCCAGCGCCATCCTATCGCCCTTATGCTGCGCCAGCAGGCCCGCGACGAGCGCGTCGGCAAAGGCGCGATGCGCGGGAATGGTGAACAGCGCGGGGCGGCCGCGTTCACCCATGGGTCAGCATCGACTCCACCACCGGAATGGCCTGCGGCGTGCCGACGTCGAACCACAGTCCCTGGTGCGATACGCCGTAGAGCCGCCCCGCCTCGATCGCGCGGTTCCAGAAGATATTGGTCGAAAACACGTCGGCCGGTGGGTCGGCGATCAGAGTCGGCTTCATGATCTGCACACCGGTGAAGACGAAGGGCGCGACATGCGCGGTCTTGCGCCGCGACAGCCGCCCATCCGCGCTCATATGGAAGTCGCCCTGCCCCCGGTGGCAATTCGCCCGCGCCAGCGGCACGACCAGCAGCAGCGCATCCATCCGATCGGGATCCCATATCCGCTGCATCATCCCCAGCGTTTCCTGCGGCCCGTCGATCCAGAGATTGTCGCTGTTGGCGCACACGAACGGCTTGTCGCCCAGCAGCGGCCTTGCCTTCACCAGCCCGCCGCCGGTCTCCAGCAGCTTGGCCCGCTCGTCCGACACGACGAACTCGGTGCCGCACCGCCGCGCCTTCAGGTGCGCCTCGACCGTGTCGGCGAGATAATGGACGTTGACCACCACCTTGCGGATGCCGCCCGCCTCCAGACGGTCGAGCGCATGGTCCATCAGCGGCTTGCCCGCAACCTTGACCAGAGGCTTTGGCCGCGTCGCGGTCAGCGGCCGCATCCGCTTGCCCAGCCCCGCCGCCATCAGCATCGCTGTGTCGATCATGCCGGCGCAAACTCCGCCAGCGCCTGGTGCCGCTTGTCGGGCGGGATATTGGCGGCGAACCAGTCGGCCACCGGCTCCAGCGCGGGATGGGCAAGGTCGCGCTCCAGCAGCGCCCACATGCGCGGCAGATAGGACAGATAGCGCGGCTTCCCATCGCGCTTCCACAGCCGCGTGAAGATACCGACGATCTTGGCGTTCCTCTGCGCCCCGAGCACCGCATAGGCCGCGTCGAAGTCGTCCGGAGGAGATGCGGCCGCCTTGTAATGCGCCAGCATCGCCGCCTCGACCGCTTCGGGCACGTCGCGCCGCGCATCCTGGAGCAGCGAGACGAGATCATAGGCCGGATGCCCGGCGAGCGCGTCCTGAAAGTCGAGCAGCCCCAACCCGTGCGACGCCGCACGATCGATCAACATGATATTCTCGGCATGATAATCGCGCAGCACCGTGACGGTCGGACTGGCCGACTGCTCTACGATGGGCAGCACCGCGTCCCACGCCCGCCCAGAGGCATCGGCATCGACCTCAAGCCCCGCCGCCGGGCAATACCATTCAGTCAGCAGCCCAACCTCGCGCTGGTAAACCGCCCGGTCATAGGGCGGCAGATCGGCGGCGGGCTTCCGGTGCAGGTCCACCAGCAACTCGACCGCCCGCCCGTATGTCGCCAGTTCCGCGTCCGGGTCGGCGTCCAGATGCTCCTTGACCCGCAGGTCGCCGAAATCTTCGATCAGCACCAGCCCATGGGTCAGGTCGCGCGCCAATATCGCGGGCGCGGCGAAGCCGTCGGCGTTCAGATGCTCGGCAATGGCGATGAAGGGGCGCGGGTCTTCGTGCGGCGGCGGCGCGTCCATCAATACCGCGCGCCGCCCGCCGTCGATCACGCGAAAATAGCGGCGGAAGGATGCGTCGCCGGCCAGCGGCACGATGGCGGCGTCGCCCCAGCCCGCGTCGGCGAGGAAAGCGGGCGCGGCGGCCGGCGGGATCATATCTGTGACCATCGCTCCGTCCAAGCGTCCGGCACGGCCGCTGTCAAGCGCCGCCCGTCCTCGCCCGCGTCCTCAATCGTCAGGCGGAGCGCATGGGGCCACAGCCCGTCCCCCAGACGGTCGGGCCATTCGATCAGCAGCATGCTGTCCATCAGATAGTCGCCCAGCGCCAGTTCCTCGGCCTCTTCAGGCGCGTCGAGCCGATACAGGTCGACATGCGCCACCGGCAACCGCACCTCGGGCACGTCATAGGGCTGGACGATGGCGAAGCTCGGGCTGGGTGCTTCCCCCTCCAGCCCAAGCGCCGCCAATATGCCGCGCGCCAGCGTCGTCTTGCCCATGCCAAGGCCGCCTTCCAGAGCGATCACATCGCCGATCCGCGCATGAGGCGCAATCCGCGCGCCCAGCGCCAGCATCGCCGCCTCGTCGGTCAGGTACAGCACCGTCTCAGCCACGCGGCAACTCGATCACCGCCATCGTGCCTTGCCCCGGCTTGGACACCAGCTCCAGCCGCCCGCCATGCGCCTCCGCTAATTGCCGCGCGAGCGGCAGGCCGATGCCCGCACGCCCGCCGTTCCGCGCCTGCCCGGCGCGCACGGCGGGGTCGAAGATCGCGTTCTGCTGTGTGGCGGTGATGCCCGGCCCATTGTCCGACACGACGATCCGCGCCCGATCGGCGCTGCCATCACCATGCAGCAGGATGCGCGCGCCCTTGCCGCAATAGCGGATCGCATTTTCCAGCAGATGGTCGATCGCCTGCCCGATCCGCCGGGCGTCGCCCTGCACCGCGCCCAGGGTCGGCTGCACCGTCACGGCAAGGTCGATCCCCTTGGCGCTCGCCTCGCCCTTCAGCCGCTCCGCGCTCGCCCGCGCCAGCGCGGCCAGATCGACCGTGGCCCGGTCGAGCGGCAGCGTCCCGACCTCGCCCTGCGTCAGGTCCAGCACATTGTCGATCAGCATCGAAAGTCGCGCCGTGCTCTGCAATATGCCATCGACATAGCCTCGCGCCGCGTCGCTCAGCTCGCCGGCATAGCCCGCGCTCATCATCTCGGCGAAGCCCGATATGGTGGTGAGCGGTGTGCGCAGTTCGTAGCTCATATTGGTCACGAAGGCGGTCTTGACCTTGTCTGCCTGCTCCAGCGCCTCGTTGCGGTCGCGCAGCATCTGCTCGACCCGGCGGCTGTCGGTCACGTCCAGCATGGTGAAGAGCGCATTTCCGTCGGGCAGCGGCATCGCCGCGAATTCGAACATGCGCCCATCGGCAAAGCCCACATGTCCGCCGCGCTGCTTGCGCTCGATCGTGGCGGCGCGCACGAGTTCGCGCACCAGCTTGCTCTGCTGCGGCTTGGCGAGCTTCTCCTGCACCGCGCGCATCAGATCGTCGATGCGCGGGTGCGACGTCAGCAATTCCTCGGTCGCGCCCCAGACGGTGCGGAACCGGCTGTTCCACATCTGAAGCCGCCCGTCGGCGGAAAAGACGCCGATCGATTCGAACAGATTGTCGAAGGTCGCGGTCCGCACCCGCAGCAGCGTGTCGCGCGCGCTCGACAGCTGTACCTGCTCGGTGCGGTCCTCGAAGATCAGCAGCAGGCCGCCATCGGGCAAAGGCTGGGCATAGACGCGCAGGTGCGTGCCGTCCTGGAGCAGCCAATTCTCCTCCTTCGGGTCGGGCGACAGGAACCAGTTGCGCCGCTCGGTACGCCAGGCGGGAAAATCGCGATGCTCGGGGATCCGGCGGGCGTCGCGCATCTGGTCCAGCACGCGCTCGAACAGCGGCGCGTCGGCCAGCGCCTCCTGCCGCAGCCCGAAAAGGCTCATGAAGGGCTGGTTCCAGAAGCGCAGCGCTCGGTCGGAACCGAAGCGGGCGACGCCGGCGGACAGGCGATCGAGCAGGTCGCGCTGCGCCGCCTCCAGCCTGCGATGCTCGACCCGCGCCTGCTCCAGCGCATGCTGATCGACCGCATAGCCCGCAACGCCCGCCGGTCCCAGCGGCACATCGACGACCCGCATCGTCCGCCGTTCGCCGTCGATCGTGGCGGGCACCATCCGGTCCACCGGCGCGTCCTGCGCCACCGCCTCGGCCGCCGCGGCCTGCGGGCTGACGCCGCCTGCCGCCTCGACCAGCTCGATCCCGTTGGCGATCACCTCCGCCGCATTCTCCCCATCCACCGCGCGGACATAGGCGCTGTTGACCAGGCTGAGGCGCAGGTCGGGCGTGCGATGCCACATCGGGAAGGGCGCCGCCTCGACCAGGCCCGCCAGCGCCTCCAGCGCATCGCGCAACTGCGCCACATGGGCCTTGAGTTGCTCGATCTCGGCCTGGCTGTCGGTCGCGTCGAAGATCCACAGCACCACCCCGCCGCTCTCGGCAAGACCGGGCCCCGCCGGGGCGCCGCGCACGAGCAGCAGGCGCGAGGATCCCTGTCCTCGTACCGGCAGCGCGAAGCTCCGCCCCGCGCGCTGCGCCGACGCGACGTCGCGGGCCAGCGCGGCGGCGTCCTCAGGCTCCAGCCCGCCTTGCGCGTGGGTCAGTTCGGACAGGAAACTGGGCACCCGCGCCTTGCCCAGCCATTTGGCCAGCCGGTCGGCCGCCTCCAGCCGCCCATCGGGATGCACGATCACCGGAGCGGCGGGCGCGGAGGCGAGCAGCACCGCCAGCCGGTCCAGCTTGCCCTGCGCCTGGGTGCCGTCGCGCCGCATCCGCTGGCCGCTCACCAGCGCCCACAGCGCAGCGCCCAGCCATCCGGCCAGCACCACGCCCAGCAGGATCGCAGCAAAGGGCGACAGCGCGATCACGCTTCCGCCCCCCCCGCCTGCCGAACCTGCCTGTTCCTGCTCATGATCCGACCGGGCCTAGACCAGAACGGCCATGGCGGGAAGGCGGCATGCAAACAAAAAGGGAGGCGTCGCCGCCTCCCCCATCTTTCGCGAAATCGCAGGAGCGATCAGTAGCGGTAATGATCGGGCTTGAACGGCCCTTCCACCGGCACACCGATATAATCGGCCTGCTTTGGCGACAGCTTGGTGAGCTTCACGCCCAGCTTTTCGAGGTGCAGCGCCGCCACCTTCTCGTCCAGATGTTTGGGCAGCACATAGACCTCGTTCTTATACTGCTCGCTGCGGGTCCACAGCTCGATCTGCGCCAGCGTCTGGTTGGTGAAGCTGGCCGACATGACGAAGCTGGGGTGGCCCGTGGCGTTGCCCAGGTTCACCAGGCGGCCCTTGGACAGGACGATGATCTTCTTGCCGTCGGGGAATTCGACCTCGTCGACCTGCGGCTTGATCTCGGTCCACTTCATGTTGGCGAGGCCTGCAATCTCGATCTCGCTGTCGAAATGGCCGATGTTGGACACGATCGCCATATTCTTCATGGCCCGCATATGATCGACGGTCAGGACGCCTTCGTTGCCGGTCGCGGTCACGAAGATGTCGGCGCGCGGCGCGGCTTCTTCCATCGTCACGACCTCATAGCCTTCCATCGCGGCCTGAAGCGCGCAGATGGGATCGACTTCGGTCACCAGCACGCGCGCGCCGCCGTTGCGGAGCGACGCCGCCGATCCCTTGCCGACATCGCCGAAGCCCGCGACGCAGGCGACCTTGCCGGCCAGCATCACGTCGGTGCCGCGACGGATGGCATCGACCAGGCTTTCCTTGCAGCCATAGAGGTTGTCGAACTTCGACTTGGTGACGCTGTCGTTCACGTTGATCGCCGGGAAGGGCAGCTTGCCCTTCTTCGACAACTCATAAAGGCGATGGACGCCGGTGGTGGTCTCTTCCGACACGCCCTTGATCGACTGGACGGTCTTGGTCAGAAAACCGGGACGCTCGGCCAGCACGCGCTTCAGCACCGAAACGAAGATTTCCTCTTCCTCGTTCGACGGGGTGAACAGTTCTTCGCCCGCCTCGACCCGCGCGCCCCACAGCGCGAACATGGTGGCGTCGCCGCCATCGTCCAGGATCAGGTTGCACACGCCGCTTTCATGATTGTGCCAGTCGAAGATGCGCTCGACATAGTCCCAATATTCCTGAAGGCTCTCGCCTTTCACGGCGAAGACAGGCACGCCCGACGCGGCGATGGCGGCGGCGGCATGGTCCTGCGTCGAAAAGATGTTGCAGGTCGCCCAGCGCACTTCCGCGCCCAGCGCCGTCAGCGTTTCGATCAGCACGGCGGTCTGGATCGTCATGTGCAGCGATCCGGTGATCCGCGCGCCCTTCAGCGGCTGGCTCGGGCCAAACTCCGCGCGCAGCGCCATCAGGCCGGGCATCTCGGTCTCGGCGATCTCGATTTCCTTGCGACCGAAGGCGGCGAGGCCGATATCGGCAATCACATAATCCTGCGCCTGGGTGGCGGGGGCGGTGGCCACGAACATATCTCCGTAACTTGATTGGGGCCGGCCCGAACAAAGCGTTCGCGCAGGCGTGATGGGGACCGCCTTTACCCATGGCCCGCCGTCCTGACAACCTAATATAAAGTTTTCTTTATGTGGCTTCAGGCCGATCCTGCGCCCGACACCAGATGCGACGCATCCACGCCTGCCGCCGCAAAAGCCGCCGCCCACCGCCGCTGCGCCGGCGTCTCGAACAGCAAATTCGCGTCGCCGTCCGCCAGGAACCAGCTTTCGCCGGTCATTTCCTGTTCCAGTTGCCCCGCGCCCCAGCCGGCATACCCCAGCGCGATCAGATAACGGCTGGGGCCACGCCCTTCCGCGATCGCCTTCAATATGTCGAGCGACCCCGACAGGCCCCAGCGGTTGCCAACCTGCACCATGTCCTGCCCGCCCCAGTCGAGCGAATGCAGCACGAACCCGCGGCGCGGCTCGACCGGCCCGCCACGCATGACGGGCACGTCGGGCACCCCGCTCCCGTCGATATCGAAGCTCTTCAACAGGTCGCGGAAGCTGACACCGTCTATCTCCTCTCCCACCGCTATGCCCAGCGCGCCATTCTCGTCATGCACGCACAGCGCCACGACGCTGTGGTCGAACCGCATATCCTCCATGCCGGGCAGGGCGAGCAGGAAATGCCCCCCGTAAAAGCGCGTATCTGTCATGCCTCGAATATAGACGAGCGCCGCGCCTTTCCAAGCGCGCGCCAACGCGCCCGTGGGGCGGCGCGACAGATAAACCGTCCGCGCCCTTGACAGGCGAGCCGCCATACCCGACCTCCCGCCCGTCACAAGGCCAAGGAGAGATGCGCATGACCATTTCCAAGGGCGACCGCCTGCCCAGCACCACCTTTACGAAGATGACCGAAAACGGCCCCGAAGCGGTGTCGTCCGACGATTATTTTGCGGGCAAGACCGTCGCGATCTTCTCGGTGCCCGGTGCATTCACCCCCACCTGCTCGGCCAAGCATCTGCCCGGCTTCATCGACAAGGCGGAAGAACTCAAGGCCAAGGGCGTGGACGAGATCGCCTGCACCGCCGTCAACGACGCCTTCGTCATGGGCGCTTGGGGCAAGTCGGCCGGTGCGGACGACAAGGTGACGATGCTGGCCGACGGCAATGGCGACTTCGCACAGGCGGTCGGTCTCACCATGGACGGCAGCAAGTTCGGTCTCGGCACGCGCGGCCAGCGGTTTTCGATGCTGGTCAAGGACGGAGTGGTCGAGGAACTGAACGTCGAGGCGCCCGGCGACTTCAAGGTGTCCTCCGCTGACCATCTGCTGGGGCAGCTCTGACCGATGGGGATCGGGGGACGGCGCTCTGCGTCCGCCCCCGATCCGTCTTCCTTCCGTCACGCAAAGGCGGTAACAGGGGGCGATGACACAGAGCATCGGCAAGGCGACGGTCGCGCAACTCGACCATATCTACCAGACCTCCATCGACACGCTGCGCGACGCGATGCGCGCCTATGCCCGCGACGGCAGCGTGCCGCCCCCCGAAGCGCGCGCCGACCGGCGCTTTTGCTATCCCGAACTGCGGGTCACTTATCAGGATCGTGACGCCGCCCCGCCGCCGGGCCGCTCCTTCGCGCGGCTGTCGCAACCCGGCCGCTACGTCACCACCGTCACCCGTCCGGAGATGTTTGGCGACTATCTCGCCGAGCAGATCGACCTCCTCGTCCGCGATTATGGCGTAGAGGTCGACGTCGGCCTCAGCGACCAGCAGATCCCTTTCCCCTATGTGCTCGACGGGCTGGATATCAATGCGCTCGACGGCACCCCGCCGACCGAACTGGCGCGGCATTTTCCCGCGACCGAACTGGCCGAGATCGGCGACGAGATCGCCGACGGCCTGTTCGTGCCGGATGCGCATGGGGATCGGCCGCTGGCGCTGTTCGACGGCCTCCGCACCGATTTCTCGCTCGCGCGGCTCAAACATTATACCGGAACCCCGGCCGAGCATGTTCAGCGGTACATCCTGTTCACCAACTATCACCGCTATGTCGACGAATTCGTTGCCTGGGCCTGCGCCGAATTGAAGCGCGAGGGCAGCCGCTTTACTGCGCTTTCCGGCGCGGGCGGCGTCTATGTGACGCCGGAGACCGCCGACCCCGCCCGCATGGTCGCCGACAGCGCCTGGCGCCGGCATCAGATGCCCGCCTATCACCTGATCGCGCCCGACCGCAGCGGGATCACCCTCGTCAACATCGGCGTGGGCCCGGCCAACGCCAAGACGATCTGTGACCATCTGGCCGTCGTCCGACCCGAAGCCTGGTTGATGATCGGCCATTGCGGGGGCCTCCGGCCCAGCCAGCGGATCGGCGACTATGTCCTCGCCCACGCCTATCTGCGCGACGACAAGGTGCTGGACGCCATGCTCCCGCCGGAAATCCCGGTCCCCGCCATTGCCGAAGTGCAAGTCGCGATGGCGAGCGCGGCGGAAGCTATATTGGGCGGCGGCGACCCGGAGGATTTCAAGCGTCGCCTCCGCACCGGCACCGTTGTCACTACCGACGACCGCAACTGGGAACTGCGCTATTCCCACTCCGCCCTGCGTTTCAGCCTGTCGCGCGCGGTCGGCATCGACATGGAATCGGCGACCATCGCAGCGCAGGGCTACCGCTTCCGCGTGCCCTATGGCACCTTGCTCTGCGTGTCGGACAAGCCGATCCATGGCGAACTCAAATTGCCGGGCCAGGCCAACCGATTCTACGAGGAAGCCATTGCCGGGCATTTGCGCGTCGGCCTCATGACCTGCGAACTGCTGCGGCAGGAAGGCGCGAAACTCCACAGCCGCAAGCTGCGCGCCTTCAACGAACCGCCGTTCCGGTAACGCGCGCCAACCTTGAACCGTCATCCCCGCAGAGGGGGCGATCCATCTCCAGCGGCATCCGCTTGGCGCGAGGTCAGAAAATGGGTTCGCGCCTTCGCGGGAATGACGAAAAGGACGTCACTCTCAGGCCGCCTCGCGCCAGATGGCGACCCGGTTCTTCCCCGCATTCTTCGCGTCATAGAGCGCCTTGTCCGCCCGCGCGACCAGATCGTCCAAATTCCGGTCGCCGCCATCCAACTGCGTCACCCCGAAGCTGGCATTGAGCAGAGCGTCGGATGCGCCCGGCAGGCGCAAGCAAGCGACTTCCGCGCGCACCCGTTCCATCACCTCGGCGGCGGCGATGGCGTCGGTCTCGACCAGCAGCAACCCGAACTCGTCGCCCCCCATCCGCCCGACAATATCGCCGCGCCGCACCGCGCTCTTGAGCAACTGGGCAAAACCGCGCAGCGCCTCGTCCCCGGCGATATGGCCGAAGCCATCGTTCAGCGCCTTGAACCCGTCGAGATCGCACACCACCAGCGCCAGCGGCCGGCCATGCCGATCGGCATTGGCGATCGCACCTTCCGCCGCTTCCTCCAGCCCGCGCCGGTTGAGCACGCCCGTCATCGGATCATGCAGCATCTGCCGCCGCAACTGGTGCGCCAGATCGCCCGCCACCACCAGCACCGCCGCGACGCCCGAGCCGACATATATGGAAGGCAAACACAGCGCCATGACCGCGCGATAGGTCGCCATGCCCGCGCCGGTCCCGCGCCCCAGTTCCAGCGCAGCGCTGCCGGCGAGCGCCGTCTGGAACAATGCGAACAGCGCGAACATGACGAACAGCGCCATTTCCGGCGCGCTGAACCGCCGGTCCCTTGGCCACAGCGCCACCGCCGCGCAGAGCATCAGGATGCCGACATAGCCCGGCACGATCATGCCCTGAAGCGGCCGGTCGTTGACGAGCGCTACATAGGCTCCCGCCCCCGCCACCATAGCCCCCGCCGCCAGCAATGTGCCGCGCGGCACAGCCCGCCCGGCGCGCTGATAGACGCCCACCAGCACCAGCGACCCGCTCACCACGATCAACAGGCTCGCAAGGGCGATCAGCGCCGGACTCTTGAGCAGCAATCCGGCCGCATTGGCGACCCATTGCAGCATCGAGAGCCCGTAGGACAGCGCCCAGCTGCGCACATGACGCTGCCGCCCGAAATGCACCCACGCGACGGCCGTCGCGACCGTCATGATGCTGCTGGTGAAGAACAGCAGGGCAATGATGATGATTGCGGGGTTCATGGGCTGCGCGCAGTAATGAAGTTAAAAATAGATTACCAGCCGCAAGTCTTGCCCTTGTTCTGCTGCGCCAGCCATTTTTGCAATGGCGCGAAGTAGTTGACCAGCGCCTTGCCCGACATCGCGCGACTGCCGGTGAAGGCCGCCAGCGCCTCCGGCCAGGGCTTCGACGCGCCCAACTCCAGCATCGCATTGAGCTTCGCCCCGACAGCCTTGTCGCCATAGAAGGAACAGCGGTGCAGAGGCCCCTTCCATCCCGCCTGCCGGCATGCCGCCTCGTAGAACTGGAATTGCAGCACCCGCGCCAGGAAATAGCGGGTATAGGGCGTGTTGCCGGGAATATGATATTTGCCGCCCGCGTCGAACTTGCTCTCGTCGCGCGCCACCGGCGGGATGATGCCTTGATATTTGAGGCGCAGATCGGTCCAGCCCTTCTCATACTGGCTTTCCGGGATCGACCCGTCGAATACGCCCCAGCGCCATTTGTCGATCAAAAGGCCGAAGGGCAGGAACGCGACCTTGTCCATCGCCTGCCGCAGCAGGAGGCCGATATCCTTGTCCGCACCCGGCACCTTCGCTGGATCGAGCAGGCCGATCTGCACCAGATAGTCGGGCGTGATGGAAAGCGCCACGAAATCGCCGATAGCCTCATGGAAGCCGTCGTTGGCCCCGTCCAGATAAAGCTGCGGCTGCTTGTTGTACGCCCGCTGGTAGTAATTATGCCCCAGCTCATGATGGATAGTGACGAAATCGTCGCCATTCACCTTGGTGCACATCTTGACGCGCAGATCGTCCTTGTTGTCGATGTCCCAGGCCGACGCATGGCACACCACTTCGCGGTCGAGCGGCTTCACGAACTGCGTCCGCTCCCAGAAGGTCGCCGGCAGCGGCGCGAAGCCCAGCGAGGAATAGAAACCCTCGCCGATCCTGAACATCTGCTTTTCCCAATAGCCGCGCCGCTGCTTTTCCGGCGTATCGGGTGTATCGACCTGAGTCGCCTTGGTCTCGACAAACCCCTTGGCCTTGAGCAGGTCGCCGACATCATAGCCCAGGTCTCCCGCCCCTGCCGGCGCGACCACATCATAGATATTGCCCCATTCCTGCGCCCACATATTGCCGAGCAGGTCGGCGCGGATCGGCCCGGTCTTGGCCTGCACCGCGTCGCCATATTTCTCGTTCAACTTGGTGCGCGTGTAGCAATGAAGCTGGTCGTAGAGCGGCTTCACCTCCGCCCAGATTCTGTCGGTCAGCGCCGCGAAATCGTCCGCCGGCATGTCATATTTGGACCGCCACATCGCGCCGGTATCGGCAAAGCCCAGTTCCTTCGCGCCAGCGTTGGCGATGCCGACCAGCTTGGCATAATCGCCCCGCATCGGCGCGCCGACATTGTCGTGCCAGTTGACCCACATCTCCTTCAGCTCGTCGGGGTTGCGGTTCGTCCCCATCTCCGCCTCGATGTCGCTGCCGTTGATCGGCTGCCCGCGCAGCGTGCCCCTGCCCTTGCCATAGGTCGATTGCAGCCGCGTCGACAGATCGTTGAGCTGCTCGGCCGCGCCCGGCGTCGTCGGCGCGGGCAGCGTCAGCGCGGTGCGCAGCAGCGTCAGCCGCCGCCTGGTCTCGGGTGTCAGCCCCGGCGCGGTGGCGAATTTCGCCGCCTCCAGCGCGAACTCGACGCGCATCTTCGTATCGATCGCCCCGAAATAGGAAGCGACCGCGTCGCTGTCGTCGGTGAGATAGGTTGCGTTGAGCCAGGACGCCCGGCCGTTGATGATCGAATGGTCGAACATCCGCTTTTCCGCCTGGGCGAGGAAGCTTTTCACGTCGGCGGCGGCCGGCGCCTGCTGCGCCAGCACCGGCGAAGCGACGAGGCCGGCCGCGAGCGCGGCGAGCGAGATGGCGATTTTCATGTGCGTCCCCTTGTCGGTTGATGCGGGGAAGCTGACTTAGCGATGCGATACAGTCAAGCGGTCAGGAAATCGACCATCGCCTGCCCCAACTCCTTGCGGGTGACAGCGTTCATGTGGTTGCCCGGCACCTCATAATAATGGCTGTCGGCCAGGATATCGGCCAGTTCATGCGCGCTGCCGTTGCTGTCGTCGTCCGCCCCGCAGATGACGGCCGTAGGCTGCCGGAAGCCCGCGATCACTTCCGCCGGCGTATCGACGAAGGTCTTGAGGATATTGAGCAACGCGACCGGATCGCCCTTTGTGGTCTTCAGGAACGCCTCGGTCATCCATTCCGACGTCCCCCGCTCGAACATGCCGAGGTTGGTGAGGACGTTGGTGTAATAGCCGCCATTGTCCAGCGTCTGCGTCAGCCCCCGCAGCCCCATGCCCGACAGGATCACCCGCCGCGGGCTCGCGCCCCGCGCCAGCATCCGCACGCTCGTCCGAGCGCCCAGCGAATAGCCGCCAAGGTCATAGTCGGTCAGGCCAAAATGCTCGACCACCGCCAGATTGTCGTGCGTCAGCGCATCGGCGGGATAGGCCGCCGGATCATGTGGCTTGCCGCTTTCCCCATGGCCGCGCAAATCCGGCAAGATCAACCGGAACCCCGCCTCCACCAGCTTCGCGGCATGACCATAGCGAATCCAGTTGGTCCAGGCATTGGAGAAATAGCCGTGGATCAGCATCAGATCCCGCCCTTCCCCCGCGACATGCACCGCGATCGGCAGGCCATCGAAGCCTTTTACCTCATGGCGTTCTAGGGGAAGGCCGGTCATCACAGTGATCCTCGTGCAAATAGACTAGGCGCGGACAGGCTCAGGTCGGCGGCGCCACAGAAGCGGCACAAGTGCGCATAAGCTGCCCAACTGCGCCAGCGCCATATCCTTTTGCGCGTCCCACATATCGCCCTGCTGTCCGTTATAATATTCGGCCATGTCGGGCGCTGCGATGATTGTCAGCAGCCATTCAAAGATTTCATACACCGCGCTGCCGAACCCAACCGCACAAAAAGCGAACAGGATCGCGAGCCGCTGCCTGACGCGACCGTAGCGCTCGACAATATGCCCGATCGGAAAGGTCAGCAGCGCGCCGAACGCGAAATGGACCAGCCGATCAAAGCCGTTGCGCTCCGCGCCGGTCAAGCCCGAAATATCCTTCCCGATCAGCACCCGCGCCCAGTCATCATAGGGCACATAACTGTAAATCCATCGCGCCGCGAAGGTGTGAAGCAGCAGGAACAACAGCAGACATGCCGCAGCCTTGTTTGAAATCGGCCATCGCCGCAGAAGCCATGGCGCCGCGATCCCCAAAGTTAGGGTCGGCCCATGGTGCAGCGGCGCAAGATCGGGATAGGGCTGCGCGACATTCGCCAGCGCCACCGTGGCAACCAGCAAGAGGATCATCCGGCGCTGCGCGAACGGAACGGCCTTCCACGTCCTGGCAGCGCCGGCGATCATCCTGCCGTCAGCCTTTCTTCAAATGCCGCCGCCCCAGCAGTTCCGCGATCTGCACGGCGTTCAGCGCCGCGCCCTTGCGGAGATTGTCGCTGACGCACCAGAGCGACAGGCCGTTGTCGACGGTCGAATCCTCGCGCACCCGGCTGATGAAGGTCGCATAGTCACCCACGCACTCGACCGGGGTGACATAGCCGCCATCTTCGCGCTTATCGACCAGCATGATCCCCGGCGCTTCGCGGAGGATATCCTGCGCTTGCCTAGCGGAGATTTCGTTCTCGAACTCGATGTTGATCGCTTCGGAGTGGCCGACGAACACGGGGACGCGCACGCAGGTCGCCGTCACCTTCACCTTGGGATCGAGGATCTTCTTCGTTTCCGCGACCATCTTCCATTCTTCCTTGGTCGATCCGTCGTCCAGGAAAACGTCGATATGCGGGATCACGTTGAACGCGATCTGCTTGGTGAACTTTTTGGGCTCTGCGGGATCGCCGACAAAGATGTTGCGGCTCTGCTCGAACAGCTCGTCCATGCCAGCCTTGCCCGCGCCCGACACCGACTGGTAGGTGGCGACCACCACGCGCTTGATCTTCGCCGCGTCATGCAGCGGCTTCAACGCCACGACCATCTGCGCCGTCGAGCAGTTGGGGTTGGCGATGATGTTTTTCTTGACGTAGCCGTCGATGGCATCCGGGTTCACCTCCGGCACCACCAGCGGCACGTCCGGGTCCATGCGGTAAAGCGACGAATTGTCGATCACCACGCAACCGGCCGCAGCCGCCTTGGGCGCATAGGTCGCCGTCGGGCCACTGCCCGCCGCGAACAGAGCGATGTCCCAGCCGGTAAAGTCGAAATGCTCGATATTCTTGCATTTGAGCGTCTTGCCGGTGTCACCGAAATCGATGTCGGTGCCCTGCGACCGGGGCGAAGCGACCGCCGCGATCTCGTCAATCGGGAACTCGCGCTCGGCGAGAATGGTCAGCATCTCGCGGCCCACATTTCCGGTGGCTCCCACGACGACGACCTTGTAACCCATGACTCAACACTCCACTCGTGCAAGGATTTGCGGGGCCGGCGCATAGCGGTCTGTCGCCATTTGTCCAGACAAATGGGCTTTCCCGCGCCCAATCGCGCCTTCGCCCCGGCCTTTATTGCGCGCCCGGCCCGACTCCGCGCCGCGCCAGGAAATCCTCGATCGTGCGCCACAGGTGCACGCTGATCTTCGGCCCGCCGACCCTGTGCGTCTGCCCCGGATAGACCATCAGTTCGAACGGCACCGCCGCGCCCTGCATCTTCGCCATCAGCGCGGTCGAATTGTCGAACACGACATTGTCGTCAGACATGCCGTGGATCAGCAGCAGCGGATCGCGGATCTTCACCGCATCCTCGATCGCGTCCGACGCCGGATAGGCGCTGGGTTTGTCTTGGGGCTGGCCTAGATAGCGCTCGGTATAATGGGTATCGTATAGCTCCCACTTCGTCACCGGCGCGCCGGCTACGGCGGCGGAAAACACACCCGGCGCCTTCTCCAGCAACTTCAGAGACATATAGCCGCCATAGGACCAGCCATAGGTCGCGATCCGCTTGGGATCGACGAAGGACTGGCTCTTGAGCCATTCCACACCCTTCAGCTGGTCGTCCACCTCGACAGAGCCCATGGCGCGGTAGAGTTGATCCTCGAACGCCTTGCCCCGATCGGGCGTACCGCGATTGTCGATCGCAAAGACGATCCAGCCGCGATCGACCAGATATTGGCTCAGCGCCCCGGACCAGCTGTTCGTCACCTGCCGTCCCGCGCCCGGCCCGCCATAATGGATCATGAAGACGGGATAGCGCTTCCCTGGCTCCAGCGGCGGCGTCATCATCTTGGTGTAGAGCGTCGACCCGTCCACCGCCTTCACCGTGCCGAATGTCGTTTTCACATGACTGGCGACATAGGGCGCATAGGGATGATCGCCCGTCAGCGCGTTCTGCGACAGCCATTGCAACTGCTTGCCCGCGCTGTCGGCCAGAAACACCTGCTTGGGCTGATCGCTATTCTGCCGCGTCACGATCACCCGGCTGGCTGCGCCGTCCATCACCGCATCGTTCCACCAGCCCTGCTGGGTCAACGCGCGGGGCGCTTCCGCCCGGACCAGCGACGTGACGTAGAGCTGCTGCTCCAGCGGCGTTTCCCGGTTGCCTGTGAAATAGACAAGGCCGCGCCCCTCATCCACGCCCGCCACGTCGCGCACTTCCCATGCGCCGCTGGTGAGCGCGGTCCATTTGTCCCCGGAGACACGATAAAGATGCCCATGCCCGCTCTTCTCCGACCACCACAGAAAACTCCCGTCCTTGAGCGGCCGGAAATTGTCGGAAAGATTGACCCATGTCTTCGCCGTCTCGGTCAGCACGACGCGCGCCTTGCCTGTCGTCGGATCGACCGCCAGCAGGTCGAGCCGCTTCTGGTCCCGGCTCTCGCGCTGGACGTAGAGGGTTCCGCCGTCCTTCGACCAGTTCACCCGCGCGAGATAAATGTCCTTCTCCGGCCCCAGATCGACCTTCACCTGCCCTGACCCGTCGGGCTTCATGACATAAAGGTCGACGATCGCATTGGGCGTTCCCGCCGCAGGATAGCGCTGGGTATAGACCTTGGTCCCCTCCCCGCCGATCGCGGTGCGGGTGACGGTGCCGACCGGGCTTTCGTCCACCCGTGCGACCGCGATCAGCCGGTCGTCGGGCGACCACCAGTATCCGGTGCGCCGGTCCATTTCCTCCTGCGCCACGAACTCGGCGACGCCCCAGCTCACCGTCTCGCTCGCGCCCGTCGTCACCTGCCGCTCGCTGCCGCCGATCGGCTGGACGAACAGATTGCCGCCGCGCACGAACGACACGAAGCCGCCCTTGGGGCTGACGACGCCGTTCAGTTCCCCGTCCGGCGTGTCGGTCAGCCGCGCGACCTTGCCGTCCAGCCCGGCGAGATAAAGGTCGCCATCGACCGGCACCAGTATGCTCTTCCCGTCCGGCGACCAGTCATAGCTGACGATGCCCGTGCTGCCCGCGACGCTCCGATCGCGCTCGCGCTGCATCTTTTCCGCTTCGCTGAGGTCCGCGCCGCTGCCGGTCCTCTTCGAATCGACGAGCATCCGTTCCCTGCCGGTGCGCGTGTCGATCGCCCACAGGTCCAGCCGCTCCTTGTCCTCCGCGCGCGGCTTCAGCAACGTCACCAGCGACCCGTCCGGCGACAATTTCAGCGCGCGCGGCTGCGGCCCGGAAAGGTCGGGGCTGGCGAACACCCGCTCCAGCGTCAGCTTTTCCTGAGCTTGGGCGATGGCGGGCACGGAGAGCGCCAGCAGAGCGGCGCCGGCTTTTAGATAGGGAGGCATGGTCGTCCTTTCGGCGCGGCCCGAAACGCCGCGATACAGGCCGCAGGCTTAGCGCGAGGCCGAAGAAAAGATCAATGCCGGGAAATAATCTGTCCTACCATGCCCCGCTGGGTCATGGTGGGCGCGACAGGGATTGAACCTGTGACCCCACCCGTGTGAAGGGTGTGCTCTACCGCTGAGCTACGCGCCCCCTGAAAGGAGGAGGCGGCCATTGGCATCGCCGGCGCGCCCTGTCAAGCAGGACCACGGCCGCCCGACGCAAAAGGGTTTTGTCGCGGCATCGTCACAGCTAAGAGGACGCTGAACCGACCCATCGAAGGACCAGACATCCATGCGCCCAGCCCTCACTCTCTTGATCGGAAGCCTGTTGCTGACCGCCTTGGCTGGCTGCAACACGGTCCAGGGCGTGGGCCGCGACATCGAATCGGTCGGCCGCGCCGGGCGCGACGTCATCCACTAAGCGCCCGCAATCCTACTGGAGGATGCGCCCGATCGCCGTCGCGTTTTTGCGCAAGCGAACGCCATCGCAGTCGGGCTCGCCACAATCGCACGCCTCGATCGCGTAGCGTACCCCGCACATCACCAATATGTCCTGATCGAAGCTATAGTTGGAAATCCCGGCGCGCTCGACCTTTTCCTGGGCTCTTGCTCTAAGGGACATGCGGGACTCCATGGAGGTTGATCGTCATTTTCCGTTGTGCACTGCACAATGTCAATCGGCCTGCCTTTGTTCCAACAGCTTTTGTCATGAATATGGTCGCCTAAAGCGCACGGCTCGCCGTACCCGCTGCCGCGGCTTGCGGAGCCGGCGCGCGCGACCCATATGGCGCGTCATGCAAGACACTGCCCGTTCCTCCATGCCGGTCTGGCATGGCACCACCATCATGTCGGTCCGCAAACATGGGAAGGTCGTCGTCGCTGGCGACGGTCAGGTCTCGATGGGCCAGACGGTGATGAAGCCCAACGCAAAGAAGGTGCGCCGCCTGCACGACGGCTCGGTCATCGGCGGCTTTGCCGGCGCGACCGCCGATGCCTTCACCCTGTTCGAGCGGCTCGAAGCCAAGCTGGAGCGCCACAACGGCCAGTTGATGCGCGCTGCGGTGGAACTCGCCAAGGACTGGCGCACCGACAAATATCTCCGCAACCTCGAAGCCATGATGATCGTCGCCGACAAGGACGTGACGCTGATCCTCACTGGCAATGGCGACGTGCTGGAGCCGGTAGGCGGCGTCGCCGCGATCGGATCGGGCGGCAACTTCGCCCTCGCCGCCGCCCGCGCGCTGGTCGATTATGAGGAGGACGCCGAAACCCTCGCGCGAAAGGCGATGGGCGTGGCCGCCGACATCTGCGTCTACACCAACGACCAGCTGACGATCGAAACGCTGGACAGCGCGAGCTGACACATAAAGCCCCTCCCCTTCAGGGGAGGGGTTGGGGTGGGGTCTAGCGGTCAAGCGCCCACCTACCCGGATAGACCCCACCCCCTACCTTTCCCGTGACAGGGGTTTGAGAGAAGATATGAACGACAACCTGACCCCCAAAGCCATCGTCGCCGCGCTCGACGCGCACATCATCGGTCAGCAGGACGCCAAGCGCGCCGTCGCGGTCGCGCTGCGCAACCGCTGGCGCCGCCAGCACCTGTCCGCCGACCTGCGCGATGAAGTGACGCCCAAGAATATCCTGATGATCGGCCCCACCGGCTGCGGCAAGACCGAGATCAGCCGCCGCCTCGCCAAACTGGCCGACGCCCCCTTTGTGAAGGTCGAGGCGACCAAGTTCACCGAGGTCGGCTATGTCGGCCGTGACGTTGAGCAGATCGTCCGCGACCTGGTCGAGGAAGCGGTGCGCCTCGAAAAGGACCGCCGCCGCGAAGCCGTCCGCGAAGCCGCGTCGGAAGCCGCCATGACCCGTCTGCTCGACGCCTTGACCGGCAAGGAAGCGAGCGAGGCCACCCGCCTCTCCTTCCGTCAGCGGATCGAGGGCGACCAGATGAACGATGTCGAGGTCGAGGTGGAAGTCGCCGACAGCCCCTCCATGCCGATGGAAATCCCCGGCATGGGCGGCCAGGTCGGCATGATTAACCTGTCCGACATGATGTCCAAGGCGTTCGGCCAGCAACAGAAGAAGCGCCGCAAGATGCGCGTCGCTGACGCCTGGGACAAGCTGGTCGAGGAGGAACAGGACAAGCGCCTCGACCAGGACGATGTCGCCCGCGTCGCCATCACCAGCGCCGAGCAGAATGGCATCGTCTTCCTCGACGAGATCGACAAGATCGCGGTCAGCGACGTGCGCGGCGGCTCCGTCAGCCGCGAAGGCGTTCAGCGCGACCTGCTGCCCCTGATCGAGGGGACCACCGTCTCGACCAAATATGGCCCGCTCAAGACCGACCATATCCTCTTCATCGCGTCGGGCGCCTTCCATGTCGCCAAGCCCAGCGACCTGCTGCCCGAACTCCAGGGCCGCCTGCCGATCCGCGTGGAATTGAAAGCGCTGACCGAGGAGGATTTCGTCGCCATCCTCTCTGACACGAAGGCCAGCCTGGTCACCCAATATCGCGCTCTGCTCGCCACGGAGGACGTCACGATCGACCTCACGCCGGACGGTATCCGCGCCGTCGCGAAGATCGCCGCCGAAGTGAACAGCGAAGTCGAAAATATCGGCGCCCGCCGCCTGCAGACGGTGATGGAGAAACTGCTGGAGGATGTGAGCTTCGACGCCGAAGACCGCCGCGGCGAAACGCTGGTCATCGACGCTGCCTATGTGGAGAAGCAGCTGGCCGCCGTGGCGCGGGATGCCGATTTGAGTAAGTATGTCCTCTAACTTGTTCCCCCTCCCGCAAGCGGGAGGGGGCTAGGGGGTGGGCGGCGCCACCTAGCGTAAGCCCACCCCGCTGCGACTAAATTCGCCTTCGGCTCATAAGTCTCGCTGCCCCTCCCGCATGCGGGAGGAGAGTGGATCACCTCAATAACTACGCCCCACCAGCACCCGCTCCACCGCCGGCACGCCGGTAAACACGCAAACCCCATCCGCCGCCGCCGCGTCCATCGGCACGTTGCGCAGCGTCAGCTTCTCGCCCTTCAACCACTGGACCACCTTCTCCAGCGCCTCGCCGGTCGGCTTGCTCCACTGCACCTCGGCCCAGCCGGGCTTCTTGCTTGCGGCGAAATAGGCTTTCAGGCCGTCCAACGTCGTCACCGACCGATCGATATTGCCGTCGAGCCGCGCCTTGGCGTCAGCGAACAACCCCGCCTGGATATCCTCCAGCATCGCCACCGCGCCGCCGACGAAATCGCCTTTGGCGATGATCGCGCTGTCGAGCTTCCCGTCCTCGCGATACAGCCGGTCCCGGCGGATCACCGACACATTGCCGCCCGCCACGTCGCGCCCGCCGACCTCGATCACGATCGGCGCGCCCTTCTTGACCCAGCCCCAGCGCTTGGTCGCCGCCTTGGCCGGGCGCTTGTCCAGCAGCGCGCGCACCGGCTCGCGGAACGCATCCAGCTCGTTCAGCGACGCCACCAGCTCGCCGCAATAATCGAGGATCGCCTGATCCTCGTCAGTGTCGCGCAGCATCGGCACGACGACGATCTGATGGGGCGCGATACGGGGCGGCACCCGCAGGCCGTCATCATCGCCATGTACCATGATGAGGCCGCCGATCATCCGGGTGGAGACGCCCCAGCTGGTCGTCTGCGCCAACTCCTGCTGCCCCTCGGCGTTCTGGAACTTGATGTTCTGCGCGGCGGAGAAAGTGGTGCCCAGGAAATGCGACGTGCCGGCTTGCAAAGCCTTGCCGTCCTGCATCATCGCCTCGATCGAATAGGTCGCGACCGCGCCGGGGAAGCGCTCATTCTCCGGCTTCTCGCCTGCGATCACCGGCAGCGCGACGCAATCCTCGGCAAATTCGCGATAGACTTCGAGCATCTTGAGCGTCTCGTCCATAGCCTCGTCGACCGTGGCGTGGGCGGTATGTCCCTCCTGCCACAGGAATTCGGCGGTCCGCAGGAACATGCGCGTCCGCATTTCCCAGCGCACGACGTTCGCCCACTGGTTGATCAGCACGGGCAGGTCGCGCCACGACTGCACCCAGCGGCTGAACGCCGCGCCGATCACCGTCTCCGACGTTGGCCGCACGACCAGCGGCTCCTCCAGCTTCGCGTCGGGGTCGGGAACCAGCTTGCCGTCCTTCTGGATCAGCCGGTGATGCGTGACGACCGCCATTTCCTTGGCGAAGCCGTCGACATGCTCGGCCTCCTTCTCGAAGTAGGACAGCGGGATGAACAGCGGGAAATAGCAATTCTCGTGGCCCGTCGCCTTGATCCGCGCGTCGAGCAGGGTCTGCATCCGCTCCCATATGCCATAGCCCCACGGCCGGATGACCATGCAGCCGCGCACGCCGCTCTCTTCGGCCATGTCGGCTTCGGAAATGACGGCCTGATACCAGGCGGCGAAATCCTGGTCGCGGGTGACGGATAGGGCGTGCTTCACGGGGCGGTAACCTTAGCAATGCGATAAAAAGATGGCGCGCCATAGGCCAGACGCGCCACCTGTGTCGACCCCCGGCGCGACGCGCCCGTGCCACGATCAGCCCACCGCCACGCCCATCCGCTCTAACCAGGCCATGGCTTGTTTCGGCTCGCCGACCGCGTCCGCTGCCACCGGGCCTCGCGCAGCCAGGAATTGTTGGTGAAGGTCGAAGGGGTCCATCGCCAGTTGCCCGCGCAGTCGATCGATATCGCCGGCCAGTTCGTCCAGCTGATCGAGCGCCGGTCGGGCGGCGGCGCGGGAATAGCGGTCGGAATTATGCCCGAACAGCCCCCAACGGCCCGCCGCCGTCGCGCGCAAAGCGGCGATCAACGCTGCGCGATAATCGTCCTCCATCTCGACCCGGCGACCGTCCAGCCGCTCCAGACGGTCCGCCTTTGCCATCTCGCGATCAGCTCAACTTGTCGATCTTGGCGTTTAGCGCGGCGAGCTGCGCCTTCAGCTCGGCGATTTCGTCGTCCTTGCTGTCGTCGCTCGCGGACGATGCCGGCGGGGTCACGCCGGGCATGCCCGGCATGCCCGGCATCCCGGGCATGGTCGTACCGAACGCGCTCGCCGCCGCCTCGAACATCTGCATGTTGCGCTTGGCGATCTCGGCCAGCGGGCCGCCGCCGAACGCGCCCTTCATCGCTTCCTGGAACTGCTGCTGGTTCTTGCGGAATGCGTCCATCGATGCTTCGAGATATTGCGGCACCATCGACTGCATCGAATCGCCATACATGGCGATCAGCTGGCGCAGGAAATTGACCGGCAGCATATTTTTGCCCCGCTGCTCTTCCTCCATGATGATCTGGGTCAGCACATTGTGCGTGATATCCTCGCCCGTCTTGGCATCCACCACCACGAACTCGCGCCCCTCGCGCGTCATCTGCGACAGCAGATCGAGCGTGATATAGCTTGACGTCTCTGTATTATAGAGCCGCCTGTTGGCGTATTTCTTGATAACGACCGGTTCGGTTTCACTGGCGGTCTTGGATTTGGGCATGGATTCCTCTCCCTCACCTGCGTTTTCCGCGTTAGCACAAATCGTTGCCGCACCGCAACATGGGCCGCGCCCATTGCCCCTCTTTCTCAATATTTTATGGCGCGAAACCGAAGGCGACGCCGCTCTGCGCCGCCGCGCCTTCGCAGGGTTGCGGCGGTATCAGCAGGCGCCGCGCCCGCCCACGCCGCCGGCGATGCCGTGCGTCGCCACCGCCGGCCCAGCCCGTTTGCTGCGCTATGGCGCGCAGCAGGACAAGCATCCCGTTGTTTTCGTGCCCTCGCTCATCAATCCGCCACAGGTGCTCGACCTGTCGGAAAGCCGATCCATGCTGCGCCACATAAGTGCGGCAGGTCACGACGCCTATCTCATCGACTGGGGCGCGCCGGGGCCGGAGGATGCGATGCTCGGCCTCGACCGGCATGTCACCGATCGCCTCCTGCCGCTCCTCGCCACCCTGACCCGCCCGCCGATCCTCGTCGGCTATTGCCTCGGCGGCACTCTCGCGCTCGGCGCGGCCGCGCTGCGCCCTTTCCCCGCCGTCGCCACCGTCGCGACCCCTTGGCGGTTCGACGGCTTTCCGCAAGCCGACCGCGATCTCGTCACAGGCCTATGGGACAAGGCAAAAGTGACCTGTGCACGGCTTGGCTACGTCCCGATGGAGGTGCTGCAATCGGGCTTCTGGGCGATGGACCCGGCGCGCACCATTCGAAAATACGCCGCCTTCGCCGATGCCGATCCCGGCTCCGACGCGGAACGCGCCTTCCTGGCGGTGGAGGATTGGGCCAATGGCGGCGCGCCGCTGACCCATGCCGCCGGCCGCGACCTGTTCGAGTCATTCTACGGCGCCAACGCCAGCGGGTCGGGCGCATGGCGGATCGACGGCCAGCCTGTCGATCCCCCGGCGCTCACCTGCCCCACCCTCTCGATCGTCTCGACCAGCGACCGGATCGTCCCCGCCGCCGCCGGCCCCGCCCTTGTCGACCAGCGCAGCCTTTCGCTTGGCCATGTCGGCATGGTGGCCGGCGGACGGGCGCAGTCATCCCTTTGGGAACCCCTGTCCGGATGGCTTTCCAGCCACGGCGGCTGATGCTATGTGCACCTGCGAAAAGACCCCGCAGGCATGAGGATCAGCACCTTGTCAGATATCGTCATCACCGCCGCCAAGCGCACCCCGGTCGGCAGCTTCCTCGGCGCTTATGCCACCACGCCGGCGCATGTCCTGGGCCAGACCGCGATCGTGGCGGCGCTGGAACAGGCCGGGGTTGCGGCTGACGAGGTGGACGAAGTCATCCTCGGCCACGTCCTCACCGCCGGCCTCGGCCAGAACCCGGCGCGCCAGGCCGCCGTCGCCGCCGGTATCCCGACCGATCGCACCGCCTTCGCCATCAACCAGGTCTGCGGCTCGGGCCTGCGCGCCGTGGCGCTCGCGGCGCAGGCGATCGCCAATGGCGACGCGCACATCATGGTGGCCGGCGGTCAGGAGAATATGTCGCTTGCCCCCCACGCCCAGTTCCTGCGCGCTGGCCAGAAGATGGGCAATGTCTCCCTGGTCGACACAATGATCGTCGACGGGCTTACCGACGCCTTCAACGCCTATCATATGGGCATCACCGCTGAAAATCTGGCGGAGAAATATCAGATCGGCCGCGAAGCGCAGGACGAATTCGCCGTCGCCAGCCAGACCAAGGCGTCGGCCGCCCGCGCGTCGGGCCGCTTCAAGGACGAAATCGTGCCGGTGACGGTCAAGGGCCGCAAGGGCGACACCATCGTCGACGCCGACGAATATATCCGTGACGGCGCTACGGTCGAGGGGATGCAGGGCCTGAAACCCGCTTTCAAGAAGGACGGCACCGTCACCGCTGGCAACGCCAGCGGGTTGAACGACGGCGCGGCCGCGCTCGTGCTTATGACCGCCGACGAAGCCGCCCGGCGCGGTGCGACCGTGCTCGGCCGCATCGCCGCCTTTGCGACCTGCGGCGTCGATCCCTCGATCATGGGCATCGGCCCGGCTCCCGCCAGCCGCAAGGCGCTGGCGAAGGCGGGCTGGTCGGTGGCCGATCTCGATCTCATCGAAGCCAACGAGGCCTTCGCCGCGCAGGCGCTCGCCGTTGGTCAGGAACTGGGCTGGGACGCGGAGAAGGTCAATGTGAACGGCGGCGCGATCGCTATCGGCCACCCCATCGGCGCGTCCGGCGCGCGCGTGCTGACCACCCTGCTCTACGAAATGGGCAAGCGCGACGCGAAGAAGGGTCTCGCCACCCTCTGCATCGGCGGCGGCATGGGCGTCGCCATGGCGATCGAGCGCTGATCACCGAAAAGGGACATTAGCCTCCCGTTCAGCTAGACCTCGGCACAAGGGGCGTCATGGCGAACGACAACGACATGATGGTCGGACTGAGTCGGCTTGGTTTTGGCGCATGGAGCGGCATAGGAGCGCCGCCTAACCGGACGGCGTGGCTGGACGCAGCATTGAAGGCCGCCGCTCTCTTCGGGATTAGATGAGCATCGGCATCGCCGCGCGGAAGGCCAAGCTTGGCGGATGTGACCAGCAGGGCCGCCATACTGGCCGGCTGGAGCGTCAACCTGAACCCCGCTAGTCCCAAGTGCGGCACCGTCATGTTCAACCCGCGCCGGCACGAGCCTGGGGCCAAGACCCTTCTGGGCCAGAAACTGCCGGACGAAGGGCCGGATCAGTTGCGCCGCGCGCTGACCCTGCTCGCCAACCACCCGTCCACCGCACACAACGTCTCGACACGGATGCTGCGCAGCTTCGTCGGCGACTCGGCGCGACCGGCGGATATCGCGATGCTTTCGCGCAGCTTCCAGCAGTCGCAAGGCGATCTGCGCGAAGTCACGCGCACGATGCTGTCGCTCGACGCGATCTGGACCGAGCCGCCGCGCAAATTGCGCCAGCCGATCGAGCTACTGCATATCGCCGCCGGTATCGTCCATGCCGTTCCCTCGCCCATGGATGTCGGGCGCGCGCTTGCCGCCATGGGCCAGCCCTCGCTCTAGGCGCCGCCGCCCAAGGGATGGCCGGAAGGCGACAATAGCTGGCTGCTGTCGGATGGGATCAAGAGCCGTCTCGACTGGGCGGCGGATCTCGGTCGGCGCTTCGGTGACCGGGTCGATACGCCCCGCATCGCGACGGGCGCAACCGGATGGCAGCTGACAGATGAGACCGCGACCGCGATCCGTCGCGCTGCCACGCCGCAGCAGGCTTTGGCGCTGCTGCTCATGAGCCCCGAGATTCAGCGGAGATGAGCATGATCCTTCACCGTCGTGACATGCTGACGGGTGCCGCGCTGCTTGCTGGTTCCGCCTTGATCCCCCGCGCCGCCATCGCCGCCGACGGCAGGGATCGGCGGCTCGTAGTCGTGATGCTGCGCGGCGGGATGGACGGCCTTGCCGCGATCATGCCGCTCGGCGATCCAGCTTTCGCCGCGTTGCGCCCTGATCAAGATCGCGCCGGCTCTCTGCCGCTCGACTCCTTGTTTCACGCCAATGCCGCGCTGCCGACCCTCGCGGCGATGGTTCGCGGCAAGGAAGCCTTGGTTTTTCACGCGGCCGCTTCGCCCTATCGGGGGCGGTCGCATTTCGACGCGCAGGAGGTGATGGAAAGCGGCCTGCCCCGCGCCGGCGGCGCCGACACCGGCTGGCTCAACCGCGCGCTCCCCGCCATTCCAATGGTCGCTCGCGAAAAGACCGATGCGGTGGCCGTGGCAGCCACCACGCCGCTGCTGCTGCGGGGGCCGGCGCCGGTGGAAAGCTGGTAGCCGCAAGTGCTGCCCTATGCCGATCCCGACCTGTGCGAGCGGCTCCTTGCGCTCTACGCCGCGCGCGATCCCGCGCTGGCGCAGGCATTGCAGAACGGCATTGGCGTCGATGCCTTTCTCGGCGCCGAGGGTGAGACGGACGGACGCAAGGCCGCCGCTGCCTCGCCGGCGGGCTTCCCGTCCGCTCCGGGCGTAAGCGATGCCGCGCTGCTCGAAGCCCGCGATTTGCGCCCGACCACTGACATACGCTCCGTCATGAAAGGCGTGTTGCAGGACAGCTTCGGAATGAGCCGGAAGACGCTGGACGGCACTATTTTTCCCGATAACGGCGGGATCAATCCCCTGGCGGGACTGATCCGGGCCTGACTTACTGGCATCATAAAATCGTTCGAAATCAAGTGTTGTTGCACCGCAATGCGGTGCTTAAACGTGCCCCCGTGACAGGGGGCATGCATGGAACCGACTGAAAAGACCATCTCCAACAAATTGATGGCTTTGTGGAAACAGCGGGATTTTGAAGTTGCCCAGGCCTACGCGGAAGAGCTTCGGGGTGAAGGCGGCCAGTGGGAAGACGTCTTGCGAAGCTTCAATGCCTTGTGGGAACTGGAGCATCTGGCCGCCGCCAACGACGTGCCTGATCGGTTTCGTCCCCGGATCTGGTGGATGCGAGGGCCTTATCCCGGCAATTTCGGCGATATCCTGACGCCCTATGTGCTGTGGAATGCCTTTCGGGTCATCCCCCGCTGGACTCCGTATAATCAGGCCCAGGGTCTATGCATCGGGAGCATCGCGAAATTCAGCCGCCCCGGATCGAAAATGTGGGGTACGGGAATGCCGCGCGCGACCGATCCGCTGGCGGCAGATGCCGTCTGGGCTGCTGTGCGCGGTCCGCTTTCGCGCGATGCGGTGCTGGCCGCCGGCGGCGATGTTCCAGAAATCTACGGCGACGGCGCGGTCCTGTTGCCCGAAATTTATGCGCCGGAAGTTGAGAAAATCTATCGCGTCGGCATCATTCCCCATGTGCTTCAGGAGCAGCAACTGCGGGAGGCACTGGAAAGAAGTGGAAAGGCCGACGGGGTGAAGATCATCTCGCTGTTGGCGGCTAGCTTCGACGACATAGAGCGGGTCATTCGCGATATCCTGTCCTGCAGCGAAATCGTATCGACCTCGCTGCACGGGGTCATCGTGTCCCATGCTTATGGTGTGCCATGCCAGTCGGCCCGCGTTGTCAAGCCGGGTGAGGACGCGGAAGATTCATTTAAGATGCGAGATTACAAGATGTCGGTCGGCCTGGACGATAATCCGATCGGCATTCCGGAACAGTTCGACTCGGTTGAGTGGCTGGACGACCGGCAGTGCGTGCTGCCGCCCGGCCGGATCGACACCAAAGCCCTGCGCGCCGCTTTCCCTTTCGTTACACCGGCGAAGGAAAGGAGCGGCAGAGCAGGAGAAATTCGGGACAATTGACCTGCAAAGCGCTCCCACAACGCCGCCCCACCATATCGCGAATCTGCGGATTGAGGCGGATAGCTTCGCTGCGCGCAACGCCAAGCCTAAGGCAGCCGGGGGTAACGGACATTTGGACGTATTTACTGATGCGCGCAGCCAAATATAGAAAGCGACGGCCACTTCCTCCTGTACCGATCCAGCACGGTCGACAACTTCAATCCCGAGCCGGCTGTTACGTTGGACGTGGCTTTCGCCGCCAATCGCGGAAGGGCACCTACCACTGGGTCGTGGACTATCTCCCGGGACTGACTTGGGTACTCGACGAAAAGGCGCTCGTGCGCCCCGTGCCGTCCATCCCCATCAATCCCGGCAATGGACAATTTGAACAAGACTCGCTCGATCTGCTGGGCCTGACCGAGCATGTGGTCGAGGTGCACCCTGATGGGCCAGTTGAGGTCGAACGGTTACTGATGTCGCGGGTTGGATTTAGGGCGATGGTGGGCTGGTGCCACCTCGACCCGGTATTTGCCACCTTGATCAACCAATCCTTGGCGATCGCGAGGAAACAGGGGGCGTATCTTCCTGATCGCGTGTATATATCACGTCGCGCCGTTCCGCGCCGTCCCTTAGCTAATGAGAATGTGGCCGAAGAGCAGGCGCTGGCGCGCGGCTTCGAGGTTTTGGACTTTGCAACCCTGCCGCTATGGCACCAGATCGCAATCGCCAGCAGCGCCTCGGTCATCATGGCCCCTCATGGCGCGGGCTTGTCGCACTTGATTTTCGCTCAGCCGGGTACAAAGGTCGTCGAACTGCTGCCGATCCAAGATGGCACGTGCCAGTTGCGCTTCAATTATGCCAGGCTGTCGATCATCAAGGGGCATGACTATACCGCTTGGCTTGAACCGCAACATCCCCGCGTCGCCGACTGGGAGATGGACATGGACCGGTTCCTACCGCTGCTCGACCGTCTGCTAGCGAGGGAGCCGGCCTGATCGCTCGGCCCCGGATGCGCCCCCCCCTTATAGCGCTCTCAAATCGGAAGGCTGTAATGTTCCCGGCGCTTGCGTACTGTGCCCAGTCACGATCGCGGAACCAGGGTTAGGGCTCAGCGCGATCACGCCCAGACCCGATCATACCGCGCCCCGAGCCCCGTCAGCAGCTCATATTGCGACAGGCCCGACGCCGCCGCGGCCTGCCGCAGGTCATAGCTGATATCGACCCAGTCGCCCTCCGCCAGGTCGGCCCGCGCGCTCACGTCCACCGCGACCAGGTCCATCGACACCCGCCCCAGCACCGGCAGCCGCTCGCCTTCTGCGATCGCCGCGCCTTTGCCCGAAAACCCGCGCAGATAACCGTCGGCATAGCCCAGGTTCAGGATCGCCACCTCATGATCGCGCGACGCGGTATAGGTTGCATTATAGCCGATGCTGTCCCCCGTGATCAGCCGTCGCCGCTGCAATATCTGCGCCTGCGGCTGGGCCACGGCGCGGATATGCCCCTCCGCCTCGCTCCTCGACACCCCGCCATAAAGCGCCAGCCCCGGCCGCGTCAGATCGTAACGATAGCCCTCGCCCAGGCAAATCCCCGCACTGTTCGCCAGGCTGTAGCGCCGCGCCGAAACCGCCGCGCGCACACCCGCGAACCGATCCCGCTGCGCCGCGTTCAGCCCGCTTTCCTCGTCGGCGGAGGCGAGGTGACTCATCAGCGTCTCGATCGTCAGCCCCGCGACCATCGCCGCCACATCGCCGCGCCAGTCCAGCCCCAGCCTGTTCATGCCGGTGTCGATCATCACGTCGCACGGCCCGCCGCCCGCCTCGCGCCAGCGCGCCACCTGCAAGGGCGTGGACAGCACCGGCCGCGCCTTTGAAAGCAGAGCCTGCCCCATATCCTCCGCCCGCGCCCCATGCAGGACGGAGAGCGCCACGCCTTCTTCCAACAGCGGCTCCAGCACCGCCGCCTCGCCCCAGTTGGACACGAAGAAATCGCGGCATCCAGCCTTCATCAGCCGCCGCATCACCGCTGCCGCGCCCAGGCCATATCCGTCCGCCTTGACCGCGGCGCCGCACGCTGCCGCGCCGCCCATTCCATCGAGCCAGCGCCAGTTGGCAATGAGCGCCGCGCCGTCGAGGCGCAGCCGCAGCGGTGCGACATAATCCTGCATCATCCCGCCGATAGCGCCCCGCTCGTCAGGCGTCGAGGGGGCGGCCCCGCGTTTCGGGCAGGGCAATGAGACAGGTGAGCAGCGCCGCCCCGACCACCGCCAGCGTGTACCACAGCCCCGCATAGGGATCGCCCGTCCGCGCCACCAGATATTGGCTGATGAGCGGCAGGAATCCCCCGAAATAGCCGGTCCCGACATGATAGGGGATGGAAAGCGAGGAATAGCGGATACGTGCGGGAAAATATTCGGACAGCAACGCCGCCACCGGCCCATAGGTCGCGCCCGATATGCACCACAAAAGCAGCATCGCGCCGAACACCAGCATCGCGCGCGGCCAGTCCGGCGTCACCGCGCCGGTCGGATAGCCCGCCCGCGCCAATGCCGCGTCCAGCCCCTGCGGGCTCAGGTCCGCAGGCGTCACGCCACCGATCGCCACGGCCGGCACTTCGCCCGCCTGCTTCTCATAAGCGATGCCCCGCTTGGAAAAATGATCGAGCAGCTTGCCGCATGCCGTCGGCTGAACCTTGGCGAAGGGATCGAAGCGGCAATCCGGCCCCCGCACCACCACCGGCGCGCGTGCGGCGGCGTCCTCCAGCGCCGGGTTCGCCGTCCGCCCCATATATTGATAGAGCGGCAGCGCGAGCAGCAACAGCGCGGCATAGCCGATCAGCACCGGCGGCTTGCGCCCCACCCGGTCGGACAGCCAGCCGAAAAAGACGAAGCTGCCCATGCCCAGACAGGCGCTGCCGCCCACCAGCAGCTGCGCCATTCCCGCTTCGACATGCAGCCCGTTCTGAAGGAAATAAAGGGCCTGGAACATCACCGTATAGGCGATGGCGGTAAAGCCTGCCGCGATCCCGATCATCGCCACCAGCATCCGCTTGGCATTGCCGGGATAAGTGAAGGCTTCCTTCAGCGGGTTCTTCGCCTGCGTGCCTGCCGCTTTCATCGCGGTGAATACCGGGCTTTCGCGAAGCTTCAGCCGCATCCACAGCGAAACGCCGAGCAGCGCCAACGACAAGATGAAGGGGATGCGCCATCCCCAATCGTCCCATATCGCCGGCCCGACTACCCAGCGCGTCGCCACCACCACGATCAGCGACAGGATGAACCCGCCGATCACGCCCGCCTGGATGAAGCTGGTGTAGAAACCGCGCTTTCCCGTGGGCGCATGTTCCGCGACATAGATCGCCGCCCCGCCATATTCGCCGCCCAGCGCCAGTCCCTGCGCGATCCGCAGCGCGATGAGGATGATCGGGGCGGCGACGCCGATGCTCGCGGCGGACGGAGTCAGTCCCACACCCGCCGTCGCCACGCCCATCAGGACGATGGTCGCCAGAAACGTATATTTGCGCCCCAGCCGGTCGCCCAGATAACCGAACAGTGCCGCGCCGATCGGCCGAAACGCAAAGCCGATCGCGAACCCCGCCAGCGTGTAGAGCAGCTCGACCGTGGGATTATCGGTCGGGAAAAAGGTCCGCCCGATGATCGGCGCAAGCACGCCATAGATGTAGAAATCATACCACTCGAACACGGTGCCGAGCGCCGACGCGCCGATGACCAGCCGGTCCCGCCGCGCATCCACGACATAATCGCCCGCTACCGCCTCGCTCATCTCGCCTCCTCGACCGCAATCGCCTTATCGCCTCTGGCATTGCGGGACGAAGGATGACAATGATCTTTTTCCCGGCATCGCTTCTTGCGGTTATGTCTACGCTCAGCTCGGGGGACAAAGCAGTGGCAGGGGGAGAGAGCGTTTTGAGCCCGCGTCGACTGCGGCTCGCGATCATTGCGGGCATCCTGCTGCTGATTTCAGCCCTACCCGCTTCGCTGCTCTGGATGACCGCTGTGCCTGGCCGGTCCTACCAGGGAACGTTGCCCAGGATCAGCCCCGCTCAGGCAGCAACGGCAGCGCGGTTGAAAGCGGACATCACCATCATAGCCCGCAAAGCACACAACGCGGCTCATCTTCGCGAAATGGAGACTGTGGCATCGCATCTTGAAACGGGCCTCCGACTTGCGGGCTATGCGCCCCGTCGCCAGCCCATCGCAGGCGTGCCGGGCACTTTCAACATTGACGCTACGCTGGACTCCAACTCCCCTGCCGCACCGACACTGGTCATTGACGGCCATTACGACAGCTATGATGCCACCCCTGGCGCCAATGACAACGGTTCCGGCGCGGCATCTACCTTGGAACTGGCCCGCATGCTCGCCGATCTTCGCGGGACGTCGAAATTACGACTGCGCTTCGTATTGTTCGCCAACGAAGAACCGCCCCATTTCCAGACAGATGATATGGGCAGCTTGGTCTATGCGCGGTCCCTGGCGGCGACCGGCGAAAAGATGATCGGCATGATCTCGTTGGAGACACTGGGCTACTACAGCGACGCACGCGGCAGCCAGCAATATCCTTTTCCTCTCTCGCTTCTATACCCGGACACCGGCAATTTCGTCGCCTTCGTCGGCACGACCGGCGCACGCGGGTTCGTTCGCTCGACGGTGGCCGCGTTCCGCCAACAGGCTTCCTTTCCCAGCGTCGGAGGCAGCGCGCCGGCCTTCATTCAGGGCATCGACTGGTCGGATCATTGGGCTTTCGACAAGGTGGGCGTACCTGCGCTGATGGTCACCGACACCGCGCCATTCCGCTACCCCTACTATCATACTCAGGGCGACACGCCGGACCGCATCGACTATGTTCGGCTCGCGCGCGTCGTCAACGGGCTGGAACGGGTCTTACGCCGCTGGGCGCTAGACGGGCAGCTATCAGAATAACCGCGATCCGTTCGGCACCGGCCGGTCCGGCGAAAACAGCACCACCGCGCCATCCGCGTCGGCAAAGCCCAACGTCAGCACCTCGGACAGAAATTTCCCGATCTGACGCGGCGGAAAATTGACGACAGCGGCGACCTGCCGCCCAGGCAGATCGTCGATCGCATAATGTTCGGTAATCTGCGCGCTCGATCGCTTGACGCCGATACCAGCCCCGAAATCGATCCGCAGCCTGAACGCCGGCTTGCGCGCTTCGGGAAATGGCTCGGCAGACAGGATCGTGCCGACCCGGATATCGACCTTCAAGAAATCGTCGAAACCGATCGGATCAGCCGCGGGCGCGGCGGGGAGATGAGCAAGGTGCATATGCTCACCACACCATATTCGTCGTCCCGGCGTAAGCCGGGATCCCGCTTTCTCCTAAAGACAGAGCAAAAAGCGGGAGCCCGGGATAGCGGGAAATATACGACTCAATCCTACGCCAGCTCCAAAATCACCGCGTCCACCGCCAGGCTCTCGCCCTGCTTCGCCGACACGCTCTTGACCGTGCCCGCCTTGCCCGCCCGCAGGATATTCTCCATCTTCATCGCCTCGATGACCGCGAGCGGTTGGCCGACCTCGACCTTGTCGCCTTCCTTGACGTTGAGCGCAACGAGCAGCCCCGGCATCGGGCAGATCAGGAAGCGCGACAGGTCCGGCGGCACTTTCTCGATCATGTGCGCGGCATGCTGCGCGGCATGGGCGGGCAGGATGCGTAGGCGGTGGCTCGCCCCGTGCGCGGTCAGCACGAAGCCCGACCGCACCGGCGCGATCCGCACCGCAAGGCTCTCGCCGCCGAACTCCGCCTCGATCAGGCGATCGCCCGGCGTATATTCCAGCGCCATGTCGAGCGCTTCGCCATCCACCGTCACATCGTCGCCGTCGATCACGACATCGTGGATCGCGTCCCCGATCTTCACCTGCCAGCCCGTCGGCGGCGGCAGACGACGGCCCAGCTGCCCTTCGATCCGCCGCGCGCGATCTGCCTGCGCCATCGCCGCGAACGCCCCGATTGCCGACAGCCGCTTGAGCAACTCGGCCGAAGCCGGCGCGCCCTGGAACCCTTCGGGATATTCTTCGGCGATGAAGCCCGTCGTGATATTGCCCGAGCGGAAACGCTCATGCTGCATCAGCGCGGACACGAAATCGATATTGTGTCCTGGCCCCTCGATCTCGAACCGGTCGAGCGCCTCGATCTGCTTGTCGATCGCTTCCAGGCGCGTGGGCGCCCATGTCACCAGCTTGGCGATCATGGGGTCGTAGAACATGGAGACTTCGCCGCCTTCGGCCACGCCATCGTCCACACGCACCTTCGCGCCGTTTTCGTCCGTGCCTTCCTCCGGCGGGTTGTAGCGGACAAGGCGGCCGGTCGAGGGCAGGAAGCCGCGATAGGGGTCTTCCGCATAGACGCGGTTCTCGATCGCCCAGCCGTTGAGCTTCACCTCATCCTGGGTGAAGGACAGCTTTTCGCCATTGGCGACGCGGATCATCTGCTCGACCAGGTCGACGCCGGTGATTTCCTCGGTGACGCAATGCTCGACCTGAAGCCGGGTATTCATTTCCAGGAAGTAGAAACTGTCGCCGGTCGTGTCCGCGCCCGATACGATCAGTTCGACCGTGCCGGCGCTGAAATAGCCGACAGCGCGGGCCAGCGCGACGCACTGCTCGCCCATCTTGCGGCGCATTTCGGGGCTGACGAACGGCGACGGCGCTTCCTCGACCACCTTTTGGTGGCGGCGCTGGATCGAACATTCGCGTTCGTTGAGATACAGGATGTTGCCGTGCTGGTCGCCCAATATCTGGATTTCGATGTGGCGCGGGCTCTCGATGAACTTCTCGATGAACACGCGGTCGTCGCCGAAGCTGGCAAGCCCCTCGCGCTTGGTCGCCTCGAACCCTTCGCGCACATCCTGCTCGGAGTAGGCAAGGCGCATCCCCTTGCCGCCACCGCCGGCCGACGCCTTCATCATCACCGGATAGCCGATCTCGTTGGAGATGCGGACGGCGTGCTCCGTGTCCTCGATTTCCCCGACGAAGCCGGGGACGACATTGACGCCGGCCTGCTTGGCAAGCTTCTTGGACTCGATCTTGTCGCCCATCGCGGCGATGGCGTTGGCCGGGGGGCCAATGAAGATGATGCCCTCCGCGTCCAGCGCCTTGCGGAAGCTCTCACGCTCGGAAAGGAAGCCGTAGCCGGGATGCACCGCGTCCGCGCCGGTCTGCTTGCACGCCGCGATGATCTTGTCCGCGATCAGGTAGGACTGGGCAGCGGGCGACGGGCCGATGTGGACGGCCTCGTCCGCCATGAGAACATGCGGCGCCCGCGCGTCGGCATCGGAATAGACCGCGACGGTCGCAATGCCCATCTTCTTGGCCGTGCGCATGACACGACACGCAATTTCGCCACGGTTCGCGATCAGGATCTTGGTGATTGCCATTCTACTTCCCGTCCCAGTCCTTATTCAGTTCCTCTCACCCCGTTCGGGCTGAGCCTGTCGAAGCCCCGTTCTTCACTTCGAAGAGAAGTGCAGCCCTTCGACAAGCTCAGGGCGAACGGGTGTAGTTAATTAATCGAAATAAGGTCTTTCAGCTCGATGGTTCGCGCATTGGTGAGGCGCGTCTCGCAAATGGCTATCGACGTTCCATAATATATGGCCCCCTCGGCGTTGCATTGCGCATCTCTATATTTCAGCCAAGCTCGCTGACTCTCCAACAAAGTCGCGGCGTAACCAAAATCAACACCTTTTGCGTCCATGCTTTTCATGAAGGCATATGTGCTTTTCCACTGCTGATTCATTGCAGCGTCCGCCCTTGCCAGTGTTTCCCCGGCACAAAGGATTTGATCGTCCTGCACTTGCACGTTGGCGCAAGCCGATGAGGCAGCAGCGAGCAGGAGCATAATCAAGCGGCAACTCCTGAGACTAATTCACAACCACACGTCATGCCGGACTTGATCCGGCATCCCGCTTTCTTCCCGCGCGACCGCAGAGAAGAAGCGGGACCCCGGCTCAAGGCCGGGGTGACGTTAGAAGGGAGGCGCGCGGTCATTCATCCACTCCCGACAACCGCGCCTTGAAGAAAACCACCGACAAGCCAGCAAACAGGACAAAGACAATTGCCATAACAATGGCGATCGGCGTCGTATCGCAGGCTTCAGCCGCGTCCGGCGTTATGCCGCACATTCGAATGGCGGCCCTCGCGATCACGATCGACGCGATGGCCCAGTATGCGATACTGAGCACCACGAAGAGCCTGATCTTGCGGCCGCCGGGTCTCGTCACTCCGCCGCCTCCAGCTCGACCTTCACCTCGGCCTGCATCGGCACGACGCCGAGTTTCGCAAACAATGCCGCGTCCTTGTCGTCGCCCGCATTCGCCGTGGTCAGCAGCTTGTCGCCGGTGAAGATGCTATTCGCGCCAGCCATGAAGCAGAGCGCCTGACACGCCTCGCTCATGCTCTCGCGCCCCGCAGACAACCGCACCATGCTCTGCGGCATCACGATCCGTGCAACCGCCACCGTCCGCACGAACTCGATCTCGTCGATCTTCGCGAGCGGCGTGTCGGCCAGCATATTGCCCAGCACCGTGCCCTTGACTGGCACCAGCGCGTTGATCGGCACGCTTTCGGGATGGCGCGGCAACACCGCCAGCGCGTGCAGAAAACCGACCCGGTCCTCGCGCGTCTCGCCCATGCCGACGATGCCGCCGCTGCACACGTTGATCCCGGAATTGCGGACATTTTCCAGCGTCACCAGCCGATCGTCGAAGGTCCGCGTCGTGATGACCTTCTCATAATGTTCGGGCGAGGTGTCGATGTTGTGGTTGTAGTAGTCGAGGCCGGCGTCGGCGAGCATTTCCGCCTGGCTTTCGCTCAGCATCCCCAGCGTCATGCAGGTTTCCATGCCCATCTGGCGCACGCCTTTCACCATCTCGACGATGGCGGGCATGTCGCGATCCTTGGGGTTGCGCCAGGCCGCACCCATGCAGAAGCGCGAGGAGCCCGCGTCCTTCGCCTGCGCCGCCGCCTGCATCACCGCCTGCACGCTCATCAGCTTTTGCGCCTTCAGGCCGCTTTCGGCATGGGCGGACTGGTTGCAATAGCCGCAATCCTCCGGGCAGCCGCCGGTCTTGATCGAGAGCAGGGTCGAGAGTTGCACCTCGTTGCGCGGGAAGTTGGCGCGGTGGATCGACTGCGCCTCGAACATCAGGTCGTTGAACGGCAAGTCGAACAGCGCGGCGATTTCCGCGCGGGTCCAATCCGTTCGGTAAAGCCCCTCCCCTTCAGGGGAGGGGTTGGGGTGGGGCCTAGCCATATGTCATCTCCGATTGTCCTGCGAGCCGCTTAAGAAGAACAGAGCCAACAAGGAAAGCAAAAATGGCGGCAAACCAAATGAGGTTATCAATGGTCGCGCTGCATCCAGCACGGCGAAAGCCCTCATCGTCGCACATTGAACCGAGATAAGCAGCATAATTTGCTAGCGCAGCTATCAGTAGCGCCCAAGCGGCGAAGGCCAGCGCGAAAACGAGCTTTCTGCGCCTAGACATGCCCCACACCAACCCCTCCCCTGAAGGGGAGGGGCTCTTTTTGGTCGGCTCCGACATCAAGCGGCTTCCTCCAGCCCGGCGGGGGGCATGTTGTGGCCGAGGAGGCGCAGCACGTCGGCGGCGCATTCCACGACATTGGAACCCGGTCCATAAATGCCCTGGACGCCCGCGTCACGGAGGAAGTCGTAATCCTGCGGCGGGATCACCCCGCCCGCGATCACCTTGATGTCGCTGCGGCCATGCTCGCGCAGACGGTTGATCAGTTCGGGGATCAAAGTCTTGTGCCCGGCCGCCAGGCTCGACGCGCCCACCACATCGACCCCGCTGTCGAGCGCCAGCACGACCGTCTCTTCCGGCGTCTGGAACAAAGGCCCCGACACGACATCGAAACCCATGTCGCCAAAGGCTGACGCGATGACGTTGGCGCCCCGGTCGTGCCCGTCCTGCCCCATCTTGGCGACGAGCAATTTGGGCTTGCGACCGAGGCGCCGTTCGACGGCCTGCACGCCATCGAGTACCTGTTTCCAGCGACTGTCATCCTTGTAGGGCGCGGCGTAGACGCCCTTCACCGGCGTCGGCTGCGTGCCGTAGCGGTTGAAGCTGTCCTCCATCGCGGAGGAGATTTCGCCCAGCGTCGCGCGGGCACGCGCCGCTTCGACCGCATGGGCGAGGAGATTATTCTCGATGCTCTGCGGCCCTGCCGCCGCCCTGCGCAGCGCGTCGAGCGCCGCCTGGCACTTCGCCTCGTCACGGTCCGCCTTCACCCGGTTGATGCGCGCGATCTGCGCCTCGCGCACCTTCGTGTTGTCGACCTCCAGCGTTTCGAGCAGGTCTTCGTTGGCGAGCCGATATTTGTTGACGCCGACGATCACGTCCTCGCCGCGATCGACGCGCGCCTGCCGCGCCGCCGCCGCCGTCTCGATCATCGCCTTGGGCCAGCCCGCCGCCACCGCCTTCGCCATGCCGCCTTCGGACTCCACGCGGTCGATGATCTCCTGCGCCGCGTCCACCAGCTGCTGCGTCAGCGCCTCGACATAATAGGAGCCGCCTAGCGGATCGACGACATTGCACATGCCCGTCTCTTCCTGGATCACGATCTGCGTGTTGCGCGCGATCCGGGCGGAAAAGTCGGTGGGGAGCGCGATGGCTTCGTCGAGCGCGTTGGTGTGGAGCGACTGGGTGCCGCCCAGCATCGCGGCCATCGCCTCGATCGTGGTGCGCATCACGTTATTATAGGGGTCTTGCTCGGTGAGCGACACGCCCGACGTCTGGCAATGCGTCCGCAGCATTTTGCTACGCTCGTCCTGCGCGCCCAGCTTGGTCATGACGCGGTGCCACAGCACGCGTGCGGCGCGCAGCTTGGCGATCTCCATGAAGAAATTCATGCCGATCGCGAAGAAGAAGCTCAAGCGGCCGGCGAACTTGTCGATGTCGAGCCCGCTCGCCACGCCGTAGCGCACATATTCCGCGCCGTCGGCGATGGTGAAGGCCAGTTCCTGGACCTGCGTCGCGCCGGCTTCCTGCATATGATAGCCGGAGATGGAGATGCTGTTGAACTTGGGCATCTCGCGCGACGTGTAACCGAAAATGTCGCTGATGATCCGCATCGAAGGTTCGGGCGGGTAGATATAGGTGTTGCGGACCATGAACTCCTTGAGGATGTCGTTCTGGATGGTCCCGTCGAGCAGTTTGCGCTCGACCCCCTGCTCCTCGCCCGCGACGATGAAGAAGGCGAGGATCGGGATGACAGCGCCGTTCATCGTCATGGAAACCGACATCTGGTCGAGCGGAATCCCGTCGAACAGGATCTTCATATCCTCGATCGTGTCGATCGCCACGCCCGCCTTGCCGACATCGCCGACGACGCGCGGATGGTCGCTGTCATAACCGCGATGGGTGGCAAGATCGAAAGCGACCGACAGCCCCTTCTGCCCGGCAGCAAGGTTGCGGCGGTAGAAGGCGTTGGATTCCTCGGCGGTCGAAAAGCCCGCATATTGCCGGATGGTCCACGGCCGCCCCGCATACATGGATGCACGCACGCCGCGCGTGAACGGCGCGAAGCCGGGCAGGCCGGGATCGACCATCACGTCCTCCGCCGTGTAAAGCGGCTTGACCGTGATCCCCTCCGGGGTCTCCCAGTTCAGATCCTTGCCCTTCACCTCCTTGGCGGCGGCGGCGGCCCATTGATCCAGCGTCGGCTTCTCGGTCATCAAAGTCCCTTACCACTTCCCCTCTCCCGCAAGCGGGAGAGGCAACGAGACTTAGGTCCGCGAAGCGGGCCTTAGTCGCAGTGGTGAGGGTCTTTGCTACCCATGCCCTCACCAACTCCGCCTAGGCGGACAAGCCGCCAAGGCTCCGTATCCTCTCCCGCTTGCGGGAGAGGATTTTGTCTCAATGCGCCTCTTTCGGCGTCTCCATGATCTCGGTCAGCACCCCGTTCATATCCTTGGGATGCACGAAGAAGATCGGCGTGCCATGCGCCCCGATGCGCGGTTCGCCGAGCACCTTCTTCCCCAGCCCTTCAAACCACGCCTTGGCCTCGTGGATGTCGGCCACTTCATAGCACATATGATGCTGCCCTCCGGCGGGGTTCTTCGCAAGAAAACCATGGATTGGCGACGCCTCGCCCAGCGGCTCGATCAGTTCGATCTGCGTCCCCGCCGTGCCATCCTCGCCCGGCGTGTCGACGAAACACACCTTCACCCCCTGCGCCGGCAGGTCGAACGGCTCATGGGCCAAGGTCGCGCCCATCACGTCGCGATAATAAGCGAGGCTCGCCTCCAGCGACGGCGTCGCCACCCCGATATGGTTGAGCCGCCCGAGCTTCATGCCACCGCCTCGATCACCATGGCGATGCCCTGCCCGCCGCCGATGCACATGGTGATGAGCGCATAGCGGCCGCCGGTCCGGCGCAGTTCGTAGGCCGCCTTGATCGTCAGGATCGCGCCGGTCGCGCCAATGGGATGCCCAAGCGAAATGCCCGATCCATTGGGGTTGGTCTTGGCGGGATCGAAGCCCAGTTCCTTCGCCACCCCGCATGCCTGTGCGGCGAATGCCTCGTTACTCTCGATCACGTCCATCTGGTCGAGGCTGAGCCCCGCGCGGGCCAGCGCCACCGGCACCGCCTTCACCGGCCCCAGCCCCATGACCGAAGGCTCCACCCCAGCATGGCCCCACGCGACGATCTTCGCCAGCGGCTTCAGCCCCTTCTCCGCCACCGCCTTGCCGCTCGCCAGCACGACCGCGCCGCCGCCGTCGTTGATCCCCGACGCATTGCCCGCCGTCACAGTGCCGTCCTTCTTGAACACCGCTTTCAGACCAGCCATCCCCTCGGCCGACGCATCGGCGCGGACATGCTCGTCGGTATCGAATACCGTCACACCCTTGCGCGTCTTGATCTCGACCGGGACGATCTGCTCCTTGAAGTAACCCGCCGCGATCGCCGCCGCCGCGCGCCTGTGGCTCTCCACCGCGACCGCGTCCTGCTCTTCCCGGCTGATGCCGCATCGTTCGGCCACATTCTCCGCCGTCACGCCCATATGGATATTCTCGAACGGGTCGTGCAGCGCGCCGAGCATGGCGTCGACCATCTCGATATTGCCCATCTTCTGCCCGTTGCGCGCGGCCAGCACCATGTGCGGCGCGTTGGACATGGATTCGGCGCCACCGGCGACGGCAATGTCGTTTTCGCCAAGCGCGATTGCCTGCGCCGCCGACACGATCGCCTGAAGCCCCGATCCGCACAGCCGATTGACGTTCATCGCCGGCGCGTCGATCGGGATGCCCGCGTTCACCGCCGCGACGCGGCTGACATAGGCGTCCTTGGGCTGGGTCGGCACCACCGTCCCGATGACGACATTCTGCACGTCGCCGGGCGCGATGCCGGCGCGCGCGATCGCTTCCTTGATGACGATCGTACCCAGCTCGGCCGGGCGCAGCGACGCCAGCGATCCGCCAAAGCTGCCGATCGCGGTCCGCGCCCCGCTGACGATATAGATGTCATTGCTCATGCTGCTCATCCCGCTCCGTTCGTCTCCGCTCACAGCGGAATATTATCGTGCTTCTTCCAAGGATTTTCGAGGCTCTTGTTCCGCAGCTTCCGCAGCCCCAGCGCGATCCGCTTGCGGGTCGAATGCGGCTGGATCACCTCGTCGATGAAGCCCTTGGACGCGGCGACGAAGGGGTTGGCGAAGCGATCCTCATATTCCTTCGTGCGCGCGGCGATCTCCTCGGGCGTCTTGCCGCGGAAGATGATCTCGACCGCGCCCTTCGCGCCCATCACCGCGATCTCGGCGGTCGGCCAGGCGTAATTGAGGTCGCCGCGCAAATGCTTCGAACTCATGACGTCATAGGCGCCGCCATAGGCCTTGCGCGTGATGATCGTGATCTTGGGCACGGTCGCCTCGGCATAGGCGAACAGCAGCTTGGCGCCATGCTTGATGATGCCGCTATGCTCCTGCGCCGTCCCCGGCAGGAAGCCCGGCACGTCGACGAAGGTCACGATCGGGATCTCGAAGGCGTCGCAGAAGCGCACGAACCGCCCCGCCTTCTTCGACGAATTGATGTCGAGCACGCCTGCCAGCACCATCGGCTGGTTGGCGATGATGCCCACCGTCTTGCCCTCGATCCGGCCGAAACCGCACAGGATGTTGCCCGCATGGGCCGGCTGCACCTCGAAGAAGTCGCCTTCATCCACCACCTTGCGGATCAGCTCGTGCATGTCATAGGGCTGGTTGGCGTTGGCCGGGATCAGCGTGTCCAGGCTCTCCTCGATCCGGTCCCAGGCGTCGGCGGTCGGCCGCTCGGGCACCGGCTCGCGGTTCGACGCAGGCAGGAAGTCCACGAAATCGCGCACCGCCAGCAGCGCTTCGATGTCGTTTTCGAACGCCACGTCCGCCACGCCCGACTTGGTCGTGTGGGTGACGGCCCCGCCCAGTTCCTCCTGCGTGACGACCTCGTTCGTCACCGTCTTGACCACGTCCGGCCCGGTCACGAACATGAAGCTGCTATCCTTCACCATGAAGATGAAGTCGGTCATCGCCGGCGAATAGACCGCCCCGCCCGCGCACGGCCCCATGATGACGCTGATCTGCGGCACCACTCCGGACGCCAGAACGTTGCGCTGGAAAATCTCAGCATAGCCGCCCAGCGACGCCACACCCTCCTGGATGCGCGCGCCGCCGCTGTCGTTGAGGCCGATGACCGGCGCGCCGACCTTCATCGCCATGTCCATGATCTTGCAGATCTTCATCGCGTGGCGTTCCGACACCGCGCCGCCATAGACGGTGAAGTCCTGGCTGAACACGAACACCAGCCGGCCGTTGATTGTGCCCGATCCGGTAACGACGCCGTCGCCCGGAACATGCTCGGCATCCATGCCGAAATCGACGCAATTATGCTCGACATACATGTCCAGCTCTTCGAAGCTATTTTCGTCCAGCAGCACGTCCAGCCGCTCGCGCGCGGTCAGCTTGCCCTTGGCGTGCTGCGCGTCGATCCGCCGCTTGCCGCCGCCCATGCGCGCGGCCTCCCGCTTGGCTTCGAGCTGCTCGATGATCGCCAGTTTCGACATGGTCGCGTGGATCTCCCAAATTCCGTGATGCTGCTCCTTTCAGTCCGTGACAATTTTCGCAAATGCAAATTTGCCAATTTGCAAATCTCAACTTCGCAAAATAGAAGGGGCAGAACACTCGTTTTCGCTCCTTTGGCGAAGGCTACGTAAGGACAGAAAGCCAATGGCACGCGGCAATCGCATCTTCGCCGGCCCCCGGCTGCGCCAGCTCCGGCTCGACCACCGCATGGACCAGGCGACGATGGCGCTCGCGCTTGGCATCTCCGTCTCCTACCTCTCGCAGCTCGAAAATGACGACCGCCCCCTCACTGCCAAGGTCAAGGCCGCCGTCGCCAGCGCCTTCCCCACCGACTGGGCCAGTTTCGACAGCCGCCAGGAAGAACAATTGCTCGGCGCCTTCACCTACGCGCTCGCCCACCCGGAATTGCCGGGCGCCCAGATGGAGCCGGAGCGGATCGAGAAGCTCCACCTCCAATTCCCCGAATTCGCTGCCCGCTACGTCGATCTCTACAACGCCCATATGCGCGCCAACGAACGCATCAACATGATCGAGGAAGCGATCGCCAACGACCATGAGGTGCAGGCCCGTCTCCCCTGGGAAGCCGCGCGCGACTGGTTCCACGAAGCCGGCAACTATGTCCACGCGCTCGATTGCCTGGCGGAGGAGATGGCGGAAAGCTTCACCCAGGGCCAGGTGCTCGACGAAGGGATGCTGGTCGAAGCGCTCGCCCGCCGCCACGGCATCGAAACGCTGATCGCCGAAACTCCCGACAGTGCGCTCCGCGCCTATCGCGCCGCCGACAAGCGCCTTTTCATCAACGCCGCGCTGCCGACCGAAAGCCGCAAATTCATGCTCGCGCATCAATTGATGATGCTGGAGGGGCAGGCGGTGATCGCCGATGTGGTGAACAAGGCCGCCCTGCCCGTCCCCGGCGCGGACCGGCTGCTCGCGATCGGCCTCGGCAACTACGCCGCCGGCGCGCTGCTCATGCCCTATGCCCCCTTCCGCGAAGCCGCCCGCGCCATGCGCCACGATATCGACCGGCTCGCGCGCACCTTCGGCGTCAGTTTCGAACAGGCATGCCACCGTCTGTCGACCCTGCAACGCCCCGGCCTGCGCGGCATCCCCTTCTTCTTCTGCCGCGTCGACATGGCCGGCAACATCACCAAGCGGCACAGCGCCACTCGCCTGCAATTCGCGCGCTTCGGCGGCGCTTGTCCTTTATGGAACGTCCACGAAGCCGTCGCCGTCCCCGACCGGATCAACGTCCAGTTGGGCGAAACCCCCGATGGCGTGCGCTACGTCTCGATGGCGAAGGGACTGGTGAAACCCTCGGGCAGCTACAAGCGCACCCCGCGCCGCTTCGCCGTGGTGCTGGGCTGCGAGGTCGCCCATGCGGCGAACTTCGTCTATGCCGACGGCCTTCAGCTAGAGGTCGAGGGCGCGGCCACCCCCATCGGCATCACCTGCCGCCTCTGCCCCCGCCAAAGCTGCGACCAACGCGCCTTCCCGCCCGCCGACCGGCCCATCCATGTGGACCCGGACAACCGCCAGATCGTGCCTTACTGGATCGGGTGAGGTTCTGAGTTGGGTGGGTAGCAAACAGGCAGGTTGCAATAACTTAACCGCGAGAAGTCGACCTACAGCATCCTTCAGCATGAATGTTCGCTTTGAAACTGTTTGCGATAGGGTGATCGGCTTTCTCCCATTAATGGGATGCACTCCGCATTATGCCTTAAGGCTCTGTTTTCGATCACACCGACGTAATGCCATGTTTCTGAATGCTTATCTCTTAATTGAGCCTGCTGCCCATTGAGCGCTGTCGGCCCGGCTTTGCTCGGCACTCGAAAAAATAGTTCTTCACCGCCTTTGCCGATCACAACAAGCTGGCGTGACGATGTCAGGTAAATGTTCGACCGGGGATTATCACCGATCGCAAACATTTTATCCGATGACCGTCCATATTTGTTCTTCACGGTCACAGTCCAATGACCAACGTCGGTGCTGAAGATTGACCCTACTCTAATCGAGGTCGCCCCATCGGGTAGCGTTATAAATCGACTCTCATCACGTGCTTTCAAAGCAAACGCGGCAAGCAAGAAAATTCCTACGATAAACGTGGTGCGCTTAAACATGGTCACAGCATGGCCGGGCGTCTGCTCTTAAGCAAGCAAAGGTCGTGAATAGCTGTCTTGAAATGGTCGCACCCGGCCATCACCCCTCCACCACCATCTCCGCCTCCAGAAAATCCAGCAGCGCCCTGATCCGCGCCGCCGCCCGGTCCTCTGGCGCGTAGAGGGCGTGGATCTCCTCCCCATCCCCCGCGTCATAGTCCGCCAACAGTTCCACGAGCCGCCCCTCGCGCAAATCGCGCGCCACATGAAAGCGCCCGTGCCGCGCGATGCCGCAGCCCGCGACCGCCATCTCCCGCACCACCTCGCCGCTGTTGCCGTAGAAGCGGCCTTCCACCGGCTTGTGCACCAGCCTGCCCTCGACCAAAAACGGCCAGCTATCCACCGACCGGCGAAAGCTGAAGCGCAGGCAGTCGTGCGCGCCGAGATCGTCTGGCGTCCGGGGCGTCCCCCGCCGCGCCAGATAGTCCGGGCTCGCCACCAGCACCATGCGGCTATGCCCCAGCTTCTTCGCGCGCAGCCGCGTGTCGCGCAGCGGCCCGATGCGGATCGCCACGTCCGCCCGTTCCTCGACCAGATCGACGATGGCATCGGTCAGGGTGAGATCGACCGAGATATGCGGGTATGTCTCCGCGAAACGCGGCAGGATCGGGATCAGGCAATGCACGCCGAACGATGGCGACGCATTGACCCGCAACAGCCCGCGCGGCCCCTGCACCGCGCTCGACAGGCTCGCCTCCAGGTCGAACATGTCGCTCAGGATCGCCCGCATCCGGTCGCGATAGGCGACGCCTTCCCGCGTCAGCGCCAGCGACCGTGTGGTCCGGCGGATCAGCGCCACGCCCAACCGCTTTTCCAGCCGGGTCATCGATCGGCTGATCGCCGACGGCGTCAACCGCAACGCCTGCGCCGCCCCGGCGAAGCTACCCACGCTGGCGACGGCCAGGAAATTCTCGACGTCGGACAGGTGACTATTCATGATTTCTACTCACTTCTGAAGTGCAATCATGCCTTCTAATCATCATTCTGCAAAATGCTATTTAGCTGTCCAGTTCGCTGTTCAACTTCGACCAAGGACATGACCCATGGACCTCAAACTCAAGGATAAAACCGCCATCGTCACCGGCTCCACCGCCGGCATCGGCCTCGCCATCGCCAGGCGCCTCGCGGACGAAGGCGTCGCCGTCACCATCACCGGCCGCAACCAGGCCAAGCTGGAGGCCGCGGCGGCCGAGATCGGCGGCGCGGTCAATCCGGTGCCCGCCGATCCCGCCACGGCCGAAGGCGCCGCCGCCCTCATCGCCGCCGTCCCTTCGACCGACATCCTCGTCAACAATCTCGGCATCTACGAGGCCAAGGACTTCGCCGACATCACCGACGAAGACTGGCATCATCTGTTCGAGGTGAACGTGGTCAGCGGCGCGCGCCTGTCGCGCCATTATTTCCCGCAAATGCTGGCGCGCGACTGGGGCCGCATCATCTTCATCGCCAGCGAAAGCGGCCTGCTGCCGCCTGCCGAGATGATCCATTACGGCATGACCAAGTCGGCGCAGCTTTCCATCTCGCGCGGCCTTGCTGAGCGCACGCGCGGAACCGGCGTGACGGTCAACAGCGTCCTGCCCGGCCCGACCCGGTCGGAAGGCATCGTGGACTTCATCCGCTCGGTCGTCGCCAACAAGGACGCGCCCGAAGCCGAGCGCGAAGCGGAATTCTTTACCAGGCTCCGCCCGCTCTCGCTCATCAAGCGCCTCATCGAAGCGGACGAGGTCGGCGCGATGGTCGCCTATCTGGCAAGCCCGCTGGCGGCGGCCACCAACGGCGCGGCGCTCCGGGTGGAAGGCGGCATCGTGCCCACGATCGCCTGACCCAACGCATCCGATCCACCCTGCGGGGAGCGGCCCTGTCGCTCGTCCTGTCTTCTGCTAGGAATGACATGATGAGCGACACCGACTGCCTCCCCGCTATCGACCGCGCGCTGGCGGATCATGGCTACGCCCGCATCCCCGCTGCGACCATGCTGGACCGGCTGGGCTTGGGCCAGGCCGATTGGGCGGACTTCTCGCAAAGCTGGAACGACCTCGGCCCCGATCTCTACATGGCCGATGGCGGGCGTTACCGTCGCCGCCGCCATGCCGCCCTCGCGCTGGAGCATGGCCGCTTCATCCGCAAGCCGCACCAGCCCCATTATCAGAGCCGCGACTATAACCCGCTGAATGGCGACGTGCAGCGCTGGTTCGATCCGGTGACCGACGCGACCATGGCATCGCCGGCAATGCAGGCGATCCTGCGCTTCGCCACCGACAGCTTCGATCCCGCACGCCAGCGCGGCTGGCACGTCGAACTGCACCAGTTCCGGATCGAGGCGAAGCCGGGCGAAGAGGGCCGCCCCACGCCCGAGGGGATGCACCGCGACGGGGTCGATCATGTGCTCGTGATGCTGATCGAGCGCCGCAACGTGCGCGAAGGCGTCACCCGCATCGGCATGGCCGACGGCACGCCGCTCGGCGAATTCACCCTCACCGATCCGGCCGACACGATGCTGATCGACGACCGCCGCATTCTCCACGGCGTCACCGAAATCCATCCGCTCGATCCTGCCAGACCCGCATGGCGGGACGCGCTGGTCGTCACCCTCGCGGCGGAGTAAATTCCGGCATCCCGCGAACTATCCGACCGGCATCGCGCTGATCGCCACATTGCCGAACATCACCAGCCCCGCCACGATCATCAGCGCGCCGCGCTTGCGGTCGCCCTTCTTCACGATCGCGTAAACGCCCCCGCCGGTCAGCAGCACGCCCGCCAGCATCAGGATGGAAAGGATGGTTCCGGCCATGCCCCGCCATAGGCGGCAAGCTCCACGGTGGCAATTGCCGGCCTGTCCCCCTATTAGGCCGGCAGAAACGAATCACCTGTGCCGGTGAAGGGACGCCCCGACTCGATGAAGATCGCCATCGCCTCCGATCATGCCGCCGTCGATCTGAAGGCCGAACTCGCCGCCTGGCTGCGCGAGGCAGGGCATGAGGTCGACGATCTCGGCCCCGCCACCGCCGACCGCGTCGATTATCCCGACTATGGTTACAAGCTCGCGACAGCCATTGCCTCGGGCGCGGCCGAGCGCGGCATCGCGCTGTGCGGTTCGGGCATCGGCATCTCGATCGCGGTCAACCGCAACCCGGCATGCCGCTGCGCGCTGGTGGGCGAGCCGCTCTCGGCCGCCCTCGCGCGCGAACATAATGACGCCAATGTCCTTGCCATGGGCGCGCGCCTGACCGGCATCGACATGGCGAAGGCGTGCGTCACCGCTTTCCTGACGACCGATTTCGGCGGCGGCCGCCACGGCCCCCGCGTCGACAAACTCTCCCATCCCGCGCTCTGAAAGGACCAGAGATGAGCCTAGACACCCTCTCGCCCGCCATCCGTCAGGACGGTTTCTTCAGCGAAAACCTCGCCAGCGCGGACCCGGAGATTTTCGACGCGATCGGCAAGGAGCTGAAGCGCCAGCAGGACAAGATCGAACTGATCGCGTCCGAGAATATCGTATCGAAGGCGGTGCTGGAGGCCGCCGGCTCGATCTTCACCAACAAATATGCCGAAGGCTATCCGGGCAAGCGCTATTATGGCGGCTGCGAATATGCCGACGTGGTGGAGACGCTGGCGATCGAGCGCGCCAAGCAGCTCTTCGGCGCGAACTTCGCCAATGTTCAGCCCAACAGCGGCAGCCAGATGAACCAGGCGGTGTTCCTGGCGCTGCTCCAGCCCGGCGATACCTTCATGGGGCTCGACCTCGCATCTGGCGGCCACCTGACCCATGGATCGCCGGTCAACATGAGCGGCAAATGGTTCAAGGTCGTGCCCTATGGCGTCCGTCCCGACGATCACCTGATCGACATGGACGAGGTCGCCCGTATCGCGCGGGAGACCAAGCCCAAGCTCATCATCTGTGGCGGCACCGCCTATTCGCGCACCTGGGACTTCGAGCGTTTCCGCGAGATCGCGGACGAAGTGGGCGCCTATCTGCTCGCCGACATGTCGCACTTTTCCGGCCTCGTCGCGGGCGGCGCGCACCCCTCGCCGGTGCCGCACGCCCATGTCACCACCACCACCACGCATAAGTCGCTGCGCGGCCCCCGCTCGGGCATCATCCTCTCCAATGACGAGGCGATCGCCAAGAAGCTCAACAGCGCGATCTTCCCCGGACTTCAGGGGGGCCCGCTGATGCACATCATCGCAGCCAAGGCGGTGGCGTTCAAGGAAGCGCTGACGCCCGAGTTCAAGGCCTATGCCCACCAGATCGTGGCAAATGCCAAGGCGCTGGCCGCCACGCTGGCCGACGCCGGCCTCTCGATCGTGTCGGGCGGCACCGACAATCACCTGATGCTGGTCGACCTTCGCGCCAAGAACACTACCGGCAAGGCGGCGGAAAAGGCGCTCGACCGCGCCTACATCACCTGCAACAAGAACAATGTGCCGTTCGATACGGCGAGCCCCTTCGTCACCTCGGGCGTCCGCCTCGGCACCCCCGCCGGCACCACGCGCGGTTTCGGCGAAGAGGAATTTCGCGAAATCGGCCGCCTGATCGCCGAAGTCGTAGAAGGCCTCAAGCGCAACGGCGACGAAGGCGACGGCCAGGTCGAAGCGCATGTGCGCGAAAAGGTTCTGGCGCTGACCGGCCGGTTCCCGATTTATTGACCTTATTGGGGAGAGCTTGCCTCTCCCCGTTCGCCCTGAGTAGGGGCTGAGCGAAGTCGAAGACCCGTATCGAAGGGTCTGTGTGCGACCTGTCCTTCGATACGCCACTTCGACAAGCTCAGTGGCTACTCAGGACGAACGGAGTATATGATTTCTCATGCGCTGCCCCTTCTGCTCGCACGAAGACAGCCAGGTGAAGGACAGCCGTCCGACCGAGGACAATGCCGCCATCCGCCGCCGCCGCCAGTGCGAGGCGTGCGGCGCGCGCTTCACGACCTTTGAACGCATCCAGTTGCGCGACATCTGGGTTGTGAAGAGCGAGGGGCGCAAGGAAGCGTTCGACCGCGACAAGCTCGCCCGATCGGTCGGCATCGCCTGCCGCAAGCGCCCGATCGACCCGAGCCGCCTCGAAAAGCTGATCTCCGGCATTCAGCGCCAGCTCGAAACCAGCGGCGAAAGCGAAATCCCCGCCCGCGCGATCGGCGAAATGGTGATGGAGGGCTTAAAGCGCCTCGACAGCGTCGCCTACATCCGCTTCGCCAGCGTCTACAAGGACTTCACCGACGCCAAGGACTTCGAGGAGTTCGCAGGGAGCGTGCAGGAGGTGGCGCGTGAGTGACGAATATATCCCCGTTCGCCCTGAGCGAAGTCGAAGGGCTCGGCTGAGCGAAGCGAAGCCCTAGGACCATGGCCTTCTACAGCTACATCCTGCGATGCGCCGACGGCTCCTATTACACCGGCCACACCGACGATCTGGAGGCGCGGTTCGCCGCCCATCAATCTGGCGCGATCAAGGGCTATACGTCCGATCGCCTGCCCGTCGAACTAATGTGGTCAGCCGGATTTGCGACCCGCGCCGAAGCCATTGAGAGCGAAATTCAGATCAAGGGCTGGTCCCGAAAGAAGAAGGAAGCGCTGATTGCTGAAAATTGGGAAAAGTTGAAGCAGGCCGCCATATCTCACACTTCGCCTTCGCTCAGTGATGCCCTTCGACTTCGCTCAGGGCGAACGGAAGGAGAGGCCGCTACTCGTACCAAGACTATGCCAACCCCCACCCCCATCATCGTCCTCGTCCGCCCGCAACTCGGCGAAAACATCGGCAAGGCCGCGCGCGCCATGCTGAACTTCGGCCTCACCGAAATGCGCCTCGTCGCCCCGCGTGACGGCTGGCCCAACCCGGACGCCGGGCCAGCCGCCGCCGGTGCCGACGCTGTCCTCGACGGCGCGCAGGTTTATGACACACTCGCCGACGCCGTCGCCGACTGCGCGCATGTCTACGCCACCACGGTCCGCAAGCGCGGCGTCACCAAGCCGGTCGTGACGCCCGAGGAAGCCGCGCGCGAGATCCACGTCGCGCAGGGCCGCAGCGCCTATGTCTTCGGCCCCGAACGCTCGGGGCTGGAAACGGAAGACGTCGCCCTCGCCCGCAAGATACTGACCGTGCCGATCAACCCGGATTTCGGCTCCTTGAACCTCGCGCAGGCGGTGATCCTGTGCGCCTATGAATGGTCAAAGCAGGCCGATCTCACCCAACCGACCGTCACCGACCTTGGCGTACCCGCTCCGCAGGAGGAATTGGAGGGCATGATCGCCCAGTTCGAGGCGCTGCTGGACGGCGCCGGCTATTTCTTCCCGCCCGACCGCGCGCCCGCGACCAAGCGAACGCTGCGCAACCTGCTGACCAAGCCCGGCTGGAACCATCTGGAGGTCCGCACCCTGCGCGGCGTGTTGTCGTCTCTGGCGAACCCGCGCCAGCGCTGAACTATACGCAATTCCGTTCGGCTCGAGCCTGCAAACGTCCGTGGTTAGGAACGCCCCCGGTCGAACGCCTCCATCTCATAGGCGATCGACAGCTCCACCAGATGATCCCACAGTTCGCCGATCATCTCCCCCGGCATCCCCGCCGCTTCCGCCTCCGCACGGGCATTCGCGATCACCTCCGCCTTGCGCGCCTCATCCCGCACCGCGCCACGATCCTCCTTGATCCGCGCCGCCGCCCGCATATGGGCGAAGCGCTGCGCGAGCAGCGCGACGATCTGGCGGTCGAGATTGTCGACACCGGCGCGCACCTGCGCCATGGTGGAATAGCTGTCAGGGTCCATGTCGCCCGCCTAAGGCCAGCGCATCCGCCTGTCGAGGGGTTGACACAGCAGCCCGCCCTCGTCATAGGCGCGCCTTCGCAATTGGCTCCGCACTCCGGTGAAGCGGCGGCCCTGCCCCTGAAATATGGCAAGCAGGCGAGACCGGAAACAACGTTATAAGCAATTGAGGAAAGATATATGTCGAAGCGCTCCAGCGCCAAGTACAAGCTCGACCGCCGGATGGGCGAAAACATCTGGGGTCGCCCGAAGAGCCCGGTCAACAAGCGTGAGTACGGCCCCGGCCAGCACGGCCAGCGCCGCAAGGGCAAGATGTCCGACTATGGCATCCAGCTCCGCGCCAAGCAGAAGCTCAAGGGCTACTACGGCGACATCACCGAAAAGCAGTTCAAGAAGAACTACACCGAAGCCGCCCGCATGAAGGGCGACACCGGCCAGAACCTCATCGGTCTGCTGGAACGTCGCCTCGACGCGCTCGTCTATCGCGCCAAGTTCGCGCCGACCATCTGGGCCGCGCGCCAGCTCGTCAGCCACGGTCACATCTATGTGAACGGCGTCAAGTGCAACATCGCCAGCCGTCTGGTGAAGCCGGGCGACGAGATCACGCTGGGCAAAAAGGCGCAGGAAATGGCGCTGGTCCTCGAAGCGCAAAGCCTGCCCGAGCGCGACATCCCCGACTATGTGTCGCCCGACGGCGCCGCCAAGGTCACCTACGTCCGCGTCCCCACGCTCGACGAAGTGCCCTATCCGGTGAAGATGGAACCGAACCTGGTCGTCGAATTCTATTCGCGCTAAGTCCTTCGGATAGCTCGATAATAGGAAAGGGCGGCCCCGCGAGGGAGCCGCCCTTTTGCTTGCCCCCACATCCCGCTATGACGCCGCCATAGCCGCCCGTCAGAGGACCAGCCGTCATGACCTATCGCATGCCCGCCGAATGGGCGCCCCACGACTGGACCTGGATCGGCTTTCCCGCCACCCCAGCCGAATGGCCCGGCGCGTTCGATGCGGCGCGGGCGCAAATCGCGGCCTTTGCCAACGCTCTCCACGCAAACGGACGCGAGGAAGTCCGCCTTGTGGCCGCGAGCGAGGCCGACGCCGACGCCGCGCGCGCGATAGTCGATTCAACTGTACAGATCGTTGTACAAAAGCTGGGCGACGTCTGGCTGCGCGACACCGCGCCGATCGCCGTGCTGAACGGCGCGGGCGAGCGCGCGCTGGTCGATTTCGGCTTCAACGGCTGGGGCGGCAAGTACCAGATGCCGGGCGACGAGGATATCGGCGCGCGCCTCGCCGCGACGACCGGCCTGCCCGTCGCGGCGCAGAACTGGGTGTTCGAAGGCGGCGCGGTCGATACCGACGGCACGGGCCTTTTCGTCACGACCGAGCAATGCCTGCTCAACCCCAACCGCAATCCCGACCTCGACCGCGGCAAGATCGAGACGTTGCTCGCCGGCAGCCTGGGCCTCTGCGACATGCTGTGGCTGGGCGATGGCCTGCTCAACGACCATACCGACGGCCATGTCGACAATCTCGCCCGCTTCGTCGCGCCCGGCACGCTGGCGCTTCCCATCGCGACGACCCCCGACGATCCCAACGCCGCCATCTACGCCGACGCCCGCGCCCGCGCAAAGGCGCATGGGGTGACGGTGGTCGACATCCCCTCCCCCGGCCTTGTCGAGGTCGATGGCGAGCCGATCCCGGCCAGCTACATGAATTTCTACATCGGCAACGCCGCCGTCATCGTCCCCATCTATGGCCGCCCCAATGACGCTGCCGCGCTCGACGCCCTGCGCCCCTTCTTTCCGGGCCGGGATATTGTCGGATTGCGGAGCGACGCCATATTGTCGGGAGGCGGCAGCTTCCATTGCTGCAGCCAGCAGATGCCCTCCCAGTCCCCCGTTCGAGAGACAGAATGACCAAAGTCACCGTCGCCGCCCTGCAACTCGCCTTTTCGGACGACATGGCCGACAATATCGCCATGGTCGCCGACCATGTGACCAGAGCGGCCGCGCGCGGGGCGAAGATCATTCTGCCGCCCGAACTGTTTGAAGGCCCCTATTTCTGCCGCGAGGAGGATGAGGCGCTGTTCGCCCGCGCGCAGTCGGTGGACGAGCATCCCGCCGTGCAGGACATGCGCAAGCTGGCGAAGGAGTTGGGCGTCTATATCCCGACCAGCTTCTTCGAGCGCGACGGCCATCATCACTACAACTCGCTCGCCATGATCGACGATCAGGGCGAGATCTTGGGCGTCTATCGCAAGAGCCACATTCCCGACGGGCCGGGCTATGAGGAGAAATATTATTTCCGCCCCGGCAATAGCGGATTCAAGGTGTGGAAGACCCGATATGGGACTATCGGCGTCGGCATCTGCTGGGACCAATGGTATCCCGAAAGCGCGCGCGTCATGGCGCTGATGGGGGCGGAGATGCTCTTCTATCCGACGGCGATCGGCTCCGAGCCCTATGACGCTGACCTCGACACCAGCCGCATGTGGCGGCGCGCGATGATCGGCCATGCCGTCAGCAACTGCATGCCGGTGATCGCCGCCAACCGCATCGGCGAGGAGGACGGCCAGCGTTTCTACGGCCACAGCTTCATCACCGACGAATGGGGCGATTTCGCCGCCGAAGCCGACGCCCGCGACAATGGCGCGCTCGTCGCCACGCTCGACCTCGACCGCGCGCGCAAGCACCGCGCCGGCATGGGTTTCTTCCGTGACCGCCGCCCGGAGCTTTACGCCCGCATTGCCCAGGATATCTAGGGCACGCAAAGATGTACCGACTGCATCCAGGCGATACATCCCATCGGCTCGAAAGTGCCGGACTGGCCCCGGCCGTCGCCGGGGACCAGCTATGATGGGCTACTATCAGCCGATCAGTTTCAATATGCCCTGCTGGCTCTGATTGGCTTGCGCCAGCATCGCGGTCGAAGCCTGGCTCAATATCTGGGCCTTGGCGAGCTGGGTGGTTTCGTTCGAGAAATCGGCGTCCTCGATCCGGCTGCGCGAGTCGGTCAGGCTCAGCATCTCGGTCGAAAGGTTCGCCACCACCGATTCCAGCCGGTTCTGCATCGCGCCGAACGTCGCGCGCGTCGCCGAGATGGTGTTGAGCGCATCGTCGAACTTGGCGAGGTCTGCGGTCGAAAATGCAACCGCTGTGGGGTCGATCGCCGACACGCCGCCGGTCACGACCGCCGCGATCGTCGCATCAGCGCTAAGGTCGGTAAGGTCGATCGTCACCCCATTGGAGGCGTTTGCGCCTGCCTGGATATAGACGTTCGCGGCCGTGCCATCGAACAGGTTCTTGCCGTTGAACTTGGACGTGGCGATCTGATCGTCGATCTGCCCCGCCAGCTGGTCCATCTCGGTCTTGATCGCGGTGCGGGCGTCCGTGTCGTTGGTGCCATTCAGCGCCTGGACCGCCAGCTCGCGCATCCGCTGGAGCATGTTGGTCATTTCGGCGAGCGCGCCGTCGGCGGTCTGGGCCAGCGACAGCCCGTCATTGGCGTTGCGGATGCCCTGCGCGATACCACGCACCTGCGCCGTCATCATCGTGGCGATGCCCATGCCCGCCGCGTCATCCTTGGCGCTGTTCAGGCGCTTGCCGGTGGAAAGCCGTTCCATCGCGCGGGTCTGCATCATCGACGCGATGGTCGATGAATTGGCGACGCGCAAGGCCGTCGAATTTGTTCCTACAACAGTCATAGAAGTCCCCGATCCATGAGCTTTGCAATATGGGGCCGACCCGGATGGCCGGCCTCTCACAGGACCAGAACGGCGGGAGGGCGCGGGGCTTTAGGAGGTCTTGGAAAAAATGGTTATCGGATTGGAAAGCATCTTTGCCGGGATGTTGCCGGCGATCGCAAGGTGGCGGATGACGGACTGGATTTATGGCTCGGGGACTAATACCAAGGTGCATTGATCAGAACCCATGGGCCCATTGGCGCAGTCCGAGTGACATGATGCGCCAGGGCTGCTCGACGAGC
>NZ_JBHDJI010000013.1:0-116872 GCF_041877245.1 Sphingobium agrisoli
CGTGCCTGCTACGTCGAATCAGATTTTCACGAGCTTGGGAATCCCCCGCGTGAGTCAGCCTCAACGCACCTTAGTATAAAAACAATGGCGCCTTTTCAAACACGTCTCGTTGCAGCCGCTTTGGCGTCGTGTGTCTTGGCGGGAACTGCGTTGGGCTGGTGGGCAAGGGGGCAAGCCATCATGGATGCGTGCCTAGATGCTGGAGGTCGATGGACATCACAGGGCGGCTATTGCGTAAAACCCGAGTAATGCCCGCCAGCAGCAGCAACCGCTTAAACTATCGTTCGCGCTTGGCAAAGCGCGCAAAGGCGGCGTCGGAGAGGCGGGCTTCGACGCGCTGTTCCTCGCCCTCGACATCGGCGGAGAGGACTTCGCCATGCTCGTGGAGCCAGGCGAGCGCCGCGCCGTCGGACAAGGGAATACGCAGGCCATAGACTTTCGCGCCGCGCGTCATGCGGTCGCTGATGGCGCGCTGAAGTGTGTCCACCCCCTCCCCTGTCAGCGCCGAGAGGATGACGACATCGTCCCGGCGGGCGGCGGTCTCACGGGCGAGCGCGCGGGCGTCCTCGTCCAGCAGGTCGAGCTTGTTCCACGCCTCGATAATCGGGGGTGCGTCCTCCCCCGCCGCTTCGCCCACGACATTAAGTTCGCCGAGCACGTCGAGCACGTCGTCGCGCTGGGCGTCGGTATCGGGGTGGGCGATGTCGCGGACATGGACGATGAGGTCGGCGGAGAGCACCTCCTCCAGTGTCGCGCGGAAGGCGGCGATGAGCTGGGTCGGCAGGTCGGACACGAAGCCGACCGTGTCGCTCAGGATCGCCTTGTCGAGGCCAGGCAGCGCGATCTGCCGCATGGTCGGGTCGAGCGTGGCAAAGAGCAGGTCTTCCGCCATGACGTCAGCGCCGGTCATGCGGTTGAAAAGCGTGGATTTTCCGGCGTTGGTATAACCCACCAGCGCGATCACCGGCCACGGCGCGCGTTGGCGGCGGGCGCGGTGAAGGCCGCGCGTGCGCGTCACCTGCTCCAACTCGCGGCGGATCTTCGCCATGCGATCGCGGATCATGCGGCGGTCCGCCTCAATCTGCGTTTCGCCGGGGCCGCCGAGGAAGCCGAAGCCGCCGCGCTGCCGCTCAAGGTGAGTCCAGCTGCGCACCAGGCGCCCGGCCTGATAATCGAGATGCGCCAGTTCGACCTGAAGCCGGCCTTCATTGGTGGCGGCGCGCTCGCCAAAGATTTCAAGGATCAGGCCGGTGCGGTCGATGACCTTGGCCTCCGTCGCCTTTTCCAGATTGCTCTGCTGGACGGGCGAGAGGCTGTTGTCGACGATGATGAGTTCGGCCTCTTCCTGCCGGGCGAGGGTCGCAATCTGATCGACCTGGCCGCTGCCGAACAGGGTCGCAGGCTTGCGGTCGCGCACGCGAAAGGCCTGCGCCGCGCGCACGTCAATGCCGATCGCGAGCGCGAGGCCGCGCGCCTCCTCCAGCCGGGCGTCGCTGTCGCGCCGGTCGCTATTGTGAGTCTCGGCATGGACGACGACGGCGCGCGCGCCGCGCGCCACTTCATCGTCGGAGTCGCGGTTGAAAATAGCCATGCAGGCTTAAAGCATCAGAGCGCGCGCCGGTCCACGCTTAGTAGCCCGGCGCGCCACGCAGATTAGTCGTCCTGCTCATTCTCGCCGCTGAGGTCGAGCGAATGGAGCGGCTGGACGGTCGAGATGGCGTGCTTGTAGACCAGCTGTACCATGCCGTCGCGCTCCAGCAGCATGCAGAACAGGTCGAAGGCCGCAATTTCGCCCTGGAGCATCACGCCGTTTACCAGGAACATCGTCACCGGGCTGCCCGATTTGCGGACGGCGGAAAGGAAGATTTCCTGAAGCAGCTTGGATTTCGGGTTGCCGTCGCTGGCCTTCCGAAGGTCGGTCAGGTCCATCGGCTGCGCCGGCATGACGGTGGAGATGGCGTGCTTGTAGACCAGCTGCGACTGACCGTCGCGGCGGAGCAGCACGGAGAAATTGTCGAACCAGGTGATGATGCCCTGAAGCTTCACGCCCTTGACCAAGAACATGGTCACCGGGGTCTTGCTCTTGCGCAGGCTGTTCAGGAAAATGTCCTGAAGATTGTTCACTTTATCGGCCATGGTCGTCGCCAGTCCTATTGTTGGCGGGACGTTACCCGCTCTCGCACCCTTAAGCAGGGCATCTTGCCCGCCCCCGCGTACCGGGGGCTGTTTCATTTCTACCGCAATTGCGAAGGGCCGTCCATGCCCTAGACGCGATGCGGCGAGATTTCCCTGCGGCCCCTTATTCCTTTCCGTCGGTGATCCCCAGCAGCTTCAATTTGCGGTGCAGCGCGGATCGCTCCATGCCGATGAAGGTTGCGGTGCGAGATATGTTGCCGGAAAAGCGCCGGATTTGGATACGGAGATATTCGCGCTCGAAGCTCTCGCGCGCCTCGCGCAGGGGGGCGCCCATGATGGCTGACTGGCCGATCCCCTCCCCGCCGCCGCCGCTGGTGAGTTCTGCCGGCAGCATGTCGAGCTCGATCCGGCCGATCCGGTCGCCGGGCGCCAGGATCATCGTGCGTTCGATGACGTTGCGCAGCTGCCGGACATTGCCGGGCCATTCATTGGCCTGAAGCGCGGCCATGGCGTCGCTCGCGATTTCGGGCGGGGCGACGCGGCGGTCGGCGGCGAAGCGGGCGAGATAATGTTCGACCAAGGGCGGAATATCGTCGCGCCGTTCCGACAGGGGCGGGATGGCAAGCGGCACGACGTTGAGGCGGTAGAAGAGATCCTCGCGGAACCGGCGCTCCTCGATTTCCTGCGCCAGGTTGAGCGCAGTCGAGGAGATGACTCGCACATCGACCTTCACCTGCCGCTGGCCACCGACACGGGTGAAGCTCTGGTCGGTGAGGACGCGCAAGATCTTGCCCTGCGTCGTCAGCGGCATGTCGGCGATTTCGTCCAGATAGAGCGTACCGCCATGCGCCTGTTCGAGGAAACCGGGCCGCACCAGGCCGCTCGGGTCTTCGATACCGAACAGCTCCTCCTCGACCCGGTCGGGGTCCATGCGCGCGGCAGCGACGATGATGAAGGGTGAATCCGCGCGGCCGCTCCAGCTGTGGAGCATTCGCGCCGCGATTTCCTTGCCCACCCCGGCCGGGCCAGAGATGAGCACACGGCTGCCGGTGCCGGCGACCTTCTTGATCGTGGCGCGGACACCGTTGATCGCGGCGGACGTGCCGGTCAATTCGTCGTCCTGACCGAAGCGCGCGCGCAGCACCTGGTTCTCGCGCCGCAGCCGCTCGGTCTCGGTCGCGCGGCTGACGAGGTGGAGCAGCCGGTCGGCCTCGAACGGCTTTTCGATGAAGTCGGCCGCGCCCTTGCGGATCGCAGCGACAGCGGTGTCGATATTGCCGTGGCCGGAGATCATCAGGACGGGGATGGAGGCGTCGCGCCGCTTGATCTCGTCCAGCAGTTCGAGACCGTCCAGTTTCGAGCCCTGAAGCCACACGTCCAGAAGCACGAGCGAAGGGCGGCGCGCGTCCAGCGCGTCGATCGCGCTGTCGCTGTTCGCGGCGGTGCGGGTGGCGAAGCCTTCATCCTCCAGCACACCCGCCACCAGATCGCGGATGTCCTCTTCATCGTCGACTATCAGAATATCAAGCGCCATTGGCCGTCACTTTTCCTTTGGGCAGGGCAATCACCTGCCCCTCTTCCAGTTTATCCAGCGCCCCCACGGGAAAACGCAGCGTCACACACGCGCCGCCACCGGGCGCATCGTCGAAGCGGATTTCCCCTAGATGCTCCTCAACGATCTTCTTGACGATAGCGAGGCCCAGACCCGTGCCCTTCGCCCGTGTCGTCATATAGGGTTCCAGGATGCGGTCGCGCTCGGGTGGCAGGCCGACGCCGTCATCCTGCACCCGGATGGCGATGTCGTCTCCGCTCTGCGCCAGCGTCATGACTACGCGCCCGCGCGGCCCGCCTTCGTCAGGAATGGGTTTGGGTTCAATCGCTTCCACTGCATTCTTGACGATGTTGGTGAGCGCCTGCCCCAGTTGCCGCCGGTCGCATACCATTTCAAGATCAGGAAGGTCGGTATGATATTCGAAGCGAATCGCGGGATGCGCGACCTCATGCAGGAACAGCGCGTGCCGAGCGATGTCGCCGATCGCCTCGCGCCGAAACACGGGCTTGGGCATCCGGGCGAAGGAGGAGAATTCGTCGACGATGCGGCGCAAGTCGCCCACCTGTCGCACGATAGTGCCTGTAAGGCGGGAAAAGGTCGCCTTGTCGCTGGTGATCTCCTCGGCATAGCGGCGCTGGAGCCGTTCTGCGGCGAGCTGGATCGGGGTGAGCGGGTTCTTGATCTCATGCGCGATGCGGCGGGCGACATCCGACCAGGCGGCGCGGCGCTGGTCGCTGAGTTGCTGGGTGATGTCGTCGAAGGTCAGGATATGGCCCGACACGTCGCGCGACAGCTTGACGGCCAGGGTGCGCAGGTCGCCATGCGCGCGCACCTGAACGATGCCGGCATCCTCTTCCGATGCGACATAGTCGGCCAGTTCCGAGGACAGGTCGGCGAGCGGGCGGCCGACCGGATCGTCCCCTTCTTCCGCCAGGATCGCCGCCGCGGAGGAATTGAGCAACTGGATCACGCCCTTCTGGTCGACGGAAAGCACGCCAGCCGTGACGCCCGATAGGATCGCCTCGATGAAAGCGCGGCGCTCGTCGAGCTGGCTGTTGGCGGCGACCAGCGCGCCGGTCTGCGCTTCGAGCCGCTGGGTCATGCGGTTGAAGGCCGACGCGAGCGTGCCGATCTCGTCGCGCGCCTGCGGGCTGCTGACGCGCGCGGAAAGATCGCCGGCGGTGATGCGGCGCGCGGCGGTCACCAGTTCATTGACCGGGCGGACCATCCAGTCGGCGACGGCGAGCGCGATATAGACGGCTATACCGACCAGCAGCAGCGAGCCGACGAACAACGCCATGTTGAAACGCAACTGAAGCGCGCGGGACTGCGCCGCGAACTGGTCATAATCGGCGATGACCTTCTGCGCCCGCTCGACGTTAGAGAAGGAGGTCGTGACGGCGTTTCGCGTGGCGTAGAGATAGACCTTGCTGCTGGGGTAGAGCAAAGTCACCGCCTCCACCTGATTGGGGCGGACGCGCACGACGATATTCTCGCCCTTGGAGAGGCGCTGGACCGCTTCGGGCCAGAGCATTTCGACGGCGGGGCGATTCTCAGGATCGACGGTGGCGGCGGTGCGGGCGATGCCGTCCTTGCCTACTTCGATGATCGCCGACCGGTTCAGCTTTCGCGTCACCACCTGATAGATGTAGCCCTCGGCGAAGCGGGGGCTGGAAACCGGCGATTCGCGCAGATAATCGCGCAAGTCATTCGCCATAGTGACGGTTTCGTCGCTGACCTCCCGCAAATTCTGCTCATAATAGCCGCGCGCCAGATCGCCTGCATTCTGGAGCATCCCGCGCGCGCTGTCCGAAAACCAGAATTGCACGCCATATTGGAACAGCAGCGATGCGAAGATCACCACCAGCAGCATCGGCACGCTGGCGACTATCGAGAAGATGGCGACGAGGCGAACATGAAGCTGCCCGTCGCTGCCGATCGCCGACTGGGCCGCGCGCCGCTTCGCCACGCGCCGGCCAAGCAGCACCAGCAGGGCGATGGCGGGAACGAGATTGGCAACCAGCAGGAGCGCGACGATCGGCGGTGTGAGCAGCGTATAGGATTCGCCGCTGCCCGAAAGCAAACGGTAGGTGAGCGCCGCCATGCCGACGAAAATCGCAAGCGTCACCGCCTCCACCAACGCCGCGAGCCGGCCGCCGCGCAGGAATGCCGGCAGGCGCCTTCGCCATGCCGGTGTCCGCCGGGGAATAGAGGTCGCACCGCTCATAGTGGCTTAGTTACAACAATGCCGTGCCCGCTCAAACACAGTTTTTGCCTGCAATGCATGGCGTTGGTCGAGCGGGATGATCGGTTCGTCGGGTGCAATGCCCTGTCAGGCGTTGTCATTCATCCGCAGCGCCAAGGGATCGAGGCCGTAGTCGGTCAGCTTCTTGCGCAGCGTGTTGCGATTGATACCGAGCAAAGCGGCGGCGCGAATCTGGTTGCCATCGACGCTCGCCAGCACTTCCTGCAGCAGCACCGGTTCGATGACGGCAAGCAGGTCGTCGTGCAACGCGCGGTGCGGCTGGGCAAGACCAATGCCGAGCTGCCGCCGCGCCCAATCACGGACGGCGTGGACAAGCTGGTCGGCGGGCGCGGCATGGTCGGCAGGCACGGCGTCGAAGGGCAGCATGTTCCGCAGCATGTCGGCGGTGATCACATTTTCGCGCGTCAGTACCGAAAGACGCTGCATCATGTTCTGAAGCTCGCGGACATTTCCGGGCCAGTGCCAGGCCATCAGCAGTTGCGCCGCCTCATCGGACAGGGTCTTGCGCGGCAGTCCCTCCTGCGCGGCGCGCTCCAGGAAGTGGCGGGCGAGCAGGATCACATCCTCCCGCCGTTCGCGCAGCGCCGGCAGGGCGATGGGAACGACATTGAGGCGATAATAGAGATCCTGCCGGAAGCGCCCGTCCTCGATCAGGATCGGCAGATCCTTGTTGGTGGCGGCGATGATGCGGACATTAACGCGAACGGGCTTGGACCCGCCCACCGTCGTCACCTCACCCGACTGAAGCACGCGCAGCAGGCGGGTCTGCGCCTCCATCGGCATGTCGCCGATCTCGTCGAGGAACAGCGTCCCGCCCTGCGCCTGCTCGAACTTGCCGGCGGTGCGCGCGTGCGCGCCGGTGAAGGCGCCCTTCTCGTAGCCGAACAGTTCCGCCTCGATCAGTTCGCGCGGGATCGCCGCCATGTTGATCGCGACGAAAGGCTTGGTGCGCCGCTGGCCCAGGCTGTGGATCGCTTCGGCCACCAGCTCCTTGCCCGTCCCCGATTCGCCCAGCACCAGGATCGACAGGTCGTTGGACAGGACGCGGGCGATGGTCCGATAGACTTCCTGCATTGCCGGCGATCGGCCGACGAGCGGCAGGCCATCATGCGGGATGCCCGGTTCGCCCTCCTCCGCCTGCGCGCTCTGCCGGGTGCCCAGCGCATCGGCGACTGCGCGGGTGAGTTCATTGAGGTCGAAGGGCTTGGGCAGATATTCGAACGCGCCCTTCTCCGTCGCGCGGATCGCGGTGTTGAGCGTGTTCTGCGCAGAAAGGATGATGACGTTGAGGTCGGGGCGATCGGCGATGATCTCTGCCACGCCATCTAGGCCATCGCCGTCCGGCAGCATGACGTCGGTGATGAGGATATCGGGCGCGAAACTCTGCATCAGCGCGGTGCGCTCACGGATCGAGGCTGCGGTCTTGACCTTGTGCCCCTGTCGCCGCAGCGCTTCGCCCACCACCACGCAGATGGCGGGATCATCGTCCACCACCAGGATCGCGCCGGTCTGGGGCATCAAGCGATCCCCATCGGCAGCAGCACGCGGAAGGTGGATTCCCCCGATTCGGCATCGCGCGAATATTGAACGAAGCCGCTCATGTCCCGCACCAGCTTGTCCACCAGGGCGAGGCCAAGCCCCTGCCCGTCGCGCTTGGCGGTGATGAAGGGGTTGAAAAGATGGTCGAGAATATGTTCGGGCACGCCGGGGCCGTTATCGATGACGAGGATTTCGATCGGCAGCACGGCACTGCCCTTGCCGCCGCCGACGACAACCGACACGCCGTGGCGAAAGGCGGTTTCGACGCGGATGCGGGGCTTTTCGACATTCTCCAGCGCCTCGGCGGCGTTCTTCAGCAGGTTGATCATCACCTGCACCAGCGCATCGTCGTTGATGTTGGCGAATGGCAGGGACGGGTCATAATGCTTTATGATACGAACGTTTCTTGCAAAACCGGCGGCGGCGATACCGGCGGCACGGTCGATCAGCGGATAGATGTTGCCCGGCGCGCATTCCAGCGTGCGATCGGTGGTGAAATCCTGCATCCGGTCGATGAGCGCGGCGATGCGATCGACCTCGTTGCAGATGAGCTGGGTCAGCGCGGCGTCGCGCCCCCCCTGGCTCGATTCGAGCAGTTGCGCCGCCCCGCGTATGCCCGACAGCGGGTTCTTGATCTCATGCGCCAGGATCGCCGCCGCACCCATGGCGGAGCGCGCCCCGCCCGCCGTGCCGCGATGCCCGATCTTGCGCGCCTGGCTCTGGGCATGGAGCGAGACGACGCGCCAGCCATCATGATCGCCGATCGGCGCGATCATCAGGTCGACCTCTGTCTCGGCCATGCGGCCGGCATGGACCTTGATATCATAGGCCGCGACCGCCTTGTTGCTGTGCCAGATGTCGAAGCGTGCGCCAGCTTCGGCGATGCGGATCGTGCGGGCGATGTCGCTGCCGACGATCGCGGAACGGGCCATGTTCAGAAGGGTTTCGGCCCGGACATTGGCATCGGCGATGCTGTTGTCGGGCCGCACCAGCAGCGTGGCGACGGGCAGCGCCGTCATTTGTTCGCCGAGCGTCGGGCCGTCCTGCGCCATCCGCAACGGCGGCGCGGACGTCAGTGCGCTCGTCATGCCGCCCTGCGCAGCTCCGCCGCGCTGGCGCCGCCGGCGATCAGCGGCTCGTAGAAGCGGGCGAGCATGTCGAGCACGACATCGGCCTCCGGCTGCTGATTGACGGCGTTGCGGAACTCGGCCGAGCCGGGCAGCCCCTTGGTGTACCAGCCGATATGCTTGCGCGCCATATTGACGCCGGTGTGCCTGTCATAGTGATCCAGCATCGCGTGATAATGCTCTATGATCACGCGATATTGTTCCTCTAGGCTGGGATCGGCGATGCGCGTGCCGTCGGTCAGCCAGGCCATGACCTGCCCGATGAGCCAGGGCCGGCCATAGGCGCCACGCCCGATCATGACGCCGTCCGCGCCGCTCTGGTCGAGCGCGGTCTCGGCGTCCTCGATCGAACAGATGTCGCCATTGACGATGACGGGCAGCTTCACCGCATCCTTGACCTTGCGGACGAAGGCCCAGTCGGCGGAACCCTTGTACATCTGGCAGCGTGTGCGGCCATGAACGGTAATGAGTTTCGCGCCCAGATCCTCTGCGATATGCGCGAGTTCGGGGGCGTTGAGGCTGGAGTGATCCCAGCCCATCCGCATCTTGACGGTCACGGGCACATCCACCGCCTCAACCGTCGCCTTGATGAGCGAGGCGGCGAGCGGCAGGTCGCGCATCAGCGCGCTGCCGGCGTCGCCATTGACCACCTTCTTCACTGGGCAGCCCATGTTGATGTCGATGATCGCCGCGCCGCGATCGGCGTTGAGCTTCGCGGCTTCTGCCATTTCGGTCGGCGAGCAGCCGGCAAGCTGCATCGAGACCGGTTCCTCCAACGGATGCCAGGCGGCCTTCTGCAACGACTGACGCGTCTCGCGGATCATTGCCGCCGACGCGATCATCTCGGTCACGTTGAGGCCGGAGCCATAGCGGCGCACGAGCGTGCGGAAGGGCATGTCGGTGACGCCGGTCATCGGGGCGAGCACGACCGGCATGTCGATGGTGACGGGACCGATGGCGATGGGGGAGAGGGTGCGCATGGGTGGACTATGATACTGCCTAAAAAACAGGCAGCGCTTAGCCGAAATCGGACGAGGGGGCAAGACACGGCCCCTTTCGGTGCGGCCTGTGAGGCGCTATGCGCGCCGCATGGCATCGCATCCCAAGATCATCGCGCTGATCGTCGCCGCCGGACAAGGCAGCCGGGCGGGTGGCGACACGGCCAAGCAGTTCCGCAAGATCGCTGGGAAAGCAGTGCTGGCCCACGCGCATGACGGGCTAGCCGCGCATCCGGCTGTGGAGGCTATCCATATCGTGCTGGGCCACGGACAGGAGACGGAGGCGCGCGCGTTGCTGGGCGACCGGGCGGTGGCCTCCTTCATCATCGGGGCAGACAGCCGGCGCGGATCGGTGCGCGCGGGGCTGGAAGCGATCGCGACGGCCGGCGGTGCGGACATCGTGCTGATCCATGATGCGGCGCGGCCGTTCTTGCCTGCCGCGGTGATCGACCGGCTTCTGGCCGCGCTGGAGACGGGCGAGGGTGCGATCCCTGCCCTGCCGGTCGCCGACACGCTGGTGCGCGGTGCGGACGGGGTGATGGGCGACGGCGTGGATCGTGGCGCGCTGCATCGGGTACAGACCCCACAGGCATTCCGCTTCGGCACGATCCTGGCCGCGCATCGCAGCTGGGATGAAGCCCGAGAAGCGACCGACGACGCGCAAATCCTGCGTGGATGGGGTCATGACGTCATGCTGGTGCGGGGCGATGAAAGGCTTGAGAAAGTAACCTACCCGCAGGATTTCGCGCGGGCCGAAGCGATGATGCCGCGCGTGACGCGGGTCGGCTTGGGCTATGACGTGCATCGACTGGCCGAGAACGAGTTATTATGGCTGGGCGGGCTGCTGATCCCGCACGACCGGGGGCTGGCCGGCCATAGCGACGCCGATGTGGCGCTACACGCTGTCGTGGACGCGATCCTGGGCGCGCTGGCGGAAGGCGACATCGGCAGCCATTTCCCACCGACCGATCCGCAATGGCGCGGCGCGTCGTCCGACAAGTTTCTGGCCTATGCGGGCGACCGCGTGGCGGCGCGGGACGGAAGGATCGAGCATGTCGACCTCACCATCATCTGCGAAGCCCCCAAGATCGGCCCGCACCGGGACGCGATGCGCGCCCGAATCGCTGGGATATTGGCGGTGCCGGTCGATCGTGTGAGCGTCAAAGCGACGACAACCGAGCGGCTGGGCTTTGCCGGGCGGCGCGAGGGAATCGCGGCGCAGGCGGTTGCCACCCTCTCCCTCCCCGCGCTATCCTGAGGCCCATGCCCGATACCATCCTGCCCGACCCGCTGGTCGAACTCGCCCAGAAGGTCATCATCGCCAACCGGCGCGCGGGACGGACCGTGGCGGTGGCGGAAAGCTGCACCGGCGGTCTGGTGTCGGCGGCGCTTACAGAGATCGCCGGATCATCCGACGTGTTCGAGGCCGGTTTCGTCACCTATTCCAACGATATGAAGGCTGAGCTTCTCAAAGTATCCCAGGACGTGCTGGAAACATTCGGCGCGGTCTCTATCGCGACCGCATGGGCGATGGCGCAGGGAGCGCTTAAGAAAAGCCATGCCAATGTCGCGGTCGCCATCACCGGCATCGCCGGGCCGGGCGGCGGGAGCGAGCAGAAGCCGGTCGGAACGGTCGTGTTCGCTCGGGCCGAGCGCGGGGCGGCGGCGGACAAGGTCGTGGCCGACATGCGCCATTTCGAAAATAATGGCAGGGGCGGCGTGCGGCTTCAGGCGGCGCTGTGCGCGCTCGAACTGCTATTGCCCGAGGGGGCGTAGAGCGCAGCCGCGCGTGCTTCGAACGCGCCGATCATCTTGCGAAGCGCCTTGTCGAAAAACTGGCCGGCGAGCATTTCGAAGATGCGATTCTTGAACGTGAACTCGACCTCGAAATCGACCAGCACCCCGCCCTGCCCGTCGTCGCGAAACTCCCATTCATTGTGGAGATGCTTGAGCGGTCCATCGAGATAATCGACCCGCACATGCCGCGGCCGTTCCTTGTGGACGCGCGAGGTGAAGCTCTCGCTGATCCCCTTGAAGCCCACGATCATGTCGGCGACCATCTCGGTCTCGCTGTCGGAGCGGACGCGGATTGCGCTCACCCAGGGCAGGAATTCGGGATAGGCGGCAACGTCCGCCACCAGATCGAACATCTGCGCCGGGCTGTAGGGAAGATGGCGGGTTTCGTTATGCTTTGGCATCGCTGCGTCAGACCTTCGCCGCCGCCTTGGCGAGCTGCGCTTCGCGGGCGGCGCGCATTTCGGCAAAGTCCTTGCCGGCATGATAGCTCGACCGGGTGAGCGGGCTGGACGCGACCTGAAGGAAGCCCTTGGCCCGCGCAATCCCCGCATAGGCGGTGAAGGCTGCCGGGGTCACGAACTCCATCACCTTGGCGTGCTTTGGCGTCGGCTGAAGATATTGGCCCATGGTCAGGAAATCGATGTCGGCCGAGCGCATGTCGTCCATCACCTGATGCACCTCCAGCCGCTCTTCGCCTAGGCCCAGCATGATGCCCGACTTTGTGAAGATCGACGGATCAAGCTTCTTCACCGTCTCCAGCAGCCGCAGCGAGGCATAATAGCGCGCGCCGGGACGGATGGTGGGATAGAGGCGCGGAACGGTTTCGAGATTGTGGTTATAGACGTCCGGCCGGGCGGCGACGATCATCTCGACGGCGCGTTCGTGCTTGTTGCGGAAGTCGGGGGTCAGGATTTCGATCGTCGTCTGCGGCGTCGTGCGGCGCAGCGCCTCGATCACCTTGACGAACTGCGACGCGCCGCCATCGGGCAAGTCGTCGCGGTCGACCGAGGTGATGACGATATGTTCAAGGCCCATCTCCGCCGATGCGTCCGCCAGATTCTGCGGCTCGTTGACATCAACCTTTCGTGGCATCCCGGTCTTGACGTTGCAGAAGGCGCAGGCGCGGGTGCACACGTCGCCCAGGATCATGACCGTGGCGTGCTTCTTGGTCCAGCATTCGCCGATATTGGGACAAGCGGCTTCCTCGCAGACCGTCGCCAGCCCCTTTTCCCGCATGAGCTTTCGCGTCTCATGATAGCCGGGGCTGGTCGGCGCCTTGACGCGAATCCAGTCGGGTTTGCGGGCGCGTTCCGGCTTGGCGGGAACGGGAAGCGGGCTGATGTCGTTCATGGCCTCCAGATAGCGATCCACGGCGGCTCTTGCCAGCCCGGAGTTGATGAGGCAGAGCGACGACCCATGACCGACTTTACCGACATGCTGGCAGGCTACCGCCGTTTCCGCGACACCGGCTGGGCGCAGCAACGCGAACGCTGGGACGAGCTGAACGAAGGGCAAAGCCCGCGCGTCATGGTGATCGCCTGTTCCGACAGCCGGGTCGATCCGGCGCAGATATTCGACACCAGCCCCGGCGAAATCTTCGTCGTACGGAATGTCGCGGCGCTGGTGCCGCCGTTCGAGACCACGCCGGGCCTGCATGGTGTGTCGGCGGCGCTGGAATTTGCAGTCCAGGTGCTGAAAGTCGGCGAGATCGTCGTCATGGGTCATGGCAAATGCGGCGGCTGCAAGGCGGCGCTCAGCCACGACCTCAAGGATGCGCCTCCGGGTGAAGGCGGTTTCGTTCACAACTGGATCGGGCTGCTCGATCCGGCTCGCGAAATCGTCATCGACCAATATGGTGAAGATCGCAGCCGCGACGCCGAACGGGCGATGGAGCAGGAAGGCGTGAAGGTCAGCCTAGCAAACCTCCGCACCTTCCCCTGTGTCCGGCAAAAGGAGAAGACGGGCGAATTGAAGCTCGTCGGCAGCTTCTTCGCCATTTCGGACGGACAGCTACACCTGCTGGACGAAGCGCGCGGGACGTTTTCGCCCGCCTGAGATATAAGGAGGCGGCATCATGGCGGCACGACAGGAAGGCCGCGGCAACATCGCCCTGCTCATCGACGCGGACAATGCGTCGGCGGCGCATTTCGATCCGGTGATGACCGTGCTGGCGGAGTTGGGCACGGTGAATATCCGCCGCGCCTACGGCAATTGGAGCAAGGCCACGCTCAAGACCTGGGCGGCTCTGTCGGTCGCGCAGGCGATCGAGCCGCAGCAGCAGTTCGATCTGACCAAGGGCAAGAACGCCACCGACATGAAGATGACGATCGACGCCATGGACCTGCTGACCAGCGGGCGCGTGGACGGGTTCGGCCTCATGTCGAGCGACAGCGACTTCACCCCTTTGGTCACTCGGCTGCGGCAGGACGGCATTCCGGTTTACGGTTTCGGCAACGCCAACACGCCCGAGGGTTTCCGCCGCGCCTGCACCCGGTTCATCGACGTTGCGGCGCTGAAGCCCGCCGAGGTGCCGGCTGCGAAGAAGGCGAGCGGGTCGCGAACGAAAACGCCTGCGGCCAAAGCCGAAGCAGGTTCCAGTCCATCGCCCACGTCCGCTGCGCCAGGAAACACCGTCGATCCCGAAGTCGTTCGCCTGCTGATCGACGCCTATGACGAAGCGAAGCGCGACGAACGCGGGTTCGTGGCGCTGGGACCAGTCGGACAGCGGGTCGGCAACCGGTCGAGCTTCGACGTCCGCAACTATGGCTATAAGCGATTGTCGGACCTGGTCGCGGCGATCCCCAACTTCATCACCGAAGTGCGCGAGGGCGGACAGACCTGGATCAAGCGGGTCCGCTAAGTCGCCGCCAAATCAAAAAAAGGGCCGATCCAAAAGGACCGACCCGGAAGTTTTAGGAGAGGACGCCTGAAAGGCCCTCCCCATATGGAATGGTAGCGCCACCATCGCAAGTGCGGAATCGCTTTTCGCGGTTGCAAAAATTGCAATCGCACACTGGAAAGGCTCAGCGCGTCAATTTTTTGTAGGCAAGGCGGGTTGGACGGTCGGCCGCATCGCCCAGGCGGCGACGCTTGTCTTCCTCATACATCTCGAAATTGCCTTCGAACCATTCGACATGGCTGTCGCCCTCGAACGCCAGGATATGCGTGGCCAGACGATCGAGGAAAAAGCGGTCGTGGCTGATAACCACGGCGCAGCCCGCAAAATTCTCGATGGCTTCCTCCAGCGCCGCCAGCGTTTCCACGTCGAGGTCGTTGGTCGGTTCGTCGAGCAGCAGAACGTTGCCGCCCTTCTTCAGCATCTTGGCGATGTGGACGCGGTTGCGCTCGCCGCCGGACAGCTTGCCGACATTCTTCTGCTGGTCCTGGCCCTTGAAGTTGAACGCCCCGACATAGGCGCGCGTCGACATGTCATGGCCGTTGACCTTGACATAATCGAGCCCGTCGGAAACTTCCTCCCAGACATTCTTTGACGCGTCCAGATGGTCGCGGCTCTGGTCGACATAGCCCAGACGCACGGTCGAACCGATGTCGATTTCGCCCGAATCCGGGGTTTCCTGTCCGGTGATGAGCTTGAACAGGGTGGATTTGCCCGCGCCGTTCGGCCCGATCACGCCGACGATGCCGCCGGGCGGCAGCATGAAGGACAGATTCTCGAACAGCAGCTTGTCGCCATAGGCTTTCGAGATGTTCTTCGCCTCGATCACCTTCCCGCCCAGCCGCTCGGGCACCTGAATGACGATCTGCGCCTTGCCCGGCGTGCGGTTTTCCTGGGAAGCGACAAGCTGCTCGAACTTGGCGATACGCGCCTTGGACTTGGTCTGGCGCCCCTTCGGTCCCTGCCGGATCCACTCCAGCTCGTCCTTGATCGCCTTCTGCCGGCCCGATTCCTCGCGTGCCTCCTGCTCCAGCCGCTGCGACTTCTTCTCCAGATAGGTGGAGTAGTTGCCTTCGTAGGGGAAATATTTCCCGCGATCGAGCTCCAGGATCCAGCCCACGACATTGTCGAGGAAATAGCGGTCGTGGGTGATCATCAGCACCGCGCCCGCATATTCCTTCAGGTGATTTTCCAGCCAGGTGACGCTTTCGGCGTCCAAATGGTTGGTGGGTTCGTCCAGCAGCAGGATGTCGGGTTTCTGGATCAGCAGGCGGGTGAGCGCGATGCGGCGCTTTTCACCGCCCGACAGATTTTCGACCGCCCAGTCCGATGGCGGGCAGCGCAGCGCTTCCATTGCGATTTCAAGCTGATTGTCGAGCGTCCACCCATCGGCGGCGTCGATCGCCTCCTGAAGCGTGCCCATCTCCTCCATCAACGCATCGAAGTCCGCGTCCTCCGGCGGATCGGCCATGATCATGCTGATCTCGTTGAAACGGTCCAGCTTGTCCGCCATGTCCCGCGCGCCGTCCTTGACGTTTTCCAGCACGGTCTTGGTGGGATCGAGCTGAGGTTCCTGTGGCAGGTAGCCGACCGTGATATTCTCGCCCGGCCATGCTTCGCCGGTGAAGTCGGTGTCGATGCCGCCCATGATCTTCATAAGCGTCGACTTGCCCGCGCCGTTGGGGCCGACGATGCCGATCTTGGCGCCGCGGTAGAATTGCAGATTGATGTTGGCGAGCACCGGCTTTTGCGCGCCGGGGAAGCTCTTCGTCATGTTCTTCATGACGTAGGCATATTGCGAGGATGCGGACATGGTTCGCGCAAGGCTCCAAGAGAGGAAATGACGTAGCTGCGCGGCAGTTAGCCGAGGGCAAGCGCATTGGCAAATGGCGACGCGGGGGGTAAGCCGTCAGTCATGCACAAAATCCGCTCAGCCCCGCTTGCCGCCCTCCTCCTCGGCGGCCTTTCCGCTCCCCTTCCCTCCCTCGCCGCGTCCGGCGACGTTGCCGCGATTCGCGACGCCGCGCTCCAGGACAACGTCGCCTATGCCTTTACCGAAGGGCTGACGACCGAGGTCGGCCCCCGCCCCGCCGGCACCCCGCAGGAGGCGCGCGCGCGCGACTGGGCGGTGGCGCGGCTGAAGGCGCTGGGCTTCGCCAATGTGCGCGCCGAACCCTACACGATGCCGGTGTGGGTACGCGGGCGCGAGGAAGCGCGCATCCTCTCGCCCTTCCCGCAGAATTTGGTGCTGGCGGCGCTGGGCAACAGCGGATCGACCGGCGAAAAGGGACTTGAAGGCGAAATCGTCTATTTCCCGAGCATCGCCGATCTTGAGGCCGCACCCGAAGCGGCGGTGAAGGGCAAGATCGCCTTCGTCGATCATGGCATGACGGCGACGCAGGACGGTTCCTCCTACGGCTATTTCGGCGCGGCGCGGCGGCAGGGGCCGAGCATCGCGTCGAAGAAGGGCGCGATCGCCATATTGATCCGCTCGATCGGCACGGACCATCATCGCGTAGCGCATACCGGCGTGCAGACGTGGGCCGAAGGCGCAAAGCCGATCCCTGCGGCGGCGCTCTCGGTGCCCGACGCCGAGCAACTCGCGCGGGTAATGAAGCGCGGGCAGCCGGTGCGGGTGGCGCTGACGCTCACCTCCAAAATGCTGAAGGACCAGCCTTCGGGCAATGTCATCGCGGAAATCCCCGGTAGCGATCCCGCAGCGGGGGTGGTCGTCGCCGCCTGCCATCTCGACAGCTGGGACCAGGGGACCGGCGCGATCGACGATGCCACCGGGTGCGGGATCGCGGCGGCCTCGGCGCTTCAGGTGGCAAAGGCGGGTCAGCCGCGCCGCACCATCCGCGTGCTGATGGCCGGCGCGGAGGAAGTGGGGGGCGATGGCGCGCGCGCCTATTTTGCCGCGCACGGGAAGGAGAAGCACGCGCTGGCGCTGGAATCGGATTTCGGCGCCGACCGCGTCTGGCGGGTCGATTTCAAATTGCCCGCTGGCCATGACGCGCTGGCGACCCGCATCAGGCAGGGCCTCGCCCCGCTGGGCGTCGGTTCCGGCACCCAGGACGCCGGTGGCGGGGCGGACATCGCGCCGCTGGTGAAGGCCGGCGTGCCGGTCATCGATCTCCAGCAGGACGGCACGCGCTATTTCGATCTCCACCACACCCCCGACGACACGCTGGACAAGGTGGACCCCGAACAGCTGCGGCAAAATGTCGCCGCATGGGCCGTCACTTTGTCGCTGGTCGCGAACGCGCCAGAAACATTGAGCGCTAACTGAACTTTTATAGTAGACAACGATCCGTCGCGTGATTCTGCCGCTTCACCGACGCAGAAAAGCATTGATTTGTGCATCGCACACGTTAATGCGGGTCGCTCGCGTAGGGCCACTCTGTAACGTGCCAGACGCGGCATAATGCTATGGGAGCCGTACACAATGAAGAAGATCGCTGTTGTTTTCGCTTCGGCCAGCCTGATGGCCCTCGCCGCTTGCGGTGAGAAGCCGGCCAACGAGACCGCGAACGCTTCGAACGCCGTCGTCGAGAACGTCGTCGAGAACGCCACGAACGCTGCTGACAACGCAATGAACGCCGCCAATGCGGCCGACAACGCTGCTGCCGTCGCGAACAACGCCGCGAACGCGATGTAATCTTCGCGAAAGCGGGATTTTCGAAGGGCGGGTCGCGCTGGTCGCGGCCCGCCCTTTCCATTTTCGGGCTTTATGCGGATGGCGATTGACGGATCGCCCGTCGCCCCGCTAAGGCCCGCGAGCGCCGGGGAGTAGCGCAGTCTGGTAGCGCGCCTGCTTTGGGAGCAGGATGTCGCAGGTTCGAATCCTGTCTCCCCGACCACCCACCCTTTCCATCGCTTCTCATAGATGTTCAAAATCGAACATTACCCGGGTCATCCCTCCGATTTAGCTTGTCAAGGCTTCTCACGGATTGCCATTTAAGCGCATGGTTCGGGGAGTCATCAGCGGGGCATCGCGCGGCGGTGCGGGAGTCATCGGGTGCTGACCGATGCCGTGTGCCGGACGGCGAAGGCGGCCGAGTCCGATTACAAGCTGACCGACGCGCTTGGGCTGCATCTCTATGTCACCAAGGCGGGCTACAAAAGCTGGCGGCTGGCCTACAGCTATCTGGGCAAGAAAAAGCGGATCGTCTTCGGCCCCTACCCCGCCATATCCTTGAAGGACGCCCGCGAGATGCGGGACGAGGCGCGACGATTGCTCGCGCGGGGCATCGATCCCGCGATCGACAAGCATCAGCGCAAGGCGGCATCGCTCGCCGCAACGGCAACGACCGTAGAGATCGTGGCGAGGGCTTGGTTTCACGAACGCTCGGCCATGTGGAGCCGGTCACATTCGGATCGGACGCTGAACCTGCTGGAACGGGAAGTCTTCGCGCCGATCGGCGGACTTCCGATCACGGCCGTGACGCGACCGATGATCGTGCAGCAGGTCAAGAAGATCGAGGCGCGCGGCGCACTGGAAATGGCGCGGCGATATCGCACGACCCTGTCCTCGGTTTTCGACTATGCCAAGGGCATGGGCTACGCGCTGGAAAACCCGGCGGCGGATGCCATCCCGGTGAAGACCGCGCCGCTCAGACGCCATCCGGCGTTGACGCAGATCGAGCAGCTGCGTGCGATGCTGTGGAAGATCGAGAATGCGTCCGGGCACCCGATCCCCAAGCTTGCCTCGCGCCTAACAGCGCTGACGGCGGTGCGCCCCGGCGTCGTCCAGGCGACGCCGTGGACCGAACTGGTGGATCTGGATCCCGAGGAACCCACCTGGATCATCCCGGCAGCGCGCATGAAGCTGACGGTTCAGGAGAAGCTGCACAGCCTGATGGAGCATCCGGTGCCGCTAGCCCGGCAGGCGGTGGAGCTGCTGGCGACGCTGCGCCTTCTGACGGCGCATTCGCCATATGCCTTCTGCAGCCCGAACAGCCCGCGCAAGCACATCACCGACGTAGCCGTGTCCAAGCTGTATCGGAACGCGGGCTTCGCCGGCCAGCATGTGCCGCATGGATGGCGCAGCGCCTTCTCCACGATCATGAACGAGATCGCGATGAAGGAGGAACGTCCCGGCGATCGCGTCGTCATCGACCTCATGCTGGCGCACCGCCAGCCCGGCATCGAGCCGATCTACAACCGTGCAGCCTACATGAAGCGCCGGCGCGAGATCGCGCAGGAATGGGCCGACCTGTTGCTGCTCGGCTTTCCCCCCGTTTCGTCCGTCCTGATGACGCCGCGCAAGTAGCGCGCCGGGAGGCGCGGGCATGAGCGCCGCGTCCGAAGCCCGCGCCATCGCGCGGGAGGCACGTAAGCTGATCAGGGATGCCGGCGGCAAGCTCGGCGGCAAGCGCCGCGGCGCCGACCCCGTCTGGCGGCACAGCTTCGACGTCGACAGCCGACAGGCGGATGTCTTCCGCCCGATCGCCGACGGCACGATCGCCGGCGGCCATGCCTGGGCCGACGACTATCTCCGGCTCGCCAAGGAGTATGACGTCATCCACAAGAAGAAGGGCGAGCGCAGCCCGCTGATGGCGAACGGCATTCGGGTACTGGAAGCACTCCTCCGCAACTTCCTGGACTTCAAGACCGGCCAGCTGGACCCCGCGATCACCGCGCTGATGAAGGTCACCGCCCTGTCGAAGAACGCCGTGGTCGACGCGCTTAGGCGCCTGCGCGAACATGGCTTCCTGGACTGGGTCCGCCGCAGCGAGAAGACGACCAACGTCGGCGAGGCCGGCCCGCAGCGGCAGCAGGCCACCAACGCTTATCACTTCGATATCGGCCGTCTCGGCCGTGCCCTGGGCGACGCCGGCAAGGCGGTAAAGGCCCGATTCCTGAACCTGCGCGAGGCGCGCCGCCGCCGCGCTGCCGCCACCCCCGCCCCTGCCAAGCAGCAGCCCCCTGCCCCCTCGTTGGCCGCAAAGCCGATCGACGCCGCCCTGGAGGCGGCGCTCAACCGCATCGAAGCCGCAGGAGAGGCGCGAGTTTGGAAATCATGATGTTTACCCACACAGGGGTTTAAAGGGAGAAGGACTGCCTTCGGCAGGCGCTGGTAGCGAACTACGACGCACCCCCACACGCAGATTCAACAGCCACGGCGCTTCACCGCGCTGTAGGGGGCGGGGAGGCTTTGGCCTCCCCGCTTGGCTTCCCAGGGGCGCCAAGAGGTTGGGATGGCGTCACTATTCTAAGGGTCCGCTAAGCTGACAGGCGGTGCAGCATTGGAGCGGCCCGGCGGGGTCGCACCGCCCTCAGACCCCCTGGTCAGGGGTTCGTCCTCTGGACGGGCCGCGTCGACGCTTCATGCATCAATCTGGTGAAGATGAAGTGAAATCTTCTTGCCCATAATCCGGCTTTGGGTAGGGCAAAACCGGATATCGGCACCCACGCGCGAAGCGGGGCTTCAAGAACCGAAGGTACCTGAACTGGCGCAGCTTGTGCCGGGTCGCGCGATCAAGGTTCGCGCGGATGTGCGCGGCGCGAGGGGACCGGGCCGTCTTTGAATTAGTCACCAACGAGTTGTGATAAAACTCGCCGTCCAATTCCCAGAATATTCCCAGGTGCTCGCCGTGAAACGTAAACCCGGCGGCTTGATAGACTGTGCCGAATAACCCGCATCGTTCGTCAGCAAATGATTGGATCCACTTGACGCCGGGCCGGATGCGCCGGATCAGACGGATCGAGCAAGCAATAGCGCGGCTCTCGCTGTTCCGCGGCGCTTCAGCGCCCAACCACATCCTGTTTAGTTCAAGATATTCGGACATCGCCGTGCCGGCGACGACGCTGTCTGCGCTCGCCGGATTCATGGCGAAGCCGTACTGTAGAACTCCCACAAGCGCTCGCCGGATGAAAACGCCCATGTGAAGAGTAGAAGCGGCATAGACGCGCTTGCTATAGTGATTGGCGCGAATGATGTCGTTTGCCACGACGCGATCGATCAATTCGACACGGAATTGATCGTTGCCAAATCCTATAGCTTCAAAGCTGTCGGGCGCGAGTAGGTAGCCGGCATCTTCGCCGGCCGCGCCGATCGGCGCGCAGGTGTTTGACTTCATTGAGGCTCTCACTCACAAGACCCCTGCCCGTATGCGCGGGTGCGGGGCGGCCAGTCGGCCAGCTGTGTCGTGGCGAGTCTCAGTCTCGTCGGTTCATCGGGTTGCCGCCCGTTGACCCCCGCTCCCGGCGCCGATCGGCGGCAGGCGCGGCAGGAAACACATTAAATCATGTGATCAGCAGCTCTCCCCAGCGGAGGAAGAGGCTGCGGCGCTGATCGAGCATCTCGGCGCGATTATAGGCGCGCTCGACCTTGCTCATGTCTGCGGGCGCGTGGGCCAGCGCCAGGTCGATCGCCGCGCGCTCCAGCGGGAATCGTTCGTTCATGATGGTCGAGAAGGACGCGCGCCAGCCATGCGGCACATGTCGGCCGGCATAGCCAGCACGCTTATAGAGCGCGCCGATCGCCGACGGCGCCATGGGGAAGACGACGCTTGTCCGAAGAACACCGTATTTTTCGGACAAATCGCGTAGCGCCGCCACCGCCTGCGGGCAGAGCGGCACAATATGATCGTTCGCCGGGTCGGCCTTCCGCGCCTTCTTCAACTTCATGCGCTCGGCCGGGATGCGCCACAGGGGCGCGTCGCCGTCCAGCTGCTCGAATTCCTCCCATCGCGCGCCAAGCAAAGCGCCCATGCGGACCGCCGTCAGCGCAAGGAATCGCGATGCGAGGCGGACGATCGGCGGACCACCGGCGCGCTCGCACGCGGCGAGCAGCGCGCGCGCGTCGTCGATATCGGTCAGCGCCGGCTGCCGGCGCGCGATCGGCGTCGGCCGCAGCGCGCGCGCCACGACCGCGGCGGGATCCTGGTCGACCATGCCTTCGGCGATCGCGAAACAGAACACGGCCGAGATCCGTTGACGAATACGCCGCGCCGTCTCGATCGAGCCCCGCGCCTCGACGTCGCGCAGAACCTGCAGCACCGCCGGCGCGCCGATCGCGCTGATCGGTATCGGGCCAAGTTCAGGAAAGACGTCGCGCACCAGGCTGTCGAGGACGTCCTGGGCATGGCGCTCGGTCCAATGCTCGAGGCTCTGTGCATGCCATGCGCGCGCGACCGATTCAAACGTGCGGATTTGCAAGGCCGTTGACCTGCGCTTTTGCACGGCAGGGTCCACGCCCATGGCGACCAGGCCGCGCGCTTCTTCGGCGCTTGCCCGCGCATCGACCAGCTGCAGGTCCGGCCACTGGCCCAGGCACAGCAGTTTCTCGCGCCCGTCGAACCGGTACCGCAGCCGCCAGCTCCGCAAGCCGTTGGGCTTTACGAACAGGAACAGCCCGCGATCGTCGAAGATCTTGTAGGCGCGTGGGCGCGGCCGCGCGGCTTTCACCGCGGCGTTGGACAGTGCCATGCTGGAATTCCCGATTGCGCGGCCAGGAGCAGCCGTTAGGCTCGGCCGCGATGTGCAACCATTATCGATCCGACCCGGACAAGCTCAGCACCTGGGCGGAATATGCGGGCTTCAAACTGCGCGCCGATCGGCAGGTTGATGGCGATATCTGGCCGAAGCGCGAAGCTCCGGTCGTGCGCGCTGTCGATGGGGTGCCGGCTCTCGATATCCTGAAATGGGGCGTGCCCACGACCGTGCCGGGCAAGCGACCGGGAACGAAGCTCAAGAAGCACGTCACGAACGTCCGCAATCTCGCCAGCCCCTTCTGGCGATCGATGCTGGCTAACCCCGCGCAGCGTTGCCTCGTGCCCTTCTCGCGCTTTGCAGAACCCGTGATTGGCGGTGGGCGGGCCGAACATTGGTTCAGCATCGTCGATCGACCCATGGCCGCGTTCGCTGGCATCTGGCGACCAAGCGAGGACGGCGAGGTCTTCGCCTTCCTGACATGTGAACCGAACAGCCTGGTCGCCCCGCTACACCCCAAGGCAATGCCGGTCATCTTGGCAGAGGACGACTATGAAGCCTGGCTGACGGGCTCGACGGATCGGGCTCTTGGGTTGGCCCAAGCCTTCCCGTCTCAGCTGATGCGGGTAGAGTCTCCGTCATAACGACGGACAACCCCTCCGTCACGCGTCTGGCGAAAGGCGCAGAATTGTGCCAGGTTCCAGCCATGCGCCGACCCAGCGATACCCCGCCCGATACCCCGGCTCCGGGGCTGCTATTCGCGATCGAGGCGATCGGCGTCGCGCTGCTGTTGACCGCTGCGGCGGTCGCGGCGATCGTCGACTTTTTTAGGGCGTGACAGCCGATCGGCCGCCTCCGACACCATGGCGCTGAGCAACGCGCGGGCGATCCAGGCCGCGACTTTTCCAAGCGGAATCTTCACGCGCATTTCTCCAGCGGGACATTGCCGATCCGGTGATTGACCCAGCCCTTGCGGAAGACGCCGAGCTTTGGGTTCGCGCGTATCAGCCGGCCATATTCGGCAAGCTGCTTGGCATCGAGGCGCGGCAGCATGGCCTGGCACAGCAGGGTGCGCTGACAGCGCGCGAAGCCGGCGATCGTCGCCGGCCCTACCCTGCCATCGATCTTCAGCTTCAAAGCCGGGCAGATCTCGTTGAGCGACTGCTGGAAGAAGCGCGACGGCCGCGCCGGGCCCATGTTGACGCTGGTGTCGAACAGCTCCTGCGTGACCGCCGGATCGAGCGGGATCAAGGGCTCATAGCCCGGGGCCTTCAGATAGCTTTCGTAATAGATGCTGTAGACCACCGCGTCGGGAATCGTCCGCATCGGCCCGGTATAGCCATGCTTCACCGCCACCTTCTTCGTGATGCCCTTGTTGGTCTCGCCGCCCGGGTCGTTCGGGTGGTTCACATGGCCGCCCTCGAGCCCGATCGTCGCGGCGATGATCGCGATCGCGACCGATCCGCCCGCCGCCACCGCGCTGCGCGTGCTCATCGGCCGTCCCTCCCCGCGCGCCAGGGCCGGATGAGCTTCTCCCACACGAACCAGCTAGCCTGCATCACCGTGTAGACCAGCGTGCTGATCAGCACCCAGTCGCTGAGGCCGATGCCGGCAAGCGAGATGCCGGTGACAGCAACGGGCGGGACGGCCTTGGTCGCTTCGACCAGGCTATCGGGCAGGGGTATCGATCGCATGGGTCAGCGCCTCCGCACGACTTCGCCGCCGGCGACGGCGGGATCGGGCTTGATGGTTTCGAAGATCAGGCAGTAATTGTGCAGGCGGCGCGTCGCGCCGGTCGCGTCGACGTAGGAGTCGGCAAGGCCCGCACTGTCGCGCAGCTGGCCGCGCGGACCCGCGACCCGGCCGGCGGTGACTTCGTCCCGACCGAAGCCGTATGTCAGCCTTGCCCCGGTGGGCGGCGTCGAGGAAAAGGTGACCAGCACGCCATCCGGTCCGATCAGGTCGACGGCGGTGATGTTGTCGAGCCGGGTTGCCCCGTCGGCCGACCAGAGGTCGAACCCTTTGTTCGGAGCCGCGCTGATCCAGCTCGTGTCGAACGCCAGCGGCGCGACCGGCACCTGGAAGCGCAGCAGGCAGAGCTTGTCCTGCCAAAGCGCCGAGACCAGATCGACCGACACGACCGGATCGGGCTGACCGCGAAGGCGCGCCAGCATGATGGCGGCGGCGGCGCGGCCCTGATATTTGCCGCGCATCTGCTGACTGTGATTGTCCAAGTGCCGGCCATCGACATAATCGGCCCAGTAGAGCGGCGTCGTGACGAACAGGTCCGGATCGTCCAGTCCCGCGTCGCGGATCGCCAGCGTGATCTCCGGCCGGGTGAGCGGCCCGCCGTCCTGACGATAGGTCATGTGGTTGGCGATCTGGCTCGCCACCATGATCGGAGCCCACGCCTGTCCGGTCGCCGCGCGGGCATCGTCGCGCAGGTCCGCCGCCAGCGTCATTAGCTTCAGCTTGTGCTCGGCGCGATTATCGCCCTGCAACTGATCCTGCTCACCCTGCGTCCAGTCGGTCGCGAGATAGGCGTAGCTGCGCCCGGCCGCTTGGGCGTTCGCGCGGGCGGCGGCGATCATCGCCTGCCAGTCCGCATAATAGACCGATCCCTTGCCGATATTCTCGATCTGCTGGCCTGGGTTGCCGGCGGTCGATCCGTGCAGCACGAAGCCCTGACTGGGGTAGGCGGCATAACCCGCCATCTTCTCGACGAAGATGTTGGCCGCGGCCGCGACGCCGGTCTCGCCATAATTGCCCGTCGCATGATCGCTTTCGACCAGCGGCTCGGTCGCGCCATAGTTGACGCCTGCGCCCTCGATGCGCGAGGTGCGGACCGATCCGGCGAAGCGGATATTGGCGTAGGGCTGGGCCAGGGTGACCGATGGCTCGTTCAAATAGCCCACCGAATTGCTCTGGCCGTAGCCCATCAGGTGCAGGACCTGGGCCAGGGTGACGCGGCTGAGCGGCGCGCGCGCGCTGTTGTAGCTGGTCGGCATGGTCAGATGGCCCCTCGCGCAATCAGGAAGACGCGGAAAAGATTGTAGAGTTCGGCATATTTGGCGTCCGGCATCGCCCGCCCGACACCGAAGATCGCCAGCTTGCTGAGCGACCAGCTGTTGACCCCGGTGGCGCTGTTGTTGGCTAGGCCGACCAGCTCCCGGTTGGGCACGACTTCGCTGGGGTAGCTGATCTCGACCGGCGCGCTGTCGTTGCGGAAGATCTTCACGTTCGCCGCATTGTCGCGCTTGAAGCTGAACAGGCCGCCAAGGCCGCCGATGGTGACCGCCTGTGCGATCGAACTGTTGGCGCGCAGAGCGACGGTCCCGCCACCGCTGGTGGACCGGTTGACCTGCAGCGCGCCGCCACCGAAGCTCAGGACGAAGTGCAGGAAGTCGATATCGGTGCCGATGACCCAGGCGAACATCGTCGCATCGTTGGTCTTGTACTTGCCCGATGGCAGGATGACGCCGGTGTTGAGATGCGCGCCACTGGTTTGCTGGCCCTGGCCGTTGACCTGGAACACACCCTGATAGTGGCTATTCGCCTGATAGAGCGGGCCACCGCTAGGGACGATCAGCCCGTTGCCGACCCAGTCGATGTTGGAGGATGCCTGATTGTCGCCGCCGGCGATGACGAACAGCGACTGGAGCGCATCCAGCCAGCCCGAAGCGCCAAGCCCGTTGTAGAGATTGACGATCGCGTCGAGCCGCGCGCCGGTCGGCGGCGTGGGGAATCGGGCCAGCACCCCGGCGGTGCGCGGATCATAGCCGGAGCTGTTGACCACCACCATCTCGAGCTCGGCCGCGCCGCCCAGGGTCACCGCCCTGATCGCGGTGACAGGACAGTCGCTGCCCTCGAACACCACCCCTTCGCCGGGGCCTAGCACCGGGCAGGCGCGGTTGCCGATCGATGGCGTGCCGTTGTTCAGATGCAGCACGACGGTCGCCGCATTGCTGGGGTTGCGAACGCGCAGCTGCTTGCGGCTGCTGTCGGACGCCAGGATGGTCGATACGCTTTCAGTGGCGGTTGCCGTCAGGCGAAAGGTGAAGCCGGTGCCGAACGCCGCATCGACGCCCGCCTGCGCTCCGGCCGCCGCCGCCACATCGCCGACCGCATCGATCGCCGCCTGCGCGCCGGCGTTGGCGCCAGCGGTCGCGCCGGCGGCCGCGCCCGAAATGGCGCCCGCGACCGAGCCGGCCTCGGTGCTGTCCGGTCCCGGTTCGCCGCGATCGCCCTGGCGCCCGCGCCCGCCCCGTTCGGTCACTACAAGGGCGCTCGGGCTGATCAGCGCCTCGCTGTACGGTAGGTCGATCCAGATCGGGACGATTTCGCCGGCAATGTCCGGGCCGGGCGCGACGCTCACCCGCGCCGTCCAGCGCGATACCGACGCACCGCCGGATAGCTCGACGATGTCGTAGCTCAGCGCGGCCGACGATCCGCTATTGTAGATCAGCGTCGCCTGGGCGGCCGTGATCGGGATCTGCATATATTGCCCATCATCCGACAATTCCGCGTCGATCGTCACCAGTTCCGACAGCCGGTCGGATCGGCGCACCACCAGCGCAAAGCGACGGCCGTAAAGATCCTGCGCCGTCGATCCGTCCGCCTCCGTCAAGGCGACGAACAGCAGCATGGCTTCGCCAGCGCGCACATTGAGCACGCCGGCAGGCGAAAGGCCCGCAAGGGTCATGGATCTACCTCGTTGTTTGGGGTCAGGCGCCCACGAGGGCTATCAGGGGGCAATTGGTCGAGATGACGACGCTTGGTGTGGGAAGGGTGCTCGGCAGCGCCGTATAGGCCAGCGATGCGGTGAAATAGCTCGTCGCCACGCCGCTCGAGAAATCGGCGACCCCGTTGATCGAATGCATCCCGCCGCCCGATGTCGCCATCTGCAGGACGGTCGGCGCTGCGTTGAAGAGCATTGCAAGGATGTAGCTGCGCCCGTCGAGCGTACGCGTCGCGCCGAAGCTTCCCGTCTTGATCCCCGTCGATCCCGTGGACTGCGCCGCCACTTCCTCGACAAGGGTTGCTCCATCGCCATTGCTGTTGAGTTCGTAGAGGCCAAGGCGGACGTTGCCGGCGACCGCCGTCGTCACCTGCATGGCGATGCCTGTCGCTCGCATGATGTTCGAAGCCGCGACCATGTAGAGCGTGTCCGCCGCAACCGTCTGGGTGCCGGCGTTGACGCCGTAGCCCTGAGGCAGGAAATAGCGCCCGCTGGCGAACTGCCGAACGCGCGCGAGGCCGGATGCTCCCAGCGTCGCCCGCGCCGCCGAAGCATCCGCATCATCGAGCAGCGTGCGGATGAATGCGGTGAGGTCGGCTAGAGCCAGCGCTCCGGGCCCGGTGAAATAGGGCAGTTTGTTCGCAGCGCTGACGATCGCGGCGAAGGCTGAAAGGTCGGGATCGATCGGCTGCGCATAGCTATCGACGTAATCCTTCGTCACCGCATGGCCCGGCGACGTCGGCGCCAGCATGTCGTAGACCCGGCCGACCCCGCCCATGCCGATGCTGCCGGACATTACGCCGCCGGCCTTGTCGAGCTTGGTGGCGAGCGCGGCCGCGACGGTCGCCGCGAAGGCTGGATCATCGGCCAGTGCCGCGATGAGGGCGGCGTTGTTGGCGTTGATCTTCAGCGCGGCGGCGCGCGGATTGTCGCCGGTGCCGTCGTCGGCAACCGTGCCGACGCCGATATTCTGCAAAGCAAGGGGCATGGGATCAGGTCTCGTCGAAGGTGCCGGCGATCGTGCTGTCGAAGCGGAAGGCGGATGTGGAATCGAAGGTCGCGCCGTCCCAGGCGTCGCCGTCGGCGGTGCCGGGCGGCAGCAGCGTGGGCGGCGGCGGCGCGGTTCCGGTCATCGCCAGCGCCACGGCGTGCTTGGCGGTGGTTTCGGTTTCGAAGGTGACGGTCAGGGTGCTCTGCCCCGAATCCTTGTCGATCGCGGCCACGATCACATCATGATCGACGCCCGCTTCCGGATCGACCAGATGATAGCACTGGCCGAGCTTCATGTTCCAGAAGCGCGGCTTCAGCGGATAGGTCCATCCCGTCAGTTCGCGGCGATTGAACAGCTCATAATAGGTGACCTGCGCGGCCTGATCCTTGTCGGTGACAAGCTCGCACGAATTTTCTTCCTCCTTCGGCTCGCCGTCGAGGGTGATATATTCCTCGATCGCGATCGCGTCGGACTGGACGAATTCCCATTTGTTCGCTTCGGACCGATATTTTGGGACCATCGTGTTGATGCGGTCCTTCCAGGTCCGCATGCCCGGTATCAGGCGTTCGCCATCGGCGAAGTCGTCGGGTGTGATGGTTTCCAGCGGCACCTTGGGCGCCTGAAAGCGCACCGACAGTAGCCCGCCACTGATCACGGGTATGGCGCCGCCGGCGGCGCAGATTCGCTTCAGATTGTCCCAGGTCGAAATGCCCGAGCCTTCATACACGAACCCGTTGACCTCCCAGCCATTGGCGTCGCACACATTGGCGAAAGCGTTCCAGGCCGGCCAGTCGATGCTTTCCGCCGGAAAGCCGCACCCAACCATCCGCACGCTCGCCGGCGTCCCGTCGCTGTACCGGCCGCGGGCGTACGTGATCGCGTTCAGCGCGACGTTGGGATCGTACGCGAACGTGCCCTCGTCATCGTAGCGGTGATCGCCCGATCCGCCGGGGAAGCTGCTGTCCTGTCGCCAGTCGTAGACTTTCGCCCAGCGGCCGACGACGCCATGGACCGGGATCCCGTTCGCCCAGCGCTTGTTGTCGCGATCGAACCGGTAGGAGAAGAGCCCGGCCGCATAATTGCTGAGTTTGTAATCCGCGCCCCAGTCGGGGATCGCGCCCCACGGCCCAGCCAGCGCGTCCGGCTCCGGCCGCAGGCCGAGCTGCCGGTCGAGATAGAGCCAGCTGTTATAATAGCCCTGGGCCGCGTTGCCGCTGAAGGCAATGGCGTTCCAGTCGACCAGCACCGCGTCGATCGCGAAGGCGGTGCTGACCGACCAGATGAATACCTTGGTGAGATATGGGTTCTTGGTCTTGCCGACCTTGCCGCCATACCCGACGCTATGAACCTGGCTGCCTGCTGTGAAACACCGGCCCATCCCATAGGGAATGGGGTTGTTCGCGCCGATCTGGACCTGATTGACGCCGCCCTGGATGCCTGGCTTCTTCTGCAGCAGGGCCGCGCCGACCGATGCAGCCGCAGCGACCACTGCCGCTATCGCTGCAATCGTCTGCCCGCCAGGAATAAACGCTGCCACCGACGCGATGACGCCGGCGATCTGCCCGACCGTCCGCAGCACCTTCGCCATCAGGCCCTCCAGGCGGTAAGCAGGCGGGCATCGATGACGATATCGACCGCGACGCAGCTGTCTTGGTGCCAGCCCATATAATGATCCGCCTGCACCAGGATCAGCGCGGCCTCCGCCTCGTCGCCGGCGACGACCGCGATATCGCCCGGCAGCATCATCGCCGGCGCGATGCGCGGCAGCAGCCCGTCGAAGATCGCGATCATGCCGCCTGCCTGCGCCAGCGCGCGCCGCGCGCCGATCGGCGACTGATAGCGGGGCAGTCTCGGCGGCTTGTGCCCCATCTGGATCAGGTGCGACCGCGCCATGCGGATGCAGTCGGCCGACCGATAGTCGCACCGCCGCCCCTTGTATTTCGTGCGGGTGGCGATGAGTGCGGCCTGTCGCCGTTCCAGGTCCGTCATCGGCCTAGCTTGGATTGTCCGCGCCCCACGCCGACGATTGCGGCATGGCGGTACAGTTGGCCATGCCCTTCTCGCCGGGGAAGCAAAGCTGCTGAAATCGGTTGTTGAGCGCATTGCCGCGCTGGATCAGAAACAGGCGCTTGGCCGCGCTCTCGAACTCCACATCGACCTCGAGCGTTCCCCTGCCGATCTTGATCGTCACCGTGTCGATGGCGAGATCGGCGGTCAGGTCGGGCGCGCCGACGACATGACCCGTCTCGGGGTCATATTCGCCCTCCCAAAGGCGCATCCGGCAACCCTGGTGCGCGGGATTGGACAGCGAAATGGCGGCGGCGTGCGATGGCGGCAGGAATGTCACCTTGCCGCCGGGCGCTTCATCGCCCGTCTTCTCCGAAAAGCTCTCGGCCGACTTGATGGTGCCGAACTGCGGGTCGCTGCTGCTGAATTTCGTCGCGCCCCAATAGATATAGCCCCCGTCGCATAGACGCGCGGTTCGGTCCGGCAGCGCGATTTCCATCAGCGCCACCGGGTAGATCACCCGTCCTTCGAACATCGTCTATTCCGCTTCCTCGATGTCGAAGGTCAGCCCGACGGATCGGTTGAGCTGCAGCTCCCAGCTGCGTTCGTCCCCCACGACCCAGCCTTCGATAACGGGGTCGACGATCCGCAGCGGATCGCCGTCCGCTGGTTCGGCGCGAAGCATCTGCGACAGGGTGATGGTGGCGGAGCCGCTGCCGTTTGCGGTCACGTCGGCCGCGATGAAGTCCAGATAGTGGATGCCATCCACGACAACATTGAACGGCTGCCCTTCCTTGAACTGGTAGAATGGCGCGCCGCCGTCGATGGTGAGCATCTTGCCTGCCTGGCCCGCGCCGTTGACGACGAAGGCGCCCGGCGTGCCGGGATCGAAGTCGAGCAGCGGATATTCCATCCGCGCGCCCTCCAGCTGGCCCCGCACCAGCCGGTTGACCCAGATCCGGCCCTCCTCGGCATTGTCGAGCGGCGGCATCTCGAATGCCACGCCATAGCGGTTGCCCAGGCGATTGAGCCGCTGGCTCTTCCCGCCCCCGCCGGGCTTCTGCACCCCGCCGAAGTCGAGCACGCGCGGTACCGCCCGCCGGGCGCCAGGCCAGGCCGGAAGGATGATCATGGATGGCGCCTCAAGGTATGGACTTTGCCCGCTGCCGCGCGACCGCGACCTGCGCGCCGATCGATCCGCGCGATTCCGCCTGTTGCGCCATCGGCGCCGCCACCGCGGCGGCGCGCTGGTCGATGATTACGTCGAACAGGTCGCCCTTGACGACCCGTACTGTCGTGGCCATCCTGGATCCGCCATTGTCGTTCGCGATCGACAGCCTCTCGCCATAGCTGACATTGGCGATCGGCAGCCCGTTGAGCGACAGCACATTGCGATCGATGCCCCGGCGGCCGAGGATAGTCATGTCGCCGCCTGTTGCCATCCCGATGGTCGCATCATCGTAGGACGGGATCGAGGCACTCGGATTGTTGGAGGACGTCGCGCCGGTCCGGAAGCCCAGGACGCTGCCGGCGAGCTTGAACAAGCCGCCGAGAATGCCGCCCCCTCCGCTCGCGGATCCCGCAGCTTGCTGAATCTGAAATTTGATCAGGTCGGCGATCATCTGATTAAACAGCTGACCGGCTAGCCCCTTCAGCTTGATCGTACGGGCGGCCGCTTCGCCCAGCCCGTCGACCATGTTCCGAATGCCGTTGGCGGCGATGTTCTCATAGGCCTCGTTGATCTCTGCGGCCGTGTCGGGGATGCTGTCGAAATAGCTTTCCAGCGGCCCCATCGTTTCGCGGTTGATCCGCAGCGTCTCGCCGGTGCGGATCTTCTGGAGCTGGTCGAGCTTCGCCTGCGCCAGCGCCTTTTCCGCCTCGGTGCTGTCGTGGCGCGCCAGTACTTCCTCGGCCGACAGTCGCACCGACCGCAGTTCGTTTTCGAGCAGTTCAAGCTGGACCGCGCGCCGGTCCCTCGCCGTGGTGGCGAGCGACGCGCGGATCTGCAGCATTTCGCGCTCGCGATCGAGGCTGGCCTGCGAGATCCGCGTCTCTTCCGCGAGCAGCGCGTCGTCCAGCGGCCAGTTGACCGCCTGCTTCTCCAGCTCATGATTGCGCTCGCGCTGCAGCTTCAGCTGGCGAGCCTGTTCCGCCGTCAGCTCGCCCTGCTTAACGCGGCTGTCCACATCGGCATTGTAGGCGTCGAACGCGGCCGCGTTGCGCTCGTGCTCGATGCGCGCGCGCTCCCGCAAATCCGTGGTCCGATCCTGCTCCAGCCCAAGCTGGTCATCATAGAGGCCAGCGAGCTCGTCCCGGAAACGCTGTGCCAATTCCTCGGTGCGATCCTTGGGGCCTTTGCGGGTTCGGCCAGGGTTCGGCGTAGGCAGGGCGCCATCACCGACCGCAGCCGGTTGCGTGGTGCGCTTCGCCTCGCTGTAGGCCACCGCCTGCCACAGCAAGGTGGTTTGCCGCTGCACCTCTTCAATCGCTGTTTGAAGGGTGCCACCCTGTACGTTGGGATTGCCTGTACGGCGGAAGCGAAGAATAGAGCCGCTTGACGCGAAATCTTGGCGCGCCTGCATCTCCTTACGAGCATCCGCGAGCTGCTTCATGCGGAACTGCAGATCCATATTCGAATCCGCTTTCGAGCGCGCGATCAGATCGCCACCGACCGCGCCGGCGACGCCACCGGCGACTGCACCGGGCAGTCCCAAACGGGATCCAACCGCAGCACCAGTCAATGCCGCCGAGAGGCGCGGATACTCGTTTATGAACTCCAGCGCTTTGGAGGTCATCGTGGCCAGTGCGTTGGCCATGCCGAGTATCGCGCCCGAATTTTTCGACACCGCCTCGGCGAAGCGGGCATCAAGCGTCATCTTGATCTCTGCCAGTCGATCATTTGCTTCGGCAGCACCGTCCGAGAGATCGTCCGATAGGACGATTCCCAAATCGCGGGCGCGCTGGCGCAACGTCTCGATTCCACGGCTGCCCTGCATCAACAGGGCATCGAGCTTCTGCCCGGCCTCGCCGAACAGCTTGACCTCAAGGCGGGCTCGCGTCGCAGGATCCTTAATCTTTGCGAGCGCGTCGGCAAGCCGCGGCAGAACTTCGCCGGCGGAGTAGACCCGTCCATTGGCATCCTGCACGGCAACGCCAAGGTCGCGGAACAGGGTCGCCTGTTCCTTGGTCCCCGCTTTGGCCTCACCGATGGTTTTCGTCAGCTTTTTCAGCGTGCCGTCCATCTCGGACTGCGTCAAATCCGCCTGCGATGCGACGTAACGATACTCCTGCAGCTCCTTCCTAGCGACGCCCGCCTCGTTGGCGACGCTCTTGATCGAAGATGCATAGTCCAGGGCACGCTTCGCGGCCTGCACCGCCTCCACTCCGATGAAAGCCGCCGCGAGATTCCCGATCGCAGATCTCAACCCGCCGATTTCAGCCTTGATAGCCTGGGCATCGCGCTTGATGGTCTGCGTCGCCCGTGCGGAGCCATGTTCGAATTGCGACGTGTCAAAGCCTAGCGTGACGCGAAGCGCACCGATAACATCCTTGGTCACGGCGATTCCTCGAAGCAAAAGGGCGAAAACATGACGGCAATCTGGGAAATGGTTGCATTCTTATGTGCGCTGGTCGGTGGGTGGCTGGTCCTAACCAGCATTTCTCCCGATCTAAGCGCGCCCCAGACGGCGGCACAGGCAGCGGTTGGTATAGGCGTTGCTGCTATTCCCTATTTCATCGCATCCATGGCCCAGCGCGCAGCGACGATCCGGTATTTGAAGCGCCTCGCGAAAGGCGAGCCCTCGCAATCTGAGGCCACCGATAGTTTTTTGAGCCGGGTAAAAGATTTCTTGGTGGGGGATTAGTTCTCTTCGACAGCCTGCCCATAGGCCGCCGCCCACGCCTTCATCTTGTGCCAGTTGACGTCAGGATCTTCGGCCTTTCCGCTCGCCTGGCGCAGCACGTCGGTAAGGGATTCGAGCCGCTCGCTGAACGACGACCACCGCGCATTATGCCAGCTGACTTCGATCAACGTTCGCTGCTCGCGCTGAACCCGATCTAGATGGCCAGTGAGAGCCGATCGAACGAGGCGTGGAGTCTGGTCCCAGAAAGCGTCCGGATCAAATCCGGCTTCACACCATCGCTGGTGGAGCTTTAGCCAGTCCCAGTCTTCTTCCGTCGCTGCCGAGGGTTTACCCCCTCCTTACCCTCCGCCGCCGTACCGAATGCGCTAGCGAGGCCGGCTAGGATCGCGCTGGTGAAGATAGCCGGTCCATGTTCGTCGATCATGTCGCCGACCTGAATTAGATGATAATCGGCGTGATGCTTGCGTAGCCCCGCCCAGACCAGAACACGGATGGTGTCGAGTGCCGGACCATCGACGCCATCTTCCATATCGTCGAGGATGGCCTTGGTCTTCATACCCAGCACCGGCTCGGCGGCGCACAGGGCGTTGACACCCATCTTCAGCGTCAGCCTGAGATCGCCCAGCACCAGGGCGACTTCACCGCGCAGCGGATTCGTCATGCGGCGGCTCCGTGGGTCGCGACGCCGCTAGCCTGGAAGGTGAGAACCGCTTCCTGCTTGCCGGTGATCGGCATGTCCTGCGGCGCATAGCCGGTCAGGATGGCGTTGCCGGCAACCTGGCGCTTGGCGCCGGCGGCGGCGTTATGCACCGAGCGATAGGGAACCGGGTCGGTCGCGTTCAGCATCGCCAGCAGCTTGATGTCCGCCTCCGACCCCGACAGATAGTTGACCCGCACGGTGAGCGTACCCGGCTCCAGCAGCTTCTCGCCCTTGTAGCTGTGCGCACCTTCGGTCTTGTGGTGCGAATCCTGATAGGTCGGACGGGTGGGATTGCTCGGCGTCACCGATATGACCTCGGGAATTTCGAACTCCAAGTTGTCCGCATCGGTGAAGTAGAATTCCGCGCCCTTATTGGGGTTGGACATAGCCCTTACTCCTTGTGGTAGATGGAAAAGCGCTGGGTGCGCCCGTAGACCGATCGCGCGCCGGCAACGCCGACGACGGGAATATCGCGCTCAAGATCGATGAAGCCGTGGGTGAAGGTGCGGCCGTTCACCTCCGCCGTGCCTTCGAGCAGCAGCCCGAGCGCGTCGGCCACCGCCCGCGCATCGCCATAGTTTGCAGCCATCGTATCGGCCTGCACTTGGGCGATCCGCAGCTTGTCGCGCCCGCCATGGGTGTAATCGAGACCTTCATCGATCATGGTGAAGACGATCGCCGTCAGCCCGGCCCCTTCCGGCCGATCGCCCCAATGAATCGTGGGCGCGCCATTCCATCGGGCGAGGCTCGCGGCGATCGGCGACTGCGAGACACGCTGGAGAAGATCTTCCTCAAAGGTCATGCCCGCCGCACCGCCCGGGTCAAAGCGCGATCCAGTTCATCGGCAAGCGCGACCACCACTTCGCCCAGCACGTCGCCGGCGGTGACGTTCCACGCCACCGATACATGCGGCTGCGGCGGCACCCAGCTCAGGCTGTCGCCGCGCCGATGCATGAACCCGAATTCGAGCCAGGTGCCGACCGGATCATTGGTGCCGGCATAGACCTCGGTGTAATTCTTGCCCCCACGCCGCTTCAGCTTGGACTGGCGCTCGTTCAGTTTCGTGCTGATGACGAAGCTGTTGCGGTAGGCGTTGGCTGGGCGGTCTGGCGTGTCGCTCGGATCGTCCGCCGGCGCGATGTCCTTTACGACAGCCAGGAAGGGTTCCAGCGCCCGCTCCCCTGCCCGCTGCATCGCATTCTTGCCCATCTGCTCGGGAAGGGCATTGAGCGTGTCGAGCAGTGCGTCGAGCCCCTCTATCTCGTAGGCGCCGCCGCTCACGCCGCCACCCGCGTCGCCGTGAAGGCGAAGCCTTCGTTGAAGCCCAGCTCCGCCACAGCGTTTATCTCCCACACCGGCCATTTCGCCGGGTCGGGGTCGCTCAGCGGATAGCGGATGCGATCGCGCACGCTCACCGACTTCGTCTCGGGCGTCCAGAGTACGGCAAAGCTTGCCACCTGCGATCCGCCCTGCTGCGCGGCCTCCCGCTGTTCCGATCCGCTGCCGAACGCGATATTCGCCCAAGGCCGCGCAATCTCGCGTGGCTCCGGCTCGACCGTCGGGTGCCCGAAGCCGTCGGTGGCGGCGACGATCGCCTGGATGAGGATCGGCTTGTCGCGAGCGGTGGCGCTCAGCCGGGAGTGCGCCATCACAGCCTCAGGTAGCGATAATGGCCGACCAGGGCGTCGACGCCTTCGGGCAGATCGCCGGGCATGCGCCGATACAGATGCTCCACCACCAGTCGGGTCGCCTGCTGAAGTTCCTCCGGTGGCTGCCGCAGTTGTTCCTGCAACTCCGCTTCAGGATCGACGAACCCGACGCTGGCTGTCACCGTGATTGCGCCCGGCACGCACGCCGGCGTCGGCCAGCGCGCACCGACCGCCGGGCTGATCCACGTCCAGTCGTGCCGGGTGACGGCGCGAAAATCGGTGAAGGGCTGAAATTCGCCGGCTCCATCGAGATAGGACACGGTGATGCTGTCCGGCTGCACCGGGATCAGCGGCAGACGAACCTCCGGCGTGAAGCGGTCGACGACGAACGTCACCTCCCGCCGCACCGAAACCACGCCATAGACGGTCTCGATCTGCCGCGCCGCCACGCGAATGAGGCGGCCGATATTCTCGTCCTCGCTGCGCGTATCGACGCGCATGTGAAGGCGAGCATCGTCGATGCTGATCGGACCGTCCAGCGCCATGGCTGCTTACGCCTGGTTAGCCTGAGGGTTGTCCTGGCCTTCGCCCTTCAGCACCAGCCCGGCGATCGGCGTGCCGGTGCCATGGGTGCCGCTGAAGTCGGCGAGCAGCTTCAGGTAGCGCTTTCCGCCCTTGTAGCCGAAGCGGTACGCCGCCGCGGCCGCATGCGCGCTGGTCAGTGCCTTGATGATCCCGCCGGTGTCGACCGACGTCACGCCCAGCATGTCCTTGAGCTCCACCGCCGTATAGGTGGTGTTGTCATCGGAATGGGTGAGCTTGAACTCGATCTTGTTGGTCCCGCTGAACGTGATGCCTCCGACGCCGATCGCCAGGATGATCTCGGCCGCGTTATAGCCCAGCAGGTCGATCGCGAGCGGCGTGTTGTCGGCCGACAGCGTGGCATTCTCGATCGCCACCGCGACCGAAATGTCCGAATGGATGTCCTTCATGGAAGTCTCCGAATGTCAGAATGGTGGCCGCCAGCGTTGCCGCCGGCGGCCAGAAAGGCGGAAAGCCAGAAAGCCCGATCGTCAGACGATCAGGTCGAGCACTTCAGGAACTTGATCGCCTCGAAGTTGGTGATGCCGCCGCCAACGCGCTTCGTGGTGTAGAATTTCACGAAGGGCTTGTTGGTGAAGGGATCGCGCAGCACGCGGGTGCCGAAGCGGTCGGCGATCGTGTAGGCCTTCTGCCAGTCGGCGACCGCCACCGGGAACTTGTTGGCGCCCAGGGCATCCATATAGTCGTCGGTGTGGACCGGCTTGCCCAGGATGGTGCCGACCTGCTCGGCGGCGCTCGGCGGCGACCAGAGATAGTTGCCCTGCCCGTCCTTCCACTTGCGGATCTCGGCCATTACCGAATCCGAAGTCAGGAAGGCCGCACCGTTGCGATAGCCCTGCCGCAGCGCGAACAGCAGATCCATCAGCGCGTCCGCCGGATTGGTGGTGGCGAAGGCGCTGGCGTTGCCGGTCTTCACGAAGCCGATCTTGCCCCAGCTGTAGGAGGCGTTGGCGACCGTGTCATAGGAGAGGATGCCGCGCGGCTTGTTCTTGCCGTTGCCGGTGATGAAGGCTTGGCCTTCCTCCTCGCTGAACTCGATCGCGATTTCGCTGGCGAGCCAGGCTTCCACGTCGAAGCGCGCATCGTCCAGCATCGTCTGGGTGACAGCCGGCTCGGCATAGAGTTCGCCGAAGGGCAGCGACAATTCGCGCAGGGTCGGCGTCGCGGTGGAGCTGCGCGCGTCCTCTTCGCCGGTCCAGCCGGAGGTCGCCCCGCCCATGTTGACCAGCTTGCGGTATCCGCCACCACCGACCTGGATCACGCGGCAGATTTGGCGCATCGCGGTCATGGTGCCGAGTACGCGCTCGATCCCCTGTTCCCAGTCCACCGGGACCAGGTAGCCGCCATCCGGATCGGACTGGGTCGTCAGCGCCGCCTGAACGGACAGCTGCCCAAGATCCGCATCCACTTCGCCGCGGCGGAACCAGGTGGCGAAAGCGGTGCTGTGCTGACGCTCGGCCGCATTCAGCGAATCACCGGCGCCGCCGCCCAGCTGCGCCGCGCTCAGCGCAGCAGAAAGGCGGTCGATCTCCGCGTTGATCGGCGCGATCGCGGCGTCGACCTCGGCCTGAGTGGTGCGGCCCTTGTCCGCTTCCTCCTGCTTGTCGCGCAGTTCCTTGACCGCCGCCTGGATCTGCTGGATCAGCGCCATCGGATTTTCGTTGTCTGCGCGCGGCATGGCAATGACGGCGCGGGGCGTGGGAAGCGGGTTTGCCGGGATGGCCGACGGGCGCGCAAGCGCGATCGCGCCGGCCGCGCTCGACGCGGCAGCATTGGTATTCGACATGGGAATCTCCCTATTTGAAGGAAGCGAGCAACCCCTTCAGGGCCTCGCTGAGCTGCTGGTCGTCAGCGCCTGGCGTGACGTCCGATTCGAGGGCAGCGCCGGGCGTGCCCTTCAATGCCTTGATGCGGGCACGCGCCTGGGTGCGCGTCATGCCCGACGCGACGAGCGCCAGCTCCATCGCACGTAGATCATTGACGCGGCGATCTGCGGCCTGGGCGTTTTCGTCGACGGTGATCTGGTCGGCCGCCAAGAGCGCGGTGGCGAAGCCGCGCTCGATCGCGGTGCTGCCGGACATGTATGTCTCGGCGTCCATCCACTTTCCGATATCGTCCCGCTCCGAGCCGGATCGCGCGGCGTAGACGTCGACCATCGCAGAATCGAACGGTGCGAGCCATGCGGCAGTCTCGGCCATGTCGTGGCGATTGCCCATCGCGATGACCCAGCAATTATGGATCATCAGGAAGCTGGCCGCCCCAATCTCGATCGTGTCGCCTGCCATGGCGATCACCGACGCCGCCGATGCCGCCATGCCCATCACCTTGACGGTGATGGACCTGGGATGCTCACGCAGCACGTTGAAGATGGCGAAGCCCTCGAACAGGTCGCCGCCATAGCTGTTGATGTGGACTTCGATGTCCCGATCGCCGATCGCGCGCAGCTGCGATGCGATCTTCTTGGCCGTCACGCCGCCGCCGGACCAGTAATCCTCCCCGATGGTGTCAAAGACGGTGATGATGTTGTCGCCCTGGGCGATCGCACGCAGGCCGGCGGCCGATTCACCATAGCGGTCGAGCACCGATGCCGGCGTAAACGCCTGCAGCTTCTTGTCGACTGGGAGCGGCAGCGCGCCGGGGCGCGCGCTCGCGAACAGGCGCGGCGCGTTACGCATCATCGTTTTTCTGGTCCTTTGGTTTGCCGCCGCTCTCGGACTCGTCGTTGTCGGCTGCGTCGTCACCTGCGGTGTTCGGCGGCGGGTAGTAGATGTCGCCATCGTCGCGCGGGTTCATATCCTCCAGCGCGCGCACCTCGTTGGGGGACATCCAGCCCCACTGAAGCCCTGTCGCATGGGCAGCATAGCGCGTCTTGATGTCCGTTCGGACCATGGCAGAGCGATTGAAGCGGACGTAAATGCGCGGGTCAGACACCATCGCGCTGGCTTCTTCCTCCCACATGACCAGATGGTCATCCATGGTGTAGGCGCTGAAGCCGTTGGACTTCTGCTCCAGGCCGGTGCCCCAGTTAGAATCGGACCCGCTATTGTCGCCGATCATGCTCGGCGGCACGCCGAAGAACATGCAGATCTCGGATCGGGAGAGCTTCTGCCCATCGATCCAGGCCATGTCGGTCGGACTGAGCGAGATCTTCTCCCACTTCAGACCTTCCTCGAGCAGCAGCACGCCGCCATCCTTGTCGCCGCCGGCGCGGAAGTCGTCGAGCGAACGCTGCAGCCGGTCGAAGGCGGGATCGGTCAGCTTCTTGCCCTCCGGCATCGACACCGCGCCGGACGGCCGCGCGCCGTGCTTGAAGGTCGCGGCAACCTGCCGATCGCGCGCCCGCGCCTGACCGATTGTCTCCCGCGCATAGGTAAGCGGGGTTACGCCCGAATAACCGTTGAGCGTCAGGCCATAGAGGTGGAACATGTCGGCCTGGCTGACCTTGAACTGCGTTCCGTCCCTGCGGGTGACGGTATATTCCAGCTCCAGGCTGTCCAGTTGGCGGACGGAAACCCGGTCGGGATGGATCGGTATCAGCTCGCGGACCTCGCCACGCGATATCGACTTCAGCGCAAAGCCGTTGCCGCGCAGCAGGACATGCGCCTGCATCATGCGCTTGAACTGGGCCGGCCGTTGCCACCGGTTTGGCTTCCGCTGCAGCAGCTGCGCGACGGCATGGTCGGACGCATCGACGCGCGTGCGATCGTCCACCCTACGCTTCACGTCGATCGGCAGCGTCGCCACCTTGCCGGCGATCAGGCGGATGCACCCGAACACCGCCCCGACGCGCATGGCCGTCTCTGGCGTTACCACCTCGCCGGTCATGCCGGATTCGCCGCGAAGCGCCGCCTCCAGTTCCGCCGAGGTGGCGATGATGATGCCGCCGTCGCCAGCCATGGCCATCGCCGGCGGACGCCCGCGCGGCCCGAACGACAGCGGCGCGCCGCCGGCGATTGAATGCGCGGGTGCATCCCCGGCCGAACGGCCGAGGAGGCGGTCAAACATGCCCATGCATTCTCCTCAGAGCACCCGAACGCCGCGGGTCTCGTAGACGGACGGACCCTCGGCCTCGTTGGCGAGGGCCAGGGCGAAAGCCATGATCATGGCTACGCAATTGTCGATCTTCAGGTGCGGCTGCCCATCCGGCTTATTCGGATAGACATTGTCCTTCTTGTCGGCGGCCGCGACGACGTTGCTGACCTGCCATTCCATCACCGGGCAACCGCCATGGGCGATCGTCCCGGCGCGCATCGCGGCATCGGTTTCCTTCATCGGGTCGCTCAGGTTGCCAACCGTGGCCCGGACCTCGATCATCGGGACGCCGCGTTTTGTCTGCGAAGTGGCCAGCCAGGTCGCCTGGAACGGGTCGTATGCGACATGCTCGACCTGGAAGCGGCTGCTCGCATCGTCGATCGCCTCGACGATCTCATCAAAGTCGATGACGTTGCCGGGCGTCACGTCCAGCAGCGACTGCGCATCCCAACCCTGATAGGGCTCGACCTCGGCGACCGTGTCTTCCGGCAGGAAATAACGGGTGATGATGATCCAGGGATCATCCTTTGTCGCCTTCGCACCGATCGGCGGGAACAGGTAGACCAGCGCGGCAATATCGATCTTCGACGCGAGATCGAGCCCGATGATGCAACGGCGGCCCTGAAGCTTCGGAAGCTCGATCGCGTCGGCCGCGCGGACCGGGATATCCGGGTCCGCGCAGGCGCGCCAATGCTCGACGCTGTAATAGGCCGCCTTCGTCGACACCCACAGGTTGAGGTGCTTCGTCTTGAAGACACCCGCCTTGCGCGGCGTCGATATTGCGTCCCGCTGCCGGGCCCGCAGAAAGTCCATCGACACCGACACGTCGGCGTTCGGGTTGGCCTTGCGGAGCGCCAGCTCCGACTTCCAGTCGTCCTCCTTGTCGATCGTATATTCGACGAACAGGGTTTCGTGGTCGAGCGGCGGCCCGCCATTATGGCCGATGCCGGCGAGCTTCTTCCGCTCCTCCTGGATCAGCGCGTAGCAGGGACCGGCGAGGTTATCGCCGGCGGTCGTGATCAGCAGCTGCAGCGGTTGGTCGCGGGCGCCCATGCCGGTGACCATCGTGTCGACCTGGCCGTCGTCGGGATGCTCGTGATATTCGTCGTGGATCGAGCAGCTGGGCGACTGCCCGTCGCCCGGATCCCCGATGATCGTCTCGAACTTCGACCCATCCCCCGGGCGGGAGATGGTCTTCGCCAGCATCTCGATGCCGAACTTGCGCTTCAGTGCCGGCGTGCGGTCCGCCATCAGGCGCGCCGGCTTGAAAACCTCCCAGGCCTGCTTCTCGTTGGTCGCGCCCGAATAGACCTCGGCGCCGAACTCCCCGTCGGCGCACAGCATGTAGAGGCCAAGGCCCGCGGCGATCGCCGACTTGCCGTTCTTGCGCGGCACGACCAGGAACAGCCGGCGGAATCGCCGGAGGCCCTTTTGCGCGCCGGACCGATGCAGCCAGCCGAAGGTGACGCAGATGATCCAGATCTGCCACGGCTGCAGGACCAGGCGCTCTTTTGAGCGGGCCCATTTGCCCTTGCTGTGCGGCAGCGTCTCGATGAACCGGCACGGCTTGCCCGCGCGGTCTGTGTCGAAGACGAAGGGAAACTTCGTCCCCCTCGCCCGGCTGAGCTTCAGCTCATCCAGGAATCGCCTGCACTGGAGCCGGATCTGCAATCCGGCTGGGATCTTCCCCGAACAGACGTCGGTGGCATATTTGCGGGCTATGCCCGCATAATCACGCCCCTCGGCCACATCAGAAGTCAGCGTAAGGGTCGTCTTCGACCTGCTTGTGCCCGGTCGCCAGCTTCAGCGCGGCCGAGGGGTTGAGCATCAGCTCGCCGAGGAGCGACTGGGCGTGGCGCATAGCAGCGTCGAGCATGGCTACGGCGGGGTGCGCGCGCTTCATGATCTTGAGCGCTGACACCGACCCGTCCTTGGTCGTGATCACGCTCTGCGTCGTGAAGGTGCAGCCTTCGGTTTCGATGACCGCCTGATACATCGCGATCTGCTCGAGCCTGAGCGCCAGCAGCCCGACATGCTCAGCATAGTGCGGGCTCGACCGCTTCTGCTGCTCCAGAATGTCGGCGATCGTCGCGAAGTACCCGCGAGCGATATCGGACAGGTGAAGCGGTGCGACCATCGGGCCGAGCGGCACGTCCTCATTGAAGAGTGCATCGCGATCGGCGCGATATGTACCCATCGCCTCCTTCAGCGCCGGGTCTTTCCTCTTCCGTCCAGCTCCGGACCGGGATCCGCCTCTAGCCATCCCTGGCCCTCACTTTTTACCCTTTGATTTTGACCGCGTGAGAAAATGACCACAGGCGCGGTCCCGGGGCCCTCCACAGGGAAGTTTTGACCCTCCCCCGGGGGTGCAGATCGCTCGAAACGGGCCGAAATGCGTCCGATTTCACTTGATCGCGACCCATTTGCAGGTGGCCGATCAGTCCGAATCGATCCGGTTGCGGTGCCGGGCGCGAGCCGATTCGCGCGCAGTCTTCGCCTTTGAGTGCCGGTCGCAAAGGCCCTGATAGTTCTCGCGCTCGTTGCCGCCGCCCTCCGCACGGTTGCGGATGTGGTCGGCGATCACCGTGCGCCCGGGCGGAGCCACGCCAGTGCGCAGGCACTCGGCGCACCATGGCTCCTCGATGAGCACGCGCTTGCGCATCTCATCATGGACAGCGTCGTAGCCACGCTGCTGCCGGCTCTTGCCCTTGCTGGTCGCCCAAGGCTCCGGCGGCCGCCATCCCGGCGGCCGAAAGCGCGGAGCCTGCCGGGGCATCAGGCCGCGACGGTGCGGCCGATCAGGATGATCGTGTAGGTGACGGGCGTGCCGCTGCCGCTATTGCCCACCAGCAGGATGTCGCCGGTGCCGGCCGTGACCGTCCAGCCCTTCCTGTTGGTGATCATCGCCACATCGTCGGGACCGACGCTGAGCTTGGGCGTGGTGCCCGAAAGCGGGCCGTTGAACGCGTTGCTCGCCGCGCCGAAGATCTGCACGTCGTTGGTGTTGCCGGCATCGGCCGTCACGATGATCGCGGTGATCTCGGCCGCGGTGATCGTGCCGCCGAGCAGTCCAGTCAGCACGCCGGCCAAATCGAGATTCTCGCTCGAGGAAGCGGCGATCGTGCGCGTGTCGGCGAACAATATGTCCGCCTTGCCCAGCGCATCGGTGCCGCCGACGATGCGGATGACCTTCTCGAGCGTCACCGGCGCGAGAGGATTGCCAAGGTCGGCGGTGCCGGTCAGCTTGGCGGCGACGGATAGGGCGATGTTGGCGGTGACACCGGGCATGAAGGGCTCCTGTAACGAGGGGGTATTGCGGCCGGGCCGCTTATGCTTCCTTCACCATCTGCGCCTCGATCTCGGCGAGCATCTGCCCGCCCGTGTCATCGATGGCGCCGACGGCCAGCTGCGCCAGGACGAAGCCGGGCACATGGATCGAATATTCGTCGAGCGTCTCCAGCCAGGCGCGGCCCGACGATCCGCCGACGGAAACCTTCAGCCAGTGCAGCGCGCTGTCGAAGACGCCGCAGGACACGCGTTGGCTATCGCCCGTAACCACATCCAGCGTGCAGCCCGCCACCTCCGCCGATTGCTCCAGCTTGCGCACCAGTCTTTCGCCGGCCCTGGCCGCATCAAATCCCGCGTCGATCACGGCTCGATCGCGCCGTCCTGCGCGACCGGCTCCAGGAAGAAGCTCTCGCCCTGCTTGATGGAGAAGCCGAGATAGTGAAGCGGCGACAGCGCCTGTCGCGCGGCCTCTTCTATGGGAGGTCCGCCATTGTCTGCCAATGACGGGGCTTCGGCTTCGCGGATCGCCAATGCGTCGCGCTCGCCCTCCAGCGCCTTCATGATTGCCGCCTTGTCGGGCGAATGCTTGGTGCGGACATAGTCGGTGAGCTCGGCCGCGCGCAGCGTCACGGTCATGTCGTCATCCTTGCCATGGGCGAAGGCAACGCTCGCCTTGTCCAGCCGATAGCCGAGATAACATCCGCCCAGCTCGATCGACTTGCGCTTGCCGCCGGTCAGCGCGTCGAAATGCGCCGCGAACCAGGGCTTGAGCTGCTTCTCGATATCCTTGAGCTCGGCGACGATCGGCACCAGCTCGGCGTCGGCCGACTGATTGGCCGCGGCGATCGTTTCGTCTCGCGCCTGGATGACAAGGGCGGCGGCTGCGCTGCGCTCGGCATAGCGGGTGCACAGCGCGGTCGCCTGCTCCGTCGTCTGGGGCGCTCGCTGTGCGGCGGATCGAACGCGACCCATCAGCTTGCGGTCCCGACGATGCGGCCGACCATGGCCTGTGCGCGACGGGTTGCTTCGTCGAGCTTCAGCTGCGCGAGCAGGCTGCGCACCAGACGCTTGGACAGGCGCATTTCGCCCTCGCCCTGGGCCATGATCTGCAAGGTTAACAGATCCTCCTCGCTCACGCCGGCAGCGCCCGGGTTAAGGCCTTGCGCATGTCGACGACGCGCGGCCAGCGATAGCCGATGCGGGCAAGGTCCGGCTCAGGGCCAAGGATCAACCCGCCGCGCGCCACGCGGACCGGGCGCTCGCGGCCGTCGATGTCCTTTGCGATGCGGTAAGGCGTGCGGCCGTAGCCACGCGCCTTCAGGCCGCGGATCTCGATGCGGCGAAGCAGGCTGCTCATAGGGTCTCCGGTCAGAACAGGGCGCGGGCCCGGCGTCCGTCCGTCTCCAGCATGATCGGCGGCGCCGATGCGGCCGCGAACCCACGGAAAGACGCGACGATGGAGGCCGCGATGGCTTGGGCCCGCTCTTCCAGGTCGGCATGAACATGGTCATGGCGGCCTCGGGGGATGGGAAGGCGGGCATCGCGGATCAGCTCGTCCAGCGCGTGGCTGGCATTTTCGAGCATGTCGGGGATCGAAGGCCGGGTAGGCGTAGCTGCCATGACGAACCTCCATCGACGCAAAAAGCCCGCCTGGTCGGGACCGGGCGGGCTCTGGACGCAATTAGCGCGGGGTCGTTTCTGGCGGTTGCGTGGCCATTTTGGCAGTGGCGCTTTTGTCCACCCCGGCAATTTTTCGTGATGGCGTCGCGTCTATCGCGAAAGATGCCCTTCTGTCATTCTGAACGCGATTGCGAATTTTGGGGGAGTTCAGCGATGACGGGTGATCCGGCAGCCGACAGGATGGTGTGCAGGACGGACGCGGAGTGGGCGGCGGTGCGAGAAGCCCGGCGCGCGGTGAACGTGGCTTGGGTATCGACCCTGATCAACGCGCTAGTGATCATCGTGGCCGTGGGTGCACCGTTCCTGCAGCAGTTCGTAAACGGACAGGAACAGGCCGCGCTGCATTTTGCGATAAAGAAGCAGATGATGGACGACATTCGTGAAGCGCTCAAGGTGGCCGACGCCGAGCAACCGGTGGAGGTCGATCTCGCTGGCCCGGCCGACGAGCGCGCCTCTCCGGAAATCGTCGCATTGGCTCGGTTGCATTTGCAACAAATGGCCAGGGAAAGCCGCATGGAAGCTGATGAGATCAACAGACAGTATCAGCTCGATCGCGACGACTTCGATCTCTGGCGCTTGGTCGGAGAAATGAAGGAGGTCTATACGGAACTCGGGAGTGAGGCGGAATCTGCTGATGCACTCCTCTCGGTTCTGCCGTTCACCACCAACGCGGTTGTAAAGGAGAAGATCGAAGGAACCGTGGATTCGGCCATCGATCAATTGCGCGATCTCCGTCTGATTTATCAGCTCAACGTGAACCCGGACGGCTCAGTCAAACCGAGCCGCGTCATTTTCGCGAGCTGCAAGGACGATAGCCATAAGGCGGGCTGCGCAAAGCCGATCGGACTTTGGGGTAGAAAGGTGATCAAGTAAGCCCCGCATGCGCGGCGACGAGATCGGCCGCCGTCACATCCTTGCGCACCGCGCCATGGACCCGCGCCCACAGGTGCAGCGCGTCGGTCAGCAGCCGCCGTGCCCTGCGCACATGAATGTGGTGCGCCGCGGCCGCACGGGCGAGCCCGACGTCGTGCACCACGATATCAAGCACCAGCGCCGCGCTGGGCCCCATCGCGCTTCGCCACCGCGAATAGGCCATCTCCCGCCACACTGCGCCGAGCGCTTCGAAGAAGGCGTCGCCATGGCGGGACATATCGACCCGCGTTTCCAGGCTGCACGTCCGCGTCGCGACCCCAGCCATGATCTGCTCGGCCGCCACGGCGATATGCTCGGCCCAGGCCATCTCGTCGTCGGTCAGATGGCCCGACGCATGCAGCCGCGCGATCGCACCCGGGCGGCGCTGCCGGTTGGCTTCATGGGTTTCGGGCGTGCCGGCATTCTTGTGTCGCCATCGGTCGATCAGCTCGGCACGCGCCTTGCGCAGCCTGCGCTCCTCGATGGCGCGATCGGGATGCCGCCATGCCCAGGCGCGCTTTGCCAGTTCCTGCTGGTTAAGAGGGAGCGCCCCCGTCCGTTCCCGACCCGTTTCCGTCCGCATGCCCACGGTCTCCCTCCGGGCCTTCCTGCGCGCGCGCACGGTCGGGCGGCAGTGGCGCATTTGTCCACCCGCTCCCCATGCCGGAATGCACCACCAGCGCGCCGGCCTCGTCGATATCGATCAGCGGCGCGGTGCCGGCCGGCGGCGCGATGACGTCGTCGTTGACGACATAGCCGGCGGCGCGCAGTTGGCGCAGCGCCTCTTCCAGCACGCTGGCGGGCCGAACCCCCCGCGCCATGCCGTCGATGCGGTGAAGATGGCCCTCGCGGACCAGCTTGGTCACCAGCTTCTGCGCCCGCGACCGCGCGCAGCCGGCTGCTCGCGCGATCTCGCTGATCGAGGGGCCTACGCTATGCGCGTTCCAGTAAAGGCGGACGAAGGCCAGCACCTGGTTCTTCCTGCTCGCCATCGTCGGCGTCAGGCGGGGAATGTCGATCTCGATGCCCAAGCGGGCGCCCTCCCTGTTCGGGAGAACATAGGGGGAAAGTCGTTGAAAATCCAGCGATGCTACCCGCGCTTGCGCGCGATCGCGCGCTTCCACTCGCGCTCGTCCGGCATGGGAAGCAGGATGGTCGGCATTGTCTGCGATGGCTGCACCAACGACGGCCGAATTCGCTGGCCGCTCTTCGCATGGCATTTGCGGCAATAGAAGCGCGCTGTGATGTCGCGGAAATCGTCCGACCACCCCCGCTTATCGAAATGCCACCACAGGCCGCACGGGTGGAAAATGGCATGATGGTGACAGCGGCAAAGCAGATGCACGCCATAGTTCCACAGGACGCATTCGAACAGCGTCGTGGGCACAACCCGATTTCCCTCGCTCCTCGCCATGGCCCGCCTTTCGCGAGAACATATGGAGAACGATATTGGAGTCGGTCAACATTCACTTTAGCCAGCAGGTCTGCGCTTAGCGGGCGGCTTCCGCAGCGGCCTCGTCGGCGGCACGCAAAGCGGCGTTCATCGCGTTGTCGGCCGCGCGCGATGCGTTCTCCGCCGCGTCTGCCGCCGCCATGGCATTCGCTTCATCGCTCTTGCGGCCGGTGGCGGTGCGGGCGTCCCGCATCATGCCCATTACGCCGAGGACAGCCAGCGCGATCACCACAGCGACGACCAGCCCCGCTATGATCTTCCTGTTGCGGGCGGCTTCATCCGAATCAAGCGGCAGCGGAGGAAATGCCGGCCGATCGATGGACTCAGACGCTGCGTCGTCGCCCTCGCCCCCGCCCCTGCCCGTGCGGCTTATCAAAGCGGATAGCGCCTCCTGGATCGTTCCAGCGGCAAGCAGAACGATGCCGGCCAGGAACAACAGCCCGCCACCCTGGAAGACCATCTCGCGCAGCTGGGCGCGCGGCATGTTGTACGTCTCAATGAAGCGACCAGTCCCAATGACGGACCCGGTATAGGAAAGCGTGGTCATGTCCTCCATGCTGACCGTCGATGGCATCAGCAGCAGCGCGATCGCTGCGATCACTACGCCGACGATCAGCATGATGGTTCCCCAGACTTTCATGAGCAGGCCCCCTTTTTCCAGAATGTCTCCCACCGGCGCGCGAAGCCGTCGCGGATCATCCGGCAGCTGAGATCGTCGCCGGAAGTTCGACACCAGGCTGCGGTGCGCCCGCCCTTTGCATCGCCGGCAGACACGCAGCGCAGAGTCGAGCGCACGACAATGTGGCCATCGACCGTCCGGCCACGCGATCCACCAAGCAGGCGAACCAGATGATCACGCGCAGCAATCCCGCTCGACCCGGCGCAGGGCTGATACGGCCGGCAGCGTCCGTCGAGCTCCCTCACGCCGATGCCCGCAAGGCGAATGCGCGGGCCCTCCGCGCACCAAATTGGCCCGTCACCGTCCCATATGCGGATTGCATGGCACGTGAATGCCTGTCCCGCTGGAACGGCTGCCGCAGCCATGGCGATTGTCAGAATCAGCACGAGGCTGTGATCACCACCCGCACCTGCCGCGGCACCGCCGATAACATCACGCGAACTCATGCCCGCAATGCTTGCAGACAAGCGCATCGACCTTCACCAGCTCGGCGCAGCGAGGGCATTTCTTGCTGTCGCCCGATGCGATCTGTTTGGCCTCGACCTCTTTCTGGCTGCCCATGAAAAAGGCTGCGATGATACCGAAGGGGCCCAGCAGGACGCCGACAGCAAACCCCAGGATTCCGCTGCCCCCCTTATTGGACGCAATCATCGCGGCGATGCCGCCGCATATCAGCCAAAAAATTACGAAGACCATGCCTATTGCCCCCGATCCGCTGGCTTGTTGTCGTGGATTTCGCCTCCCGCTCCGGTCGCCCCGCTGCGCGTGTGAACCGCTTGACTGTCGATTGGATCATCCTCGCGGGCTGGCATGTTGATTGGCTCATAGGGCGCATTGTGGATGTCAGCCTGCCATCCCTGACGACGATGATATTGCATCATGGGGGGAAGATACTCGGTTGGGACCCGCAAACGGCCGCTCATGATCCGTCTGAATGCCTGCGCGTCTTCAGATTGCCCCCAAGCCCACTGGATCGCATGCGCCACCCATTCGACATCATCGTCGTTATGCACGAAGTCGCCGCTTTCGATCACGGATGTTGGAGGTGGCCAGATGATATGCATCAGGCTGGATCGGAAATGTACGTCCACCGGGAAGGGGAACCCACTCGCGACAGCAAAGAGCAAATCGCCGAAGGTCGACACGGTGATTTGCCCATGGTGCTTGGTGTCACTCGTCACCAACTCGCCAGGTTTGACAATTGCAAACCCGCAATGGTTCACTTTGTGTGCCCACAGCGGCCCCTCGTGACGGCCCACCGCTACCACCCATCCATCCGGCGGCCTTTGCTCTTGCATGAGGAACCGGCGCTCGGTTGCTGTGGCTGCCGCAGTAGGTCGGTGACCCATCTCATAGCTCATCGTGAACATGGTCATCCACAATGCCAGCGTCAAAAACTGATCAGTTTGGATAGGCCACCCGCGCCCGGCGGCAAGCTCGGACATAATTGGCTTAACATTTTCCCCGACCTTTGCCATCCATCCACTATTGCAAGCCTGACAGGCGATACGGAGTGATTGGTCCCGTAGGTCGCCTGGGCGACACATAGCGCCACGACTGAATTTTTCGCGGCCGGATGCATCTTCCAACCGAAGTGTATGATTGGAATATGGATGGACGCGGGGAACGATATCCTTGCTCCACCGACCCCAAATATGCTCCTTGGTCGTTCCAGGCTGGCCACAATAAATGCAACAAGAGCGCGGCGGCGCGGGGGCGTTCCCTACGCGCCGCTTGCGCCGCGTCACTGATCTTCCCCTTTGAACTGCGGCTTTTTGTCGTGCAGCGTCCCGCGTGCGGCTTTCCCCTCTCCGCCGCGGGCGTGGACCGTCTCGGACGGCGGTGCACCTCCCGCCATCGAGCGGGCGATCTGGAGCAGCGCGCGGCGATCAGCCGGCGCGAGGTGGCCGAAATGATCGACCAGCTCGCGTTCTTCCGAATCGAGCAACGGCGATTGCGGCGCGTCGGCGAGCGGGTCGTCAGTCTCGCCCGTCAAATATGCCGGCGTAGTGCCAAGCTCACGGGCCACAAGATGAAGCACCGAGGAACGATGGGGATTGTTTTTAGCGATCTTGGCGATCGCGCCCTGCGTGACATTAACCCGCCGCGCGAGTTCGGCCTGCGTAATGCCTGACGCAGATAATCGGTCCCGGACTCGCTCGCTTAGGATCATGTTCACAAAATATAACTACCGGAATATTCCGCCATCGCACTTTCGGAATTGACAGAGGCTTTCCAATAGGAATATTCCGGTTGTCATGAGCGAGAGTGAATCGATGTTAGCGGCCTTCCGGCGCGCGATCGAAGTTGCGGGGGGCCAAGTTCCTTTCGCTGCTCTGGTTGGTCGCACCCAAGGCGCGATCTCGAAACGGCTGAAGGATGGGCGACCATTGCAGGCGGAGCACGTCCTCGTCGTCGAGGATGCCACCGGCATCTCGCGCCACGATCTGCGCCCCGACATCTATCCGCGCGAAAGTGGGCAGGCCGGCGACCAGCAGCTGGAAGGGGTGCGGCCATGAGTCCGTCATCCCTCCGCGCTATCCGTCGCCCCCCTGCCAGTCTCCCCCAATCCCCGCGCGCCTTTGGGCTGCGCGTTCGTCCCATAGCCCCCGGCAAGACTTCCCGCTTTCGACCCACCGGGGACTATCCTGCCGCCGCCGGAACATCTCTGAACAGCCGTCCGGCGGCGGCCTTTCTCTCGATTCGGGCGGACTTGAACGGCCGAACCATGAAATTCCTCGGGCGCTCCGGCCGCCCCGGACCTTCCGCTGCGTGGCCGCGCGCGAGGTTCATGCCCCGCCTTCGGGTCGCACCTCTGCGGGGTGCCGGACTTTGACCAAACGGCGCGCCCCGCTGTCGATCGACGCCGCTCTCGCCCGCATCGCGGGCCAGGAAGGCGTCGGTGGCTGGGCCGGCATGGCGGTAGCGGTCGACTACAATGAGCGCACCGTGCGCGCTTGGGGCGATCCCGATCGCGACGAGCAGCCGCCGCTGCCTGCGATGATCACGCTGGGCATCCTTTATCGCCGCAACGGCGGCATCGGCGATCCGCTGCTTCAGGCGCATGCCGACATGATTGGCGCGGCCGACGCGGTTGCTTTCTCCGACAAGCACGAACTGCGCCGCGACTCCCTCGGCTTCATGCGCGAAACCAACGAGGCGAACCTCGCCTTGCTGGAAGCGGCCGAGCCCGATTCCGGCGACGCCGAGACCGCCCGCGCGACCAAGGAAGTGCTCGACGTGCGCAACTGGGCCGATCGCATCCTCGCCCGCCTCGGCGGCCGCCCGCGCGCGCCGCCCTGATCGCCCGGCAGGGACGCCTGCCGATCAAATCCCGGTCAAAAAGCCGGCGCGCGATTTTCCGCCATTTTCCGCAGCGAAATCGCCCCGCCGATCAAGACCCGATCAAGAAACCCGGCCGGCCCGGCGCACCTGACGCGCTTTCGGGCAGGCTTTTCTGCTGCCTCCTTTCGGGAGCGTTGCCCATGATGACCCCCGGCACCTATTTGCGAAAGCGCCGCGTCGCCGCCGGCCTCTCGATCATGGACGTGGCCGCGCTGGTCCACACCGATCCGCGCCTGGGCGGCATCGACAAGACCGCCTGGATCGACCGCATCGAGCGCGACATCGCGGCGCTCAGCCCCGACGTTATCGCGACCCTCGGCCGCGCCTTCCGCTTCGACCGTACCGTGCTCCAGCAGCTGATCGCGATCCGCAGCTTCGGCACGGACGCGGTCAACCCCGCCCCCCGCATCTGCCTGACCTGCGGCTGCAGCCAGAACGACGCCTGCTTCGACGGCCACGCCACCTGCGCCTGGTCGAGCGAGCATCTCTGCACCGCCTGCGCCCCCACCTCTCTCGCCCTCAAGGAGGCCTGACCTATGCCCTCACCCTCCCGACCCGCGCCCTTTCGCCCCCGCGACTATGCCCAGGACGATCCCGACGTCCGCTTCTGGGACGAGCCCCGGCCACGCCTGACCTTCATCGAGGATGCCGACGCGCAGCTCGACGCCGACCTGCGCGGCGTCAGCCGCGCCATGCTGCTCGGCTTCGTCTGCGGCATCGTTGCCGCCGCGCTGATCTGGTGGTGGCAGTCATGACCCGGCGTTGCAGACTGTCCGACGAGCAGCTGGACGAAATGGCGCGCCTGCGCGAGCGGGGCTGGGGCCCCGGTCGGATCGCGGAACATTTCACCCACGCCGGCACGCCGATCAGCGGCTCGTCGATCAACTGGCAATGCATGCGGCTCGGCGCCGACGCGCCCGCGCGCTTGCGAGGCCGATCGTCGGCGCCGCGTGAAACCTACTGGCGCAATGGCCGGCCCTGTCGCCCCTGGACCGCCGAGGACGATGCGAAGTTGATCGAGCTCGAGCAAGCCGGCGTCAAGCTGCACATCGTCGCGCAGCGGCTCGGCCGCGCCAACAGCAGCGTGCGCGGCCGCCTGCTGACCTTGGCGCGTCGGGACGCCCGCCGTGAGGAGGCGAGCGTCTGATGACCCCCTCCGTCGAACTCTTGCCGCCGATCAAGGCCGATCCGATCGAGCCCTTCTCGATCCCGATCCTGCTGGACGACAATGGCTGCGCCTGGATCCCCGACGGCTTCCGCGCCGGCTTCTTCCAGTTGCTGCCCGTCTGCGAAGGCGCGTCGCTGGGCTGGGCGCCGATCCCGGAGCTCAACAAGGCGCTGATCTCGATCTGGGGCGGCAATCCCTTCGCCCCGACTGGCGAGGCGATCGCCATCGCGATCAGCCGCCGCGGCCTCCGCGGCCTGATCGACGGGCTCAAGTCGATTGAGCTCCAGATGGAGGGCATGTAACCATGGCCCAGCCCCCGCGCCGCAAATCTCTCGGCGAGCTCCAGCGCCAGGTCGATGCGTTCAACGCCCGCTTCCCCGTAGGCCAGCCCGTCATCCTCCAGCGTGACACCGGCGAGCAGCTGCGCACCGTCACCCGCTCAGAAGCGCAGATCCTCTCCGGCCACTCGGCCGTCATCTGGGTCGAAAGCGTCAGCGGCTGCTACCTGCTCGACCGCGTGACGCCTGTTCCGGCGGAGGCGGCGCATGGTTAGCGAGCGCTTCGTCACCCGCCTATCCGACGAGGATATCGCCGACCTTGTCCTGTCCTCGGCTGATAGCGCGGCGCTCCACCGCAACTGGAGCCTGTATCGGGTGCACGTGGTCGCCAACGCCGTCCGCATGGGCCGACTGATCGGACGACGCGAAGCCCTGGAGCCAATCGACGACGCTATGCGCTGCAGCGTCGATCATGAGTTGATCGATTTGGTGCGCAAGCACGAGCCCGGCCGGCATGGCTGGATCGATTCACTGGTCCGCCTGAAGGGGTTTCTCGACCGCTATCCTTCGCGCGGACGGTCAGACGACGGCGGCCCCGGCACGGAGCAGGCAGATGGCTGAAGCCCGCGCCTATCGCCCGTCGTGCGGCTCCGAGGGCGCTGACTTCATGGCGCGCTGGTGCGGCCTTTGCGCCCATGACGACGATGGTCGTTGTCATATCGCGCTCGACACCATGATCTATCAGGTCACGGACGCGGAATATCCCGCCGAATGGCGCACCAACAGCGCCAGCGGCCCGCACTGCACCGCGTTCGAGGCCGCTGATCCGCTGGAGCAGCCCTTCGATCCTGCCGCCGCGATCGGATTGCTCCTATGACCGGCTGCGGATCCTGCACCCTTTGCTGCACGGTGATGAAGGTCACCATGCCGGACCGCGTGAAGCCGGCGCACACCAAGTGCGGAGATTGCACTGATCGCGGGTGCGCGATCTATGCCGACCGTCCTGAAGCTTGCGCCACATTCCAGTGCTGGTGGCTCGGCAGCCAGCGCATGCGGGAGCGAGACGACCTGAAACATCTCGCGATGCCCTTGGCGATGCGCCCGGACCGCACAGGCGTCGTGCTCGATCTGAACAGCGCCGGCTACGTCATCGCTCACTGCGACAAGCCGGGCGCGTGGAAACGGGAGCCCATGCGCCAATGGCTGCTCGCATCCGCGCAGCGAACGCGCGTGCTGCTCGAACTCGGCCACGAAACGCAGCTGCTGAATGCAGACGGTTCGGTCGAGCGTCTGATGACCATCGGCGTCGATCCGAACACCAACGAACGTCTCTACGTGCGGAGCTCGGCCGCATGATCGCGGCCGCAATCTGCGCCTGCGCCGAATGCCGCGCGCTCGACATCGATTTTCCGAATGATGGGCATCAGCTCGCGCTGATCGCCCCGACCAGCCGCCCGCCTGCCTCGTCCCCAAGCTCACCCCGGCAGGCGAAGCGGGTGCGGACCGGGTCTACGCCCGCCCGGTCCGCACCATCCCATCCCGAAAATGCATGCACGAAGAGGTGCTTATCCAGGAGAAGACCCATGTCCGTTACCACGATGACGATCGACGCGCTATGCGTCTCCCCGTTCAACGTCCGCCAGAACCAGCACGACGCCAATGCGATCACCGGCATGGCCGAATCCCTCGCCACGCGCGGCCAGCTCTATCCGCTTGTGGTCCACCCCATGCCAGCCCAGCGCGGCCGGAAGAAGCGTTATGGCGCGCTCGCCGGCGGCCGCCGCTTTCGCGCCTTCGCGCAGCTGATCAGCGATGGGCGCCTGCCCGCCGACCATCCCATCGACGTCATCGTCCGCGAGATCGAGGACGAAGGCGAACTGCGCGAGCTCAGCCTTGCCGAGAATCTGGTGCGCGTCGACCTGCGTCCCTACGAAGTCTATGCCGCCGTCGCGCGGGCGAATGCCACCGGCCGCAGCCTGAAGGAGATCGCCGACACCAACGGCCAGACGGTCGATACCGTCCGCCGCTGGGCCCGCCTCGGCAATCTCCATCCCACCGTCTTCGCCGCCCTGGAAGCCGGCGAGATCAGCCAGGATGTCGCCAAGGCGTTCGGCGCGACCGACGACGTCGCCGTGCAGCTGCACGTCTATGAAAAGTTCCTCGAACACCCGCACCGCAGCCATGGCAACCCGGCGGCGCTGGTGCGCCGGCTCCTGAAGATCGGCGATCGCGAGCTCGAAAAGATGCTCCGCTTCGTGGGCGAGACGGCTTACGCCGACGCCGGCGGCCGCTACGAGCTCGACCTGTTCGCCGACCAGGCCGAACAGCGCGGCCGCGTCGCTGACGAAGGGCTGCTACTTGGCCTTGCCGATGCGAAGCTCGATGCGATCCGCGCGCGAGTGCGCCGCCAGTGCGGCCGCGACCTGCGCTTCGAACCCGCGCCGCCCCGCCTGATGCTGGGCAATTACGACCAGGGCGTCGACAATGGGCTCGAAATCGTTGCCGAACCCGAGCCCGCCGATGCGGCCGACGCGGCCTGGCTCGCCTCGATCCGCTACGAAATGGCACATCTGGAGGAATGGGCGATCTTCCATTCCGGCGACGCGGAAATGGACGAGGATCTGCACGCCCACTGCATCGCGGCGATCGACGCCTATTATGTGCCGCTCGAGGAAGAGCTGGCGCTGATCGAAAACCGCATGATGCTGCCGCTGCCGGCGGGTCAGGTCTATGCGACGCTCGTCGTGCAGGAGGGTGGCGAGCCCGAGCTCCGCTATTGGTGGGCCAGCCGCAAGGAAAAGCAGAAGGCGGAGGCGGCAGCGCGCAAGCTGCCCGACGCGCCCGCTCCGCGCCCCGTCTCCACCGGCCCGATCGGCCAGAACCCGTCCGACCCGGCCGGGCAGGCGCGGCCGATCCTGCGCCCCGGCTCTGCGATCGATGGCGGGGCAGGCTATGGCTATCGCCAGCAGGCCGACCAGCTCGCCCGCGATGATCAGGGCCTGACGGCCGATGGCGTGCAGGTCATGCGCTCGCTGCGGCGGGAGGTGCTGCGCGCAGCGCTGGTCAGGGATCAGAACCGCCGACCGGCCGGCCAGAGCATCGCGCTCGACTATCTGCTCTGGGCGCTGGCGCGCGAGCGCCTGACCCATCGCGGCATCATGGTCGCCGGCGCGCAATCGACCGATCGCGGTCTCGCCGGCCTGTCCGTCCGCCACGACGTGCTGGCGAGCGGCATCCAGGATCATGTCGATCGGACAGCGGCGCACCGCATCTGGCAGGATGCGGTCGATCTGCTGAAGCAGCATTCGTCGATGACCGAGCCGGATCTGGTGCAGGCCTTCGACGCGTTCCGCGCCGACGCCGTTGTGCTGCGCGATATCGCCGCGGCCATCATCGCCGGCTGCGCGCTGGAGCGATCCGCCAACGCGCCGGGCTACGAGATCGAAATGCACGATCATATCGCGCTGCTCGCCGGCTATGGCGATGACGAGGCGGTCCGCAGCCTGATCGAGCCGACCGAAGAATTCGTCGCGCTGCTGCCGCGCGCGCGCCAGCTGGAGCAGGTCCACCCGCACGTCACCCAAGGCGAATATCTCGCCCTCGAAAAGCGCAAGGCCGCCGACCTCCCCGCCCCCGTCGCCCGTGCGCTCGGCCGGGCGAAGGACTGGGTCCACCCCATGGTCCGCTTCCGCCCGCGCCTCGCCGCGGTCTTCGCCAACGACAAGCAGCTGGAGGCGGCAGAATGACGTTCCCGGCCGCCATCGAGGAGGATATCAGCCGACGGCTAAATCAGATCGCCTCGCACTTCATCGGCACGCCGAAAATCACCTTGCTCGTCCGGAACGAGCTCGGCTCCGACAAAGACGCCGACGTGGTGATGACGAACGACCTGCTGCCTGACGCCATCGCGGCGCTTCAGCACCGCCACACCAAAGATCAGGAGGCCCGCTCATGAGCAGGAAGCCCCAATATGACGCACCCAAGGGCAGCCTGCCGGTGCTCCAATATCTCTCGCCGACGCAGCTTCAGGTCGACGCCACCTACCAGCGCTCGATCGAGAACGGCCAGAGCCGCAACCTGATCGCCAAGATCGCGCGCGAGTGGAACTGGGATCTGTGCCAGGTCCTGGTCGTCTCGCGCCGGGTGAGCGGCGGACTGTTCGTGGTGGACGGCCAGCACCGCCTGTCGGCCGCGAAGCTTCGCCCCGACATCGCCCAGCTGCCTTGCGTGGTCGCGACCTATGCGTCCGCGCAGGAAGAGGCGGCGATCTTCGCCAAGCTGAACCGCCAGCGCACGCCGCTCAAGGCGCTCGACATCTTCAAGGCCGCCGTCGCCGGCAAGGATCCCGAAGCCTGCAAGCTGATGAGCCTCATCAGCCAGGCCGGGCTCCAGCTCGCGACCAGCACCAACAATGTCGATCAGGCGCCGGGCAGCATCGGCAACATCGGCGGCATCCGCGAAGCCAAGCGCAGCTATGGCGACAAGGTAACGCTGAAGGCGCTGCGCGTCCTGGCCCGAGCGTTCGACGGGCAGGTGCTGCGCTACGCCGGCACCCTGTTCGGCGGCATTGCCGGCACGATCGGCGACGCCTGCCGAGGCGGCAACGCGATCAGCGAGACCCTGCTCGTCGCGGTCCTCTCCGGACAGGAACAGGCCGACTGGTACGCCGAGATCATGGCGCACAAGGGCAAGTTCCCTGAAATGCGCACCCCGGCCGCCGCCGCCCACATCATCAGTTCGGCCTATGTGGAAGCGGCGGCCGAGTACGAGGAAGTCGCAGCATGAGCAGCCCCTTCATCCGGTTCATTTTGTCCGCCGTTATTGCTGGCCTGCCGCGCGCGACCGAGGACTGGCAGGCCGGAGATCTCGCGGTCTGCCTGGGCGTAAAGGATGGCGTCGGCGACGCTATCGAGCCCACCGAAGGAGACCTGCTGCGGGTCAAGCATGTGTGCATGGGCGGCCTGTTCCTGCACTTTGACGGAAAGCCCGACAATCGTCATTGGCTAGCGGCCTACTTCCGCAAGGTAAAGCCCGACACCGAACCCGCCGCCGATGAGGCGTGGGTCGAGCAGCTGAAGCACCTACGCCGCAAGGTGCCGGCATGAGCACTGAGCATCTGCACCGCGAGATGGCGGACGCCTTCGTGACGATCGGCGAGGATGTCGAGCCCAGGATCGACGCGCTGATGCACGAGGCGTTCGATCGAGCCATGGCGCTGACCGAGCTAGGCGACCAGCGCCACCACGATGCGCTGTCGCTCGCCTTCCAGCTTTGCGCCGTGATGGTGGCGAAAGCGACGATCCTGCTGGGCGATTGCTATCCCGAGGCCGATCCCACGCGCATCTGGACAACGGCCATGACCGATCTGCAACTTCGCACGATGCAGGCCATTGCGCAGCTGCAGGCCACCCGCGTAGCCGCGAAGGCGACGGTCCAATGAGGCGCATCCCGCTATTCTGGCATGACGACGAGGTCGGGACGATCGAAGTACCGGACAGCTTTCGCCCGCCCGTCACCCAAGCGGAACTGGATGCTATACCGTGCATCCTCTTCCTCCGGTCTTGCTCCTGGATCTATCAGGTTCGGCCCGGCGACGTCGTTCTTGAGCTCCGCCAGCTCGACGGCCGGGATCGTGTCGTGGCCGTTGCGAGCCGGCAAATTGGTCCCGGCGACATCGGGTGCATTCTCGGGTTCGAAGCCGCGCCAGGGCACGAACATGTTCGCGCCGATAGGGGCATGCTGGACTTGGCGGACCAGGTGCTGAACGATTTCATCGGGAGGCGTTCCGATGCCGTGTGAGCGCGTGCCCATGCCGGGCGGCGGCGCGGTGATCGTCTGTTCGCCCGGCCGCCGGCGTCGCTGCGACTGCGGCAAGCCGGCGCCGTTCCTGTGCGACTGGAAGGTGCCGTCCCGCCGCACCGGCACCTGCGACGCGCCGATCTGCGCCGACCATGCGACCGAGCCCGCGCCGAACAAACACCTCTGCCCGATTCATACCGCTGACTATACCCTGAGGCAGGCGGCGCGGGCGGTGAGGCGGTCGGCATGAAGCTGCTGCCGATCAGCCTCACCGAGCCCACGCTCGCCCGCATCCGGGGACTGCGCCTGACGGCCCTGCGCCGGCCCGGCGACCTGCTGGCCGAGGTCCAGCCGGGCGACAGGCTCTGGGTGCGCGAGCCGTTCCATCTGACTGAGCAATGGGACCACTGGTCGCCCACGGCCGCGCGCGATCGTGGCGCCGTGCCCTTCTATGCCATCGATGGCGGCGAAGGACTCGGCCGTCGCCGCTTCGCCCGCGAAATGCCGCGCGAATGGCACCGGATGCACCTGGTGCTGACCGCTGTCCAGCGCTGCCCGCTCCAGTCGATCGGCGAGGACGAGGCGCTGGCCGAGGGCTACGCCTCGCGCGCTGGCTTCGCCGCTCAATGGGATCGCGAGAATTCGCCCTCGCGCAGCATCACCGGCGATCGCATCCGCTGGGCCGACAATCCGACCGTCACCTGGATGACGTTCCGCCCGGTCTTCGAACCTCTGTCGAACGCCGCCTTTGCTGCGCGCGGGAGGGCGGCGGCGTGAGCGAGCATCCCATCTCGATCGAGATGCTGGAGGAGGGGCATCTGCTCCTCCTCGGCACGACCGGCGCCGGCAAGACCTATCAGCAGCGCGGCTTCCTGGAACGGCTCCGCTTCAATGGCCGCCGCGTCGGCGCGGTCGACAAGCTCGGCAACCATTGGGGGCTGACCCTTTCGGCCGATGGCAAGGGCGCCGGTCTCGACTTCATCATCTTCGGCGGCAAGCGCGGCCATGTGCCGATGACCCCGCTCGATGGCGAACGCATCGGCCGGCTTTTCGTCGAGCGCAACATCCCGGCCATCTTCGATGTCAGCCAGTGGAAGGCGGACGAGCAGCTGGACTGGATGGAGGGCTTCGCCGACGCGGTCTTCCTGCACAATGAAGGTCCGCTGCATCTTGGCCTGGACGAGGCGCAGAGCTGGGTGCCGCAGGGCGGCGGCGGCGACGCCTTCAATAGCGTCCGGCGTCTGGCCGAACAGGGGCGCGGGAACGGCATCCGCCTGATGATGGCGGCGCAGCGGCTCAGCCGCATCGACAAGAGCTGCGCCGGCATGGCGGCGGTCGTCGTCGCCATGCGCCAGACGGGCACCGCCGATCGCAAGGCGATGCGCGATCTGCTTGCGGCCGACGCCGACCAGATGGCCATGATCGAGCGCGAGCTCCCCGGCCTGCCGACCGGCAGCGGCTTCGTCTGGGATCCACTTCAAGGCAGCCTAGTCCGCCACGCCTTTCCGGCAAACCTCACCTTCGACAGTTCGCGCACGCCCCGCCATGGCGACACGCCGCCGGCGTCGATCGCGGTGTCGAGCGACCTGGTGGAGGAGCTGCGCCAGGCGCTCGCGCCGCCGGTCAAAAGTTCGGTGGCGGACGACTATCCTGACGACGTCATCCCCGCCGATCCCATGACCGCGTTCGAAAAGGGCGGCGCGATCGGCGCGATGCTGGTCGAGCGGGACGACCGGATCGCCGATCTCGAATTGGCAAACAGAATGCTGGAGGCAACGGCCGAGACGTTGGCCGCCGAACGCGACCAGCTCGACATAGCGATCAGTCTGATAGTGCGAATCGCTGGCATGGCGCGTCGCGCCGAGCTCACAAAGGATCTTCACCACAGACTAACTGGCGTGAAGCAGGCGCAGACTGCAGTGACAGCGCCCGGCGGGTCTGAACCACCCGCCGCCGTTGAGGTCGCACCGCCAGCGAGGGACGTCCGGATTCCTCCGTCCCATGCTGGTGGTGCGTCCGATCGGGATCTGCGTTCGCTCGCGGTGCTGGCGGCGATCTACCCCGCAGGGCTAAGCGAGGCTGCCTGGGCGGGCCGCGCCGGCCGCGCGCGCAAGGGCGGCGCCTGGGCCTCGCAGCGCAAGCGCTACGCCGACGCCGGCCTGATCGAGAAGCGCGACGGCCGCTGGTTCGCCACCGCCGCGGGCGTCGAGACAGCCGCCGGGGAAGTTCCGACCTTGCCCGCGCCGGGTGCCGAGTTGGTCAATTGGTGGGCCGATCGCCTCGGCCCCGCCGGCAAGCTGCTGCGCCACCTTTACGGCATGCACGGCCTCAGCCGAGGCGAACTCGCGGCCGCCGTCAACATGACCGCCACCGGCGGCGCCTTCAGCGGCGCCGTCGCCGAACTCAAGCGCAACGAACTGATCGAGGAGCGCGGCAAGCGCCTCTTCGTAGCGCCAGCCCTGACCGGAGAGGAAGCATGAATGACGCGACGACGATCGCGCCGGGCGATCGACTGATCGATCTGAAGGAAGTCCGCGCCCGCACGTCACTCAGCACGGCCACCATCTATCGCCGTCGCGGCAAGACCTTCCCACGCTCCTACGCCATCAGCGATTCGCGCGTCGCATGGCTCCTGTCGGACATCGAGCGCTGGATCCAGGAGCGCGTGTCGTCGTCCCCCTAGCCTCGCTTCAAGGAGTCACAACGGGAGGCATTTCTGAAACATCTTGGGGCAATATCTATGTTTAACAATTCTCTATCTGAAACGTGCGGTTCCTGTCTCCCCGACCACCCATACACATAGGTCATCCGGCGCCACCCTGAGTGGTATTCGCCGTAGCTATTCGGGCGAAAGCGCCCGATGCTCCAGCATCCAAATCCTCCCGGTCTCGTTGGGCAAGCGACGGTCATTGCCGTCCCTCACAGCCAAGGAGATGCAGCATGTCCTTTTTCGACAAGATCGTCGCGGCCATCACCCCGCCCGAAAGCGACGAGACCCGCATGGAGACGCGGGCGAAGGCGCGCGCGCTGGCGCAGGCGGGTGACTGGCTCGACCAGGTGCTCGACCAGCACGACCGGATCGAGGCTGGCTTCGCTGCCGTCAAGGCCGCGCCGGACGCCGCCAGCCAGCGCATGGCGCAGAAAGACTTGGCGGTGATTCTGACCGGGCACAGCAATGCCGAGGAATCCGTGCTTTATCCCGCGCTGGTCGACGACGGGCACAAGGCGCATGCCGGCCTCGCCTATGAGGAGCAGGCGGCGGCCAAGGTCCAGATGGCGCTGCTGGAAAAGATCGAGCCGCTGACCCAGGATTATCTCGACAAGCTGGAGCATATCCGGGGCGCGGTGACCCACCATATGTATCAGGAAGAAAGCAACTGGTTCCTCGACATCCAGCGCGAGGTGCCGCCGACGGAGCAGGCCATGCTGACCCGGCGCTTTGCCGAGGAAGTGGAGCGCTATGTTGGCGGGCCGGCGACGGTCTGATGGCCGCCGGGCCGGTTTCTACCTGCCCGGCGTCACGGCATAAAGGGCGTGGTGCGAAAGCACGTAGAGCGTGCGCTTGTCCTCGCCGCCGAAGACCAGTTGCAACGGGCGCTCGGGCACGTCGATCCGGCCGATCTCCTTGCCGTCGGGGGCATAGACGAAGATCTGGCCGTTGGCGACATAGACGCGGCCCTGCCGGTCGACCGCCACGCCCTCGCCGCCGCGCTCGGCAAACACTTTGAGGTCCGTGATCGCGCCGCCCGCGCCGACAACCCCACTATAAGTGCGGTTTTCGGACCCGTTGGTTACGAACACGCGCTCGCCCGGCTTGCCCTGGATGAAGCCGTAGCTGTCCAGCGCATCGGAGAAGCGCAATCCGCGATGGTCCGCCGGTCCCTGTGCGAAAGTGCGATAGGCAGGCAGTGCCACGCTGCCATCAGGCGAGACATATTGGTGGAGCTTGCCCTTACCCATGTCGCGCACGAACATCTCGGCTAGCGTCGTATATTCGTAGGTCTTGGGGTCGATCTGGTCCTTGAACTCGCCGTTGATCCACCAATTGACCGGCAGAACGGACGCCGGGCCAGGGGCGACGGGTGTCGCGGGCACGACGCTGATCTGGCTGTCGGGCGCATCGGGCCTGACGCTATAGACCGTACCGTTGCGGCCATAGGAGGAAAGCACGAGCAGGTCGCCCGACTTGTCGACGGTGAGGTTGACCGGATCGAGACTGGCATCGCGCACCATCTCCAGCCTGCCCGCGTCGGACCAGCGCCAGATGCGCTGGAAGAAGCGGTCGATGAAGTAGAGCCGGCCCTGTGCGTCCACCGCGCCGCCGCCAGCCGAATGGAAGCCGTCTGCCAATTGCGCGACCTTGCTTCCCGAGAAGGCGGAGGGCTCGACCGCGTCGGGTTTGGCGGGAATGTCGAGCACGGCGAACTCGCGCTCGCGCGTGTCGATGCCGTGGGTGACGTCGCGGATGCTGTTTTCGAAAGGGAATTTGGTGAGGCGCAGGAAGGTCGCGCAGCCATTCTCGTCGCAGGTGCCAAGCCCGCTTTCGCCGTTCACATGGACGTTGCGGAAGCGGACGTCTTGCGAATTATATACTGTCACCGCCGCTGGCGCGGCCTTGCGCGTGCGGGTGACGCGATAGCCGTGGAAGTTGGCGACCAGGATGTTGCGCGAGTTGCGGATTTCGAGCGCGACGGCGTCGCCGCTCTCGCCCGCTTCGCCTTCGGTCTGGGGCGCGAGAAGCTCCCAGTTGGCGACACGGTTCAATGCAAATTCCGACCGCACATGATGCTCGACCGACGCCTGGATGATGCGGCCCGGCGTCTCCGTATCCGACACATAGATGCCGGGATGGCCGAAGGTGCTGGGGCTCCATATATTGGCGAAAGTGCCCCCGCCGCCTTCGGTCACCCAGAGGCTGGCATATTGCCCGGCCCAGCGGCGCGCTGCGTCGGGATCGCCGGTCGCGTTGTTGTTGTAGGGGACGATGCGGGTGCCATCGAAGCGGTCGGTGCCGTGGCCGCCCTGGAACTTGACGTCGTTGACCATCGAGTTCGCGCCCGCCTTCCACAGCAGAGCGGTGGCACGCGGGTTGGCGCCTTGCGTGTCGAGGCCAAGCCCCGCGACGATCGCGTCGCCACCCGACGCGCTTTCCACCAGCGCCTTGGGCGCGCCGACGCCCTGATAGGCAGGCGTTCCGTCCGGCAGCACGATCTGCGTCAGGCTGGGGTGCAGGCCCACCAGCACCGTGTCCGGCTTGAGCTTCAGCGTATCGCTGACGCGGTAAAAGCCGGCGGGGAGATAGACGACGCGATGGCTGTCGATCGCCTTCTGAAGCGCGGCGGTGTCGTCGGTCCTGTCATCGCCCTTCGCGCCGAGGGTGCGGACGCTCACCCATTCGGACACCGGCGGCAACGCGCGGATCGTCGGCGCGGCCGGCAGGGGCAAAGCGCCGATCGTCTCGATCTTCGCATCGGTCTTATAGTCGCCGATGCGCCCCACGCCGGGCAGGGTCAGGCCATGCGTGAAGGAGGCCACCTTGTAGGCCGCGCCCTTGCCCGCCACCGTCCGCCCGCTCTCGCGGAACCGCGCGAAAGTCGGCGTGCCGCTCGCGACCACATTCTGGAAGCCGACCTGGGTATAGACATTCTTCTCGTTCGAGATGACGACGCCGGCCTGCCGCACATTCTCGAACCGCAGATCCTGGCCCCAGAGCCAGTCGCCATAGCCCCGGTCGATCTCGATCCCGACCGGCACATTCTTGAAGCCGACATTGACCATGGTGAGGCCCGCTTCATGCTCGCGGATCGCCGCGTCACGCTGCCCCTCGAAGGTCGAATCCACCAGCGCGAAGCCCCAGGCAGGGGACGGCTTTTCAGCGAGAATGCCATAGCGGCCGCCCTTGAAGTGCAGGTCCTCCGCCTCGTTGGCGACATGAAAGAGGCCGGCAAGCGCGGTCCCGAGATCGAAATCGACATGGGACACGAAGCTGTGCTGCGCGCTGTGGAAGCGGATGGCGGTGGCGGCGGGATTCCCGTCCAGGATGCGGAAGTCGATATTGCCAAGCGCCGAGTAAAAGGTGCCGGGATTGGCGTCGGCGATGGTCTTGTCGAACGGCACGCTGCCGGCGGGCGGGAAGGCGGCGGGCGGCGTGTCCTTGTCGGTCTGACGCTTGGCTCCCGTGAACATCAGCATATGCGCGACGCCCTTCTGGAACCCGGGCGTGCTCTTGCCCAGCAGGATAACCGGCCGCTGCGCGCCGACGCCGAAGATGCGGACGCCCGGCCACAGGAAGATCGTGCGGCTGATCCGATAGGTTCCCTGCGGCAGGAAGACGATCCCCCCCCCGCCCTTGGCCGCCGCCTTGTCGATAGCCTGCTGAATGGCGGCGCTGTCGTCGGCGCGGCCATCGCCTGCGCCCCTCACCGTCACGGCGCGCGGTTCGTCAGGCGCGGTCGTATAGACGGACGGAGAAGCATAGGCCGCAGCGCCCCCCAGCATCAGCATCACCGCCGCGCAGGCGCCACTCAATCCGCGAACCATGGGACTACTCCTGGGCAAGAAACAAATGTCCCGGCCGTGCAGGGCCGGGACAAGGTTGGGGAGGGTAAGGGCAAGGCGTTCAGAAATTGAACCGGACGCCCGCCCTGTAGATACGGCCCAAAGTGTCGTAGAGGGCCGGATTGATGTCCAGACCCGTGTTGGTCTGGGGCGAAGCAACAGGATCCTTGTCGAACAGATTGTCGACCTTACCATAGATGGTCACGTTATCGGTGATGTTGAAGCTTGCGCCGACATCGACGTAGAATGCGCCCTTCATGGTGTTGTAGTCGATCGTCGGATGATTGCCGGTGGAGGCCGGGCAGGAAGACTGGCAGACGACATATTGGTTGCCAAAGGTGCCGCTGCTGATCCAGCGTTCCTGCACCGTCAGGCTGAACCGGCCGCCGTCATAGGTCTGCACCGCCAGCCATTTCCAGTCGGGCGTCGCGCCGTTGTTGGCTCCGGCCTGATCGACCGGGTCGACGCCGGCGATGCCGGCATTGACAATGAACTTGCGAATATGGGTGGCAAGCACGCGGGCGGTGAAGCTACCGGGCAGGCCGAGTGGCTGCTGCCACTGATAGCTGGCCTCGATATTGAAGCCGCTGGTCTTCCACGACGCCAGATTGAACGGTTGGACGTCGATGAAATTGTCAGCCTGATTAGGGGCATCCAACCTGAAGCCGCCGCAGAAAGCGGTGTTGCCGTCGAAGCAGAAGCGAACGATCTGGTCCGCCGACAGGGACGAGACGACGCCCTTCAGCTTTATGTTATAATAGTCGAGCGACAGGCTGAGCCCCGGCAACCAGGACGGTCGCGACAGAACGATGCCGAGTTCTGTGTCGCGCGCCACCTCAGGCCGCAGATTGGGATTGCCGACCGCGCGCTGAAACGCGCTCACCGCGCGATTGTTGAACGGGTCGTTGAAGTTTGGCAGCGTCGTGATGGTCGGCGCGGCGAACAGTTCCGACAGGTTGGGCGCCCGGACGTCGCGTGACGTCACTGCGCGCAGGCGGACGCCTTCGAGCGGCGTGTCCCAGGTGCCGCCGATCTTCCATGCCCAGATGGTGCCCGATGTGCTGTAATCGGTGACGCGCGCCGCAGCATTGATATTGGCGCGGCCCATGGCGTCGCTGTTGATGATCGGCAGGTCGACTTCGACGAAGCCTTCGATCACCTCATATTTGCCGGTGCCATTCTTGTAATTCCCTGCTGCCCAGCTGTTGCCGAGCTGCGCATTCAGCAGGGGGTCGGCGGGATAGGTCGCGTCATTAGGGCTGAGAGCACTGACGCCAGCGCCATAGGGGTCGGCATTCACGCGGTAATATTCACGCCGATATTCGCCGCCAAAAGCGACCGAGACGGGGCCTGCCCATAACTCGAAGGGATTACCCGAGAAGTTCGCGCTGGCCACATCCTGGGTCAGCTTGGTGTGCTGGAACGGCCCGGTGTGTGGCGCAACATAGTTGATCGCGGACGCCGACGGCGCGAAATTGCCGAAGATATTGATCGGCTGGCAGCCGCTGGCGCGCGCTACCGGATCGGCGCACACGATCGCGCCATTCAGCGTGATGGCATTGGTCGCCGCCAAATAGCGGTTCTGGATCACAATGTCCCGAACCTGAATGTCGGAGATGGTAATGCCATGCTCATAATAGGCATCGTAATTCCAGTCGGTCCCGCCGAGGCCGAACTTGCCCTTTAGGCCGCCGACGAAGCGATATTGCTTGCGGTCGGTGTAAACATGCGGATCGGGGAAGTTCGCGTTGCTGGAGCCGAAACCGAAGCTGGTGATCCCGGCAGTCGCGCAGCGGTCGCGGACCAGCTGCGGCAGGTAGGGGTTGGCGCACTGGACGGTCAGGTTGGGCCGGTTGTAGCCGGGACTCGGCTGGTTGTCGGTCTTCACCTGCGCGACATTGACGGTGACATAGACTTCATTGTCCGGTGCGAAATCATAGCCGAGACGGGTATAGCCGACGATCCGCTCCAGCCCGGACTTGAGTGACGCCCCCGAACCCGGCGCGCCGGTCAAGTCGCCGCCGACGCAGAAGCTGTTGCCCGGGAAGCAGTTGCTGACCCGGCCGTTGCCGAGCGGCTGGCCGTTGGAGCCATATTGAAAATTATAGGGCGTTCCGTCGGGGGCGAAGGCGATGCCCTGCAAGGGGCCATTGTTGATGAGGCCGTAGCGCGCATATTGGTAGGGCTGCGCAAAGTCGCGATAGTTGAACTGGGGCAAGCCATTGTTGGTCTGGCCCGTATTCATGAGGGTCGTGGCGCGATACCAATCGCGGCTGCCAGCGAGGTCGGTGCCGAAGTCGCCGGGGCCGACACCGCCTTCATGGTCATATTCGCCACTGATGATGAAATGCAGCCGGTCGTCCAGGAAGGATTTGCCCCAGGCGGCCTGGACCAGCGCGGTCTCGTCATCACCATATTTGGTGATGCTGCCCAGCACATTGCCCTTGAAACCTTCGAACCGCGTGTCGGTGATGAAGTTCACCACGCCGCCGACCGCATCCGAACCGTAGGAAGCCGAAGCGCCGCCGTTGACGATATCGACGCGCTTCACCAGCAGTTGCGGGAACATTGAGATGTCCGGCACGCCGGTCACGTTCGCGCCGACCACGCGCTGCCCGTCGAGCAGCGTCAGCGTGCGGATCGGCTGAAGGCCGCGCAGCGAGAAGGAACTGAGGCCCTGCTGCCCGCTCGATGTGCTAAACGTCCCCGTCGCCGCGCCGGTCGATCCCTGAAGCGAGGGCAACTGCTGGATCGTGTTGAAGATATTCGGCTGCGCATTGTTCGCGATCTGCTCCTCGCCGATGATCGTCGTGGGCGTCGGCGCGCTGAAGCCGCTGGTGGTGATGCGGGATCCCGTGACGACGATATCGGCATCGGCTGACGCTTCCTGCGGCGTCACGGTCTGCGGCTGGGCTGGCGCGGTCTGGGCCTGCGCGGCGCCGGCCAGCGCGACGCTCGCCATGGCGGCCAGGCTCACGCTTGCCAGATGCCGATTGAGTCCGGTGGTCACGTTCATTTGGTCCTTCCCCTTTTTGTCCTGCACCCTCCCGGCGCAGTCCACGCCCATGGCGGGCCGTTCATGACAGACTATGATGTTATCGCTCACACCGCACTTACGACATAGGTCGTAGGCGCAGCGGGAGCGGCTGATTTCAGGGCTTTGCAGCGTATAGCGCGTGATGCGTCAAAATGAACAATGTGCGCTTGTCCGGTCCGCCGAACACGATCTGGAGTGGCCGGTCCGGCACGTCGATCCGCCCGGTTTCCTTGCTGTCCGGCCCATACACGAAGATCTGGCCGTTGGCGACGAACACCCGCCCCTGCCCATCCACCGCCACGCTTTCGCCGCCGCGATTGGCGAACGGCTTCAGGTCATCGAGCGCCCCGCCCGCGCCCACGACGCCGCTATAGGTCACATTCTCCGACGCATTGGTGACGAACACCCGCTCCCCCGGCCTGCCCGACACGAATCCGTGCGCGTTGAGGCCGTCCGACCATCGCCAGCCGGTGTGATCCGCCGGCCCCTGCTGCCAGGTGCGAAAAGCGGGCAGCGACAGGCTACCGTCAGGCGAAACATATTCCTGTGTCTTGGGCGCGCCCGCGTCGCGTGCGAACATCTCGGCCAGCGTTGTGAATTCGTACGTCTTGAAGTCGAGCTGATCCCTGAACTCGCCATTGTTCCACCAGTTGACCGGCAGCAACGTCCGCGCCGCGCTGCCCGACTTGACGGGCGTCGGCTGGATCAACATCATCGCGTCCTTGGGGCCGTCCGGGTCGAAGGAATAGACCCCGCCCTTCTCTCCGAGCGACGACAGCACCAGCACATGGCCCGATGCGTCGATGCCGAGGTTGACCGGATCAAGCGCATGATCACGCACGATCTCCAGCCCCCTCTCCTCGCTCCAGCGATGGATGCGCTGGAACCGCCGGTCGATGAAATAGAGCGCGCCCTGCGCATCCACCGCCGCGCCGGAGATCGACCAGAAGCCCTCCTCCAGCTTCTTCACCTGGCCCGCAGGCGCAGCCGCCGGAACCACGCTGCCCGCCGGGCCGATGTCGAGGCTGGCGAACTCGCGCTCGCGCACCAGCAGCTTGCGCGTCACATCCTCGATCGCATTGTCGAACGGATATTTGCTCGCCCGCAGGAAGGTGCCGCAGCCTTCGTCGTCGCAGGTCGCATAGCCGCTTTCGGCGTTCACATGCACGTTGCGAAAGCGGATGTCGCCCGAATTGGTGATCTTGACCGCACTCTTTTCCGGCGCATAGGTGCGGGTCACGCGATAGCCGTGATAGTTGGCGAACAGCAGGTTCTTGGAATTGCGGATGTCGAGCGAGATCGCGTCCGGCCCGTCGCCCACCTCCTGCTCGGTCTGCGGTGCCAGGAACTCCCAGTTCTGCACATTGTCGAGCACGAACTCGTTGCGGGCATGATGCTCGACCGACATTTCATAGACATGGCCCGGCGTCGCCGTGTCGGTGACGTAGAAGCCCGCCTGCGCGAAGCTGTTGGGGCTCCACACATCGACGAAGGTGCCGCCGCCTCCATCCGTCACCCAGATGCTGGGATATTGCGCATCCAGCCGGTCGTCGGTGATCGGATCGCCGGTATGGACCCGCGCCGCGCCCAGCATCGTGCCGTCCGCCGTGGGCGTACCGCCGCCGCCCATGATCTTGACGTCGTTGACGAGGCTCTGCTCGCCCGACCGCCACAGCAGCGCCGACGCGCGCGGATTGACCCGCCCCGTAAAGAGGCCGAGGCCAGACAGGATATTGTCGCCGCCCTTTGGGCTTTCCAGGATCGGCTGGACCGAGCCGAGCCCCGCATGGGCGGGGTTGTTGTCCGGGATATAAAGCTGCGTGATCGCGGGATGCAGGCCGATGAGGATGCTGTCGGGCCGCAGGGTCAGCCGGTCCGTCACCTTGTAGAAGCCGGTCGGAAAATAGAGGATCTTGTTGCCGTCGATCGCCTTCTGGATCGCCGCCGTATCGTCCGCCTTGCCATCGCCCACCGCCCCCAGCGAGCGGACGTTGACCCATTCGCCCATCGGCGGCAGGTCGCGGATCGCGTCGGTGCGGCGTGCGGGCATGGCGGGCAGCGCCTCGATTTGCGCCTGCGTCCTGTAGTCCCCCATCTGCCCCAATGCAGGCACCGCAAGGCCGTAGGAGAAGGCCGAAACCTTGTACGCGTTCCCCTTCCCGCTCACCGCCTGCCCGCTGTCGCGGAAGCGGGCGAAGGTCGGGCTGTTCACCGCCAGCGCATTTTCGAACCCGACCTGGGTAAAGACGTTCTTCTCGTTGGAGATGATTATCCCGGCCTTCGACACATTCTCGAACCGGACATCCTTGCCCCACAGGCTGTCGCCATAGCCCCGGTCGATCTCAATCCCGACCGGCGTGTCGCGGATCGCGACATTGACTAGGGTCAGGTCGACCTCATGCTCGCGGATAGCCGCCGCCTTCTGGCCGACAAATTCGGAATCGAGCAGCGTGAACTGCCAGGCAGGCGACGTCTTTCCGCTGACGATGCCATATCGCCCGCCCTCGAACCGCACATTGTCGATGACGTTGCCGGCCTGATAGACGCCGGCGAAAGCGCTCCCCAACCGGAAGTCCATGTGGCTGAGAAATGCATGCTGCGCCATGCGGAAGCGCACGCCCGCCGCCGCGGGATTGCCGGAGCCAATCTCGATGTCGATATTGCTCATCGCCGAATAGAATGTGCCGCTGTTCGCGTCGCGGACGACCTTGTCACGGGGCACCACCGTCGGCACGGGCACCGGCACCTTGCCGACCCGATACTGATCGCCCCCGCCAAAGACGATCATGGTCGATACGCCCTTCTGGAAGCCCGGCGTATTCGCGCCCAGCAGGATCACCGGCCGCGTCGCGCCCACGCCATAGACGCGCACGCCGGCCGGCACGACCAGCGTCTTGGTAATGCGATAGCGACCCGAGGGCAGGAAGACGATGCCGTGCCCGGTCTTGTCGCGCGCCTTGTCCAGCGCGGCCTGGATGGCGTCGCCGTCATCCGCACGCCCATCCCCCTTCGCAACGACCGTCACCGCGCTGGGCTCGGCGGGCGCCTGCGGGAAGATGGACGTTCCGGCCTGCACCGCGACCGGCGCGGCCAGGGCGCTCGCCGCCAACAGAGTCGCGATCATGCTGCGCGCGTACATAGCCGCTTCTCCTTACGGGATGAGGATGGATGCTCCTTCCGCTAGGCCAGCGCGACGCCAGAGGCACTTGCGACAAAGGTCGTAGTTTTCAGCGGGATGCCGACCCCGGTATAGAAATCGCACGCGGCGGCCCTTCCGGCCCCTGCCTTTCTGCGCGAGACCGCCGCCTTGTCACCCGCCTCCGCTTGTTCCCCCGCCCTGCCCGCCGCGATCATCGTGATGGGCGTCAGCGGCTGCGGCAAATCGACGCTCGGCGGTCTGCTGGCGCAGGCGCTCGCCTGTCCCTTCCTGGAAGGCGACCAGTATCATTCGCCCGAGGCGGTCGAAAAGATGCGCCGGGGTCAACCATTGACCGACGAGGATCGCTGGCCCTGGCTCGACCGGCTGGGGCAGGCGATCGCGTCCGCCCGGCGCGAGCCGGGCGTAGCCGTCGCCGCCTGCTCGGCCTTGCGCCGATCCTATCGCGACAGATTGCGCGCGACCATCGGCGGGCCGGTGCAATTCATACTGCTGGAAAACAGCCGGGACGCGCTGCTGGACCGCGTCGGCAACCGGCCCGGCCATTATATGCCCGCCAGCCTGCTCGACAGCCAGCTCGCCACGCTGGAACGGCCGCAGCCCGACGAGGGCGCAATGCTGCTACGGACCGACATGCCGCCTACCTCCCTGTGCGATCTGGTGCTCGCCGCACTGCGCTGAATCGCTGCCGGCAACGCCCGGTCAACCATTTTCCCCGCCAATAATCTGCATTAGCGCTTGCGCGGATCGCCCGGAACGCAAGACCCTCGCCACGCCTTGAGCAATCCGTGACCCCGGACCGGGAGCGGACATGCAAAGGATTTCCAGTAGCGTAAGACACAAGATCCGGCTGATCGCCGGCGGATGGATCGTGGCGGCGGGCCTCGCGATCGTTGCCACCTTGCTCTGTCTGCGCGTGACCGGCACGCCACTCGGGCCGGCCATGCTGTCGCTGGCGATATTCGGCATCGGCCCGGCGCTGCTGCTGGCCGGCGCACTGATTATGAATGCCCTCGCGTTCACGCCCCATACCACCCCCAGCCACCCCCACTGAGGAGCCAACCCCCATGTTCATGCACAATAAGCGGCTGCAATATACCGTCCGCGTCGCCGAACCCAATCCGGCCCTCGCCTCGCTGCTGCTGGAGCAGTTCGGCGGGCCGGACGGCGAGCTGGCGGCGGCAATGCGCTATTTCACGCAAGGTCTGGCCGAAGACGATCCGGGCCGCAAGGACATGTTGCTCGACATCGCGACCGAGGAACTCAGCCATCTGGAGGTGATCGGGTCGATCATCGCCATGTTGAACAAGGGCGCAAAATCGTCGCTCACCGAAGCGACGATGGAGGAAGCCGAACTCTATATGGCGATCAACGCGGGCGGCAACAGCCACACCCAGTCGATCCTCTATGGCGGCGGCCCTGCCCTCACCAACTCGTCGGGCGTGCCATGGACCGCCGCCTATGTCGACAGCCGGGGCGATCCGACCTGCGACCTGCGCTCCAACATCGCGGCGGAAAGCCGGGCCAAGATCGTCTATGAACGGCTCATCAACATTACCGACGACGCCGGCATCAAGGATGCGCTCGGATTCCTCATGACCCGCGAGGTCGCCCACCAGAAGAGCTTCGAGAAAGCCCTCTATTCGATCGCCGACAATTTTCCACCCGGCAAGCTTTCCGGCCTTGCGGCCTACGCCAACACCTACGTCAACGCGTCGCAGGGCAAAGGCGACGCGCAGGGGCCGTGGAATACCGGCGAACAATGGGAGCGCATCGACGACATCGCCGCCAGCCTGCCTGCCGATGGGGGCAAGGGCATCGCCTCGGTCACGCTGACCGAGCGCGAGATGGAGGATTTCGAGGCGATGGCAGCGAGGCTTCAATCCGATCCCGAGGCCAACCCCGCCACCGGCGCGGACCTGGGCGCAGGGCCGGGCGCGGGCAAGCTGACCGACGAGGATCAGGGCGGCGCATCCGACATGGCCGACGCGCGGGCGCAGGCTCTGGGCCAGACCCGCTGACCGCGCCGGGCACGGCGGCGCTGATAATACTGGGCATCGCACTTGCCCGAGAATTTTCACGAAGGAGACGACGCCATGAAATATCCCCTGATGGTCGCGGCCGGCGCGCTGCTGCTGGGCGCCTGTTCGTCGCAAACGGATAACAATCAATCAGGCGTCGATGGCTCGACGATTAACCGCGCCGACGATGCCACGATGAACGCCTTGGAAGCGCCGGCACCCAGGAGCGGATCGGGCGATGTGCCGCCCAACGCGCCGATCAGCAATGACGGCGGCAATGCGGAAAATCAGACCTCCGCTCCCTGACGCGCGGTTTCGGGCAACCGCAACAGCACCGGCAGCACGGCGAGCGCGACGAGGGCGATCATCAGCCCCGGCGCGCTCGCCGCGCCGCTACGCTCCGTCAGCCATTGCGCCAGCCAGGGCGTCAACCCGCCGAACAAAGCCGTCGCCGTCGTCGCACCCAGCGCCAGCCCGCTCAACCGTCCCTCGGCAGGAACCTGCTCGGCCGTCGCCACCGCACCTACCGCGCTCACCCCGCCCGCCAGCGCCGCCAGGATCAGCGCGCCCGTCAGCGCCGCCGCCTCGTCCGCCCCTGCCAGCAGCGCGAACAGCGTATAGGGCAGCACCGCCGATAGCACCGCCAGCCCAACCAGCACCGGTCGCCGCCCGCTCTTGTCGGACAGCCAGCCGATGATCGGCGTCACCAGGATGACGACCAGCGCCGCGACCGTCGCCAGCCGCAACGCCGCGCCCTCGTCCATGCCGCCGGTCGCGGTCAGATAGACCGGGACATAGGTAATCCCGACATAATAAGTGATCGACCCCAGCGCCGAGATCGCAAAGCCCCGCAACACGCCTGTCCGATGGTGCCGCAGCGTGTGCAGGATCGGCGCGCGCACCAGCATGCCCGCCGCCTTCTGTGCCTCGAACGCCGGGGATTCGCGCATCGCCGCGCGGGCGAGCAGGATCAGCCCCGCCATGGCCGCGCCGAACAGGAAAGGCAGCCGCCAGCCCCAGCTTTCAAGGTCGGGCGTGGGCAACAGACTGACCGTCAGTGCGGACAGCCCGGCCGCCAGCAGCGCCCCCACCTCACTCGTCGCCGCCGCCAGCGAGGTGACCAGCCCACGCCGATGGGCCGGCGCGCCTTCCAGCAGATAGGCAACGACGCCGGTATATTCCCCGCCCACGGCAAAACCCATCACGCAGCGCAGCGCGAGCAGCAGCACGCCGGCCCATGGCCCGATCTGCGCCTGCGTCGGCAGCATCGCCGTCGCCAGCATCGCCGCCGTCATCAGCCCCATCGACGCCAGCAATGTGGCGCGCCGCCCATGCCGATCGCCATAATGGCCAAAGACCATCGCCCCTACCGGCCGCATCAGATAGGCGACGGCAAAGCCGCCCAGCGTCACCAGCAGCGCGTCGCTCCCGGTAAAGAACAGTCGCGACAGCAGGGTGGCGAGATACAGGAACAGCGTGAAATCATACCATTCCACCACCGTCGACAAGGCCGCGAGAAAGAGCGACCGGCGATCGAGCGGGGATGGCGTCATCGGTCAGCGTCGGCCAAGCAAGTCGCCGAACGCCGCTACCCCCGCGCCCGGCCCGTCCGGGTGCCCCCAAACCGCCCCGCTCACCGCCAGGAAATCCGCGCCCGCCGCTACCAGCGGCGCGGCGTTTTCCGCCGTGATCCCGCCGATCGCGACGCAGGGCAGCTCGAACAGGGTCGTCCACCATCCCAAGATCGACGGATCGGGCCGATGAATCGTCTCCTTGGTCATGGTGGGGTAGAAAGCGCCGAACGCGACATAATCGGCCCCCGCCTCGCCTGCTTCCATCGCCAGATGGCGGCTGTCATGGCAGGTGACGCCGATCTGCACCTTCGGCCCCAGCAGCGTCCGCGCCGCCTTCGGGTCGCCATCGCCTTGCCCCAGATGCACCCCGTCCGCGCCCAGCCGCTTGGCCAGCGCGGCGCTGTCGTTGATGATGAAAGCGATCTCCCGCTCGGCGCAAAGGCGCTGCAAGGGCTCGGCCGCCCGTGCGATCACATCCTCGTCCAGCCGCTTGAGCCGCAACTGGAACGCCGCGACGTCTCCGCCGTCAAATGCGGCGCGGAGCCGGTCCGCGAAATCCGCCTCGATCGTGGGCGGCGAGATCAGGTAGAGCTGGCAGGCGGGGCGAAAGCCCTGCTCGAACTGGTCGGCGAAATGCGGATCGAGCGCCAGTTCGTCATCGGTAAAATCGGTCATGCGCGCCTTATAGCCGCTCGGGCGCACGCGCCAAGGAAAAGGCGGGGCATGTCAGCCCCGCCTGTTCCATCCTTCAGGCCGCGACCGGCTGCTTGGCCGTGGACGCACCATGGATTTCGTCGATCGCCTCGCTCAGCGATGCGTTGAACTCGTCATCGCTCATCTGATGGCGCAGGTCGTTGAGCAGCGCGCGGCTGAAGCTCGCGATGATGCCGCGATTCTTCGCCAGTTCCGCGCACGCCTCGGTGCGGCTGAACCCGCCCGACAGGGCGACGACGCGCAGTACCTTGGGATGATCGACCAGCGGATCGAAGAGGCCGGCCTTGGCGGGCAGCGACAGCTTCAACATCACCTGCTCGCCCTCTGGCAGCGCGTCGAGATTCTTGAGGATTTCCTCCAGCAGGATCTGGTCCGCCTCGGCGCGCTCGGGCGACTTGATGTTCACTTCCGGCTCGATGATCGGCATGAGGCCGCCGGCCAACACCTGACGGCCCACCTCGAACTGCTGCGCGACGACCGCGGCGATGCCTTCGCGGTTGGCAAGGTTGACGACCGAGCGCTCCTTCGTCCCGAACACGCCCAGCCCCTTGGCGCGGGCGAGCAGCGCGTCGAGGTCCGGCATGGGCTTCATCAGCTGCACGCCGTTCGCCTCGTCCTCCAGCCCCTTGTCGATCTTGATGAAGGGGACGACGCCCCGCTCGATCAGGGCCGCCGGAGTCGGCTTGCCATCGACCGTGCCGTCCATCGTCCGTTCGAACAGGATCGCGCCCAGCACCTTGTCGCCGGTGAACACAGGCGAGGTGATGATCCGGCTGCGCATCGCATGGATCAGACCGAACATCTCCTCCTCATTGGCCCAGGCACCCTCTTCGATCCCATAGCCCTTCAGCGCCTTGGGCGTCGACCCGCCGCTCTGATCGAGCGCGGCGATGAAGCCGTTTCCCTCGGCAATCTTGTTCTTCATATCCTGATCCAGCATCTGCACATACCTTCTCTTGTGCACGCGGCCCCCTGTGGCGGCGTGAAAGCGGGAAGGCAGGCGCTCCAATCGCCCGCCCGGTCGGAGGGGCACGCCCGCGCGCCCCGTCTTGATGGGCTGTTAGCCAGTCCCATGCCGCACCGCAAGAAAACATAAGCCTCTGTTCGGCAGGCTGGCGTGGGGACGCGCCGCTGCTATCATGCGGCGGAACAAAGGGGCGGGGGCTTGCATGAAATCATGGCTGATCGGCGCCTTCGCGCTCGCGATCCCCGTCGTAACGTCGGCTGGGGCGGCTCAGAGACCCGTCGTCGGGGCCCCCGCCCCGGATTTCGACCTGACATTGGTGGATGGCGGCAAGGTGTCGCTCGCCGATCTCAAGGGCCAGGTGGTGGTGCTCAATTTCTGGGCCACATGGTGCGTGCCCTGCCGCACCGAACTGCCCACGCTCGACGCCTATTACGCGATGCAGCAGAAGCACGGGCTGAAGGTCTATGCCATCACCACCGAGGATTCTGTTCCCCTCCCGCGCCTCAAAAAGCTGTTCGCGGCGATGGCCATGCCCTCGGTCCGCCGGATCAAAGGCCCCTACGGCCCGCTGACCGGCGTCCCCACCAACTTCGTGATCGATCGCGCCGGCGTGCTGCGCTACGCCAAATCGGGCGCATTCGACCTCAACGCCCTGAACGCCCTGCTGGTGCCGCTCCTGCGCGAGAAGGCGCCGGGCCAGATCAGCCCATCAGCGCCTTGACGCCAGGCAAGTCCTTGCCCTCCATCCATTCCAGGAACGCGCCGCCGGCGGTCGACACGAAGCTGAAGTCGGCCGCCACGCCGGCATGGTTGAGCGCCGCCACCGTGTCGCCGCCGCCGGCGACAGACGTCAACTGACCTTCCTTGGTCAGCGCCGCCGCCGTTTTCGCCAGTGCGACCGTCGCCGCATCGAACGGCGCGATCTCGAATGCGCCGAGCGGGCCGTTCCATACCAGAGTGCGGCAATTCTTGAGCGCATCGCCCAGCGCCTCGACGGCGGCGGGTCCGACGTCCAGGATCATCTCGTCCTCGGCGACCTCATGCACGTTGCAGGTGCGGACCGACGGCGGGTTCGCGGCAAACTCCTTCGCCACCACGACGTCATAGGGCAGGTGGATGGTGCAGCCGGCCGCTTCCGCCTTGTAGAATATCGCCTCGGCGGTGTCAGCCAAATCCTTCTCGCACAGCGATTTCCCCACATCCACGCCGCGCGCGTAGAGGAAGGTGTTCGCCATGCCGCCGCCGATGATCAAATGATCGACCTTGGCGACCAGATTGTTGAGCACGTCAAGCTTGGTCGACACCTTCGCGCCGCCCACGACCGCCGCGACCGGCGTCACCGGCTCGCCCAGCGCGGCCTGAAGCGCGTCCAGTTCCTTCTCCATCGACCGCCCGGCATAGGCGGGCAGCTTGTGCGCCAGCCCCTCGGTGGAGGCGTGAGCCCGGTGCGCGGCGGAGAAAGCGTCGTTGACGTAAAGGTCGCCGATCGCCGCCATCGCTTCGGCCAGCGCGGGATCATTCTTCTCCTCGCCGGGATGGAAGCGCGTATTTTCCAGGATCGCGATGTCGCCGTTCCGCATCACCTTGATCCCGTCGGCAGCGGCCTCGCCCTGGCAGTCGGGAATGAACTGCACGTCGCGGCCGAGCACCTGTGTCAGCGGCCGGGTGATCTTCGACAGCGAATATTCGGGATTCTTCTGTCCCTTCGGACGCCCGAAATGCGCGAGGATCAGGACTTTCGCGCCGCGATCCGCCAGTTCCAGCACGGTCGGCATCGCCGCACGCAGGCGGGTGTCGTCGCTGACCGACCCGTCCTGCATCGGCACGTTCAGATCCTCGCGCACCAGCACCACCTTGCCGGCGATGTCGCCCATGTCATCGAGCGTCTTGAACGGCTTGGTCATGAATATTTCCCTGTTTCCGGGCGAAAAAATACCGTTCGGTTCGAGCTTGTCGAGAACTGTTCTCCACCGACGCTTCTCGACAAGCTCGAAGCTGCTCGAACCGAACGGTCCTTATGATTGATCCTAAAGAAACTTCGCCACAACCCCGGTCGTGTCGATCATGCGATTGGAAAAGCCCCACTCGTTATCATACCAGCTGAGCACCCGGACGAGAGTGCCGTCGATCACCGCCGTTTCCAGGCTGTCGACGGTCGAGCTGCGCGGATCGCCATTATAGTCGATCGAAACGAGCGGCTCGTCCGAATAGCCGAGCACGCCCTTGAGCGGCCCATCTTCCGACGCGGCCTTCAGCAGCGCGTTGACCTCGTCCTTGGTCGTCGCCTTCTTGGCGATGAACTTCAGGTCCACGACCGACACGTTGGGCGTCGGCACGCGCACCGACGATCCGTCCAGCTTGCCCTTCAGTTCCGGCAGCACCTCGCCCACAGCGCGGGCCGCGCCGGTGGTGGTCGGGATCATCGACAGGGCGGCGGCGCGGGCGCGGCGCATGTCCTTGTGCAGCTGGTCCAGCGTGTTCTGGTCGTTGGTGTAGCTGTGGATCGTGGTCATGAAGCCCTTCTCGATGCCGATGGCGTCATGAAGAACCTTCGCCAGTGGCGCGAGACAGTTGGTGGTGCAGCTCGCGTTCGAGATGACGATGTCGTCGGCGGTCAGCTGGTCATGGTTGACGCCGAACACCACCGTACGGTCGACGCCGGTGGCCGGCGCGGAGATGACGACGCGCTTGGCGCCGGCGGTCAGGTGTGCGCTCGCCTTCGCCTTGTCGGCGAAGATGCCGGTGCATTCCAGCGCGATGTCCACGCCCTGCGCGGCGTGGGGCAGTTTGGCGGGGTCGCGTTCGGCGGTAACGGCGATGCGCTTGCCGTCGATGACCAGCGCGTCTCCATCCACGCTGACCTCGCCGGCCCAGTTGCCATGCACCGAGTCGCGCTTGAACAGCAGCGCGTTGGACTGGGCGTCGCCCAGATCGTTGATACTGACCAGTTCCAGGTCATGATCCGTGCGCGACAGGATGGCGCGCGCCACCAGGCGGCCGATGCGTCCGAAACCGTTAATTGCTACCTTCGTCGCCACTGCACGGGCCTCCTTTTCGCTGTTGTTCGGTTCAGTTGTTGAGCGCCGCCACGATGCGCGGCGCGATCTTCGCGGCGGTCAGGCCGAAATGGTCGTAGAGCGCTTCGGCGGGCGCGGACGCGCCGAAGCTGTCAATGCCAAAGCGCAGGCCGGCGATGCCGGTATAGCGCTCCCAGCCAAAGGTCGTCCCCGCCTCGATCGACGCGCGCAGCACATGGTGCGGCAGCAGATCGTCTTTATAGGCCTGCGACTGCGCCTCGAAATGCGCCCAGCTCGGCATGGACACGACATCCGCGCCGATCCCCTGCTCCTCCAGCAGCTTGGCGGTATCGACTGCGATTTCGACTTCGGAGCCGGTCGCGACCAGCACGACCTTGCGCTCGGCGGTCGCCGCGACGAGGCGGTAAGCGCCCTTGGCCGACAGATTCTCGGTCTTTTCCGTCCGCAGCTGCGGCAGGTTCTGGCGGGTGAGCGCCAGCACCGACGGGCCGGTCGCATCCTTCAGCGCCAGTTCCCAGCACTCCGCCGTCTCGACGATATCGGCGGGGCGATAGACGTCGAGGTTGGGGATCATGCGGAGCGACATGACATGCTCGATCGGCTGATGGGTCGGGCCGTCCTCGCCCAGACCGATGCTGTCATGGGTCAGCACATGGATCACCCGCTGCTGCTGGAGCGCCGCCAGTCGGATGCCGCCGCGCATATAGTCGGAAAAGACCAGGAAGGTGCCACCATAGGGGATCACGCCGCCATGGAGCGCCATGCCGTTCATGGCGCAGGCCATGCCGAACTCGCGGATGCCGTAATAGACGTAGCGGCCGCTGTAATCGTCTGCGGTCAGCGGACCGGTGGACTTGGTCTTGGTGTTGTTGGACCCGGTCAGGTCAGCCGATCCGCCCAGCGTCTCGGGCAACAGGTCGTTGATCGCGCCCAGCGCCAGCTCGCTCGCCTTGCGCGTCGCGACCTTCTGCGGCGCGGCGATCAGGCTGTCGATATAGGCGTCGAGCGAGAAACCCTCCGGCAATTCGCCGGCCATGCGACGGGAAAATTCCGCACCCTTGTCGCTGCTTGCGAGGCGGCTTTCCCAAGCAGCGCGAACATCTGCGCCCTTCGCCCCGATCGCCTTCCACGCAGCCGCAACATCCTCCGGGATAAAGAAAGGCTCGGCGCTCCAGCCCAGAAACTCCCGCGCGGCGGCGACTTCGGCCTCGCCCAGCGCGCTGCCATGGACCCCGGACGTGCCCGCCTTGTTGGGCGCGCCACAGCCGATCTTGGTGGCGCAGGCGATCAGCGACGGGCGCGGATCGGCCAGCGCCTCGTCGATGGCGCGGTGCACGTCGGCGACATCATGACCGTCGCACGACACGACATGCCAGCCGGTCGCTTCGTAGCGCGCGCGCACGTCCTCGCTGCTCGACAGGTCGACCGCGCCGTCAATGGTGATCTTGTTGTCGTCCCACAGCACGATCAAGCGGCCGAGCTTCAGATGGCCGGCAAGACCGATGGCCTCATGATTGACGCCTTCCATCAGGCACCCGTCACCCGCAATCACCCAGGTGCGGTGATCGACCAGATCGTCGCCGAACTGCGCATTCAGATGCCGCTCCGCAATGGCCATGCCGACCGCCGTGGCAAGCCCCGATCCCAGCGGGCCTGTGGTGGCCTCGACGCCAGCCAGCTCGAAATTCTCGGGGTGCCCCGCGCAGGGCGAATGCAACTGGCGGAAATTGCGGATGTCCTCCATCGTCGGCCGCGCATAGCCAGTGAGGTGCAGCAGGCTGTAGATCAGCATCGATCCATGCCCCGCCGACAGCACGAAGCGGTCGCGGTCCGCCCATTTCGGCTGTGTCGGATCGAACTTCAGATAATCGCCAAACAGCACCGTCGCCACGTCCGCCATGCCCATGGGCATTCCCGGATGGCCGCTGTTGGCGGCCTGCACCGCGTCCATGGAGAGCGCCCGGATGGCGTTGGCGAGCGACTTTTCGGAGACGGTCATCGGGAACAGGCGTCTTTCCTGGACTGGTATTGGCATCAGGCCCGCGTGCGCGCGGGACGAATCGGGATCGCGATCCCTTTGTCCCGTCAAGTGCAATGCGTCAACCGCATGTCGCCCGCCCGCGCCCGAAACCCGGGCGGCCCCGACCAAAGCGCTTTTGCTTGGGCCGCAGTTTCGCTATGCCGGTCAAATGGCTAGCGACCGCATGATGCAGGCGATCGGCACGCTGGAGCGCGCCGTCAGCCGGCTTGAACAGGATGTGGCGCGTCTTATCCAGACGCCCGCCCCTTCCCCCGTCGATCAGAACGCCGCGCGCGCCGCGCTCCGCTCGCTCGACGATCTCATCGACACGTTGAAAAGCCGCACCGATGGCTGAAACCACGCTGCACATCGCCGGCCGTCCCTATCAGATCCGCTGCCGCGACGGGGAGGAAGCGCATCTGGCGCACCTCGCCACCCTGATCGAACAGAAGGCGCGGCAGGCGCAGCAGGGGACGCCTGGCCTGACCGAAGTCCGCACCCTGCTCTTCGCTGCGCTGTTCCTGGCGGACGAACTCAACGACCTCAAACGCGAGAGCGCGGGGCGGCAAAACGCCCTGCCGCTGGAGGGCGCGGACGAACCGGCCGCGCGCGCGGTCGAATCGCTGGCGGCCCGGATAGAAAAGCTGCGCGACACGCTTGCCGATGCGGCCGCGCGCGCCTAGATTAGTCGGCGACGGGCACTGCGCGGCACGAGCTTCAAGCGAACATCCCTGAGGCGATAATCACATCCAAGGGGGCTGTCCCTGGGCGGGTTCCGGCCCGATCTACATGGTCCCCACCTGACGTTGAGGCGTCAGAGGATTTTCCAGCAAACGACCGAGGCGGTCCCGTCACCCCGACCGATGCATAGCTGCTCCTGCGAAAGCAGGAGCCCAAGGGCCTTGGCGCACGACGTCGATCCTTCGTCCTGCTTCTACTATCTTCAAACCATCGCCTCCTGTAAGGCCCGCCAGCATGAGCGACGAGACGATCGATCCCGCCGACAAACCCGCCCTGCGCGCCCTCGCCCGTGCGCGCAGACGCGCCTTCGTCGCGGCGCTCGATCCGCTCGCCCACCGCTTGTCGTTCAAGGCTCTCCCGTCTCCCCTCGGCCGCCGGCTGGCCGACGCGCAGGTCGTCGCGCTCTATATGGGCCTCGACGAAGAAGCCCCGGCGCAGCGGCTCGCCGCGCCCTTGCTTACCATGGGCAAGACCATCGCCCTCCCGCGCGTCCTCGATCGCCTCGGCGGCATGGATTTCCTCGTCTGGCATCCCGAAGAGCCGCTGCTGCCGGGCCTGTTTCGCACCAGCCATCCCGATCCCGCCAATGGCGCGGTGACCCCCGACGTGATCGTGACGCCGCTGATCGGCTATGATCGCGCGATGAACCGGCTGGGCCAGGGCGGCGGCTATTATGACCGCGCCTTCGCCCGCTATCCCGACGCGCTGCGCGTGGGGATCGCCTGGTCGGCGCAGGAGCTGGAGGCGGTGCCCGCCGATCCCTGGGACTTGCCGCTCGACATCATCCTTACCGAAGTCGAACTGATCGAGGGGGAGCAATCATGAGCATCGACCCGCGCCACTATCATCAGCCCAGTTGGCGCAAGCCCGTGGGGATGCTCACGATCGTCGCCCTGATCGCGCTCTGGGCGGTGCTGGTCGGCAGCCTGTCGCCCTATATCGGCGCGCTGCCGGTCTGGGCGCAGGTGCCGGTCTATATTTTGCTCGGCATCATCTGGATCTGGCTGCTGCCCTTGAAGCGCCTGCTGGCCTGGATGGAAACCGGCCGCTGGCGGTGAAGGGGAAAATCACTTCCTCTAAGGGAAGTGGCGCGAGTGACGGGGCTCGAACCCGCGACCTCCGGCGTGACAGGCCGGCACTCTAACCAACTGAGCTACACCCGCGCATGGGCGGCATCTGTTCATGGCCCTGAACGCCATCGGAGGATGCGCCTCCGGGACCAACCAAAACCCACCTTCCTGTTCAAGGAAAGTGGCGCGAGTGACGGGGCTCGAACCCGCGACCTCCGGCGTGACAGGCCGGCACTCTAACCAACTGAGCTACACCCGCGTTCGGTGTGGAAGCGCCGTCTATGAGCGTCGGGCGGGGCTGTCAACCGTCCGCGCCCCCGCTTTCCTCTTTCTCGTCATTTTCTTTGCGGGGCGCCACCGTCAGCGTGCCCTGCTCGAAAAGGAAGCCTGCGATATCGGGCGTTCCCGCCGCCGCCACCACGGTCTGGATGATGATCAGCAACGGCACGCCCAGCAGCGCCCCTGGCGTCCCCCACACCCATCCCCAGAAGGCGAGCGAAACGAGGATCAGCAGCGGATTCATCGTCAGCCGCCGCCCCAGCAGCAAGGGCGTGACGACATTCGCCTCGACCAGATGAAAGCCGATCTGCAACGCGGCGGGCAGCAGCGCCACCCACACATCGTCGAACACCATGAGGCCGCCCAGCCCCAGCAGCGCCGCGGCCAGCATCGGCCCGAAATAGGGCACGAAATTGAGCAGCGCGACGATGCCGCCCCACATCAGCGGCGACGGCATCCCGATCACCCACAGCGCGACGGCGACGGCCAATCCCAGGCAGATGTTGATCGTCGCGATGGTGATGACATAGGCGGAGGTCGCGTCCACGACATTCTGGATCACCCGCGCGACCGCCATCGCGCCATCGAAGCTGCCACGGCTGTTGATCGTGCGCCGCCGCAGCCGCGTCCAGCCAGCCAGAAAGAAATAGATGATGAGCAACGCGAACACCATCTGGATGAAGGCGGCCGGCGCGCTGGTCGCCGCGAACTGCAGCAGCGATCGCGGCGCGTCCACCGCGGAGGCCTGTGCCGCCGCCACCGGCCCGCTCGCGATCATGTCGACCGTCTCGTCCACGAAGCGCTGGAGATTGGCATACAGGTCGATCAGCGGGGCGAGATTGGCCTGGATCTTGGGCAACCGCTGCGGGAGCGCCGCGAACCAGTCGGTCGCCGGCACGATGATGAGGACCAGCGCGGTATTCGCCACCAGCAGGAAACCGATCAGCGCCAGCAGCGCGGCCAGCCCCGATGGAATGCCGCGCCGCTCCATCCATTCGAGCAGAGGCACCAGCGCGATGGCGATCACGAGCGCAGCGGTCAGCGGCAGAAAGAATTCCGCCCCCGCCCGCAGCGCGAAGGGCAAAGCAAGCATGAGCCCAATCCCGGCTGACAGCGCGATCGACGCCAGCAAGCGGTCGCGCCGTCGGTTGATCTCCTGAAGGTCGGCGGTGCTCGGCTGATTCCCGTTGCTCATGCGCCAGATGTGAAGCGGCGGCGCGGCAGCGTCAATTTACAATGGCTGTTCGGCACAGCCGATGATTCGCACAAAACGCCGCCTTAACCAAATATTCGGCGCGGCCCGCTATCGCCCGTGCGGGGACATGAGAACGGGGCAAGGCATGAGGCAGGCGCTCGTCGCGCTGGCGATGATGGGGGTGAGCGGCGTGGCGGCGGCGCAGCCGGCGGTGCGGCTGGACACCCAGTTGTTCGTCGAACGGGTCAGCACCGACCTCAACGGCCGCCCGCGCCGCACGCTGGAAAGCGCGGCTCGGGCAATGCCTGGCGAACCCGTGATCGTCATCCTCCACTGGCGTAACGAGGGCGCGCAACCGGTCCGCAGCTTCGCCGCCAGCCGGACGGCGCTGCGCGGCCTGACACCCGATCTCGCCGCCCCCGGCGTTCAGGTGTCGATCGATGGCGGGCGCAACTGGGACCGCTTCGACCGGCTCTGGCTGCCGACGCCGCTCGGCGGCGTCCGCCGCGCCGTCGCGGAGGATGTGACCCACGTCCGATGGCTGCTACCCGACGCGGCCCACCCGGGACAGGCGGGCCGCCTCAGCTACCGCAGCATCGCGCGCTGAAGCGCATTTTGCAAAACACCCGTTCGTCCTGAGTAGCCATTGAGCGAAGTCGAAATGGCGTATCGAAGGACAGGTGCCTCTATACGACGCTTCGACAAGCTCAACCTCTACTCAGCACGAACGGAATTTATACGTTCTTCGCTCAGTCCACGAACAGGAAAGCGGGCGCTTCAAGCCTCTTCTTGACCGCCTGCACGAAGCTCGCCGCGTCCCAGCCGTCGACCACCCGATGGTCGCAACTGATCGACAGGTTCATGAGTTTCGCCGCGACCACCTCCTTGCCCCGGAACACCGGCCGCTCGATCACGCGATTGGGACCGATGATCGCCACTTCGGGCCGGTTGATGACCGGCGTCGTCGCGATCCCCCCCAGCGGCCCAAGCGACGTCAGCGTCAGCGTCGATCCGCTCAGTTCCTCCGACTTGGCCTTGCCCGTCCGCGCGGCCTCTGCCAGGCGGCGAATCTCGCTCGCGAGTTGCCAGATATTGCGGTCCTGCGCATCGCGGATCACCGGCACCATCAATCCCGCGTCGGTCTGTGTCGCGAGGCCCAGATGCACCGACCCGTGCCGCGTCACCACGCCAGCCTCGTCGTCATAACGCGCGTTCAGCATCGGAAAGTCGGGCAATGTCTTGCAGATCGCGACGATCAGCAGCGGCAGCATGGTGAGCTTGGGCCGATCGCCCCGTCCGTCGTTCAATTGCTCGCGCAGCGCCTCCAGGGCGGTGACATCGATCTCGTCGACATAGGTGAAGTGGGGGATATGCCGCTTGGACGCCGCCATATTCTCGGCGATCCGCCGGCGCATCCCGATGACCTTGACCGTCTCGTCGCCGCGCCGCGCGGAACGCCCCGCCGGCGCATAGCCCTGCCCCGCCCCGTAGAGCAGATAGGCGTCGAGATCGGCATGGCGGATGCGCCCATGTCCGTTGGCGCCGCTCGGCTTCACCTGGGCAAGGTCCACGCCCAGCTCCTTAGCCCGCGCCCGCACGGCGGGGGAAGCGAGGATGGGCTCCTCTCGTTCACCGTGCTCCTGCGAAAGCACAAGCCCAGGGTCTTGTCGTACAGCGTCCGAACTCTGGGCTGCTGCTTCCACAAGAGCACTGGTGGCGGGCTGATCCCCAACTTCCTCGATCACCGCCTCCCCAGCCGTCTCCGCCGCGATCGTCTCTTCGCTCGGCGGGGGAGCGGCGCCAACCGCGCCATCGCCCTCGACCTCGATCTCCACCAGCATCGCCCCGATCGACACCTGATCGCCCGGTTCGCCCGCCAGTCGGACCACTGTGCCAGCGACCGGGCTCTCCATCTCGACCGTCGCCTTGTCGGTCATCATGTCGGCGATCGGCTGGTCCTCCTCGACCCGGTCGCCGACCTTGACGTGCCAGCCGACGATCTCCGCCTGCGCGATGCCTTCGCCGATATCCGGCAGCTTGAATGTGAACAGCGCCATGCGCTCAATCCTTCATGATCTTGGTGATGGCTTCGCGAATACGCACCGGTCCCGGAAAATAGGCCCATTCCAGGCTGTGCGGATAGGGCGTGTCGAAACCGGTGACCCGCTCGATCGGCGCTTCCAGATGATAGAAACAGCGCTCCTGTACCAAAGCGAGTAGTTCGGCGCCGAAGCCGCTGGTCCGCGTCGCTTCATGCACGATCAGGCAGCGCCCGGTCTTCCTGACCGATTCCTCGATCGCCTCGATATCCAGCGACACCAGCGTCCGCAGGTCGATCACCTCGGCATCGACGCCCATCGCCGCGACCGTGTTCTCGACCACATGGACCATCGTGCCATAACAGAGGATCGTCAGAGCCCCCCCGGCCCGCGCGATCCGCGCCTTCCCCAGCGGGATACGGTAATAGCCCTCCGGCACCTGCGCGTCCGGATGCCCCGCCCAACTCTTGGCCGGCGTATCATAATGACCATCGAACGGACCGTTGTAGATGCGCTTGGGCTCGAAGAAAATCGTCGGATCATTATCCTCGATCGCCGCGATCAGCAGCCCCTTGGCGTCATAGGGGGTCGACGGAATCACCGTCTTGACCCCCGAGACGTGGGTGAAGATGCCTTCGGGCGACTGGCTGTGCGTTTGCCCGCCGAAGATGCCGCCGCCGAAGGGCGACCGTACCGTCATCGGCGAGATGAACTCGCCCGCCGACCGGTAGCGCAACCGCGCCGCCTCGCTCACCAACTGGTCGAGCGCGGGGTAGATATAGTCGGCAAACTGGATTTCGGGCACCGGGCGCAGGCCATATGCGCCCATCCCCACCGCCACGCCGATGATCCCGCATTCGGTGATCGGCGTGTCAAACACGCGGTTCTTGCCATATTTCTGCTGGAGCCCGGCGGTCGCGCGGAATACCCCCCCGAAAAAGCCGACATCCTCGCCCATCACGACCACGTTGGGGTCGCGCGCCATCATCACGTCCAGCGCGCTGTTGATCGCCTGGATCATGTTCATCTGCGTGGTCTGCGTCATACCCCCTCTCCACGCGTGGGAGAGGGTTGCGAAGACTTGGCGGCTATGCCGCCTAGTCGTAGCTGGGTGAGGGGTGAGCACCCCCTCCGCCCAATCCCAGCGTCGCCATTCACTCTCATCCAACTCCGCTTAACTCGCTTCGCTCGCAAGGCTGCGTATCCTTCTCCCATCGAGGGAGAAGGTTTGATGACCCAATCCCTCACAGCCCCGCCGCCTTCCACTCATCGAGCATCTGCTGCTTCTGCTCCTGAAGATGCCAGGGCATCTCCTCGAACACGTCCTCGAACATGCTCTCCATCGGATGATGCAGGCCGTGGCCCAATATGCCGTTCTTCTCCGCCTCGCGCGCCGCGTCGCGGACCAGTTCCGCAAGCTCCTTGTCCATTGCCGCGTGCCGGTCTTCGTTCCAGATGCCCAGGCCGATGCAATGCGCCTTCAGCCGCGCGATCGGGTCGCCCAGCGGCCACAGGCTGCTTTCCTCGGCGGAGCGATAGGCGGTCGGATCATCCGAGGTGCTATGTCCCTCGACCCGATAGGTGAAATGCTCGATCAGCGTCGGCCCGCCATTGGCGCGCGCCCGGTCGGCGGCCCAACGGGTCGCGGCATAGACCGCCAGCACGTCATTGCCATCGACCCTCAGGCCCGCAATGCCATAGCCGATCGCCCGCGCCGCAAAGGTCGTCGCCTCCGCTCCCGCAAAACCTGAAAAGCTACTGATAGCCCATTGATTATTAACGACATTCATGATGACGGGTGCGCGGTAAACGCTGGCAAAGGTGCAGGCCGAATGGAAATCGCCCTCCGCCGTCGATCCCTCCCCGCACCAGGTCGCGGCGATCCGGGTGTCGCCCTTCGCCGCGCTCGCCATCGCCCAGCCGACGGCCTGCGGATATTGGGTCGTCAGATTCCCGGAGATGGAAAAGAACCCCGCGTCCCGCGCCGAATACATGATCGGCAACTGGCGGCCCTTCATCCGGTCGCCCTTGTTGGAATAGATCTGGTTCATCATGTCGACGATGGGCCAATCGCGCGCGATCAGGATGCCCTGCTGGCGATAGCTCGGGAAGCACATGTCATCTCGCGACAAGGCCAAGGCCGCGCCGATCGACACCGCCTCCTCGCCGGTGGATTTCATGTAGAAGCTGGTCTTGCCCTGCCGCTGCGCGCGGAACATCCGCCCGTCGAACGCGCGGGTCAGCGCCATATAGCGCAGCATCTTCAACAGCGTCTCGGCCGGCAGCTTGGGGTTCCACGGCCCGACGGCCCCTCCTTCCTCGTCCAGCACGCGCACCAGGCCATAGGCCATGTCGCGCATGTCGGCGGGCTGCGCCGCCTCGTCCGGGCGGGGTTGCGCGCCGGCAGGGGGGATATCGAAATGGGTGAAATCGGCGGCCTCGCCGGGCCTAGCCGGCGGCTCGGGCACATGGAGCTTGAGCGGCGGCAGGTTTCGCCCCGCCTGCCCGTCCAGCCCCGCGGATCCTCCGAGATCGCTCATCCTGCCTCCTTTGTGCATTGCAACAATGTTGCTCTGCACGGATATTATATTTCAATGCCGTCAAAGGCAAGCCTTGCTGACCCAATATTCGCCAAACAACTGTCCAGATCGCTGTACAAATCACACCGCGACGGGCGCTGCGATATGGCTCTGCGGCGTATAATCCACCACTTGGAAATCCTCGATTTTATAACCGAAAATGCCCGAAGCGCGCCGGTTGATCCGCAGCTTCGGCGCGCCCGCCGGGGTGCGACGAATCTGCTCCTCCACCAGATCGGCGTGGTTGAGATAGAGGTGCACGTCGCCCCCCTGCCAGACCAGCTCGCCCGGTTCCAGATCGGTCTGCTGCGCCAGCATCCGCGTCAGCATCGAAAGACCGAATATGTTGAAGGCGAAGCCCAGCCCCAGGTCGCAACTGCGCTGGAACAGCAGGCCATTGAGCCGCCCGTTCGCGACCTGAAACTGGTAGGTCATGTGACACGGCGGCAACGCCATGTTCGGCACCTCCGCGACATTCCAGCCGGTGAAGAGCAACCGCCGCGATCCCGGCGTCGCGCGGATCGCGTCGACCAGTTCGGCAATCTGGTTGCGCCCCTTTTCGGCCCGCCGGTACAGCCCCTCGCCCGCCGGCTCGTAAAGCGGCCAGTTCACCCATTGCGCGCCATAGACCGGCCCCAGATCGCCCCAGCGCGCGGCAAAATCCGCGTCCTCGATGATCCGCGCCTCGAACGCATCACGGTCGATATCCTCCCCCGTCGCCCGGCGATAGGCGTCGAGCGGCCAGTCGGTCCAGATATGGACGCCCTGCCGCACCAGCTCGCGGATATTGGTGTCCCCTTTCAGGAACCACAGCATCTCGCGCGCGGCGACTTTCCAATAGACGCGCTTGGTCGTCAGCAACGGCACGGCGTCGTCGGCCAGCGAGAAGCGCATCGTCGCGCCCAAAATGGACCTAGTCCCCACCCCCGTCCGGTCGATCCGTTCGTCGCCATGACGCCAGATATGCCGCATCAGGTCCAGATATTGCTGCTCATAATGGGGCATGTCGGTCAAAGGCGGCGGTCCTGCGAAGCGAGTCTGTAACCCGCTTCTAGCCCAGCCCCGCATTCAGGTCATGGCGCTTTGTCCCCTCCGTTTCGGACGGGGTTGCGCTGGCGTCGGTCAAGCAGCGTGCGACCATTGGGCGATGACGCAAGACGACCGACTGACGCTCGCCCTCCTTGACCGGACAGGCCGCCCGGTACGGGTGGAGCCGCTGGCGTCCGATTGGCGCCACACGCTGCGCCGTTTGGTCGCCGACGAAGGCAGCTGGATCGCCCTGTTCCAGCAGCGCGCGCCGACCCGATCGCCCACGCCCGGCCCGGCCGACATCGCCCTGACTCGCGCGCTCATCCGCATCCTGCGCCCGCTCGACCTGCGCCTCGCCGACCATGTCATCCAGGCCGGCGAAGCCCGCTTCAGCTTCCGCGCGGCGGGGCTGCTCTGATCCGCCGGGAAAAAAGGCATCATTCCCGCTTGCCAGCCCCCAAAGCCCTCTCTATAGGCGCACTCCTGCCTCGCGGGGCCGCCCTTCAACCGGCGGTTCCGGCATCGGTCGGGGAATAGCTCAGCCTGGTAGAGCACTGTCTTCGGGAGGCAGGGGCCGGAGGTTCGAATCCTCTTTCCCCGACCAACTTTCTCATGGAAATCGCCGCTGACGGCCGGGCCTCAGCCCGCCGTCGCGCAGTAGGCCGGCAGGTTGATCGGCGCGGCGCCCTTGGTCTGCCACGCGCCCGCGCCGATGCGATAGGCCTGGCCCTGCTTCAGCCGGCCGAGCGTCTGGCAAGCGGTGGCGGCCGCGACATCCTGCACGGTCACGCCGCGCTGGCCGGCAAGCTGGGTATAAGCGGCGCGGCGCTTGATGTTGATCGCCTCGACCTCCGACCGCACGTCCGCCCCGACCGATCCGGCAATACCGAGATAGCCGTCGGCCTGTTCGCCCACCGTGCCTGCGTTCAGGGCAGCCGCCACCACGCCCGACTGAGCGCGCGCGACCCCGGTCATCACCAAGCCGCTCGCCAGCGCAATCGCGGCTCCTGCGGCGAATATCAGCATCTTGCGTGTCATTGCGGGAACAACTCCGGGTTATTCTGGATCAGATCCTGGGCGTCGCGCTGCAACCGCACCACGACCTCCTGCTGCACCTTCACATTCAGGTTGATCTCGATCGGCTTGTCCGGGGCCTTCACCTGTATGCACCCCCCCAGGGCAAGACCGGCGAGACCGGCCATCATGATCGCTCGTTTCTTCATTTCGGCTCCCCTTGTGGCACTGTGTCGCTTTCCGCAGGCTGAACCGCAAGACCTTGTTGCGTTTCCGTTCGGATCTTCTGCTGCACTTGATCGCCGATGCTGTTCTGGATCAGCTGCGACGGATCGATGAAGGACTGGGCGGTGCCGAGCAGCCCGCGGAAGGGCGCGGCGATGCGGACGTTGAAGATGAAGGGCAGGCCGGTGAAATTCCTCGCCAACCCCGCAGGCGCGCCGCCGATCTGCCCGCGATTGACGCCATTGAAGACGACGTTAGTCACCATCTCGCCGTCCAGCGCCCCGTCCATCAATATGGTCAGACATTTATATTGCAGGTTCTTGAGCGCGTCGAAGGCCATGCGGCCCATGGTGCCAAGCTGCTCGTTCGACACCGGCCCGATATAGGACAGCACGCCCGACTGGCGCGTGGGGTCGCAGGGGATGGTCGGCAGCACGCCTTCGGGCATGATCAGCGGCGGCATCCCCTGCTGCCGTGCGACCAGCACACCGCCGGCGACGCGCCCGCCCTGCGCGTTGAAGATCAGCGGCATGATGCCGTCGAACGTGCCGGTGGCCGACACATTGTCCAGCTCCATCGCCTGGATGAAGGCGCCGGCGTCCAGCCCCACGACCCGGAAGGTCATGTAGCGATCGACATCGGCGGAAAAATCCATGGTGGTGGGCAACAGTACCAGCTCGCCGCCCGAGAACGGCCAGCCGCCCCCTTCGATCCGCACCTTCTGCCCCGCCTCCAGCCGATAGCGCACCACCCCGTCGCGCACCTCGATGCCCGGATTGACCGACTTGATCCGCGCCTCCTGCCCCGGCGCGGTGACGAGGTTGATGAGGTCGGTGAAGCGAATCTCCCCCGACAGCCCCTCGACCGGGCCGAAGGCGGCGGCGAGATTGGCGTTGTCGGTGCGGAAGGTGCCGGTGGACGTCACCCCTGCCCCGGTCCAGTCGATCCGCCCCTGCCCCGTCACCGTCGCATTCACATTGGCAACGACGCCGAGCGCCAGAGGGGTGAGTTCCTCGGGTTGGAGCCCAGCGTTGAAGACGAGGCCGGGCACATCGAGGTCTGCATGGCCGCGTCCGGTGGACAGATCATGGGCGATGATGACCTTCGACACGCTGGCGCTGCCCCGCGGGGCGGTTACCGTGCCGGTCGCGGTGATGCGACCGTCCTTCAGCATCAGCGCGAAATCGGGCACCGGCATCGGGTTGAAGCGCGGCGGACTTTGCGAATCGCGCACCGTCATCGCCGCCTTGAGCGACAAGGCGCCCTTGTCGAAACGCCAATCGCCGGTCCCCCGCTCCACGATCAGCGGCACCGCGCCGATCTGCCCGCCCGCACCGCTCAGCCTGCCGGCAAAGCCGCCAGCCGTCATCGCGCCGTCCAGACTGGCGGCCGTCAGCCGCACCGGCGCGTCCTGCGGCCCGATCGTCAGCTCGGGGTCGGCCAGCGCAAATCCGGGGCGGCCCAGCACTATCCGCGCCTGCGTGGCGGTCAGCCGCATCGGGCTGTCGCCGCTACGCCCAAGGAGCGCGAGGTCACGGATCGCCATGCCGCCGCGCAGCCCGCCAGGCCCCGTCGCCAGCATCGCGCCGCCCTCGGCCGGACACAGCGTCTGGCGCGTCCGCCCCAGCGCAAACGCGCCATAGCGCGCCTCGGTCAGGGTTAGCGGCACGCAGTCCGGATTGATCGTCACCGCGCCGTTGGCGGCAATGCGCCCCTCGACCGGGAGGCTGAGGCCGCGCAGCCGTCCGTCCGGCAAAGGCCCGTCCAATCGGATCGCCGTTGCGAACCGGGTCGCGCCGCCCCGGTCGGCGGTAAATCGCACCGTCTCCAGCGCCAGCCGCGCGTCGCCGGCGGCATAGGGATCGACGAACAATTGCCCGCCAAAACCCCCGCCCGGCCGCCGCGCCAATTTGAGCGCTGCCTTGGGCAGTCCGCCGCCATCGGTTGTCACCGCGCCGTCGAGCGCCCAGTCGAGGCCCGACGCCTTGCCCGGCCAGCCAATCGTCAGTCGACTGCCCTGCGCCAGCCCGACTCGTGCGCCGCTCTGGGCATCGAGCCCGCCGTCGGTGAGCGCGATGCTGCCCGCGCCGCCCTTTTGCACAAGCGCGAAGGTCATCCCCACCCGGTTGCGCCGGCTCGCGCGTTCGGCCGCGTCGGCAAGGCGCGCGGCAAGCGGCGCGACGGGCGTGCCTGCCGTGCCCGATCGCAGCGCACCCAAAGGATCGTGCCCGGCAAAGCGCAGGTCTTCACCCGCCAGCCGACCCTTGAAGCTGGTCCCCTGGCGCCCGACCGCCCAGTCGCCGGTCAGCGTCGCGTCGCGCAGCGCTGCGCCCTGCCCGCTCAGCGCAACCGCGCCGACCTTCGCCTGCCCTTGGGTCCGCGCGGCATCGCCATCGAAGCTCACCCGCCCTTGCGGCGCGGCGAGCACCAGCCCCGCGCCCTTGAGCGCCTGCCCCGACACATCGACATGTCCGGCCCAGCGGTCGAGTGTCTGGCTCAGCGTCAAGTCGATGACCGCCGCCGGGCGCGCCATCGCCACGCCGCTGGCGCCGCAGCCCAATGCGTCGGCGCGCACCGGCCCGCGCAGCACCGGCCGCCCGCCCGTCATCGCAAGGTCGATTAGCGCCCGCCCCATGGCAAGGCGGCAGCCGGCAACCGCACCGCTTGGCATCGCGGCGGCGACCTTGCCCCGGAAGCCCGAGCGAAGATTGCCGCTCCCGTCGATCTGCATCCCCACCCGCCCGGCGTCGGTATCGAGCGTCATGCGCGCGTCAGCGAGCGACAGTAGAATATCGGGCAGGCTGAACGGCGCAGTGGAAGCGGGATCCCGGAACTTATCCAACTCACCGAGCGTCAACGCGCCGTCTTGCAGCGAGCCGCGCAACCGTACGCCGCCAGCGCGCACCGCCGCGACCTGCGGCGTCAGCCCCGTAAAGGCGATGTCGACCTCCACCCAGCGCGCCGTCAGATCGGGCCGCCTGGGATTGCCCAGCACGATGTTTTCGATCCGCTGCGTGCGAAACCCCACATCGACCAGATCATAATCGGCCTGCACCCCGCGCCGGTTGAGTTCGCGCGTGACGAAATTCTCGGCGATCGGCGCGCGCTGGGTCCATAATGCAACCAGGACCAGCGCCAGCGATCCGGTGCCGACCCCCAGCCAGCGCAGCCATGCCCGGCGAACCACCATGTCGCCGTCTTCTTCTTCCATGCGTCTCGGCAACCCCGGCTTTGGTGCGATGCGGACATCCGTAACGGCAGCACAACGTCCTGGCGACGGGAAATATCCTTGCCCGTCAAAACTGCAGCTTATAGCGTCGCTTATGCACTTTACGGGGGCACGATTGGCGGATCAGGACGCAAAGGCGACGCATGATGGCGCGGGGCACCGCGCCCGGCTGCGGCAGAAGCTGGCGGAGGCGGGCGGGCAGGCGCTGCTTGATCATGAACTGATCGAATATCTTCTTGCGCTTGCCATCCCCCGGCGCGACACCAAGCCGCTGGCGAAGGAATTGCTTCGCAGCTTCGGTGGCATCGGACCGCTGATGGCGGCCGACTGGCAGGCAATCGCCAAGGTGCCGGGGATGGGCGACACCAGCGTAGCCGCGATCAAGATTGTGCAGGCGACTGCGTTGCGAATGCTCCGCAACGAGGTGGCGGAGCGGCCGGTGCTGGGCTGCTGGCAGGCTTTGCTCGACTATCTGCGCGCCGACATGGCGCATCTCAGCATCGAACGGGTCCGCGTCCTCCATCTCAACAGCCGCAACATGCTCATCCGCGACGACCATATGGGCGACGGATCGATCGACCAGGCGGCGATCTACACCCGCGAGGTGATAAGGCGGGCGATCGACCTGGGATCGGCGGCTTTGATCCTCGTCCACAACCATCCCAGCGGATCGCCCGAACCGAGCCGGCAGGACATAGAGATCACCCGCCAGATCATCGACGCGGGCAAGCGGCTTGGCATCTCCGTCCACGACCATGTCATCATCGCCGCGCAGGGCCATGTGAGCCTGCGGGCCAAGGGGCTGTTGTAGGGCGCCTATGCCGAGAGTTTCCGCGCGCGGTCTCGCCATGCTTCAGCCAGAACCGGCATGCCGGCGAGCGCCCGCACCGCCTCCCGCTCGCTTCGATGCCCGCCACCGATCAGCAGGCGGAAGACCCGCGCCATGTCCCAGTCGGGCAGCGGCCGGTCGAGCAGGGTCATGCGCGTCCCCGCCTCTGCTTCGCCCTCGCGAATCACGCGGAAATAGAGGCCGGCTCGGCCCGTCTTGATGATGGTCGCCATTGCGTCGCGCGTGCCGAAGCGATGATCGAGCTTCCAGCAGGGCTGCCGGCCATGACTGACCTCGACGATGGCGCTGCCCAGCGTGAACCGGTCGCCCAGGCAGATGTCGGCTTCGGTCAGCCCCCGCGACGCGATATTCTCCCCGAACGCGCCCGGCGCGTCGAGATGGGGCATGTCGGGCTTGCGCGCTCGCCACCAATCATAATGGTCCTGAGGATAAAGATGGATCGCCTTGTCCCAGCCGCCATGATGAATGCGGTCGGCAACGGCATCGCCGGCCAGTCCGTCCCATGTGATCCGCACCGGCCCCGCGACCGGCCGCTTGGCGATGGCGCTGTAATCGTCGCCGCGAAAGGGCATCGGGGCGCCGACCAGCAGCGCATCGACCGTCATGTAGGGCACGTCCATCGGCCCGCCATGCCATAGCCGAACCGATCAGGCGACGGCCAATATCGGTCGCGCGGCTATAGCGCGCTGAGTTCGGAGGCGAGTTTCAGCACCTCGCCGCCATTGTCCGCGCGAATGAGGAAAGCGGGATCGCGCGGCGATCCGTTGCGGCGGATCAGCGCGCCCTCGATCGTGCGCTCGACTTGGCGCTCGTAGCGTTCGGCGATGCGCCCGCGGCCGACGCCCTGCCCCCAGTTCCACCTGACCCGCATCCCGTTCCGGAACGTCTCGGTCATCGGGGCATCCTCTCCTTATTGGGCGCATGCCGCGCCGGCCGTCCTCTTGTTTGAACGGCAAAAATCCCAAAGAGTTGGAAGGTTCCACATTGAGCCTGGGGCACCCCGCCGCAGCCGCCCACGCCGGGGTGTTCCCCCAGTCGCTCGAATGGACTAAGGGGCGCCGATGGATGCAACCGGCCTTCGCGTAGCCCTCTTCAGCGGCAACTATAATTATGTGCGCGACGGCGCCAATCAGGCGCTCAATCGCTTTGTCGCCTATCTGTTGCGCCAGGGAGCGACCGTGCGCGTCTATGCGCCGACGGTCGAGAAGCCGGCGTTCGAGCCCACCGGCGACCTGGTGAGCGCGCCGTCCTTCGCAGTGCCGGGCCGCAAGGAATATCGCGTTCCCTACCGGCTTTCGCGCACTCTGCGCCGCGATATCAAAGCATTCGCCCCCAATCTGGTCCATCTGTCGAGCCCCGATCCTTTAGGTCATCGCGCCCTCAGCTGGGCGCGCCGCCATCAGGTGCCGACCGTCGCGTCGGTGCATACAAGGTTCGAAACCTATCCGCGCTATTATGGCCTCGCCTTCCTCGAACCGCTGGTCGAATCGATGCTGCGACGCTTCTATCGCCGCTGCGACGCGATCGTCGCGCCCTCCGAATCGATGGCGCAACTGCTGCGCGAACAGCGGATGAGCTATGATGTCGGCATCTGGACGCGCGGCATCGACCGCGACATTTTCCATCCCGGTCGCCGCGATCTCGAATGGCGCCGCTCGATCGGCTTAGAGGATGATGTGCCGGCGATCGGCTTCATCGGCCGGCTCGTAATGGAAAAGGGGCTGGACGTCTTTTCCGACACGATCGACCAACTCAGCGCGCGGCAGTTGCGGCACAAGGTGCTGATCGTGGGCGAGGGCCCGGCGCGCGAATGGTTTCAAAATCGGCTGCCGCAGGCGGTGTTCACCGGATTTCAGAAGGGGCCGGAGCTTGGGCGCGCGGTCGCCAGCATGGATATGCTGTTCAATCCGTCCGTGACCGAAACCTTCGGCAACGTGACGCTCGAAGCCATGGCGTGCGGCCTGCCCACCGTCGCCGCGCGCGCAACCGGCAGCGAAAGCCTGGTGACGGAAGGCGTCACCGGCCGGCTGATCCGCCCCGGCGCGATCGGCGCCTTCGCCGATGCGCTCGAAGCCTATTGCCTCGACCCCGACGCGCGCCGACGCGCGGGACAGGCGGCGCAAGCGCGCGCCGAGCGCAATGGCTGGGACCAAGTCAATCAGGCGCTGGTCGACACCTATCTTCGCGTTATCCGCCAGCGCGCACAGGGGCTCTTGCCCCGCTCCAGCCCGGTTCCCTAAGCTCGCCGCCATGCCTATATCCGGCTGATGGCCGACCTTTTCGCTCCCGAAGACCTGCCCGCCGACGCGCCGGCCGACACCGCGCCCCTCGCCGGCCGGCTTCGCCCCCGCACGCTGGCCGAGGTCGTCGGGCAGGAGCATCTGACCGGTCCGGACGGCGCGATCGGGCGGATGGTGGCGGCGGGGCGGCTCTCTTCGATCATCTTCTGGGGGCCGCCGGGCACAGGCAAAACCACCATCTCGCGCCTGCTCGCCGACGCGGTAGGGATGCGGTTCGAGCCGATTTCGGCGGTGTTTTCGGGCGTCGCCGACCTTAAGAAAGTGTTCGCCGCCGCCAGGGAGCATGGCCGGCGTGGCGAAAAGACGTTGCTTTTCGTGGACGAAATTCATCGCTTCAACCGGGCGCAGCAGGACAGCTTCCTGCCCTTCGTCGAGGACGGCACCGTGACCCTGGTCGGCGCGACCACCGAAAATCCGAGCTTCGAACTGAACGCTGCGCTTCTGTCCCGCGCGCAGGTGCTGATCCTGCGCCGGCTCGATGCGGCGGCGCTAGAACTGCTGCTGGAGCGGGCCGAGGCGCTGACCGGCCGACCGTTGCCGCTGGACGCCGCTGCGCGCGAAGCATTGCTGGCGAGTGCCGACGGCGATGGGCGTTTTCTGCTGAACCAGGTCGAGACGCTCTATTCTATCGCGCTAGCCGACCCGCTCGATCCTGCCGGCCTCTCCGCGCTGCTGCACCGCCGCGTGGCGGTCTATGACAAGGATCGCGAGGGACATTACAACCTCATCTCTGCCCTGCACAAATCGCTGCGCGGGTCCGATCCGCAGGCCGCGCTCTATTATCTCGCGCGGATGCTGACCGCCGGCGAAGAGCCGCTCTATGTGCTGCGCCGCCTGGTACGCTTTGCGACCGAAGACATCGGCCTCGCCGATCCGCAGGCAGTGGTGCAATGCCTCGCCGCGAAAGACGCCTATGAGTTTCTGGGATCGCCCGAGGGCGAACTCGCGATCGTGCAGGCCTGCCTCTATTGCGCGACCGCGCCCAAATCCAACGCCGGCTATATGGCGATGAAGGCTTCGTTCAGGTCGGCGCGCGAAACCGGATCGCTGATGCCGCCGATGAACATCGTCAATGCTCCCACCAAGCTGATGAAGCAGGTCGGATACGGCAAGGGCTATCAATATGATCATGACGCGGCGGAGGGCTTTTCCGGCGCTAACTATTGGCCCGAAGAGATGACCCCGCAGACCTTCTACGCCCCGACCGATCGCGGCTTTGAGGCGCGTGTGGCCGAACGCATGGCCCATTGGGACCGGCTGCGGGCAGGGCGCGACAGCGGGTGAGCGGGTTCGACCATTTCGCCGTTGTCGACTGGTCGGGCGAGGCGGTTGCCCGGCCGAAAGGGCTGGCCGTCGCCTATGCCGACAGGGGGGACCGGCCGCCCGTGCTGCTCGCTCCGCCCGGCGGATGGACACGCGAGAGGCTGACGGAGTGGCTGGTCGCGCATGGCCGCGCGGGCACCCGGCTGCTGATAGGGCTCGATCTCTCGCCCGCCTTGCCCTTCGCGGACGAGGGGGCATATTTCCCCGGCTGGCCCGACAGTCCCGCCGATGCGACGGCGCTATGGGCAATGGTCGAGCGGCATGCCGCCGACGATCTCCACCTGTCCGTGTCGTCGCTGCTGCGCCATGCCGAAATCAGGCGGCATTTCCGCCAGCATGGTGACTGCGGCGATCTATTTCCCGCAGGCAAGGGCCGCCTGCGGGTTTGCGAACTCGGACAAGCGGCCATGGGCCTTTCGCCCTCCAGCTGCTTCAACCTCGTCGGCGCGGCCCAGGTCGGCAAGTCGAGTCTGACGGGTATGCGGACCCTGCACCGGCTGCGCGGCGTCGTGCCGGTCTGGCCGTTCGATCCCATCCCGGCCGACGGGCCGCTGATCGTGGAAATCTACACCAGCCTCGCCGCGCGGGAGGCGCGCCTGCCCCCCGGGCGAGCCAAGATGCGCGATGCCCAGTCACTGGATGCAGCGCTTGCGGAACTGGGAGTCGGTCCGCACCGCGCCTTGCCGCGCTACAGCGACCACGCGACCGACGCGATCCTGACCACCGCCTGGCTGCGTATCGCGGCGGACCGGGCATCGCTCTGGAACCCTCCAGCCATGACCCCGCACATCGCCCGCACGGAAGGCTGGACGTTTGGCGTTGCGTGAAATGGAGGATGGTGCCGGCTGAGGGGATCGAACCCCCGACCTTCGGTTTACAAAACCGCTGCACTACCGCTGTGCTAAGCCGGCTAATGGATGCTCGCCCTAATGGCCGTGCCCGTGCCGGTCAACGTCAAACCATGGCGGTCCCCGCCGAATCAAAATGGGGGCCGGCATCGCTGCCGGTCCCCATTTCCGTCGGGTCGTCCGATCCGCGTCTTTTGCAAGATGCGATCATCGGCCCGGCGTATCCCGCGCCTTGTCCTCACGGACTCGACGCAGGCTTTGCCCCGGTTCTCAAGCCTTTTTCAAGGCCGTCCGCCCGGTGCGGGTCGCCATCATTCCCAAACCCGACGTTCACTTTCGCGCGTACCCGGCATGGGTTGTCAAGCGGCCTCGTCCGCCTTGGCATTTTTGCTGGAAGCAAGACCGCCCGGCCAGACTATCGCGGCAGAAAACACCTGATTTCTCAGCATATTTTCGGGTTTGGATCGCTCCGCTTCCTCGCCTCGACAAGAAAGATCGTCTCACCATCTGCGAGTCGGGCCAAGGGGAATCGCGCGCCATGATGACCATGGTGATGCGAAATCTGTGGATAAATGTGGATAACTTTCTCCTCCATCCGAATGTCGGCTTGCTTAGCGCCAATCCCGTTCGCGGCTTGCTTCGGCTGCGTCGCGTCAAAATTTTATCGACCGCATTACAATATCTTGCTTCGTTGCCGCACGTTCATGCAACCTCGATCAAAGTGAAAGGGTTGAACCGTCAATTCACGCAACCGGAGGAGAAACTCATGCGTAAAGCCCTGCTCGCCCTGGCCGCCGTCTCGCTGGCCGTCCCTGTTTCCATGGCCATCTCGACCGAAGGCGCTCAGGCCCGCAAGCATCATCGCTACAGCGAATGGCGCGGGCGCGATGGCCGGACCTATTGCCGCAAATCCAATGGCACCACCGGCCTGATCGTTGGCGGCGTAGGCGGCGCTCTGGTCGGTCGCGCGATCGATACGCGCGGCGACCGTGCGACCGGCACCATCCTGGGTGCGGCCGGCGGCGCGCTGCTCGGCAAGGAAATCGACAGCAAGCGTCGCTGCCGCTAAGGCTCGGCACACAAAAAGGGCGGCATCCTCATCGGGTGCCGCCCTTTTCAATGTTCCTGGAGAATTGCTTTATTCCGAAGCGGCGCCGCGCGCTTCCTCGACGTCAAAGGCAACCGCCTTGCCGCCCGATACGCCTGAAACCTTGCCATTCTTGACGGCCAGATTGAAGGCAACGGCGTCGGGATAACGACGGCCGGAAATCACCTGGCCAGTGTTGGTGTCCTTCACCTGGTACACATAAGTGTAGCCTTCGTGGGTGAAGCGCTGCTTGGCGGTGGCGTCTTCGGCCTGAGCGGCGGTGGCGGCGATGGCGCTCAAAGCGCCGGCAATGATGAACTTCGACAGCATTCGCATAGGGTGTCTCCTTGTGAATGCCGATCAAACACCTCTGGATATATTTATTGGTTGCGGCTTACCTATGTCGCGACGCGACATGCCCCAATCGCAAATAGCGTCATTGCAGTTGCGTAACGTGCAACCTTCTTTGTCGAGCGCCTCAAGCCTTTGACAAGGCGACGATATGGTCAAATTGCGCCTTGGTGAGGGGCGACACGGACAGGCGCGACTGGCGCAGCATCACCATATCGGAAAGCGCTGGATCGGCCTTCATGGTTTTCAATGTCACCGGCTTTGCCAATTTTTCCTTCGGCGCGACATGCACCGCGACCCATTTGCCGGTTTCGTCCGTGCTGTCGGGCGCGGCTTCTTCGACGATCGTCATGATGCCCACCGCCTCGACGCCGATATTGCTGTGGTAGAATAGCGCCAGGTCGCCTTTCCGCATCGCCTGCATATGCAGCTTTGCAGCATGGTTACGCACCCCGTCCCACTCCGCCTTCCCCTTGGCGACCAAGTCGTCATAGGCAAAGACATCCGGTTCCGATTTCATCAGCCAATAGTTCATTCTGCCTCCTTGCAACAGCGGCCCGGCGCGATCAAGGATGCGGGCATGAACGGCCGGCCCCATATCCCGGAACGCGGCCAATGCGGAATATCTGGAGAAGAAATGTGTCGAAAACGGTGCTGGATCGAGTGCCCGTCCTGTCGATGGCGGACATGCCCAAGGCGGATTTTGCCCAGGCGTTCGGGCAATCCTTTCAACGGTTCGGCTTCGCCATGGTCCGGGATCATGGTATGGACCAAAATCTGATCGATGAAGGATGGGCGCTGGCTCGCCGCTTCTTCGACCTGCCGGTGGCGGCGAAGCAGCGCTATGATGCGAAACCCAATGGCGGCCAGCGCGGCTACACCGCCTTCGGCACCGAAATCGCCAAGGGCGCGCGCGAGAATGACCTCAAGGAATTCTGGCATGTAGGTCGCGATCTGCCCGTCGGCGACCCACTGGCCGAAACGATGCCGCCCAACATCTGGCCGGACGAATTGCCGGAATTCGCGTCAGTTTTTAGGGCCCTCTATCGCGAGTTCGACCGTGTCGGCGCGGAACTGCTCTCCGCCATCGCCCTCTATCTCGGCCTGCCCGAGCGCTGGTTCGACGGCCCGATCGAAAACGGCAATTCGATCCTGCGCCTACTCCACTATCCACCGGTGTCGCCTGAAGCGCCTGGCATCCGCGCCGGCGCGCATGAGGATATCAATCTCATCACCCTGCTGTTGGGCGCGGAGGAAGGCGGGCTGGAACTGAGGGACCGTGACGGTAACTGGCTTCCCGTCGTGCCGCCGCGCGGCGCGCTAGCGATCAATGTCGGCGACATGCTCCAGCGGCTCACCAACCACGTCCTGCCCTCGACCAGCCACCAGGTCGTCAATCCGCCGCCCGACCGCCGTGGCCATTCGCGCTATTCGATGCCGTTCTTCCTCCACCTGCGCCCGGATTTCATGATCGATGCGCTGCCGCAATGCGTGACAGAGGATAATCCGCGCCGCGACCCGCCCATCAGCGCACATGATTATCTGACCGAGCGGCTGATCGAGATCGGCCTTATCAAGAAGGTCTAGGCGACCAGAAGAACTGGGTACGATTGTCTCGCTCAGCCGCGCGTAGCCAGCGTGACGGGCCAATCCGTCCCGTTCGCCGCCCGCAGATCAAAGGCGTGGCGCGCGCCTTCCACGGTCGCCCGATTGGCCAAGGCCCATTGGGCGAGCGCGTCGACAGGAATCAGCAGGGAACGTCCTAGCGCCGTGAGCTCATAGTCCACACGCGGAGGGATCGCGGGTGTCACCGTCCGTGTGATAAGTCCGTCACGTTCAAGGCCACGCAAGGCCAAGGTGAGCATGCGCTGCGATATGCCGTCCACGACTCGCCGCAGCTCGCTGAATCGCATGCTCCGCTCACCCAGACGAGAGATGATGAGGACGCTCCATTTGTCGCCCACCCGCGCGAGAACCTCGGTAACCTTGAGGCACTCGCTGACGGGGTGAAAGGCAATCTCGGTATCAGTCATGTTACCTCGGTATAGAAAATGTGCCGTCTTGCGGCGCACATATCGGTATATATTTGTACCTCGGTCACATATCTATAGCGAGGTGATCGTGAAAATTCTTCGAATCGACAGCAGCATTCTGGGTGAACATTCCGCGAGCCGGGAGCTCACCGGAGCCATTGTCGACAAACTCAAATCGGACCTCCCGGACGCCGAGATCGTCACGCGCGATCTCGTGGCCGACGGCCTGACCCACGCGGTCCCAGCAACGCTGCCGTCGGCGCATCCGCTCTCGCAGATGGCGGGCCCGCTCGAAGGCGATGCGGCGCTTGGCCGTGCTGCCAGTGACGCCCTGCTTGAGGAATTCCTCGCGGCCGATGTCGTGGTGATCGGCGCGCCCATGTATAATTTCACGATCCCCACGCATCTCAAGGCCTGGATCGACCGCATCCTCGTGCCCGGCACCACCTTCGGCTATTCCGAGCAGGGTCCAACCGGTCTGATGGGTGCCAAGCGTGTCATTATCGCGATCACCCGCGGCGGCTTCTATGGTCCTGGCACTGCCCAGGCGGCGGTCGAGCATGGTGACAGCTATCTGCGCGCCGCGCTTGGCTTCATCGGCATCGCGAATCCTGAGATCATCATCGCGGAAGGGCTGGCCGTCAGCGAGGAGCAGAAGGCTATCGCCAAGGCCCAGGCAAATGAGGCGATCCAGGCGCTCGCTGCATGAAGATATGACATGACATCGAGGGGACGGCGATCCGGCTACGCCAGCGTCGTTCCCCTCGGGCTCACGCATATCAGCTTCTTGCCATTGGCCCGAGTTCGGGCCGCGCAAGAGCATTGGGCGCTGAAGCCCGTTTCTCGGCGATCGATGCCGCCCCTTGCCCTGCTCTTGACGGACGAGCTTGTTAAAGGCGTCACGCGCTTTTTGCGGCCGCCAAATCGGTTGTCGACATGACTGGCCTGAGCGAGCGCAGGCCTGTTGCGCCCGCCTGCCACCGTGCCGATTTCTGCCCTGCCGCTACCTATTAATCGACGTAGATCAGGCGGTTCGGCTTACCCTACAGATGGACGTCAGCCACATCCCCGATGAAAATGCCGTGCGTCCCGTGTTGAGGGGTCTTCCCATCCCTACAGATGTCGATGCCTGGCCACCTTCAAGCCGGGGGATGCCAAGTCCGCTTTTGGTCCCGCCCCCCCCCCTGAGAGGCGCACCTCACCCTCGAATTGCCCGGCGCAACGATCTGCCACCGGACACCCCGAGCGGTGCAGGATATTTATGTGGGAAGGCGATCCAGATACCAGGATGGGATAGAGGGAAGCGGCCTGGTTGACGCAGATCGGCATGGAGGGATGCCGCAACGCATTCCTGAAGTCGCCCAACCCTCTATCCTTACCTCACCTTGCCATACCTTCCCAATTCATTCGCCTGGGCATCGTGCTTGGTTCATCAGATCTTGACGAACAGCGGCTCGAAGAACTTGGTCTTGTCGATTGTGTCGCTGAATTCATAGCCGCGCTTGGGGCCTTCCGTCGCGACAAACTCCTTCACGACCTTGAAATGGGCATCGAGATCGTCAGCCTCGAATTCGTAGACCGAGACATATCCATAGTCGTTTCCGCGCTCAAACTCGTAACCCTTGTGCGGAACCGCCTTGTAACGGCCGAGTGGGGTGGTGTTGGGGATGTCTCGATACAGCGGTAGCGCGATATTGTCGTACCAATGATTATATTCATCCTCCTTACCCTCAACAGGTGCGGTGAACGCAAACATCAGATATTTTTCCATGATACTACTCCTCTCGATTATGTCATTTTCCAAGATTAGCCGATTGACGGCAGCGCACCCTAGAATTTTGCGGAGACACTTACGCCATAGGTCGCGGGCCGCCCGGCAAATCGGATGTTGACGTCCTGATTCTGCACTGCCGACGTCCAATAATATGTGTTGGTGACGTTGCGGCCCCACAGGCGAACGCCCCACCGTCCGTCGGCGGCTTCGACGCCGGCGTGGAGATCGAGTAGCGCGCGGCTTTTGATCACGAGCAGCGGGTTGGGCAGCGCCGATATGTCGATCACGGGGATCGGATGATCGAACGCCGACACCACGTCCTGCACCTTGCTAAGCCAGGGTGGTGCCGTCAGGACGGCCGCGCAGTCTGGAAAGCTTATGCCATAGGCCATTTCGTGCGGCAGATAATCCTGGTTCAGCGTAACGACGCAGGCGCCGAGGCTGTTGAGCGCGAACAGGTGCCAGAAATGCTCCGGGCGGTTACCGGCGACAAGCGCGATGCGGTGACCGATACCATAGCCCGCAGCCCGGTAGCGATCGGCAAGGTCCATGACGATCGCATAGGCGTCGCCGTAACTTTGCTGGAGGCCTTCGGGATAATAGTCCCGGCTCGCAGTTGCGGGATAGCAAAGAAATGCATTTGCGGGCGCGCGTTGGGCGGCCGCTTCGAATTGTTCGAAAATCGTTTTGTACGGGATCGATATTCCGGGCCGCGTTTCGATACCGGCAATGCTCTGATTGTCCGTCATTTCGCGGGCTTAATCCAAATCTTGGTGATGTTGTGGGAGGCAGCCTCGGCTCCCGCCGCTACTGTATCGCTGTCGATGCGCGAAGCGTGCAGCGACGATGGAAAAGCAGTTTCGGCCATCTCGCATCCCTTCGCCCAAAGCTCGCACCATGGCCTGTCGCCAGCGAAGATCGCCGGCCCGAACCGCATATTCGGGCAAGATTACGCACCGCATGGCACCGCGCGCAGGGCACAACAGGCTGACTGCCGTTTGACAATATCAGCCACCACCCGTGCCGGCGTGCATCGGCGAGGACGAAAACCGACCTTCAGGCGCCGGCATGTCCACATCCTGCTCCTTACCCGTTATGGAGAAAGGCAGACCGGTTGAACACCGACCTAAAACTGATGCGCCCCATCACATCGAACGATTGAGAGAGCTTCCGCCGGTGCGGTTTTAGGGCGCGATCAGCAATGCGGGCGTCTCGACAAGGCACTGAACCCGCTAAACGAAAGACGCCGCATCCGAGTTGTCCACCACGCGATCGCCAGCCATGCGTCTTCCCTCCTTGCAGATGCGGCGATCATCAGCTTGGCCCATTGCCTTCGCGCGGACGCTGGGGCGATAGCGCTGCGGCATGCGCCGAAGCGACTACCGGCCCAGGCTGAGGATTGTCCTCTGCGCAAGGTGCCGATAGCGGTAGCGCCAGGAATTATTGCCTACCGAAGAGTTCATCCGACTCAGCGAGCTTGTAGCTGTGCGAGGATGGACCCTATGAACATCATGAGAGATAGCATTGGTGGGCCCGGCACCTACCGAGTTGGTGGGTTTAAGGGCTTGAGAGAGAGAGGAAACTTCCTCTCTCGGCTTCAATTTACGCACGTCTTTACACACACGCGGCGGGAGCGTGCCACATTTGGCCTTTTCCTGCCTGTTCTCAATGGCTTATTCCTTCGCTCGCTCCCCTCCTTCAGGCCATCGGCTAGGTTGCGAGATTTGCCCCACGCAACCCGGCACTATTCACACTTTGTTCCGGCGCGTTGTCAATTGGAAACCTTGCGGACGGGCCATTATGCGAGGCCAGCAACCATGTGGATCCGAGATCGGGTTTCGGACAAAGCGGCTGCTTGTCATGACCACCGAGAATGATGGTGGGACTAGTCGGTCGGTCCCACTTCACTCCTAAGTCGGCAGGATTTGTCACGAGCAGGCGCGCCAGCTTGTCCATCTCGCACCGTACAACGGCGGGGAATGGGCCAACAGCGACCTGCAGATTTGCCGTGGGCGAATGGCAAGTAGCCGTTCGAAAGGACGCTCATTTAGCTGGATCGAAATGAGCCTCATCAATATGGTCGGCGGGAGACATGCCACAGCTCAGGATCAATGCGGTTGCCCGGCCCCCCTATCACCGTCGAACCGCAGCGTGCGTTCGTCGCTTTGGCTGGCGGCGGGGCGAAAGGGTTGATCCATGTCGGTGCGCTACGCGCACTGGAAGATCGCGGCGTGGCGTTTTGTGGTCTTGCAGGAACGTCGGCGGGCGCGATTGTCGCCGCGCTCAAGGCTGCGGGCTTTTCGTCTCGCGAACTGCTCGATCCCGATGGCGGGCCGACGATCATGGATCAGCTCAGCGCGATCGATCCAGAAATCAGCCGGGCGGTCGACATTTTCGGGAAGTCCGGCTGGGCACGCGTGGTGTGGTTCCGCTGGGCCGCAGGTCATGCGTGGATGCTGCGCGTGGCCGGCGGCGCGACCGGCCTGATCCTGCCGGCCGGGCTGCTCCTCGCCGGGGCCACGCGGTCCTGGCTAGTTGTTTCCGCCGCGATAGTGTTGACCCTCCTGCTTTCTGCTCTGGCGGTACTTGCGGTGCGGTTCTTTATCGGCGGGCTGGCTGACGTTGGCCGGTTTCGTGGCGCGTTGGCTGTCCTTTTGCAACGCCGGCTCTTTCCCGACGAACCCGAACGTATCGTGACAATGAGCGATTTCGGGAACGGCGACCGACCGACTCTTAAGATCGTCAGCGCCAATCTGAGCAAGCGGCAGCTGCAACTCTTTTCGCCCGAGCGCACGCCGGACGTGGCGGTGGCCGACGCGGTGGCGGCATCGATTTGCCTCCCCATCATTTTCCAGCCGTGGCGGATCGGTCAATCTTCGTTTGTAGATGGCGGTATAGTTTCGAATCTGCCGGCCTGGCCATTCGATGAAGAGCGAGAGCTCGATCCCGAGGCGCTGACGATCGCTGTCGAAATCGCCGATACATCCGATGCCCCACTTGTCAGCCGATTCAACTGGCTGCCATCGGCAATCCGCACGGCATTGTTCGGCTCCGGCGAGCTCAATTTGCGGGTATCCGGGCACGCAGAGCAACTTGTGCTGGAGAGCAGCCTAAAGCTGTTGCAGTTCGATCTGACGCTCGATCAAGCAAGGCAGGAGGTGCGCGACGGGGCGGCGGCAGCGCGAGTCCGGCTCGACAAGCGACTCTTCCGCCGCCCCGAGCTCTACCGCGACGCCTGCGAACTTACGCGCGGTCTCGCTGAGGACGTATTGGAAACGGCGCTCGGTATCGATGCAAAGCAGGTACGCGTGGCGATCGCCGTCCCCGACCAGGACTATCATCATTCGCTGCGACTGCGGTTCTCGACGGGCTACGAGAGGCATGCAGACGAGGGCATGCTCGTCCCTATCGACGGTTCGGTTCTTGGCGAGGCCTGGCGGTCGCGAGAATCGCGCTTCGAGCTTGCGCCTTTTCCGCAAGGTCTCGATTTGCCCGGCCCGGCCAACCGGCTGCGGCGCAAATTGCGCTGGGGAAAACTGGCGTGGCAGCTTTGCATCCCTATATTGGACGACAACGGCCGCGCTCGCGTCGTCGTTCACATCGGCGGCGACGCGAAACTCCCTCCCGACGAACGGCTCGAAGTCGCGGTCACGGAGATCGAAAACGCTGTGAATGAGTTCTTTCGTCTGATAATGTATGAGTTGGTCGAACTGGAAGATGGCCATGAGCTGGAAGAGCACCACCTTTAAGAAATCTCCGCAGAACGGCCGGTTCGTCGTCAAGGGGAGCAAGGCGTCCGCCAGCGACCCAGCGACCAACGCCGACGCGCCTGCAGGTGCTAAGGGAAATGCGTGGGCCGTTGCGAAGGACGGCGGGTCGACAACCGCCAAAGGCCTCGGCGAGGTCAAGCGGGCAACCGCGCAGGCGGTGGCCAAATATCAGGGTGCGATGTCGGGGGTGGTCCTGGAGGCGAAGAAGATCGCTGAGGAACGCCGCGAGACGCTCGACTCGATTAAGGATCCCGAGCTCAAGCGCAGTGCGGCGCGCTGATCTGACTGCCAGCGTGACTTGACGCACATGACTGTCATCGCGGTGGGCCTCGATCTGGTGGAAATCGATCGGTTCCGATTACTTTATGGCGAACTCGACCCCGACGTACTCAACCGCGTCTTTACCCCCGGGGAACAAGCGTTCGACGGGACAGATGCCGAACAGCTGACGCGGCTGGCTGCGCGGTTCGCGGTGAAGGAAGCGGTTCTCAAGACGATCGGCGGACTTCAGGATGGCATTTCCTGGACCGATGTCGAGCTGCTGTCGGACGGGGTCTCCGCACCGCGGGTCTCCGTAACAGGCGGCGCGCGCGATGCGGCCACCGCTCGCGGCATTTCAGACTGGCTGATCAGCCTGACGCACGGCGCTCAGAGCGCGGCCGCCGTGGCGCTCGCAACCGGCGCAGCAGGGACGTAGCGCAGCGTCCGGACGGTGCGATCGACTTGTACCTTACCGCCCTTCGCGGCGTTGAGATCCCGCCAGGCCGCGAAGCTTTGTACGATTGCGCTTTGCCACAGCGCCTCGGGCTGATCCTTCACCTCGAGATGTGCACACATACCGCGGACCGTTTTCAGCAACGCCTCGTCGACGCCGCCCGCTCCTTCGAGAAAATTGTGGTTGCGGCCATAGTCGAAGATGAGCGCCGCAATGCCCTCCTCTATGACCGCCGCGCGGCCGCCGTCCTCAACCTCGTCGAGCTTGGCAACGCTCTTGCGTTTGCGGCCCAGAAGCTTGCGCAGGACAGGTGACCAGCCCAGAACGGCAACGAAGCCAGCGTGGAACACGTCGTGGAAGCGGTAGCCGTCATCCTCGTGGGCATTGTCGGTCAGTTCCGCCCCAACCTGGACGCCATTGAAGAGGGTCCGGGCAATTACGCTGTTGCCATCGACCTGCTGCACGAAGGTAAGCGTGAAGCGATCGGGAAAGCTTTCGGCCTCGTCCTCGCAACTGCCAAGCGCGACGCCGCCTTGTTCGCCGAACCGGGCGCGGGTCTTGGCAAGGTTGGCGGCCGCGATGTCCTCTAGATTGAGGCCATATTTGCTGGCGACGTTGGCGATGTACCAGAGAATGTCGCCGAGCTCCTCATGGACGCGATCGACGAAACGCACATGGCTCGGACCGTCGCGAAGCCATTTCTTGTACTCGGAGAGCAGCTGGCCCGCCTCGCCCGCGAGCCCGAGCAAGGGCACCAGCTGTGCCGCGTCCGCACCGTTAAGACCGGTGCGGTCCGTTTCGAGGGCCTGGGACTGATAATCGCCAAGTTGCATCAATCTGTCCTTTCAAAGAAGCTGACCTGACCGTGCAGTGTCGGCCGGCAGCTTGTCGTTGAGCCCCCATTTCGGCGGGAACCAGACGCCGTGCGGAGAGGGCAGCGGCTTATAGATTTGCTTGATCCTCGTGCGGCCCGACACGCCCATCACATCGGGATGGGCGACCCGCGCATATTTGCTGATCTCGCAGAACAAGTTCTGGCAATCGATCAGTTGAAGTGGGCGCCCCCACAAGCTTTCGAAGTCTAGGCCAAGCCGCGCGAACTCGCGATCCTGACGGTCGTGCATAAATTCGATGATATCTTCGGCCAAATAATCTGGTGCGTTGTGGAAGCATTTTGCGATGCCGTCGCGCGCGCCGGGGCCTGCGACCACGAAACTGTCCTCTGGAAAATCGATCGCCGTGCCGTAGTTGAGGTCGATCGCAAGCTGGAAAGCGAGAAAATCGCCGAGCGATGGCAATTGCTTGAGGAGCGCAAAAACTTCGCCAAGCGAGGTCGCGCTGCCAAGCTCATCGATTAATTTTCCTCCCAGCGCCGTGCGGATGAGATGCAGATGTCCGCGATGCTTGACCCCGTCGCCGCCCGGCCATTTGACAGGCGGGATGATATAAGCCGCGGAATAGAGCCGGGCGCCACTGCGCATCGCCGCCGACAGGAGCTTGTCGTACCGGGTGAAATCGAACGTTTCCCAACGCAGGTCACCAATCTGGTCTTCGAGAAGCTGCCAGGTCTCGATCTTATTAAACAGCTTGAACAAGAGGACGCGGAACAACTGCTCGCGCGGGTCCATCGAGCGGCCTTTGCCATAAATAACCTCGCGAATTAGGTACTGGCTGACACGGTCTGCCGCGCGATAGGTGTTGGTGAAGCGGTGGCGTAGTAGAATCGGATCGTCGGTCCACGGTGCAGGATCGCCGCGCAACCGGCGGAAGAAGACCGCCTGCCGCTCGGCTGCGAAGCGCCAATAGCTGTCAAAGACAATGGTCGGCCGGAGGTCGGCAAATCGGTTCGTGTCGCGGAAGAAGGCGGGCGAATGTTGATCGGTCATATCAGGCAGCCTGATCGACCCCCTGCGCGGTGGTCAGTTCAGCGCGAACCGTGGCAAGCATGGCAGCGAAGTCAGTGTCAGTCTTGCCAATCTTGTCCATCTTAGCAATGCCGACGAAGACATTGAGCCGCTCGAGACGGCGATGCATCTGCGACGCCATGAACGCGCCGAGGCGGGCGAGCCCCAAATAATTGCCATAGCCTTTGTGAACGATCTGCTGGGTCGCGTAGAAGGCGTTCACCACCAACCCGTCATCGCCCGAGAAAGTGAAGCTGACCTGTTGAAGACAGGGGAATTCGAGCTGCGCGGTGGTGAGCATGTCGCGGTAAGGATCAAAGGTCGTCGCCTGCCATTTAGAACGGCGGCCGCTCGGATTTCGATCGTATTCATCAAGAATCCAGGCGAGCTGGTTCTTGCCCGCGCCACCGCCTTCGAAGTCCACCATGCGCTGGAAATAGGAGCCACGCTTGTTGTTCTGCGGATTATAGTCCTGGATGCGCTGGAACGCTTCGCGGAACATCTCGAAAAAGACCGCGCGGCTGCCCTCCGACATCAGCCAGTAGCGCTGCGGGAAAATCGTCCAGGCGACATTCTCGACGTCGCGCTTGCCCTTCGCAGCAAGCAGCGTGTCAATCGCTGTGCGGATCGCCGGAACTTCAACCGGCGTGCCGTCATCCGCGAAGCCCGTGATCGACAGGCTGAGCGGCGAAATCGCGTCCACACCCGGCCGCGCAAGGCGATCGAGCACGGTGGCCCAGCCGAGCGAGAGGTTGTCGGCGACAATAGTTTCGGGTTCGGCTATCTTACCCATCGGGGTCCTCCATGAAGCGGTAGTTGGCTGGGCCGGTGAAGCGCGCCGGGGCGACACGCGCCTCGATCTGCCAGTCCGGCGTGGTCACGGTGGCGCGGCCGCGGCCGACGGCGTTGTAGACATCATAGCCTTCGATGGTCTGACGTGGGGCCAGCACGGCGCCATCGATCGTCGCCCCGCGAGGCACGGCCAGCGCGTAGCCCTCATCGAGATCGACGCTGGCCGACTGTTGGCGAGCATCGAGCAGGACCAGACCGTCGGCATCGTCGTCCCCGAGGAACCGCTTACGGATACGTTGGGGCGCCCACTTGCCCAGTTCGATGCGGCTGTTGCGCGGCATATCACCGAGCGTCATCGAAAGGTGGGTGAGCAGGGTCTCGTACCCCACCCCGAACTCGCTGGCGATCGTGAGGATCTGGAGCGGATTGGCCGTCGCGGGCTTCCACCCCCGGCTGTTGAACGCGCGTCGCATCGCGATCGACGGCATCAGCAGGAAGCCGGCAAATGCATTAGCCAGAATCTCTTCAGGGATCTCGCTGTCCTGCCGGTCATCCGCTTTCAGCTCGTCGATCGTCGAGCCGTGGCCGAACCAATGATGCCCGATTTCATGCGCGCAGGTGAAAGCCTTACGTGCGAGCGGGCGGAGCGCCGAGAGCATGATGCGCGGCGGCGTTCCCTTCTGGTAGAACCCCTCCATGCTGACCGGCAGGAAGCGGACCCTGATGCCAAGCCCTTCGGCGATCGCATAAGGATCGACCGGCGCGATCTGGTCGAGGCCGAGCTGCTCGCGCACATTCGACGCAGCTTGGGCACCGTCGAGGATGAGGATCCGCCGATTCATCGCTCAGTCCTCGGTCTCGTCATCGGTCCGCACTGCGGCGAGCGCGCGCAACAGACCGTCCAGAGCATCGGGTGACAATTTGGCCAGTTCGCGCGCGGCAAGCTGGAGCTTAGGGTCGTCCATCGCCAGTTTGTCGGGGGCCTCACCCAGCAGATAGGCGCTCCCGACATCGAAGATCTCGGCGAAGTGAGCGATTTCGTCGGCGCTGACCCGGCGGTTGCCGGCTTCGATCTCGCTCACGGTCGGGCGATGCATCCCCATCAGCTTGGCGACCTGGCCCTGGCTGAGGCCGGCAAGCTGACGGGCTTCACGGATGCGCCGCGCGATGAGTTGGCGCTGTTCGGTCTCGGCGGTCATTCCGCAGCGACCGCATAATGCTGCTCAGCGATGTGCGAGCAAATAACTTCGGCCGACTGGTTGATTGTCAGCAAGGGTCCCCCATTTTTACCACCGAACACATGAACGTCATTGTCGATCTTCACTCCAAGCTCCTTGGCAATCCACGATGTGGCCACCGGCCAAACCGTGCTGTCGAACTGTTCGAGAACCCGACGCGGCACGTCACCACCCGCCAGGCTCGGACAGGGCAATCCGCTTACGTCCTGAACTTTCTGCAGCGTCTTGACGATCGCCGCTCTGGCTTCATCTAGAGTCATAGACACCTTCCTTACAGATAGTAAGATAATCTTACCTGCCTGACTTTCAAGAGGCTTGTGTGATTTTTTGCGCGCAGGCGAAAACGTCCGCAAACTGCGGAAATCGCTGTCCGCGCTTCAGCCTCGCAGGGACCGGCCGACACCGAAGGACGACTAGCTACCAACAAGCCTGAGCCGCTAAAGATCGGCCGCTTTCGGAATCAGTCTTCGACTTCGCGAACGGCTGGAATGAGGGTGCCTTTCTGATGGTCTGCTTGGAGCGCTGCGTCGGTAACCTCTGCCAAGAGCAGATATTCGCGGCTGCTGAGCCGGGGCGATCGGGTTTTGGTCGCGAGCCGCCAAGCCAAAACGCCCCTCCGGCCATTCTTGCCAGTCCTCTAGCGGGGACCTGAAGATCCTGGCTCACGGAATACATTGGGGCCAAAGCGGCTCCGGAGATGGTGGGCGACGCTCGCGGCATAACGGCGCTGGCGCCACTCCGTCGGGCTATGATAGACGCCGATCGCCTCCCAATAATCGCGAGTGACGGCCAAGCCGGACAAGAAGATCCACCTAGCCGCGCTGACGTTGAAGCAAGCATCATGTACCAACCACCACCGCACATGCGAGTTCGGTCGCCCCGTGGCGAGCGCCAGTTTCGGCACCCACCAGCTATTGACCTGAAGCGGGCCGAGATCGTGGGATCCGTTCGTGTTGAAGACCTCCGCTCCAATCCAGCCACCCTCCTGGTCCCGCAGGCCCCAGAGCGTCTTTTCGAGCCATGGCTGACCGCGCGCGGCCAGCTGGATGCATCGAGCGACCTCTTTTTCTGAGGCCGGATCGCCACGCGGCTTCGCGATGGCTTGGAAGGTGCAGCAGAGCGCGGTCACCGTGATGATCGCCGATATTATTGTTTCGCTCAGGATGCGATGGGTTGGGCTCATATGTGCAACCCTAGGGTGAAGACGATCGGGCAAGCAGCCAAGACGGCAAGCGGCATGACGAGATGTCCTGTCATCGGTCTGGTCCGTGGGAAGGTTCAGGCTGGTTGTCAGGAGCTGGCGGCGTGCGGTGCCCGCCGGGGTGCTGGCCCGCATGGGGATCGGCAGCGACGCCGCGATCGAGCACAGATTGAAGGATGGACTTGTAACGGTTTTGTGCCGGTCACTTGAGAGTTTAAGGCTCGTTCAAGGAGACCGACGAGATGATCAAGCATAGTGAAGAGTTCAA
>NZ_JBHDJI010000014.1:0-105745 GCF_041877245.1 Sphingobium agrisoli
ATCAATCCATGCCCGAAAGCCATGAACAACCGGAGCCGCCGCCCACATGTCCCTTCATCAATCTACAATGTCAAAGAACACACCAAAACCTGACAACCAGGCCACCCCGTCCTCGCGTCCAGGATACCACGTCCAAATTGTTGGCGACCGATTCGACTAGAGCCATGAAATGGCCCGCACCGCGTCGGGGAGTGGGCCTCTACGCCTGTCCGTCAGGCGCGTCAACGGCTTTTTTTCCACTTGTCCACCAGCCCTGTTCGAGCCGGCACATCATGGGTGGGGCTGCCCTAAGTTTCGGCGCGCAGCCGCGCGACCAGTGCGGCGATTTCCTCCGGCTCCAGCAGCCAGGTGCGGGTCGCGCGCCCTTCGCGATGCACCGGCTGGGTGAGGAGCACGCGCGCCTGCGCCTGCGCGTGCGGCTTGTAGAGGGCGAAATGGGTCGCGCAGTCGCGTATGGTGCCGATCAGCGGCGGCTTACCGTCGAGGTCGATCATGGTCGCGGGCTGATCCCAGGGGAGGGCGGCGACGCCTTTCGTCTTGTCCATCCCGCTTCGAGACCATGACCCGGCCGCAAAATCAAGAGCGCGACGCTTCGCCCCATCCGCCCCCCAGCGCCCGGAAGAGATCGACCTGGGCAAAGGAGAGGGCACGGGTTGCCGTAGCGAGGTCGGATTCGGCGCTGGCGAGGGTGCGCTGCGTATCGAGGACGGTCAGGAAATCGATGCGCCCTTCGCGCTGACGAGCGAGGCTGATCCGTGTCGCCCGCGCCGCTTCGTCGCGCGCGGCGGTCAGAGTTTGCGCCCGTTCAATGGCATGGGCATAGACCGACAGCGCCCGCTCGGTTTCCTCCAGCGCCTGGAGCACGATGCCGTCGAATTGCGCGAGCGAGGCGGCGCTATCCGCCTTCGCCGTGCCGATGCGGGCGCGGATCGCCTGCTGATTAGGGAAGGCCCAACTGATGAGCGGGCCGAGCAGAAAGTTGAGCGGTCCACCGCCCAGCAGATTGTTACCGCCCAGTGCCGTAGTGCCGACTGACCCGCCCAGCGTGATGCGGGGATATAGGTCGGCGGTCGCCACCCCGACCCGCGCCGTGTCGGCCGCCAGCCGCCGCTCGGCCGCGCGCACGTCGGGACGGCGCGCAAGCAACGCTTGTCCATCTCCGACGGGGATCGGCTGGGTGAGCTGGGGCGTCCGGGTAGCCGCGCGTACCGTGCCGGGAAGATCCTGCGGCGTGCGCCCGGTTAAGGTCGCCAGGCGAAACAGCGCGGCGTCGCGATCGGCCTGAAGTCCCGGGATCGCTGCCTTCTGCTGGTCGCGCAGCGCGGTGACGCGGATCACGTCCAGCCGATCCGAACGCCCCACCTCGAACCGCGCGCCGGTAATGCGGATCGACTGGTCGAGCAGCGCCACCGTCCGCTGCGCCACATCCAGCCGCTCAGCGGTCGCCGTTACGTCCAAATAGGCGCGCACCGTGTCGGCGATCACCGCCACGCGCACCCCGTCCGCATCGGCCTGCACGGCGGCCAGGTCGCCGCGCGCGGCCTCCACGCCGCGCTTGACCCGGCCGAACAGATCGACCTCATAGGAGATGTCCAGCCCACCATCGAGCACCCAGTTTTCCCGGTCTATGCCCGGAAGCGACCGCACGTCCGATGTGCGGCTATAAGTCGCCGACGCACCGATTCCGGTGCTGGGCAGCCGGTCGGACTTCGCCCCGCGCAACGAGGCGCGCGCGCGCTCGATCCGCGCCACTGCCACCCTTATGTCGGTATTGGCGGCGAGCGCGTCCTCCACCAGCCGATCGAGCAACGGATCACGATAGAGCGTCCACCAGCGATCCTGCGCGGCGGCAGTGCTGACCGCAGGGTTGGCAGCGCCGATGAAGGGTGCGGCGGTGGCGGTGGCGGTGGGGGTGGTCGGCGCCTTGTAATCGGGACCGGCGACGCAAGCGGTGAGCGCGCTCGCACCCAGCAGCAAGGCAAGAAAATGCTTGGTCATAGTGTTTGTCCTCATTCGGCCGTCTGCAACGCAGCGTCGGCTTGTCCGGGCCGGCCACGCACGAAACGATCGCCCAGCGCGCGGCACACGACATAGAAGGTGGGGGTGAAGAGCAGGCCGAAGGCGGTGACACCGGCCATGCCGAAAAAGACCGCCGTGCCCAGCGCCTGCCGCAGTTCCGCGCCGGCCCCTTCCGCTATCACCAGCGGCACCGCCCCCAGGATGAAGGCGAAGCTGGTCATCAGGATCGGGCGCAGGCGGGTCTGCGCCGCCTGAACCGCCGCCTCCACCGGCGAGAGGCCCTGTTCGTCCTCCGCCTGCTTGGCGAATTCGACCACCAGGATCGCGTTCTTGGCCGCCAACGCGATCAGCACGACGAGGCCGATTTGCGTGAGGATATTATTGTCCATGCCGCGCAGGTTGATCCCCAGCATGGCCGCGAACAGGCACATCGGCACGATCAGGATGATCGATAGCGGCAGCGTCAGGCTCTCATATTGCGCCGCCAGCACCAGGAAGACGAAGAAGACGGCCATGGCGAAGACGATGCCTGCGGTGTTACCCGCGCTTTTCTGCTGATAGGCGATGCCCGTCCATTCGCCGGCATAGCCTTCGGGCAGGGCGGCACTCATCTTCTCGATGGTCGTCAGCGACTGGCCGGACGAATAGCCGGGCGCGGTGTCGCCGTCGATTTCGACCGCCGGCATCAGATTGTAGCGGACGACGCGATAGGGGCCGGTCTTGTCGCGGAAGGTGGAGACCGAACCAATCGGCACCATGCCCCCGCTATTGGACCGGGTCTTGAGGTTGGCGATGTCGGCGACGCTCCCGCGATGATCCGCATCCGCCTGTGCGGTGACGCGATAGGTGCGGCCGAGCAGGTTGAAGTCGTTGACGAAGGCGGAGCCGAGATAGACCTGCATCGCTTCGAACACGCGCTGTGGCGGCACGCCGATCAGGTCGGCCTTGGCGCGATCGACATCGGCGTAGATGCGCGGCGTGCTGACGTCGAACAGGCTATACACCATGGCGAGGCCGGGGGTCTGGTTCGCCTTGCCGATGAAGTCGTTGGCGACGCGGTTGAGTTCCGCGTATCCCCGATCCTGCCGGTCCTCCAGCATTAGGCGATAGCCGCCTGCCGAACCGATGCCCTGGATGACGGGCGGCGGCACGAGCAGGATACGGGCCTTGTCATAGCCGGCGACCGCCTTGTTCGCCTCCGCCATGATGTCGGCATAGGTGACGCCTTCCTCCTTGCGCTCGGCAAAGGTCTTGAAAGGGAAATAAACGGCGGCCGAATTGGGCGCCTGCGTCTGTGATGGGCCGTGTAAGCCGGCGAACATCACCGCGCCACGCAGCCCTTTGATAGGCAGGATCTTCTCCGCCACTTCGCGCGTCACCTTGTCGGTGCGTTCGAGCGACGCGCCGGAGGGAAGCTGGACCACGGCCAGGAAATAGCCCTGGTCCTGCGAGGGGATGAAACCGGCTGGCGTCACCCAGAACAGCGCGCCAGTGGCGACGATCAGGCCGGCATAAGTCATCAGCATCTTCTTGGGACGCGCGACCAGCCAGCGGGTGAGCCGCGCATAGCCGACGCTCATCCGGTCGAAGCCGTTGTTGAAGGCATCGACCGCCACGCCCATCTTCTGCCGCCAGAGCGGGTCGCCGCTGCGATCGCGCGGGCCATGCTTGGCATGCAGCAGCCGCGCCGCCGCAGCCGGCGAGAGCGTCAGCGACAGGATCAGCGAGATGATCGTCGCGGTCGAGATGGTGACGGCGAACTGCTGGTAGAAAGCGCCCGAAATGCCGGTGATGAAGAGCGTCGGCACGAACACCGCGCACAGCACCAGCACGATCGCCACCAACGCCGCCGACACCTCATCCATCGACGTGCGCGCCGCCTCCAGCGGGGTCATGCCGCGCGCGATGTTGCGCTCGACATTCTCCACCACGACGATCGCGTCGTCGACCACGATGCCGATCGCCAGCACCAGCCCGAACAGCGAGAGGTTGTTGAGCGAGTAGCCCAGGCCCGCAAGGATGGTGGCGGTGCCTACCAGCGACACCGGAATGGCGATGATCGGAATGATCGCGGCGCGCCAGTTCTGAAGGAACACGAGGATCACCAGAACAACGAGCAGGACAGCTTCGAGCAGGGTCTGATAGACCGCGTCGATCGATTGGCTGATGAATTCGGTGGGGTTGTAGATGACGCTATATTCGAGGCCCTTTGGAAAGCGCTGCGACAGGGCGTCCATTTCAGCTTTCACCTTATCCGCCGCGTCGAGCGCGTTGGAGCCGGGGCGCTGCAACACCGCGATGACAACGGTGGGCTTGTTCGACAGATAGGTGTTGATGCCATAATCCTGCGCGCCAAGCTCGACGCGGGCGACATCGCGCACACGCACCTGGCGGCCGTCCGCGTCGGAGCGGATGACGATCTGCCCGAACTGGTCCGGCGTGGTCAGGCGACCCTGCATCTCGACGCCGAGCTGAAAAGCCTCGCCCCGGTCATAGGGCGGCTGGCCGATCGAGCCTGACGAGACCTGCACATTCTGAGCCCGCAACGCTGCGACAATTTCGCCTGCGGTCAGGTCGAGCGCGGCGGCGCGGCCGGGGTCGATCCAGACGCGCATCGCATAATCGCGCGATCCGAACAGCTGCACGTCGCCCACGCCATCAAGCCGGGCGAGCCGGTCGCGCACTTGGGTCAACGCATAGTTGGACAGATAATCGCGGTCGAACGTGCCGTCGGGCGACTGGAGATTGACCACCATCAGGAATTCGGGCGTGGTCTTGCGGGTGACGACGCCCAACCGCTGCACTTCCTCGGGCAGGCGAGGCACGGCGACGGCCACCCTGTTCTGCACCAGCACCTGCGCGGCGTCGAGGTCGGTGCCGATCCTGAAGGTGACGGTGATCGTCACCTTGCCGTCGCCCGTCGACTGGCTCGACTGGTAGAGCATGTCGTCGACGCCGTTGATTTCCTGCTCGATCGGCGCGGCGACCGTCGACGCCACCGTCTCTGCCGACGCGCCGGGATATTGGGCCGACACGGTGACGGTCGGCGGGACGATGTCGGGATATTGGCTGACCGGGAGGCCGACGAAGGCAAGCGCGCCGACCACGGCGATGACCACCGCGATGACGGCGGCGAAGATCGGCCGGTCGATGAAGAAGCGGGAGAAACGCATCGGAATTGTCCTGTGCGATGGGCAAAGCGCGGCCCTGCTCCCGAAGGGAGGTGCGGCGCGGCTGCCTTGGGAAAAGCGTTAGTGGACGAAGGTCGCCTGGGATGCCGCCGGGGCGGCTGCGTCGGTGGCGGAGATCGTCGGTGCGGAGACGGCTGCTGGTCTGACCGGCGCGACGCGCGTTGCCACCTTGGAACCGGGCATCGCGGCCTGGAGGTTGCCGACGATCACGCGATCCTGCGGCGACAGGCCCGATCGGATGATCCGCAGTCCGTCAACGACGGGGCCAAGCTGCACCGGCTTGGCGGCGACGACATCGTCGCGCCCGACCACCAGCACCGTCTTGCGCGCCTGGTCCGACTGGATCGCTTCATCCGGCACCAGCAGCGCGTTGACCTTGCCCCCGTTCGACAGGCGCATATTGCCGAACAGGCCGGCGGTCAGGAACAGGTCGGGATTGGGCAGCACGGCGCGGCCCCGGATCGTGCCCGAGCGCGGATCGAGGCCGTTGTCGGTGAAGTCGAGCTTTCCCTTCCAGCGATAACCGACCTCGTCCTGAAGGCGGATTTCGACCGCGCCATCTGCCTCTCCCTTGTCGCGCTGGTTTTTCAGGAACAGCGCTTCGGAGGCGTCGAAGGTGAAATAGATGGGATCGAGCGCATTGATCGTGGTCAGCAGGCTCGCGCCGCTGCCCTCTGCGCCGGACACGAGATTGCCGATATCGACACGGCGATCGGACACCCGGCCCGAGATGGGCGCGCGCACCTGCGTGAATTCCACGTCCAGCGCGCGCTGTCGGGCACGGGCATCGGCTGCGGCAAGCGCCGATTGCGCGGCCTGGAGCCGGGCGCGCAGCGTGTCGATCTCGCTCGCCGACACGGCTTCGTCGCCGGTCAGCCGCTGCACCCGCGCAAAGTCGGATTGTGCGAGGGCCAGCGCGCTGCGGGCGCTGGCGACATTGGCGCGCGCTTCGGCGAGGGCGGCGAGGAAGGGGCGCTGATCGAGAGTGAAGAGCAACTGCCCCTTTCGCACGATATCACCGTCGCGGAAATGGATGGCGGTGACGGGACCGGATACGCGCGGCCGCACCTCAACCGTCTGGCTGGGGGCGAAGCGGCCGACATAATCGTCCCATTGAACCACCGGCCGCATCAGCGGCGCCGCGACGGCGACCGTCACCACGGGCGCGGCAGATGCTTGTGCATCGGGCTGGCCGACGAATTTCCAGGCGAGGCCACCTGCCACGACGAGCGCCAGCGCCCCCCAGATCAGCGGCTGCCGCCGCCATCGCGCTTCTTTCGGCCCGATCGCGCGCGCCGGCGTGTCTGCATCGATCTTGACGATCATGTTCATGCGTAAGTCCCTTTTTGATGGCGCGCGGCGGTGATCGCGGACAGCAGCAATTCGAGCTGACCGTCGCTGAAGCCAGCCTTGCGGAAACGGGCGATGGCGGAGAGGCGGACGGCGAAGCCGTTATGCCAGGCCTCGACGGCAAGGCGGCGCAGCGCCTCCAGCCGCTCGCTTGCCAGGCGGAAGTGCGGCTGCGGGCCGAACAACAACGTCTTAAGCCGGGTCCAGAGGCCGGGATCGCGGAGCGAGGACAGGCCGTCGGTGCGAGCGAGCGACACGATCTGCCATTCCTCGGCTGAAAAGCCTGTCGCCAGCGCCTTGATACGCGCCGCGACGGCGGGCAAGCTGATGCCGCCCCCAGCCGCGGGCAGCGGCTGGGCAAAATCGATATAGGCCATGATCCATTCCCCTTGGGTCTCACGCCGCGCCTGTCGCGAAAGCCGCTCGGGCGATCACGGTGGACGCGGGTGGACGAGCGCCATGGATCGATCGGTGCGCGATCGGCATGGCAGGATGATGATGAAGTGGGGTCCGTCAGCCGCGCGAGCGGCCGTCAGACCATCAGGTACAAAGAATGACGTGCATTGGGCCTCCTTCGAGGCAACGCCTCAGCCGGATTTCATACTAGGCGGTATATAATCCAAAGCGGCATCTCGTCAACCGCTTTCTGTACCGATCGGTAATTTTTCTGAACCGCCGATGAAATCAGGCGCTCGGCCACATGGCGAGCGTGGTTTCCACAAGCTGCTCCAACTGCGCTTCGGTCGCGCCGCCGCTGGCCTGTACGCCCATGCCCTGCATCACGGCGGACAGATAGCGGGCCAGCGCCGACGGTTCGGCCGAGGCCGGCAAATCACCTTCCAACCTGGCGCGCTCAAACCGCTCGATCAACGCCTGGTGCGAGGATTCCTGTCGGCCCAGCACATCGGCCTTGATCGAGTCGGCCTGGGTGGTGCAGGCGACCATGCTGATGACGCCGAGGCAGGCGCGCGGATCATTGCCGGCGGTCTGGATATCAAGGGTGCCGCGCAGCAGCCGTTCGGCCACGCCCCGCGCGGTGGGCGCGTCCAGGGCCGAGCGGATATAGCAGAGCTTATCGCGCTCGTAGAGATCGAGCGCCTTGTGAAACAAGGATTCCTTGTTGCCGAAACAGGCGTAAAGGCTGGGCTTGGTGATGCCCATGGCTTCGGTCAGTTCAGCGAGCGATGCGCCTTCATAGCCTTTTTCCCAGAAGACCTGAAGGGCGGCGGACAGCGCTTCCTCGGGATCGAATTCCCGCGGCCGTCCGCGTGTGACCTGTTCCGCTGCCCTTTTCATACCGGTCGGTATATAGGTCGCCCCGGCTGCCTTGTCCAGTCGATCACATCTGCCGCAGCGCCCGCGCTGGCCGCACCGAAAGCAGCGGCAGCGACCCCGCAAGCCCGATCCCGAGCGTCAACAGCGCGCCGCCGCCCAGCGTCGCCAGCACGATCACCCAGTCAGGAGCCCAGCGAAAATCGAAAATCTGGACGATGACGACCCAGGCGGCAAGGCTGCCCAGCGCCAGCGCCACCCCCGCCAGAATCGTCGCGAGCAGCCCATATTCCAGCGCATGGCCCAGCAGCAGCTGCCCGCGGGTCGCGCCGAGCGTCTTCAATATCACGCTGTCGTAGCTGCGCGCCTGGCGAGAGGCGGCGATCGCGCCGACCAGCACGGCAATGCCCGCGAGGATCGCCACCGATGCCGCAACCAGGATCGCGCGCGCCATTTGCGTGAGGATCGTGCCGACTTGGTCGATAACATCGCCCACCGCAATTACCGACACGCCGGGGAAGGCGGCCAGTAGCGCGCGGGTAACGGCGGCGTTGCGGCGCGCATCCATGGTGATAGTCGAGGCCAGGCTGTGCGGCGCGGATTGCAGCGTCGCGGGCGGGAAGACGAGAATATAGTTGAACCCCATCGTGTCCCAATTGACCTTCCGCAGCGAGGCGATGCGCGCTTCGATCTCACGGCCGAGGATAGAGACCGTCACCGTGTCGCCGACGTCGATGCCGAGCGTCTTCGCCGCTTCCGCGTCCAGCGAGACGAGCGGCGGGCCGCGATAGTCTTTTGGCCACCAGTTCCCCGCGACCAGCTCGCTGCCCTCTGGCAGGACGTCGCTGTAGGTGACGCCTCGCTCCCCGCGCAGGAACCATGCGCCTTCGGGCAGTTCGGCGAGGTCGGCGACCCGTTGCCGGCCATAGGCGGTGATCGTGCCGCGCAACACCGGCACGATGTTGAGCTTCGCTTCGGGCGCCTGGGCATGAACGAGGCGCTCGAAGCGCGCTTTTTGCGGAGCCGGAATGTCGAGGACGATCTGCGCGGGCGCTTTCTTCGGCACGACGTTGCGGATTTCGCTGTCGAGGCTGGTCTGGATCCCGGCGAGCGTTACGAACAAGGTAAGCGCCAGGCCCAGAGCCACGATCAGCGCGGCGGTCTGCGCGCCGGGGCGGTGCAGATTGGCAAGCGCAAGGCGCAGCAAGGGCCGGCGCGGCCGGGGCAGGCGGCGGGCGATCCGACTGATGGCAAGGCCCAGCGCGAGTAGCAGAAGGAGAACAAGTCCGACCGCGCCGAGCACGGACGCGGCGAACAGCGGATCGCGCGCGCTGAAGAGCGCCAGCGCGACGAGCAAGGTGGCTGCGACCGCCATCGCCGCAACACCGCGCCGGTCGATCCGCGCGTCTGCCTCGACCGCGCTTCGAAAGATGGCGGCGGCCGGCTGCGTGCGCGCCCGGACCAGCGGCGGGAAGGTGAAGAGGAAAGCGATCAGCAACCCGTAGGCGGCGCTAGTGGTGAGCGGCAGCGGATGGAGGCGGAAGCCGGGACTGACGGGCAGCACGTCGCCGGCGAGCGCCACGATCAGCGGCGGCAGCGCCGCCCCGACCATCAGCCCTGCGCCGATGCCGACCAGCGCCACCGCGCCGATCTGAAGCCGGTAGATGCGCGCGATGTCCGCCGACGTCGCGCCCAGCACCTTGAGCGTGGCAATGCCGCCGCGCTTGCCGGCGAGATAGGAAGCAACGCCGTTGCTGACGCCAATGCCGGCGATCACGAGGGCGGCGAGGCCGATGAGCGAGAGGAACTGGCCCATGCGTTCGATGAAGCGGTTGGCGCCGGGTGCGGCCCTATCCCGCTCCTTGAAAGTCCAGCCCTCGCCGGCACGCGCCTTTTCCCAATCCCGGACCACGGCGGCGGGATCGTAACGGCGCTCCAAACGGATGCGATATTTGCTGCTGTAGAGGCTGCCGGGCTGGATGAGGCCCGTGCGGCGCAGCCCGTCGAGCGATACCAGCGCGACCGGCCCCAAGGTGAAGCCTTCGCCCAGCCGGTCGGGTTCTTCGGCAATGATCGCCTGAACGGAGAAGACCGCGCCGCCATAGCGCAGCTGGTCGCCTGGGCGCAGGGCTAGCCTCTCGGCGAGCGCTTCGCCGATCAGTATGCGGTCGGCGGTCAGCGGCTGGTAACGTCCGATTTGCAGTGCGACCGCGCCATAAAGCGGATATGCATCGTCCACGCCCTTGAGTTCGGTCAGGATCGCGGGCGGGGCGGAGGCTGAACCGTCCCCCACCCTTTGCGCCATCGCCCGCAGGCGGATGGTTTCGCTCAGAACGCCGAGTTGGCGAAAGGCTTGCTTGTCTCGAAGGGTCGCCTCGCGCTGGGTCATGCCGATTTCGACATCGCCGCCCAGTATCACCCGGCCTCGATCGCGCAGTTCCTGCGAGATGGCGGCGGTCAGGCTGCCGATCGCCGCCAGCGTGGCAACGCCAAGAAAGAGGCAGAGGAAAAGCAGGCGCAGACCGCGAAAGCCCAGATGCAGGTCGCGCCGCGCGATACGCCAGCTTGCGCGCCAGCCAAGTCCGCTCATGCGTTTCGGTCCGCGACGATGCGGCCGTCCTGCATCTCGATGACGCGCTGGCAGCGGCGGGCGAGCAGCGGGTCATGGGTGATGATAATAAGCGTGGCACCGGCCGCCGCCTGCCGGTCGAACAGCAAGTCCATGATCGCCGACCCAGTCGTAGCGTCGAGATTGCCGGTCGGCTCGTCCGCGAACAGCAGGGTCGGCCGCCCCGCGACCGCGCGCGCGATAGCCACCCGCTGCTGTTCGCCGCCCGAAAGCTGGGCGGGATAATGGTCGATGCGGTGGCCGAGACCGACTGCCCTCAGTTCGTCTGCCGCCATGCCGAAGGCGTCGGCATGGCCGGCCAGTTCGAGCGGCACGGCCACATTTTCCAGCGCGGTCATGGTCGGCAGAAGGTGGAACGCTTGCAAGATGATCCCGATCCGGCCGCGGCGGGCGCGGGCAAGCCCGTCTTCGTCCAGCGTCGTGAAATCGACACCGCCCACGCGCACGTTGCCCCCGCTCGCGCGCTCGAGCCCCGACAGCACCGCCATCAGCGAGCTTTTGCCCGAGCCCGATGGGCCCAATATGGCAAGGCTCTGCCCCAGCGGGACGGCGAGATCGACGCCCTTCAGGATCGACACCGGCGCGTCGCGCGTTCCAAGCATCAGGGTGACATTCGCCGCGTCAACGGCGATAGGGGCATCGACTGTGTCGGACAGCATGAGGAAGGAGCGCTCCTTGGCGGGCAAGTTGATGCAATATGGGGCGCTGGCACTGTTTGTCCATCTGGCCGCCTGCTCGGATGGCGCGTCTCCGCCTCCGCCTGCGACGAAGGCCGAGCGGCCCCAACCGGCAGCGGCACCGGCGGCAGATGAACGGCTGGTGGTGGCGTTTGGCGATAGCCTCTATGCCGGCTATAATCTGGATCAGGGCAATGGGCTTGCCCCCGTACTGGAACAGGTGCTGATCGCGCGGGGCATCAAGGCGCGGGTCGTAAACGCCGGCGTATCGGGCGACACGAGTGCGGCGGGTCTGGCGCGGCTTGCCTTCACGCTCGACGGACTGCCGCGCAAGCCCGACCTCATGCTGCTTGGCTTTGGGGGCAACGACATGCTGCGTGGCCTCAGCCCGACCGAGACGCGCGCCAATCTGGACGCGATCCTAGCCGAAGCAAAAAAGCGCAGCATCAAGGTGGTGCTGACCGGGATGCTCGCATCGCCCAATATGGGGCCGGATTATGCCGCAGCGTTCAACCCCATCTATCCCGAACTGGCCCGCAAATATGAGGCGCGACTCTACCCGTTCATGCTGGACGGGGTGATCGGGCAGCGGGGCCTGCTGCTGCCCGACGGCATTCATCCCAACGACAAGGGCGTGACGGTGATCGTCGGCAAGCTCGCGCCGCTGGTGGCGGATGCCTTGAAGCCAGCGGCGTAGCCTGACCGCCGCATCACTGCGCCTTCTTGTCCATATAGCCGCGCATCTTGAGCCAGGCCGCGAAGGCCTCGAACCAGCCGGTGCTGGTCGTTGTCTTGGGATACATGCCGAACCCGTGCCCGCCCTGCTCATAGAGGTGGAACTCGACCGGGCGCTTGGCGGCGCGCCAGTCGTCGATCAGCTTGAAGTCGCGCCCGCCGAACAACGGATCGTCCGCGGCGATTGCCGCGAACATCGCCGGGGCGTCGGCGGGGACGGTCATGGTGCCGAGCGGGCCATAGACATTGCCGACGAAGGCCGGCTTCGCGTCCGTCGAGAGCGCAGTCGCCATGGTCAGCATCGCGCCCGCCGAAAAGCCGATCATGCCGACCCGGTCGGGATCGACATGCCATTGCGCGGCGCGGCTTCGCACCAGGGCAAAGGCAGCCTTGGCGTCTTCCAGTTGCGGCGCAAGGTTCATCGCGGCGCGATTGGCGGCGGGCAGCGGATTGCGCGCCGCGCCGGCGAACATTTCCGTCATGGACTTTTCGAAGCCGGCCATGTCGGCGGGCGTCTGGTTCAGCCGATATTTGATGACGAAGGCGGCGATGCCGCGCGCGGCGAGCGCCTTGGCAACATCATAGCCTTCGTTGTCCATCGATAGCGTGCGGAAGCCCCCGCCCGGCGCGACGATGATCGCCGCGCCCGATGCCTTGGCGGGATCAGGCAGGAAGGGGGTCAGCGTCGCCACGGTCACGTTGCGGGCGAAGCTGCTGCCATATTGGCGGTGCCAGCTTTCCTTGGCGGTCGCGCCGGGGAGCGGCCCGGTGCCAAGCTCGATCGCATCGCCTTGCGCGGGCGTCGCGATCGGCGTCATCTTGTCCTTGTCTTCCTGTCCGCTCGCCCAGGCAGGCGCGACGAGGGCACAAGCGGCGAGGCTAAGCACGACGCGGCGGGTCAGGGACTTGTATGGCGTCATAAGATCCTTCTCCGATGTTCGTTATTTGGGCAGGGAAACGTTCTTGGTGATGCTGTAGCGGGCCTGCTGGGTCTGCACGGTTCCGCCCGGCTGGCCGCTGCCGACGCTCAGTTGGTAGTCGCCCTGAATGAGCGCGCGCTCGCCCGCCATGGTGACGAAGCTCAGGTCGCGGGGCGACAGGGCGAAGACCAGGTCGCGGCTTTCGCCCGGCTTCAGCGACACGCGCTGGAAACCGCGCAAGGCGATCTTCGGCGCGCCTTCGAAGCCAGGCGGAGTGATATAGAGCTGCGCCACATCGTTACCCGACCGCGCGCCGCTGTTGGTGATGCGGGTACGCACGGTGATGCCGTTTTCGACCGCGCCGCCGACCGGTTCGATTGCGGGCGCGGTGTAAGTGAAGCGGGTGTAGCTCAGCCCATCGCCGAAGCGATAGACCGGTGTTCCCTGGTAATAGCGATAGGTGCGGCCGTTCATGCCATATTCGGTGAAGGGCGGCAGGTCCGCGACGCTCTTGTAGAAGGTCAAGGGCAGGCGACCGCCCGGATCGGTCTTACCCGAGAGGACATTGCCCACGGCAAGGCCGCCCGACTGGCCGGGATACCAGGCCTCCAGGATGGCCGAGGCATTGTCCCTCGCCCAGCTGAGGTCGATGGCGCTGCCGTTCATGGCGACAACGATCAGCGGCTTGCCCGTCGCCTTCGCCTTTTCGAGGAAGGCGCGCTGGTCGGCGGGCAGGTCGAGCGTGGTCTTGTCGCCGCCCGAGAAGCCCTCGACCTTGACAGGCATTTCCTCGCCTTCAAGGTCGGAGGTGAGGCCGACGACCGCGACGATCACATCGGCGTCCTTCGCGCCGGCGGCAAGATCGCGGTCGAGATTGTCCGTGATCCGCTTCCAGAAAATGGCGGGCGCGGCGGGGATGCCGCTCTGCCCCTGAAGGCGGACGGCGTAGCGCTGGCCCTTGGTCATCGGCACATCGACAAGCTTCAGCGGTTCGGCCCAGCGGCTATATTCGCTGGCGGAGACGACCGGCTTGCCGTTCAGCGACACCTCGCCCTTCACGCCGGTCAGCGCGAGGCGGTAGAGGCCGGTTTCGGGCGCAATCAGGTAGCCGCTCCAAATGACCTTATGCTCGTTCGCAACCTGCTTGAACTCGGCCGCGCGGGAAACGATGCTCTCCTCCGTTCGGACCAGGACCGGCTTGGCCTCATACTGGTCCTTGGCGGTGGCGTTATAATATTCGGCGCGGATGCCGGGCTTGCCGTCGGGCGTGCGCAGCGCTGTGCCGGGGACTAGATCGCCGTCGGTGATGGACGGGCTGAACGGGATCAGGGTGACGGCGGCGCCGGGCATTGCCTGCTTGAGACCGTCCGCGATCGAAATGGGCGGCGCGCTTTTGGCCGAGCTGTAATTGCCGCGCAGCACGCGGGTGGCGTCCGCCAGTGGGCCGGCGAGCGCGATCCTGGCGCCGGGCTTCAGGGGAAGGATGCCGTCATTCTTGAGGAGAACGAGGCTTTTTTCTGCGGTGTCGAGGGCGAGCGCCCGATGCTCCGCCGTGCCGATCGCCTTGACCGGCATGGCGTTGGGCTTGCGCGCCGAAAGGCCGGGCAGATCGCCGTTGCGCAGACGCGCCGAGAACAGGCGGACGAGCGCAGTGTCGATATCCTCGACGCTGATATGGTTCTTCGCCAGCGCATCCTTGTAGCGGTCGCCAAGCCCCGTCTTGCCGCCCAGCGTCGCATTGTTGCATTCGCTGTCGACGCCCCGGCGCAGCGCGACGGCGACGCCGGTCGCGGCGTCGGGGGCGTATTTGTGATGATCGTAGATGTCGACCACGGCATCGCAGTCTGACACGACATAGCCCTTAAATCCCCAGGCGTCGCGCAGATAGTCGGTCAGCAGCATCGGGCTGCCGCAGGCGGGCTCGCCATCGACGCGGTTATAGGCGCACATGATCGAGCCGGCCTTGCCCTCCACGATGGCGGCGCGAAAGGCGGGGAGATAGGTGTCCTCCAGGTCGCGCTTGCTGGCGAAGATATTGTCGGTGTGGCGGCTCGGCTCAGGCCCGGAATGGACGGCATAGTGCTTGGGTGTGGCGACGACGTTGGGGAGGTCGGGATTGTCGCCCTGCATCCCCTGAATGAAGGCGACGCCGATCCGCGCCGTCAGGAAAGGGTCTTCGCCATAGGTTTCCTGCCCCCGCCCCCAGCGCGGATCGCGGAAGATGTTGATATTGGGGGACCATGTGTCGAGCCCGGTGCCGATGCGGCCCAGATGCCCGGTCTGGCGGCCGAGCGTATGCAGCGCCTGGACTTCTGTGCTGATGGCGGAGGCCACCTGTTTGACGAGCGGCGCGTCGAAAGTGGCGGCGAGGCCGATGGGTTCGGGGAAGTTGGTGGTCGGCACCGCGCCGATCGCGCCGTGCAGCGATTCCGTCCACCAATTATAGGCGGGGATGTTGAGTCGGGGAATGGCGGGCGCGGTGTTGAGGAGTTGATCAACCTTCTCCTTCAGCGTCAGCTGGTTCACGATGGCCCGTGCCTTGCCATCTGCTTCGCTCCAGACATCGGTCGTTTGCGAGAGGGCGATCGGCGAAACGGACAGGCAGAATGTGGCGGCGGCCCCGCGCAGGAGGGTGGCGGTCTTCATGTCTGTCTCCCGGTCAGGATGGCACGCCGCTGTTCGGCATAGGCTCGTAATTATGGATGGGCGCGGGAGAGGGCACTTCCCCCGCGCCCGGGCGCGCTCAGTCGGCAGCGCCTTTCTTCACGAACGGATTGATCGTCTGGATCGTCCCGTCCGGGTTGTACTTGAGCTCCGTCACCTTGACGTTGCGAAGGCGGGTCTGGCCCGACAGCTGGCTGTCGGCGTAGAAGAGCCACCATTTGCCGCCCCATTCGACGATCGAATGGTGGGTGGTCCAGCCTTCCACCGGCTCAAGGATGCGGCCCTTGTAGGTGAAGGGGCCGTAGGGGCTGTCGCCTATGCCATAGGCGAGATAATGGGTGTCGCCGGTCGAATAGCTGAAATAATATTTGCCGTTATATTTGTGCATCCACGACGCCTCGAAGAAGCGGCGGTCGTGGTCGCCGCCCAGCAGCGGCTTGCCCTTGTCGTCGACGATTCGGATTTCGCGCGGGGTTTCGGCAAATTCCAGCATGTCGCCGCTCATCTTGGCGACGCGCGGGGCGATGGCAGGCTTGTCGTCCTGCGCGAGGTCGGTCTTGGACCCGTTCGGATCATATTTTCCGGTCAGGTTGCGTTGAAGCTGGCCGCCCCAGATGCCGCCGAAATACATGTAGCTCTGACCGTCGGTGTCGGTGAATACGGCGGGGTCGATAGAGAAGCTGCCTTTGATCGGCTGCGGCTGGGCCTTGAACGGACCCATCGGGTCTTTCGACGTGGCGACGCCGATCCGGAAGGCGCCTTCCTTGTCCTTGGCGGGGAAGTAGAGATAATAGGTGTCGCCCTTCTTAGCAGCGTCGGGCGCCCACATCTGCTTGTCGGCCCACGGCACGTCCTTGACGTCGAGCGCGACCGGGCCGACCGTTACGGGCCCGCCAATCTTGTCCATGCGAAGGATGCGGTAGTCGCGCATTTCGAAATGCGCGCCGAGATCGTCCTCCGGCGTGGGTCCGTCGATGTCGTGGCTGGGATAGACGTAGATCTTGCCGTCCCAGACATGGGCGGACGGATCGGCGGTGTAGATATCCTTGACCAGCGGCTGAGAGAGATATTCAGACGCATCGCGCCGGGCGGGCGCGGCAGCGGCATTGGCGCTGTTGTTGGCCGTTTCGGCCTGCTGGCAGGCCGATGTCAGCGCCGCGATCGCCAGCGGCAGGCTGCTCAGGATAATATGCTTCTTCATGCTGTTCCTCTCCTCGCTGCGCCGTTGATAGCGCTATCATATCGTCGGTGCAACGCTGATCGGCGTGCGGACGCGCGGTTCAGACGGGCTGGAGCCCGTGCGCCACGATCTTGTCGATGAGGTCGCGATGGCGGGGCAGGCCGGCGCAGAGTTTCTGCGTCAGGGCTGCATTTTCGCGCCGCGTCCGTTCCGCCACGCGGCTGTCGCGGCCAAGCGAGGCAGGATCCACCTGCGTGCGGAAGCCCATTCCGTAGAGCACATATTGATAGCTGGCGGAGGGGAAGACCTCCTCCACCCGGTCGAATTCGTCATGAAACCAGGGCGATTGGTAGCGCCAGAGCAGCAGCAGTTCCTGAAGCCGCTCCGGAATGCTCTCTTCCCGCACATTGTCGCGCCAGAAATCGCTGTCGGTGCGCTGGGTCAGCACATAATGGAGCTTGAGAAAATCGATGATCCGGCCCCAACGATAGAGGGTCGTCGCGTTGAAGCGAGAGGCGATGATGTCCATCACCTCGCGGCAGGCGGGCATCTGTTCGGCGATGATCTTGGCCGACAATTCGATGAGCACGATGGCGGACGCCTCCAGCGGCTCAAGGAAGCCGGCGGCCAGGCCCACCGCGACGCAATTGCCCTTCCAGAAGGTCTCGCGATGGCCGGAGCGGATCTTGATCTTGCGGGCGTTCAGCCCTTCGGCGGCTGGGCCGATATAGGCGCGCAGTTCGCGTTCGGCCTCTTCGTCGGAGATGTGATTGCTGGAATAGACATGGCCGATGCCGCGCCGGGTCTGAATACCGATGTCCCAGATCCATCCGGCGCTCTGCGCAGTCGATATGGTGTGCGATGCCATCGGGCTGTCGGCCCGATCATAGGGCACCTGCATGGCGAGTGCGGTGTCGCAGAAAAGGACGTCGTTGCAATCCCTGAACGGCACGCCCATGGCCTCGCCAATCAGCATCGCCTTGAACCCGGTGCAATCGACGAACAGGTCGCCCGCGATCTCGCCGGCCTGGGTCGTGCTGATGGCGCGGATGTCGCCATTGTCGCGCATCAGTATCTGTTCGACATCGGCAAGGACATGGCGCACGCCGAGCTTTTCGGTGCAATGGCGCTGGAGGAAGGGCGCGAACTTGCCGGCGTCGAGATGATAGGCGTAGTTGGCGAGCGCGTCATATTCGGCGGTCGCGATCGTCTTGGGGGCGAGCCCCTCGTCGCAGATGCGGCCCTGCGCGCAGACGCTGTCGCAGAAGCTTTCGCCGCGATCCTCCGCCAGCCAGTGCGGGGCGAGGTTCACCTGCCCGAAATTCTGGGGTAGCATCAGCGGGTGATAATAGCCGTCGTCGGCCGCGCCGGTGGTCCAGCGGGCAAAGCGCGCGCCCTGCTTGAAAGCGGCGTCGCATTCGCGGAAGAAGTCGGTTTCGGAAACGCCCATGCGCGACAGGGTGGTGCGCAAGGTAGGCCAGGTGCCCTCGCCCACGCCGATGATCGGGGTGTTGGGCGATTCAACCAAGGTTACGGAGAAGTCGGCGCGGCCCTTGTGCCGGGCGGCGATGATGCCTGCGGTCAGCCATCCGGCGGTCCCGCCGCCGACGATGACGATGTTGCGGACCGGAGTGACCATGAATGAAAATACCATGGAAAAGGGAGGGGATGTCAACCGACACCCCCTCCAGGGCGAGACAGATTACATGCGGAAGCGAACGCCCGCCGTGAAGCGGCGGCCATAGCCATAGACGTCCAGCAGCTGGTTCGAGAACCGGCCATGCGTGCTGTAGGTCTCGTTCGTGATGTTGAGCGCTTCGCCGAAGATGCTGATCTGATCGGTCAGCCGGATATTGGTGCTGAGGTCGATCTGAAGCGCCGAATTGACGAAGGTCGGTTCCGCGCCGAAGGCCGAGTTGTTCTGCGCCTGACCGAACTGGAGCAGATATTTGTCGCGCCAGTTGACCGCCGCCCGGAACTCATAGCCATTCTTGTCATAGAAGGCGACGAGGTTGGCCGAGTTGGCGAGCCCGGTAACCGCAAAGCCGCTCTGCGAAAGATCGGTGCGATCATAGGGCTTGTTGGTTTCGACGAAGGTGGCGTTGGCGTTGAAGCCGAAGCCGGTGTCCCCGAACACATGCTGCCAGGCAAGCTCGACCCCCTTCACCGTCGCGGACGGACCATTGACGCGCCGCGAGATGGTGAAAACAGCCGGTTGACCGGTGGATGGGTCGATCACGCCGTTGATGGTGTCTCGCTCCGTTCCCGCAACGATGAAGTTCGACACATCCTTGATGAAGAAGTTCACCGCCGCATAGGAGTTGCGTTGGTAATACCATTCCGCCGCGAAATCGAAATTTTCCGCAAGGTAAGGCTTGAGCGCCGGGTTGCCGCCGGTGGCCGTCAGAGCGCCGACGCGCTGGCCGCTACCCACGTTGAGGACCGGAGTCAGCGTGTTAAGCGCTGGCCGGGTCAGCGTGCGCGACGCATCGAAACGCAGGTGGAAGCTGTCGGTCAGTTCCAGCTTCATGTCGATGGCCGGCAGGAAGTAGGAGTAGCTGCTGCTCGTGGACACCGGCTGCGAGTCGGTGAATGCTACAGTCAGAAGCGTCGGGTCCGCGAGACTTCCAGTAATCCCAGTCGGCAAGCGACCGATACCGGACGAGATAACCTTCGTGATTTCCTCGCGACCGCCCGCGTTGAAGTGGAACGGCATACCGGCGATTTCGGTCTTGAAGTTGACGCTGACCCATGCCGACCAGCTCTTCTCCAGGATGTTCTGGACGCTACCAGGATCGAGCGCGAGATCGATCGGGCCGTTGAAGCCGGCGCAGCAGCCGGTGTTGAAGCCCGGTGTGCCTGGCCCCTTCCACAGGCTTTCCAGATAGCTGGAGTAAGCGCGTGCGTCATAGTTGAGCAGGACCGGCGGCAGGTTGCCCTTGAAGCCCGGGATCCAACTCTTGGTGTTGATCGTGCCTTGGATCAGGCTCGCTGGGATGGGGACGCCCGAGTTACGACCCGAGGGAGCGCCGTATCCGGCCCAGGCCTGCCAATAGTTGTTGGCGAAGGTGTTACGGTTCTGGAGCGAGAACTCGTCCTCCATGTAGCGCCCACCGACCTTGATGGTCAGATCGTCCTGCTTCCAGGTCGCGCCCAGGCGGAACTGCTTGATCTCGTCGCTGTTCTTCTGCGCGGTCCGCACGGTGACGTGCGAGCCGATGATCGACTGGTCGGTCCAGCGCGACTGATCGCCGCCAGGCCCATAGGCAGTGAATTCGGGGAAGCTGTTCTTGCTGTTCCCACTCACCTTCACGCCCAGCGTGGTGCCCAGCAGACCGCCATAACCGATGTCCGCGCCTTCGCTGCTGACCTGACCGTCGGGATTGAGCCGGCTCTTGGAATAGCTGGCGTCAGCATCGAAGGTCAGGTTCTCGGTGGCGTCCCACTTCAGGTTCAGGCCGACCTGGTTGGTTTCCAGGATATTCTTGTCAGTGCCGGCGGTGAAGTCGGTCGGCGTGCCCGCTTGGGTGAAATTGACGGTCGTGCCATTCTCATCCAGCTGGACATTGCGCAGATCGCCCTGGTTGAACCAGACGCCGAAGCCGTCGATCTTGGTTTCGACCTTCTGCCTCGAATAATTGTCGTCGATGGTCAGCACAACATCATCCGACGGCTGCCACTGGAAGGCGATACGGCCGTCGATGCGCTCATCCTTGGTATAGCGCTGATCGGCGCCATATTGCTGCTGATACCAGCCGACAACCGTTCCGGGGGCTGCGAGCTGGTCCGCGGTGCAGGCTGCCGTCAGCTGGCAAGGACGATATCGGCCACCCTGCCAGCCTGACACATAGACACGGTTGGTCTGGGTGTCGCGGCGGGTGTAGATGGCGTCGACCAGGATGCCCATCGTGTCGTCAGCGAAGGTGGTGCTGAACAGGCCGCCCACGGTCGGAACGACCTTGCCGGCCTCGTCCTGGACCGAACCCGATGCGCTGAGCGCTATACGGGTGCCCGGCTTGTCGAACGGCTTGGGGTAGGAGATGTTGAGCGTCGCGCCGATCGAGCTGCTCGACAGCGAGACTTCAGGGGTCTTGTAGACGGCGAGCTGGCCGACAAAGTCCGCGCCTACGGTCGTGAAGTCGACCGAGCGGCCGCCCGATGCGGTCGAGATGCGGCGGCCATCGACCAGCGTTTCGTTGAAGTCACCACCGAAGCCGCGCACGGTGATGCCCTGCGGCTCGCCGCGTGCGCCGTTGCGCTGGATCGACACGCCCGGCAGGCGCTGGAGCGAGGCGGCGACGTTGGAGTCGGGGAACTTGCCGATGTCTTCGGCCGAGATCACATCGACCACGCCGGACGATGTGCGCTTGATGTCGAGGTTGCGCTGGAGCGAGCCGCGGATGCCGGTGACGATGATGTCTGCTTCGCTGGCCTCGGTAACGGCGGCCTGCTGCGCGAAGGCGGGCAGGGTGGCCGCCATGGCGAGGCAGCTGGCCGTCAGCGCCAGACCCTTGCGGCCTGCGCCAGACAGGCGGTTACGGTGGAATTGGGTCTTCATGATCCTCCCCTTGTTCAAGACACTGTCTCGCCCGAACATCGCGGCCCGAATGCCGCGACGCCCATCGTCAGCCCCCGCATGCGCCGGTTCCGCTTCCCGGAACTCGAACCGTCATGAAGAGCCTTCTTTTTGTTATGGAGAAATGTTAGCGCTATCGAAACCGACGATCAAGCCAAATTGTATGGGTAAATAACAAGACGTGATAAAGGCGGAAAATGTCGGAAATTGGCCGGTCGAGGCTAAGCCTGAATGATGGGGAGAGGATGATGGACGCGCTGGAACTGCTCGACAGTGGCAAACATGCAACATTGCGGATGCGGCCGCCAGCGGTGACCGACAGTCCGTTCGTGCGGATCGTGACCGCCGAAGCGCCGGTGGCGGCGGCCAGTTGCCCGGTGCTGCTGTCCAAACATGCCGAAAGCGGCGCTTTCTACATGGGGGCGCTGCTGGGTTTCCGGCCGGGCGAGCTGCTGGTCGATTCGCCCGACGGCCAGCCCGCCTTCCGCCCGCTGGAGGCCGACCGGGAGGGGTTTTTCGCGGTCGAGGAGTCGATCGCGGTGGACCGGGCGCATCGCCGATTCGCGGGCGATGGCGAGCCGATGTTCGACGCGCAGGGCGCGCCCGCGCCGCTGCTACGCCGCGCGCAGGCGGCGCTGGGTCGGCTGATGGCCGGGAATGACGCGACCGAGGCCTTCATCGCCATGTTGCTGAAGCACCGGCTGGTCGAGCCGATCGATATTTCGCTGAGCTTCGACGATGGAGAGAAATTGCGGCTGGAGGGGCTCTACACGGTCAGTCTGGACGCGATCGGGGAGCTGGATGACGACGCCGCGCTCGCTTTGTTCCGGGCGGGGCAGCTGCAGCTCGCCTATGCGATGGCGGGGTCGCTGCACCATATTGCGCTGATGGCGCGGCGGCGCAACGAGCGGCTGGCGCAAGCGGCCTGAGTCGTGCGCTATCATCCGGCATCGCTGGAAGAGGTGGAGGCCGCGCAGCTTGGCGGCGCGGACGGACTGCGGCGGCGCGCGGTCGCTTGCCGGCCGTTCGTGGTGCGCGGGCTGTGCGCCGGATGGCCGGCGGTGCAGGCCGGGGCGGCGGGGGCAATCGGCTATCTGGCGCGGCGCGATGGCGGGCAGGAGGCGGAGTATTTCTCGGCCGATGCGACGCTGTGTGGACGTTATCATTATGGCAACGGGCCGGGCGGGTTCAACTTCACGCGGACAGTGATGCCGGTGCGCGAGGCGCTGGCGCGAGTGGCGGCCAATGCGGCGGGGGCGGAGGAGACCGGCTATCTGGGGTCGCTGCCGGCCGACCGGCATTTCCCGGGGTTTGCCGACGAGAATGGCTGCGATCTGCTGCCCGCGACGGTGCGGCCGAGGGTGTGGATCGGCAATGCCGGCACCGTGGCCTGCCACTATGACATGTTCGACAATCTTGCCTGCGTGGCGGTGGGACGGCGGCGCTTCACCCTCTACCCGCCCGAGGCGATCGGCGACCTGTATGTCGGGCCGATCGACCATACGCTATCGGGCCAGCCGATCTCGCTGGCGGCCGGCGCGGCGGAAGGGGAGTCGCTCTACCCCCGATTCGCCGCTGCACAGGACAAGGCGATGACGGTCGAGCTGGGGCCGGGGGACGCGCTCTATCTGCCCAAGCTCTGGTGGCATCAGGTCGAGGCGCTGGAGCCGGTCAACCTGCTGGTCAATTACTGGTGGGACGGGTTCAGCGCCGGCCCCGATTCGCCCTATGCCGCGATGATGCTGGCGATGATCGCCATCGCCGAGCGGCCCGAGCCGGAGCGGGCGACATGGCGCGCCTGGTTCGATCATTATGTGTTCCGGCCGGACGGCCATCCGCTCGCCCATATGCCGGCCGAAAAGCACGGAATATTGGGGCCACTAGGCGAGGGCAATTACGCCCGCATCCGCACGCTGGTGATGCGGATGCTGCGCGGGGCGTAAGACGATATCAAGACAGGGAGAGACCATGACAAGGACCATCACAGCCGCGCTCGCGATCGCCGCCCTTGCCGCAGCGGGGATGCCCGCCGTGGCGCAGATGCGGACCGAGGGGCCGGCGGCGGTCGCAGGGGCCAGGCCCGTCACGATCGAGCGGATCAAGGTCCATGCGCCCTCGATCGCCGGCAATCTGGAGGGCGAGGTGGCCGACCGCGACGTGCTGGTGGTGCTGCCGCCCAGTTACAAGGCGAATCCCAAGCGGCGCTATCCGGTCGTCTATGCTCTGCACGGCTATTCGATCGGGGCGGAGCAATGGACGGGGGAGATCCATGTGCCCCGGACGGTGGAGAACGCCTTCGCGCAGGGCGCGCGGGAGATGATCCTGGTGCTGCCCGATGCCAAGACGGTGCATAACGGGTCGATGTATTCGCGGTCGGTGACGACCGGGGACTTCGAGACCTTCATCGCGCGCGATCTGGTCGCCTATATCGACGAGCATTACCGGACCATCGCGCGGCGGGAGAGCCGGGGTCTCGCCGGCCATTCGATGGGCGGATACGGCACCAGCCGGATCGGGATGAAATATCCCGACCAGTTCGGCGCGCTCTACATGATGAGCCCCTGCTGCCTGTCGGCGCGCAGCATGGCGCAGGCGGACCCGGCGGCGATGAAGGCGCTGGAGGCGGTGAAGTCGCCGACCGATTCGGCGGGGCTGCCCTTCCTGTTGCGGGCGCAGCTGGCGACGGCGGCGGCCTGGTCCCCCAACCCCAGGAACCCGCCACTCTACCTCGACCTGCCGGTCAAGGACGGGGCGGTGCAGGCCGATGTGCTGGCGAAATGGGCGGCCAATGCGCCGCTGGCCTTTGTCGATCAATATGCCGGCAATCTGAAGCGGTACAAGGCGATCGCGATCGATGTCGGCGACAAGGACGGGCTGAAGGCCGACGCGCAGAAACTGCACGAGGTGCTCGACAGCTATGGCATCGGCAACAGCTTCGAGATGTACGAAGGCGACCATACCAACAGAGTTGCATGGCGGTTCCAGGACAAGCTGCTGCCCTTTTTCAGCGCCCATCTGGCGTTCGATTGAGCCGCAATTGGACAGCGAGCTGTACAGCTGTACGCGGTACGCAAATGGTGTGAATGATAACGTTACCATATGAATGAGGCGGAGCGGATGCGGGCAATATGCAAGGGGTGGGCGTCGATCGGACTGGCGGTGGCGGGGGCACAGCCCTTGGCAGCGCTGGCGATGCCGCAGTTGGGACCGATGTTCGGCGATCGAGCGGTGATCCAGCGGGATCATCCGGTCGTCGTGCGCGGGCGGGCCGAGGCGGGAGAAACGGTAACGATAACGCTGGGGGCCGCGTCAAGGCGTTCGGCGGCCGGCCCGGACGGGCGGTTCGAGGTCCGGTTCGATCCCGTTTCGACCGCTGGGCCGATCAGCCTGATCGCGCAAGCGCCTTCGGGCCAGGTCGAGGCGAAGGATGTGGTGGTGGGGGACGTGTTTCTCTGTTCCGGCCAGTCCAACATGGAGATGGAGGTCCGCTTCGCGCAGGATGCGATGGGGCAGATTCGCGGGTCCGCCGACGATCAGCTGCGGCTGATGACGGTGGCCAAGGCGATGGCGGACGAGCCTCGCGCCGATTTCGACAAGCCGCCCGTCTGGAAAGCGGCGAGTCCCGACAGCGTCCCCGAATTTTCGGCCGTCTGCTATTATATGGCGCGCGAGCTTCGCAAAAGCGCGGGTGTGCCGGTGGGCGCGATCGCCAGCAGCTGGGGCGGATCGCAGATCAGCCCGTGGATGGGGGAAGCGGCGCAGGCGGCGGTCGGCCGGTCGGCGCGCACCGCGCTGCTCAAGCGCCATGCGCGCGATCCGATCGACGGCGAGCGCGCGGCCAGCGCCGAATGGGAAAGCTGGTGGCGCAAGGAGACGGGCGACGCGCCAGGCAAGGAGCCGTGGCAGCCGGACGCGGCGATCGACTGGGCCGACATGCCCAAGATCGGGCCATGGGAGGAGTGGGACGTGCCCGCCCTTGCGGCCTATAACGGCATGGTCTGGTTTCGCCGCGACATCACATTGACGGCGGCGCAGGCGAAGCAGGGCGCGACCGTCTCGCTCGGCACGCTGGACGATGTGGGCCGGGTGTGGATCAACGGCAAGCCGGTCGGCATGGGCGCGAAAGCCTGGCAGCCGATGACGCTGACGGTGCCGCCCGGCGTGCTGAAGGCCGGGCACAATGTGCTGATCGCCAATGTGGTGGACAATTATGCCAATGGCGGGCTGCTGGGGCCGGTCGAGGCGATGGTGCTGCGGTTCGGGGGGGGCGATGCGGTGCCGCTGGCGGGCGGATGGCGCTATGCGGTCGCGGCCAAATCGCCGCCGGGTGCGCCGCGCGTGCCGTGGAGCGACGTCACCGGCGTATCGACCCTCTATAATGCGATGATCGCGCCACTGGGACCGATCGGCCTGAAGGGCGTCGCCTGGTATCAGGGCGAATCGGACGTGGACCTGCCCGGCTATGCCGATCGGATGAAGGCGATGGTGGCCGAGTGGCGGGGGCAGTTCGGATCGCCCGACCTGGCCTTCGTGCAGGTGCAGCTTGCCGCCTATGGCAAGCCCGTCACCGGCCCTGGCGAAAGCGGCTGGGCGGCGCTGCGCGACACGCAATATCGCGCGGCGGCGGCGGACGATCATGCGGGACTCGCCACGGCGGTAGACCTGGGCGATCCGTTCGACATCCATCCGGGCGAAAAGCAGGAAGTGGGCCGGCGACTGGCGCGGGTGATGCGGAGCATCGCCTATGGCGAGGGCGGGCCCCAGGAAGGGCCTCAGGCGGCGGGTGCGACCGCGACGAGCGATGGCGGCGTGGCGATTCGCTTCACCGGCGTGACCGGCGGGTTGCGGCTGCGGAGCGCGGCGCAGGCGATCGGATTCGAGCTGTGCGGGGCGGAGGCGGGGTCGTGCCGCTTCGTGGCGGGGCGGATCGAGGGCGACCAGCTGATCCTGCCGGGCGACGGACAGCCGGCGACGCGCGTGCGGCATGGCTGGGCGGATACGCCGATCATCAACCTCTATGACGACACGCCGTTGCCGGTGGGGCCGTTCGAGCTGGCGATCGGGGGGCGGTAAGCGGTTCCCGCCCGGTAATCGGGCGCAGATGGGCACGAGCCGCCGTCAGATGTCGGGCAGCGTCTGGGCGGCGAAGCCCCAGCCTTTGAGCGAGGCCGCACGACCCAGCAGCGTGTCGGCGTCGCGAATCGAAAACGGGTGGGCGTCCTTCATTGTGTCCAGTTCGTCCCAGTCGATCGGGATCGCCACCGGCGCGCCGGGGCGGGCTCGGGCGGAATAGGGGAGAACGGCGGTGCTGCCGCGCTGGTTGCGGAGCCAGTCGATGAAGATCTTGTCCTTGCGCCTGGCCTTGCTCATCGTCGCGACGAAGCGGTCCGGTTCGGCCGCGCTCAGCGCCTGGGCGAAGCGAGAGGCGAAATCCTTGTGCGCGTTCCAGTCATGGCCCGGCGTCAGCGGCACCACGACATGGACGCCCTTGCCGCCCGAAAGCATCGCAAAGGACACGAGGCCGATGTCGGACAGGCGGGCGCGAATGTCCTGCGCGGCGACCTTGACCCGGTCGAAGTCCATGCCCTCGTCCGGGTCGAGGTCGAAGATCATCCGGTCGGGGCGCTCCACCGCATCGGCGCGGCTGGCCCAGCCATGGAATTCGATCGTCCCCATCTGAACGCAGGCGAGCAGTCCTTCAGCGTCCTCGACATAGATATAGTCTTCCGCGCCGCCGTCCTTCTCGCGGATCGGCACCTGATGCACCGCCTTGCCGAAGGCGCCGCTGTCATGCTTTTGAAAGAAGCATTTCTTGGCGCGCCCCTGCGGGCAGCGGACGAGGCTGACCGGGCGGTTGGCGGCGAAGGGCAGCATCAACGGGGCGATGGCGGCATAATAGTCGGCCAGCTCGCCTTTCGTCTGGCCGCTTTCGGGGAAGATGACGCGATCGCGATTGCTGATCTTGACGATCTCGCGCGGCCTGGGTGCGACGGCGGGCTTTTCGGGCTTCACTTCGGTCGCCGTCTTGTCGCCGCGCAGCCCCAGGAAGCTGGCGTGGCGGACGCGGCCTTCGGCGGTGAATTCGGCGAAGGCGATTTCAGCGACGAGTCGCGGCTTCAGCCATGTGACGCCGCGCGACTCGGTGCGGGGCACGCCGGCCGGCGCTTTCTCCACGCTGAGCGGCTGCATCGCCTGGTCGAGTTCCGCCATCAGGTCCGTGTCGAAGCCGGTGCCGACCTTGCCCTTGTAAATGAGGCTCTTGCCCTCATGCTGGGCGAGGAGGAGCGATTTGAACGGGCGGCCGCGCGCGCTGCTGGCGGTCTTGCCGATGATGACGAATTCCTGTCGCCGGGTGCATTTGACCTTCACCCAGTTTTTCGTGCGACCGGCGCGATAGGGGGCGTCGATCCGCTTGGCGATGATCCCTTCCTGCCCCGCGCCGCAGAGCGACTGGAACAGTTGTTCGCCCGCTCCGATCACATGATCGGCGACGCGGACCGGGGGGCTGGCGTCGCGCAGCAGCGCCTCCAGCCGCTCCTTGCGCTCGATCTGGGGGAGAGACGTCATGTCCCTGCCCTCCAGCAAGAGCAGATCGAAGGCGAAGAAATGGAAGGGCGTGTCCTCCCGCTGCGACCCGTGGCCGCGTTTCAGCACGTCCTGAAGCGCGGAGAAGCTGGGATTGCCGTCGGGACCGAAGGCGACGATTTCGCCGTCGATGAGGGCAGCGGGCAGGTCGAGCGCGGCGATGGCGCGGACGAGCGGGCCGAACTTGTCGGTCCAGTCGAGGCCGTTGCGGGTGGAGACGCGCACCTTGCCGCCAGCCACCGCAACGAGCGCGCGATAGCCGTCGAACTTGATCTCGTGCATCCAGTCATTGCCGGCGGGGACGGTATCGACCGGGGTCGCAAGCTGGGGCGGGGCGAAGGCGGGGAGCCTGGCGGCGGCACGGCGGGGTTTCTTTGCCACCTTGGCATTATGGTCGCGGGCGGCCTGCATCTTGTCGCCGAACGCCTTGCCCTTCGCGCCCTTCAAGGACTGCGCCGCGCCCTTGTCCGCGGCGATCTCGGCCATGGAGCGGCCGGTCAGGACGCTGGTGAGCGCGCGTTCGACCAGGACGTCGCCCTCGCCCGCTTCATCGTCGCCGACCTTGCGGAGCAGCCAGTTGTCGCGCTTCTCGCCCGGGCGGCGCTTCATGCGGACGAGCAGCCATTCGCCCTTCATCCGCTCGCCGGCCAGGGTGAAGTGGAGATGGCCGTCCTTGAGGTCGTCGGCGCTCTTGCCCGCGATCGGCACCCAGGTGCCGCGATCCCAGAGCATCACCGTGCCGCCGCCATATTCGCCCTTGGGAATGACGCCTTCGAAATCGCCATAGCTCAGGGGGTGATCCTCGGTCTGGACGGCGAGGCGCTTGTCGGCGGGGTCGATGCTCGGCCCCTTGGTCACCGCCCAGCTTTTGAGGACGCCATCCACCTCCAGCCGAAAGTCCCAGTGGAGGCGCGTGGCGTCATGCTTCTGCACGACGAAGCTATTGCCGCTGCGCTTCGCCAGCTCGCCCTTGGGCTCCTTCGTGCGGGTGAAGTCGCGCTTGGCGTTGTAGTCGGCGAGCGGGCTTTTGGCGGCCATCACGCCTCGTCCTTAGGCAGGAGCCAGCGATCTTCCACCACGCGCAGCAGGGTCAGCATCACGACGGCGACGATCGCGGCGCTTATCACCAGCGGCCATTGGCCCGCCCCGCAGGCAATGCCGATCATGGCGGCGAGCCAGACATGGGCGGCGGTGGTCAGATTCTTGACCTTGCCCCGGTTGAAGACGATGAGGCCGGCCGCGATGATGCCGGTGAAGGCGGCCGACGCCTCGAACACGCGGAGCGGGTCGATATTGCCTTCGGCGCCGCCCATCTGCTTATGAAGGGCGATGGCGCTGATTGTCATCAGCGCGCAGGTGAAGCACAGAATGCCGTGGGTGCGAAAGCCCGCCGCATGGCCGCGCAGTTCGCGGTCGAGACCGAGCAGCAGCCCCAGCAGCGCCGCCGCGCCGAGCCGCAGCAGGATCGGCCCGTCGATCAGATGAAGAGGTGTGGCCGGGTTGAGCTCCATGGCGTCACGCACTCTTGCGTTTCGCCGGTGCGCGGGGCTTGGCGGGGGCCTTCTTGGCCGGGGCTTTCTTTGCCGGGGCAGGCTTGGCGGTGTCGCCGACCGATTTCTTGAGCGCGGCCATCAGGTCGATGACGTTGCCGCCGCGGGCGGCGGAGGCATCGTCCTCTTCCTCGATGACGCGCTTGCCCTTGGCCTTCTGCTTTTTCTCGATCAGGCGGTGGAGCGCATCGACATAGCGGTCGTGAAATTCCTCCGGGCGGAAGGGCGCGGTCTTCTTGTCGATGATCGCGGTGGCGAGGTCGAGCAGGTCGGGATCGGCCTTCTGATCGGGGATCGAAGCGAAATATTTCTGCGCCTTGGTGACTTCGTCGGCGTAGCGCAGGATTTCGAGGATCAGCCCCTTGCCGCAGGGTTTCAGAGAAACGAGCTGCTCCCGCCCGCGTACCGAAAGTTGGCCGAGCCCGACCTTGCGGGTTTCGCGCAGCGCGTCGCGCAGCACGGCATAAGCTTCCTCCGCAAGGTCATCGGCCGGCAGCACGAAATAGGGTTTTTCGTAATACAGGACGTCGATCGCATCGGCCTCGACGAACTGGACGAGATCGAGCGTCTTGCGGCTCTCGATCTTGACCGCCTCGATCTCGTCGTCCTCCAGCAGCACATAATTGCCCTTGGAGACTTCATACCCCTTGATGATGTCGTCGCTGTCGACCGGGCCGACGCCCTGCACCACTTTTTCATAGCGGATGCGCTTGCCGGTGGGCTCGTGAATCTGGTTGAAGGCGACCGCGGCGCCCGAACGGGTCGCGGGGTAGATTTCCACCGGGATCGAAACCAGCGCCAACCTGATCTGACCCTGCCAATATGCGCGCGCTGCCATGCCATGAACCTCCGATCCGTTCAGCGCGCCGCCCGCGCGGAAGTTCCGTTACGGGACCGATTCGGGCGGCAGGATGCGGCGCTGCGCCGGATCGTGGCCGTCATGCGCCTGACATAGGACTCGGCGATTGCGTCGATCGGTCAGAGCGATATTCTCGGTTTTACGCTCCCGCAGAATGCCGCCTAGAATGTTGCCACGAACGCTTTGAGGAGACAGTGCCATGGACGCCAAGACCACCGACCCGCTGGGCGGTTGCCCGATGAAGGAAAAGGGGGCGCTCAGGACGCTGCTGGGCCGCACCAACCGCGATTGGTGGCCCAATCAGCTTTCGCTCGACATCTTGCAGCAGAACGGCCTGTCGGGCGACCCGATGGGCGAGGATTTCGACTATGCCGCCGAATTCAAGATGCTCGACCTCGCGGCGGTGAAGGCGGACCTGACCGCGCTGATGACCGACAGCCAGCCCTGGTGGCCGGCCGACTATGGACATTATGGCCCCTTCTTCATCCGCATGGCGTGGCATTCGGCCGGCACCTATCGCACCGGGGACGGGCGTGGCGGCGCATCGTCGGGATCGCAGCGCTTCGCCCCGCTCAACAGCTGGCCGGACAATGGCAATCTCGACAAGGCGCGGCGGCTGCTGTGGCCGATCAAGCAGAAATATGGCCGGAAGCTGAGCTGGGCCGACCTCATGATCCTGGCCGGCAATGTCGCGATCGAATCGATGGGCGGGCCGGTGTTCGGCTTCGGCGGCGGGCGCAAGGACGTGTTCGAGCCTGAGAAGGACATCTACTGGGGCACCGAGGAGCAATGGGTCGGCAGCGAAGGCAGCCTGACCCGGATCGACGAGGAGGAGGGCCGCGCGCTGGAAAGCCCGCTCGCCGCGATCCAGATGGGCCTCATCTACGTCAATCCCGAAGGGCCGGGTGGCAAGCCCGATGCGCTGCAATCGGCGCGCGACATCCGTGAGACCTTCGCGCGGATGGGCATGAACGACGAGGAGACCGTGGCGCTGACGGCGGGCGGCCATACCTTTGGCAAGGCGCATGGCGCGGGCGACGCAAGCCTGGTGGGCGCGGAGCCCGAGGGCGCGGACATCGCGCAGCAGGGCCTCGGCTGGCATAGCGGGCATGAGAGCGGCATGGGCGATCACACGATCACCAGCGGCATCGAGGGATCGTGGACGCCGACCCCCATCACATGGGACATGACCTATTTCGACATGCTGCTCGACCATGAATATGAGCTGGTCCGCAGCCCCGCCGGCGCGAAGCAGTGGCAGCCGGTCGGCAACCCGCCCGAGACGCTCGCGCCCAAGGCGCATACGCCCGGCGTCAAGGTGCCCACGATGATGACCACCGCCGACATGGCGATGAAGGTCGATCCCCAATATCGGGCGATCATGGACAGGTTCCGGGCCGATCCCGCCTATTTCGCCGACGCCTTCGCTCGCGCCTGGTTCAAGCTGACCCACCGCGACATGGGGCCGAAGGCGCGTTACCTGGGGCCGGACGTGCCGACGGAAGACCTGATCTGGCAAGATCCCCTGCCCGCTCCCGTCCATCCGACGCTGAGCGACGCCGATGTCGCGGCGCTGAAGGACAAGATCGCGGCGGCGGGCCTGTCGGTGCAGGATCTGATCAAGACCGCCTGGGCGAGCGCCGTCACCTACCGCCGGTCGGACCATCGCGGCGGCGCGAACGGCGCGCGCATCCGGCTGGCGCCGCAGAAGGACTGGGACGTGAACGAGCCCGCCGAGCTGGCGCGGGTGCTGAGCGTCTATGAAGGGATCGCGCGGGAGGCCGGCAATGTCTCGGTCGCCGACCTGATCGTGCTGGGCGGCAGCGTGGGCATCGAGGCCGCAGCGAAGGCGGCGGGCCATGACCTGACCGTGCCCTTCACGCCGGGCCGGGTCGATGCGACCGACGAGCAGACCGACGCGGAAGGCTTCGAGGTGCTGGAGCCCAAGGCGGACGGCTTCCGCAACTATCTCCAGGTGCGGTTCAACGTGCCGACCGAGGAGCTGCTGGTCGACCGGGCGCAGCTTCTGGGCCTGTCCGCCCCGGAAATGACGGTCCTTGTCGGCGGCCTGCGGGTGCTGGGCGCGAACCATGGCGGGTCCAGGCATGGCGTTTTCACGACCCGCGTCGGGCAGCTGACCAACGACTTCTTCGTCAACCTGCTCGACATGAATACCGCGTGGAAGCAGGTGGACGACGAAGCCGACGAGACCTTCCTCGGCTCCGACCGGGGGAGCGGGGAGCAGCGCTGGACCGCGACCCGCACCGATCTCGCCTTCGGGTCAAACTCGCAGCTGCGGGCGCTGTCCGAAGTCTATGCGTCGGCCGATGCGGGCGGGAAGTTCGTGAAGGACTTCGTCGCCGCCTGGGTCAAGGTGATGAACGCGGATCGCTTCGACCGTATCGCCTGACTTGACCGAACAGCGAGTGGGACAGCTCTTTGGCGGTTTCGTGCCAGAGAGTTGTTCCATTTTCTGGAACAGTGTGAGTGAATTTATACGGATAAATACTGTCACGATCGTCGGCTACCAGGGAGGCACGCCGGGCGATCCGGTGGCTTGCCTCTCAAGAAAAGGACCATGCCATGACCAACTTCGTGACCACCAAGGACGGCGTCGACATCTTCTACAAGGACTGGGGCGCGAAGGACGCTCAGCCGATCATGTTCCACCATGGCTGGCCGCTGTCGGCCGACGATTGGGACATCCAGATGCTGTTCTTCCTGTCCAAGGGCTATCGCGTCGTAGCCCATGATCGACGCGGCCATGGCCGGTCGGCGCAGGTCGATACGGGGCATGACATGGCGCATTATGCCGCGGACGCCGCCGCGGTCGCGGAGCATCTCGATCTGAAAAACGCCATCCATATCGGCCATTCGACCGGCGGCGGCGAAGTCGCAGCCTATGTCGCGCGCCATGGGATTCCCGCCGGCCGGGTCGCCAAGGCGGTGCTGGTAAGCGCCGTGCCGCCGATCATGCTCAAGACCGATCGCTACCCCGGCGGCCTGCCGATGGACGTGTTCGACGGGCTGCGCGCTGGCCTGGCCGCGAACCGCAGCCAGTTCTTCCGCGATGTCGCGAGCGGTCCCTTCTACGGCTATAATCGCGAGAACGCGGACGTGAAGCCCGCCGTGATCGACAATTGGTGGCGGCAGGGCATGATGGGCAGCGCGCTTGCCCATTATGAGGGGATCAAGGCCTTTTCCGAGACCGACCAGACCGATGACCTGAAGGCGATCAGCGTGCCCACGCTGGTGCTGCATGGCGACGACGATCAGGTCGTGCCCTACAAGAATGCGGGCGTGCTCCAGGCTGAGATCCTGCCGGACGCGGAGCTGAAAATCTACGAGGGCTATTCGCACGGGATGCTGACGGTGAACGCCGATGTGCTGAACGCCGACATATTGGCCTTCATCCAGAAGTAGCAGGACGTGAAGGAGAGGGGGCGGGCCGGGTAGCGCCGTGTCGCCCCCTTCCCGAGGGAAACCGCCCTATCCCGCTGCCTGATCCGCGCGCGCGAAGCGCATCTTGTCGGAGGCGCTGGCGTCGGGGAGCAGGAAATCGACCTTGCCCCGGCCGAAGTCGATCGCCACCCGGTCGAAGATCCGCAGCGCGCTGATGCCGAGCAGCAGCGCGGGCTTGTCCTGCATCCCCAGCTCGGCGAAGGGGCTGGCGTCGGCGAAGAGCACCGGCACCTGGACGAGGTTGACCCGGCCCATACGCACCGATTTGATGCTGGCGACCTGCCCGGTGAGCTTGCCGCCGGTCACGCTGGTCAGCGTCGTGTCGAACAGGTCGGGCGAACGCTTGCGGGTCATCAGCTTGTCGCGCAGCGCCAGATTGCCGATGCTGTAGTTGGTGCCCGTGTCGAGCATGATGTTGACCCGCATCCCGTTCACTTCGGAATCGAGCAGGATCAGCTGGCCGCGCTTGCGCCTTGCCTCCACGACGATCGTGCCGGGATCGACCCGCGCGGCGCGGCGGGCGTTGCTGCTGGCGATTTCCATGCGGCCGGTGCGGAAATTGAGCGTCACCCGCTTGGCGTGGAGGCTGTCGAGACCCAGCAGCCCCGGTGCCCCGAGATGCTCGCCCTCCAGCACCGGGGCGACGATATCGTCCACCGTGCCGCCGCCGAAGGCCAGGTTGGGGACCGCGACCGTGCCGGCTTCCGACCGGCCGGTCATGCTGATGATGGTGACGGTTTCCCTGGACGGCAGGGCGAGCTGCCGCGCCAGGTCGCGGGCGACGACGGTGCGCTGCGATCCGGTGTCGATGATGAAGTTCCACGGCCCCTTGCCGTCGATGGAAATGGGGATGGTGACGCGATCGTCCGTGTCGGTCGTGGTGCGGACCACGGCGGGCGGCTGGGCCGGATCGAGCAGCGGCGCGTCCTGCGCGGCCAGCGGCGTTGCGGCGAGCGCCAGCAGGATGCCCGGCCAGACGGCGATCCGCGCCATATCCTCATCCTTTCATTTTTCTTGGCGTCCCTTATATCATGGATGCGGACTGTCGCGCCAGCGGCACATTCCGCACGATTTACCGCCCTTTCCCGCCTTGACTTGCGGGGCAGCGGGCCGTTAAACGCGACATTATCCACCCGCCCGTCCGGCGCGGGAACCGGCGGGCGTCCTGTCCGCTTCTCTCCTCACCCTTTTGCGCCCATCTCCATCTTCTCCATCGGACCAGTTCGCACATGCATCTCAAGGATCTCAAGAAACAAGCGCCCGCAGACCTCGTCACCATGGCGGAGGAGCTGGGCGTCGAAGGCGCATCGACGCTGCGGAAGCAGGATCTGATGTTCGCGATCCTGAAGGCCGAGGCGGAAAATGGCGAGCAGATCATGGGCGAGGGCACGATCGAGGTGCTGCCTGACGGCTTCGGTTTCCTGCGGTCGCCCGAAGCCAATTTCCTGGCCGGTCCCGACGACATCTATGTGTCGCCCAATCAGGTCCGCAAGTTCGGGCTGCGGACGGGCGACACGGTCGAGGGCGAAATTCGCGCGCCCAAGGATGGCGAGCGCTATTTCGCGCTGACCAAGCTCAACACCGTCAATTTCGACGATCCCGACGCCGTGCGCCATCGCGTCAATTTCGACAATCTGACGCCGCTCTATCCCGAACAGAAGCTGCGGCTCGACACGCTCGATCCGACGATCAAGGACAAGTCGGCGCGGGTCATCGACATCGTCAGCCCGCAGGGCAAGGGTCAGCGCACGCTGATCGTCGCGCCGCCGCGCGTCGGCAAGACAGTGATGCTCCAGAACATCGCCAAGGCAATCACCGACAATCATCCCGAAGTCTTCCTGATCGTGCTGCTGATCGACGAGCGGCCGGAGGAAGTCACCGACATGCAGCGCAGCGTGAAGGGCGAGGTCGTGTCCTCCACCTTCGACGAGCCCGCCACCCGCCACGTCCAGGTCGCCGAAATGGTGATCGAGAAGGCCAAGCGGCTGGTCGAGCACAAGAAGGACGTGGTGATCCTGCTCGATTCGATCACCCGCCTGGGCCGGGCCTACAACACCGTGGTGCCCTCTTCCGGCAAGGTGCTGACCGGCGGTGTCGACGCCAATGCGCTCCAGCGGCCCAAGCGCTTCTTCGGCGCGGCACGCAATATCGAGGAGGGCGGGTCGCTCTCGATCATCGCCACCGCGCTGATCGACACGGGCAGCCGCATGGACGAGGTCATCTTCGAAGAGTTCAAGGGCACCGGCAATTCGGAAATCGTGCTGGACCGCAAGGTCGCGGACAAGCGCATCTTCCCCGCGCTGGATGTCGGCAAGTCGGGCACCCGCAAGGAAGAGCTGCTGGTCGACAAGCCGACACTCAGCAAGATGTGGGTGCTGCGCCGCATCCTGATGCAGATGGGCACGATCGATGCGATGGAATTCCTGCTCGACAAGATGAAGGATTCCAAGACCAACGAGGATTTCTTCGCGACCATGAACCAGTAAGCGGAAGGGAGGCCAGGCCGCGATGTTCGACCTTCTCGCCACGGCCGCTTCCGCTGCCCAGGGCATCGGATCGCCCGCCGATATATGGCAGCATATCGTCCATGATTTCAGCAATATAACATCGCCATCCGCGCTGTCCGCGTTCGTGCAGGTGCTGATGATCGACGTGCTGCTGGCGGGCGACAATGCGATCGTCGTCGGCGCGCTGGCGGCGGGGCTGCCGGCTGATCAGCGCAAGAAGGTGATCCTGATCGGCATCCTTGCCGCGCTGGTCCTTCGCATCGCATTCGCGCTGGTGGTGAGCCAGTTGATGCAGATCGTGGGCCTGATCCTGGCGGGCGGGCTATTGTTGCTGTGGGTCAGCTGGAAGATGTGGCGCGAGCTGCATCCCAAGCGCGGAGCGGACACGCCCAACGACGCGAGCGACGATGATGTGTCGGGCCTGCGCCCGGCCAAGAGTTTTGCCGGCGCGGCTTGGGCAGTCGCGGTCGCAGACGTGTCGATGAGCCTCGACAATGTGCTGGCGGTCGCCGGGGCGGCGCGCGAGCATCCGGGCATCTTGATGATCGGGCTGGTGCTGTCGGTCGCGCTGATGGGCATCGCCGCCAATGTGATCGCCCATTATATCGAGCGGTTCCGCTGGATCGCTTATCTGGGCCTGGCCGTCATCATCTATGTCGCGGTCAAGATGATCTATGATGGCTTTGTCGACCATCAGGTCGGGATATTGACGCTGTTCGCCTGACCGGGCGACGCGGCGGAAAAAAGGGGACGGCGTCGGGTGACGCCGTCCCCTTTTTCATGGGCTGTCGGATCAGGGAACCAGTATCGTCGCGCCGGTGGTCTGGCGGGATTCCAGCGCGCGATGGGCGTCGGCGGCGTCCGCCAAGGCGAAACGCTGGCCAATCACCGGCTTGATCGTGCCATCGGCCATCCGATCGAACAGGCGGGCGGCGGTATGGTCGAGTTCGGCCCGCGTCGCCACATAGTCGAACATGGTGGGGCGGGTGACATAGAGCGATCCGCCCCGCGCCAGTTCCAGCAGGCTGATCGGCGGCACGGCGCCCGAAGCGTTGCCATAGCTGACCATCAGCCCGCGTTTGCGCAGGCTGGCGAGCGAGGCGGTCCAGCTATCCCTGCCGACGCCGTCATAGACGATATCGACGCCCGCGCCGCCGGTCAGCGCGCGGACTTCGGCGGCAAGCGTGTCGAGGGGGCCGTGGAGGCTATGGTCAGCCGTCACCCGCGCCGCCTTTTCGGGCGATCCGCTATGGGCGATGACGATCACGCCCTTGGCCCGCAGCCAGGGGACGAGGACCGAGCCGACCCCGCCCGCGGCGGCATGGACGAGTGCGACCTGCCCCGCATCCAATGACGCGATATCTTCGGCCAGGAAGCAGGCGGTCATGCCCTTCAGCATCATCGCGGCGGCGTCTTCATAGGCGATCGCGTCGGGCAGGTGGACAAGATGCGCGGCAGCGACACGCCAGTGGGTGCAATAGCTGCCCCGCGCGGTGCCGCTCGCGACCCGGTCGCCCAGTTTGAAGTCGGCGACGCCAGGACCGATGGCAACGACGCGGCCCGCCCCCTCGAAGCCGGGCGTGAAGGGAAGGTCGGCGGGATAGAGGCCGGTGCGGAAATAGGTGTCGATATAGTTGAGGCCGACCGCCTCGACCGCCACCAGCACCTCGCCTTCGCCCGGTTCACCCGGATCGAAGTTTTCGCGGACCAGCGCCTCTGGCCCGCCATGCGCCCGGACGACAACCCGCCACGGCATTTCGCTCATGCAAGATGCTCCGCGAAGAAATCGGCGGTGCGGCGATCGGCCAGTTCCGCCGCTTCGTCCACGCGGCGATTGCCGGTTTCCGCCGCAAAGCCATGGTCGAGTCCCTCATAATCATAGAGGGTGACGTGGCGATTGTCCTTCAATCCTTCGTGCATCGCCTTTTGCGTGTCGGCGGGAACGAAGCCATCGTTGGTCGGGATATGCAGCATCAGGGGCTTGCCGATGGCGTGCTGCTCACCCAGCAGCCCGTCGATGCCGACCCCATAATAGCCGACGAAGGCGTCGCCATCGGTGCGGCAGGCGGCCATGAAGGCGAGCCGACCGCCCAGGCAATAGCCGACCAGCCCGACCTTGCCGGCGCCGCCTATCTTCGCGCGGGCCGCCTTGATCGTCGCCTCCAGATCGCGGATACCCTGGTCCTGGTTGAATTTGGGGAAGAGGCCGAGCGCCTGGCTCATTTCTTCGGGCACGTCGGCGTCGAGTTCGATATGCGGTTCGATCCGCCAGAAGAGATCGGGGGCGATGGCGAGATAGCCGGCCTTCGCCCAATTGTCGCATTTCTGGCGGATGCCGTCGTTGACCCCGAAGATTTCCTGGATGACGACGATGGCGGCGGACGGCTCGCCTTCCGGGGTTGCGACATAGGCGTCGAATTGCGCGCCGCCCTCCAGCGTGGTGACAGGTGTGAACTCGCCCATTGCCATTCCTTTCATGCGATGCGGTCAGGCCGCATATTGAGCGCTGGCAGGCGCGGCGCAACCTTCTTCTCCCTTAACAATTTGCCTTTTGGGCGCGACCTGCGGCATGACGGCGTAAAGCAGCGCCGCACAGGGAAGGGCAGCAGGATGAAAGTCACCGTCGATGTGGATTGCACCCCGGCCGAAGCGCGATCCTTTCTGGGCCTGCCCGATGTGACGCCCATCCATGACAAATATATCAAGACGATGCTCGACAGCTTCGATGGGATCGGCAGCGTCGAGCAGATGGAAACGCTGTTCAAGAGCTTCTCTCCGCTGGGTGACGCCGGAATGCGGCTGTTCCAGCAGATGATGAATGTCGGGCTGGCCGGCATGGGCGGCGGCAAGGACGACAAGAAGTAGGTCATATGGCGCAGCACGGGGGCGACACGATTTTCGCCCTGTCGAGCGGCGCGCCGCCGGCGGGGATCGCCGTCATCCGGGTGAGCGGGCCGCAGGCGCGCGGCGCGCTGGAGGCGCTGGCGGGGCGGGTGCCGCCGCCGCGCGTGGCGAGCCTGGGGCTGCTGAAAGACCCGGCGGATGGCAGCGCGCTGGACCGCGCCTTGCTGTTGTGGTTGCCCGGACCCGCGACGGCGACGGGCGAGGATATCGCGGAGTTCCATTGCCATGGCGGGCGCGCGGTCGTGGCGGCGGTGGAGGGGGCATTGGCGGGTCTGCCGGGATTGCGGCGGGCCGCACCGGGCGAGTTTACCCGGCGCGCCTTCGACAATGGACGGATGGACCTGAATGCGGTCGAGGGTCTGTCCGACCTGCTCGCCGCCGAAACCCAGTCGCAGCGGCGCGCAGCGATGGCGATGGCCGAAGGGCATTTCTCCCGCCGGGTGGACGAATGGCGGCGGCATTTGCTGGATCTGTCGGCAATGGCGGAAGCGGCGCTCGATTTTTCCGATGAGGGTGATGTGCCCAATGCCGAGATCGAGGAGCGGATCGGCGAGGGGATAAGGGCACTGGCCGCCGAGGTCGCGGCCGTGGCCGCAATGCCTTCGGCAGAGCGGCTGCGCGACGGCGTCCGCGTGGTGCTGGCAGGTCCGCCCAATGCGGGCAAGTCAACGCTGCTCAATGCGCTGGTAGGGCGCGAGGCGGCGATCGTGTCGGACATTGCCGGGACGACGCGCGACCGGATCGAGGTTCCGGTGGCGATTGACGGGATCGCCTATCTGTTCACGGATACGGCGGGATTGCGGGACGACACGGGCGACGCGATCGAGGCGATCGGGATGGACCGGGCGCGGGCGGCGCTGGACGCGGCGGACATCATCCTGTGGCTGGGCGATGCGGCCGATGCGCCGCGGGAGGACGCGGTTATAGTTGCGGCACAAAGCGATAGAGAGCGGAGCGCCCGGCCAGGGCTTTCCTTGTCGGCGCTGACCGGCGAGGGGATGGGCGAATTGCGCGCTTTGCTGCATCGGCGGGCTTCGTCGCTGTTGCCTGGCGAGGGCGAATATGCGCTGAATGCTCGACTTAGACAGCGAGTTGTACAGCTGTTAGGGCATATCCAGGCGGCGGGGTCCGCGGATGATTTGCTTGTGGCGGCCGAAGAGTTGCGACTTGCGCGCGGTGCCGTCGACGCGATCAGCGGGCAGGCCGGCACCGAGGACATGCTCGACCGGCTATTTTCAGGTTTCTGTATCGGCAAATGAGCATGTTCCACGTGGAACGCTTTTGACCATCGCCGTCCATTTCTGATATGGGCGGCCCATGCAGACAAGCTATGATGTGATCGTGGTCGGCGGCGGCCATGCCGGTTGCGAGGCGGCCGCAGCGGCGGCGCGCAAGAGTGCGCGCGTGGCATTGCTGACATTTGCGCGTGCGACGGTGGGGGCGATGTCGTGCAACCCGGCGATCGGGGGGCTGGGCAAGGGCCATCTGGTGCGCGAGGTGGATGCGCTGGACGGGCTGATCGCGCGAGCGGCCGATGAAGCCGCCATCCACTATCGCATGCTCAACCGCAGCAAGGGCGCGGCGGTTCAGGGGCCGCGTGTTCAGGCCGACCGGAAGCGATACCGGGGCGCGATTCATCGCATGCTCGACGCGCAGGCAGGACTAACGATCGTCGAGGGTGAGGCCGACTCGCTGCTGCTGTCCGGGGGCGATGTGGTCGGCGTGGCGCTGGTCGATGGGCGGACGCTTCGCGCGGCTTCTGTCGTTCTTGCCACTGGCACCTTTCTGGGCGGGCGGCTGTTTCGCGGCGACGAGCGGGAAGAGGGCGGGCGGATCGGCGAGCGGGCCGCTACGGCGCTCGGCGGTCAGTTGCGGGCGATGGGTTTGCCGATCGCGCGGCTCAAGACCGGGACGCCGCCCCGGCTCGACGGGCGGACGATCGACTGGGCGCGGCTGGAGACGCAGCCTTCGGATGCGGACGGCTGGACCATGTCGCCGCTCACCCAGGCGCGCCGGTTGCCGCAGCTTGCGTGCGCGATCACCCGCACCAATGAAGAAACGCACCGGATCATCCGCGACGGGCTGGGCCGGTCGCCGTTGTTCGACGGGGCGATCACGGGGCGGGGGCCGCGATATTGCCCGTCGATCGAGGACAAGGTGATCCGCTTCGGCGATCGCGACGGGCATCAGATTTTCCTGGAGCCCGAAGGGCTGGACGATGCGCTGGTCTATCCCAACGGGATCAGCACGTCGTTGCCGACCGACGTGCAGGTAGCGATGCTGCAGTCGATGGCGGGGCTGGAGCAGGTCGAGATCGTCGTGCCGGGCTATGCCGTCGAATATGACCATATCGATCCGCGCGCGCTCGACGCGTCGCTGGCCGTGCGCGATGTGCCGGGGCTGTTTTGCGCAGGGCAGATCAACGGCACGACAGGGTATGAAGAGGCGGCGGCGCAGGGGGTGGTGGCGGGGGCGAATGCCGCCGCGCGGGCGGCCGGGGATGACCCGGTGATTCTCGATCGCGCCTCATCCTATATCGGCGTCATGATCGACGATCTGGTGTTGCAGGGGGTGACCGAGCCCTATCGGATGCTGACCGCGCGGGCGGAGTACCGGCTGCGGCTAAGGGCCGACAATGCGGAGACGCGGCTTGGCGCCATAGGATTGACCCATCAACTGATCGGTTCCGACCGTGCGGCGCGGCTGGCGAACCGGGGGCGGGTACGGTCTGAAGTGGAAGCCGAGCTTGGCCAGGTGATGACCGCAAGCGCACTGATGAAGGCCGGCGCGCCAGTGCGGCAGGATGGCGCGCGCCGGAGCCTGTTCGAGTGGGCGCGCTTCCCGGAGGTCGATGCGGCGTTGCTGCTGGACCTCGCGCCGGCGTTGCGTAACGCCCCTGCCGACTTGCGTGCCGAAATACTGGAGGACGCGCATTATGCGCCCTATCTCCAAAGGCAGGATGCCGAGATCGCCGAACTGCGGCGGAACGAGCGGGTGCTTATCCCGGCGGCGTTCGACTATCGGCGCATCGGCGGGCTATCGACCGAGATGATCGAGCGGCTCGATGCGGCGAAGCCGGATACGTTGGCGGCCGCTGGTCGGATCCGGGGCGTCACTCCAGCGGCGCTGGCGGCGATCCTGGTCCATATCCGGCGCGAGGCGGCGTGACCGAGGAAGAAGCGCGCGCATGGCTGGACGCGCATTTCGATGTTTCACGTGAAACATGGGCCAGGCTGGAGACCTATGTCTCCATACTGCTTGCGGAAGCCGAGGAGCAAAATCTGATCGCCGAGTCGACCAAGCCACATATGTGGGCGCGGCACATTGTCGATTCAGCGCAGTTGCTGGTTCATGCCACTGAAACCGATGGCGAATGGCTGGACCTGGGCGCTGGCGCCGGCTTGCCTGGGATCGTAATCGCCTGCTTGCGGCCCCGGCCCTTGGTCATGGTCGAATCGCGCAGGAAGCGGATCGACTTTCTGGATCGGGTGATTGCCACGCTGCGCTTGCCCCATGCGCGGGTGCATGGCGGTCGCGTGGAGCAGGTGCCGCCGACGAAGGCTTCGGTCATCAGCGCACGGGCCTATGCCCCGCTGCCCAAGCTGCTCCAGTCCGCGCTACACCTGTCCGATAAAAATACCCTTTGGGTGCTGCCGAAAGGGCGAAATGCCCAAAATGAACTGGAGGCGGCGCGTCCGGCATGGCAGGGTGTGTTCCACGTGGAACCCAGCGTGACCGATGGCGATAGCGCCATCATTGTCGCCCGAGGCGTCCAACCCGCCGGCAAGAGGAAGCATCGCCCATGATCCGCATCGCCATCGCCAATCAGAAGGGCGGGGTCGGCAAGACTACTACCGCGATCAACCTTGCGACCGGCCTCGCCGCAACGGGCTTGCGTGTGCTGCTGGTCGATCTCGATCCGCAGGGCAATGCCTCGACCGGCCTTGGGATCGGCCAAGCTGACCGGGCGCAGTCGAGCTATGACCTGCTCGTCGGCAATTGCGCGCTGGACGACACGATCGTCACCACGCGCGTCCCCAAGCTGGATCTTGTGCCCGCAACGCAGGACTTGTCAGGCGCGGAGATCGAACTGATCGACTATGAGGAGCGCACCCATCGCCTTGCCCGGGTGTTGGACGAGGCGCAGCCGGGCCGATGGGACATCTGCCTGATCGACTGCCCGCCCTCGCTGGGGCTGCTGACGATCAACGCGATGGTTGCGGCGCAATCGCTGCTGGTGCCGTTGCAATGCGAGTTTTTCGCGCTGGAGGGCCTGTCGCAGCTGCTCCAGACCGTCGAGCGGATACGCGGGCGGTTCAATCCCGGCCTTTCCATCATGGGTGTCGCGCTGACCATGTATGATCGGCGCAACCGGCTGACCGATCAGGTGGCGGACGATGTCCGCGCGTGCCTGGGCGATCTGGTCTTCACCACCGTGATCCCGCGCAATGTACGGCTGTCCGAAGCGCCGAGCCATGGTGTGCCGGCGCTGATCTACGACTTCCGATGCTCGGGATCGGAAGCCTATATGCGGCTCGCGCGTGAACTGATTGCGCGCCTTCCGGCACAGGAGGTTGCGGCTTGAGCGACGAGACGACCGATAAGCCCAAGGCGGCCAAGCGTCCCCAGGGGCTGGGGCGGGGTCTGTCCGCCCTGCTGGGCGATGTGACACGCGAGGATCCGGTGGCAGCCGCGCCGCAGGCCAATGGCAAGGCGGTGCAGAGCATCGAAGTGGCGCTGATCCATCCGCATCCCGAGCAGCCGCGTCGCCATTTCGACGACGCCGCGCTTCAGGAGTTGGCCGACAGCATCGCCAAGCGCGGGATCATCCAGCCGATCATCGTGCGGCCGCATGGCGGCGGGTTTCAGATCATCGCCGGCGAGCGCCGCTGGCGTGCGGCGCAGCGGGCGCAGTTGCACCGCATCCCCGCCATCGTCCGCGACTTCGACGAGCAGGAAACGCTCGAAATCGCGCTGATCGAGAATATCCAGCGCGAGGATTTGAACCCGATCGAAGAGGCCGAAGCCTATCGCAAACTGATCGCCGAATTCCATCACAGCCAGGAGGCGCTGGGCCGGATCGTTGGCAAGTCGCGCAGCCATGTCGCCAATCTGATGCGCCTGCTGGAACTGCCCGCGAGCGTGCAGGAGCAGGTGATGCAGAGCCGCATTTCCATGGGCCATGCCCGCGCGCTCATCGGCGCGCCCGATTGCGAGCGGCTCGCGACCCAGGTCGAGCAGAAGAAGCTGTCGGTGCGCGACACGGAAAAGCTGGTGCGGCGGACCAAGACCGGCGCGGACGCGCCAGCCGCCCGAAACGGCGGCGGCGAGAGCGCGGGCAAAGACCCGGACATTGCCGCACTGGAACAGCATCTGTCCGACATATTGGGCCTGAAGGTCGGCATCACCCATGATGGCAGCGCGGCCGGGGGTATGCTGGCGCTGCGCTATTCCAATCTCGACCAATTGGACATGCTCTGCCAGCGGCTGTCCGGAGAGCGCATCTAGGGCCACTTCCCCCTAGTCAATTGGCGGGGTGGCTCCTAGGTTGGCGGCATGGCCGACATGCTTTCCACAACCGCCGCCGCGCCCGCGATCATCCGCCGCGCCGACTATCGCGTTCCCGACTGGCTGGTGCCGGAGGTGGCGCTCGATTTCGATCTCGATCCTGCGCTCACGCGCGTCCGCGCGACGCTGTCGGTGGTTCGCAATGGCGAGCATGACCGGCCGCTGCGGCTGGACGGGGACGGGCTGATCCCGCTGGAGGTGAAGATCGACGGGCGGCCGCTGAGCGATGCGGAATGGCATCTAGAGGCGGGGGCGCTCATTATCGCCTTGCCGGGCGAGGCGCATAGCGTGGAGACGCTGGTCGAGCTGGCACCCGCGAGCAACAGCAAGCTGATGGGGCTTTATGCCAGCGGCGGGCTGCTCTGCACCCAGTGCGAGGCGGAGGGGTTCCGGCGGATCACCTTCTTCCCCGACCGGCCCGATGTCCTGTCGCGCTACAGCGTGCGGATGGGTGCGGACAAGGCGCGCTTCCCCGTGCTGCTTGCCAATGGCGATCCGGTCGCGCAGGGCGAGGGGGCCGATGGGCGGCACTGGGCGCAGTGGGACGATCCCTATCCCAAGCCCTGCTATTTGTTCGCGCTGGTCGCGGGCGACCTCGCCTGCAACGCCGACAGCTTCGTGACGATGAGCGGGCGCGAGGTGCGGCTCGGCATCTGGGTCAAGGATGTCGACCTGCCGCGCACCGCCCATGCGATGAAGGCGCTGAAAGACAGTATGGCGTGGGACGAGCGCGTCTATGGCCGCGAATATGATCTGGACGTGTTCAACATCGTCGCCGTCGCCGACTTCAACTTCGGCGCGATGGAGAATAAGGGCCTCAACATCTTCAATTCCCGATATATCCTTGCCGACCCGGAGACCGCGACCGACATCGACTATGACGGGGTCGAGGGCGTGGTGGCGCATGAATATTTCCACAACTGGTCGGGGAACCGCGTCACCTGCCGCGACTGGTTCCAGCTAAGCCTGAAGGAAGGCTTCACCGTCTTTCGCGACCAGAATTTCTCGGCCGACATGGGCAGCCATGCGGTCAAGCGGATAGAGGATGTGCGCATCCTGCGCGCCGGGCAGTTTCAGGAGGATTCAGGGCCGCTCGCCCATCCGGTTCGACCCGAATCCTATATGGAAATCAGCAACTTCTACACGTCGACCATCTACAACAAGGGCGCGGAGCTGATCCGCATGATGGCGCTGATGCTGGGGCCGGAGCGCTTCCGCGCGGGCAGCGACCTCTATTTCGACCGGCATGACGGGCAGGCGGCGACCTGCGAGGATTTCGTGGCCGCGATGGAGGAGGGCGGAGGCATCGACCTGGGGCAGTTTCGCCTCTGGTACGAACAGGCGGGAACGCCCCATGTCCGCGCACTGCTGTCGCATGACCCGGCGAGCCAGTCGGTCGAGCTGACACTGGAGCAGACGGTGCCGCCGACGCCCGGCCAGCCGGTGAAGCAACCGATGGCGATCCCGCTGCGTACCGCCCTGTTCGATCCCGTGACGGGCCAGCATCATGGCGACGAACTGCTGATGCTGACGCACGCCAGACAGAGCTTCCGCTTCGAGGGGTTCGCGGGAGCGCCTATCCTGTCGATCAATCGCGGCTTTTCGGCGCCAGTGATCGTCGAGACCAACCGCAGCCAGGCCGATCTCGCTTTTCTGTCGGCGCATGACGATGATCCCTTCGCCCGGTACGAGGCGATGCAGCAGCTGATGGTCAATGTGCTGGTCGGTCGTGTCGGGGGCCAAGCGGTGGACGATCAGGCTGTGGTCGAGGCGATCCGCAATACGCTGACCGATCCGCTGCTCGATCCCGCCTTCATCGCCGAGACGATCCGCCTGCCGAGCGAAGCCTATCTGGGGGACCAGATGGCGCGGGTGGACCCGGATGCTATCCACGCCGCCCGCGACGCGCTTCAGCAGACGATCGGAGCGGCGCTGGAGCCGCTATGGCGCGACATTCATGCGCGGACCAAGGCGAACGGCTTTTCGCTGTCCTCCGCCGCCAAGGGGGCGCGCAAGCTGCGGAACGCGGCGCTCCATTATCTGGTGGCGTCGGGCGCGGCGGATGGTCCCGCCATCGCCTTCGCGCAGTTCAGCGAGGCGGACAATATGACCGAGCGGCAAGCGGCGCTCGGAACGCTGGCCAACGGCGTCAGCCCGGAACGGGAGGCAGCGCTCGACATCTTCTACAACCGCTATGCCGACGATGCGCTGACTCTCGACAAATGGTTCCAGACCCAGGCGTTCGCGCTGCATCCCGACACGGTGGCGCAGGTCGAGGAACTGGGACGGCACAAGGATTTCACCCTGGCCAATCCCAATCGGGTGCGGTCGCTCTATGGCGCATTCGCGGCCAACCAGTGGGCGTTCCACCACGCATCGGGCAAGGGCTACAGGCTGGTGGCGGACTGCATCATCGCGCTCGACCGGCTCAATCCGCAGACCGCCGCCCGGCTGGTGCCGCCGCTGGGGCGCTGGCGGCGCTTCGACGAGGCGCGCGCGGCGCTGATGCGAGGGGAGCTGCAACGGATTTTGGCGCAGCCGGGGCTGTCCAAGGACGTCACGGAGCAGGCAGGGAAGAGTCTGGAATGAATTCAGTGCTCCTGCGGACGCAGGAGCCCAGGGCGGCTATGGACCGCCCGTGAACCCTGGGCTCCGGCTTTCGCCGGAGCACGCGATTTCCACTTGCCTCAACCCTTCACCGCCGCAACCCACGCGGCGACGTCGCTTGCCACCTTGTTGGCGGCGCTGTTGAGAGGGACGCCAACAGTCGTCGCGTCGATCTTGGCGCCCACGGGCGCGCTCGCGGTGAAGCGTTGGCGGGCGAGGGCCACGCCGGCGGGCGTGGTCAGCACCGCGTCATAGGTGACGATCGCACTGTTGCTCGGCGCGTCGATGGTGAAGGCGACCAGTTCGCCCGAGAGGCGCTGACCGCCGTCGCCGGAGAATTGCCCGCTGTCGAGCACGACGCGGTCGGTGGTGGCGGAAATGGTTTCAGCGAGCAGGCGGCGGAACAGGTGGCGCGGCGTGTCGGCCCACTGCACCTTCACGACATAGGCGACCGAGGTTGGCGAGGTCTGAACCGGCACGCGGATGGTGTCGAGCATCTTGGGCGCATCGGGATCGGCAACGATCAGCGTCCGTCCGTTGCCCGACACGCGCGCCGCGCCCGCCGGCACCTTCTGCGCGGCGTCCAGGGTGAGCAACTGCGCGGGCGGTTTGCCGCCGATCGAAACGCAGCCGGGCAGCAGGATGGCGGCGGCCAGCGCAGTCATCGCGCCGAAGGGTTTCGCGTGGATCATCGTCCGCATCTCTCTCATCATCATGGCTTGTAATCCGGCAGCTTGGGCGAGCCGACCAGCGAACCGGCGCCCTGCTGGTCGAGCTTTTCGGCGACGCCGCGGAAGGCGCGCGACATTTCGCGCAGGTCGCGCACCAGCTGGTTGACCTCCGGCATGGTCTGGTTGCTGAAGGCGCGAACGCCGGGCTGCGCCTCGCCGATCGTCTTGTCGAGGGTATCGATGCTGCGCGTCGCCGCCTGCACGGTCTTGCGAAGGTCGGCCATCAGCGGTTTGCCCTGGTCGTTGAGCAGGGCGTCGGTGGTGGCGGCAAGCTTGCCGATCTGCTCCACGGCGACCCCGGTGCGCTGCACCGCGACGCGCGCTTCAGCGAGGGTGGCGGCGATTTCCGGGCTGCGATCGGCCAACGCGCCCGACACGCGCTCGACATTGGCGAGGATGCCGGCGATCGACTGCTGATTCTTGTCATTGAGCAATTCGGTCAGCCGCTCGGTCAGGGTCGAGAGCCGCTCCAGCAGCTGCGGCGCGTTGTTGAGCAGTTCGCCCAGCGCACCCGGCTTGGTCGGGATGACGGGAACGCCGTCGGGGCAGGCGGCGGTGACGTTTTCGGCCGGGCAAAGGATCGGCGGCGCGCCCTTGACCGCGCCGTCGAGCACGATTTCGCTGACGCCGGTAAAGCCGACGCCAGAGATGGTCGCGGTCGTGCCCTGAAGCACCGGGGTGCCTTCGCGGACGGAGATGCGGACCTTCACGAAACTGGGATCGCGCTTCCACAGCTCGATCTTTTCGACCTGGCCCGACGGCACGCCCGAATAGTTGACCGCCGACCCCTTGGCGAGGCCGTTTACCGACTGTTTGAAAAAGATGTCATATTCCTGATTGTCGCCCTGCGACAGGCGCGAGAACCAGAAGGCGGCGGCCATGATCGCGGCCAGCAGCAAGAGCGTGACCGTGCCCACCAGCACATGATTGGAGCGGGTTTCCATATCCTATCGCCTTCCGTCCGGCGGGCCGTCCGCCGCCCTGTTCTTTTCGCGCATGACCGCCGCAGTCGCGGCGCGGCCGCGCGGGCCGTTGAAATATTCCTGAATCCACGGATGATCGGTCGCCAGCAGCTCCTCGATCGTTCCCACCGCGATGACATGTCTGTCCGCCAGCACCGCCACCCGATCGCAGATCGAATAAAGCGTATCGAGATCATGGGTGATGAGAAAGACGGTAAGGCCGAGCGTCTGCTGGAGCTGCCGTGTCTGTTCGTCGAACGCCGCCGCGCCGATCGGGTCGAGCCCGGCGGTAGGTTCGTCGAGGAAGAGCAGGTCGGGATCGAGCGCCAGCGCGCGGGCAAGGCCGGCGCGCTTCTTCATGCCGCCTGACAATTCGGCGGGATATTTGGGGCCGGCTTCGGTCGGAAGGCCGGTCATGCGAATCTTGTAGGCGGCGATCTCGTCGCGCAGCTGCGCGCCGATATTGGGATAATATTCGCGGATCGGCACCTCGACATTTTCGGCCACGGTCAGCGTCGAGAAAAGCGCGCCGCCCTGAAACAGCACGCCCCAGCGCTTGCGGATCGCCAGCGCCTCGTCATCCAGCCGGCCGATCATCGATTCGCCGAAGACGCAGATTTCCCCTTCGTCGGGGGTCTGGAGGCCGATGATCGAGCGCATCAGCACCGACTTTCCGGTGCCAGAGCCGCCGACGACGCCCAATATCTCGCCCTTGCGGACGTCAAGGTCGAGATTTTCATGCACCGTCTGGTCGCCGAAGCTGTTCCGGAGGCCGCGCACCCTGATGGCGATGTCGCTGCTTTCGAACGCCCGTTCGACGCGCTGCTCCTCGGCGGCGAGGATGTCTTCCTCGCTCATCAGTTCCACCCCACCCAAGTGAAAAAGACGGCGAAGAAGGCGTCTATGACGATGACGAGGAAGATCGCCTGCACGACCGCGGCGGTGGTGCGCAGGCCCACCTCTTCGGCGTTGGCCTTGACCTGCATCCCCTGGAAGCAGCCGGACAGCGCGATGATGATGCCGAACACCGGCGCCTTGATCAGGCCGACCCAGAGATCGGTGATGGGCACGACTTCCCGCAGGCGCTGGACGAAGGTGATCGGTGGAATGTCCAGCGACACCGCGCACAGGAACCCGCCGCCGATGACCGCGACGACCGAGCTGTAGAAGCCGAGCAGGGGCATCATGACCACGACCGCCAGGGTGCGCGGCAGCACCAGCGCCTCCATCGGCGACACGCCGATGGTCCGCATGGCATCGACTTCTTCGGTCAGCTTCATCGTGCCGAGTTGCGCGGCAAAGGCGGAGCCGGACCGGCCCGCGACCATGATCGCGGTCATCAGCACGCCGAGTTCCCGGAAGGTAAGGCGGCCGACCAGGTTGATGGTCAGCATCTCCATGCCGAACTGGCGCAGCTGCACCGATCCCTGCTGGGCGATGACGATGCCGATCAGGAAGCTCATGAGGCCGATGATGCCGAGCGCGGACACGCCGACGACCTCAAACCGCTGGACCACCGCGTTGAGGCGGAAGCGGCGGGGGTGGCGGATGATGTTCCAGCTCGCGACCAGCGTGCTGCCGAAAAAGCCGACCAGGCCGACGAGAGTCGAGCCCGCCATCGTCACCGCCTCACCGATCTGGCCGACGACGCGGGAAACGGGGTGCACTTTGTCCGGGCGGATCGCCACCGGCTCGTCCAGCTTGCCGACCGCTTCGACCAGCCGCCGTGCATCCTCGCTGCCGCCGCTGATCTCGCAGCCGAGGCGCTGGGCGGTGCGATGGACGGTCCAGGCGCCGATCGTGTCCATATGATCGACGTCGGACAGGTCGATAGCTCGCACCGGTCCCTGCACCGCGTCCAACCGGTTCGGCAGGTCGCGCAGGCAGGCGATGGCGAGCGACCCGGAAAGCCGGATCACGCTGCCGCCGTCGCGTGTGTCTTCGGCAAGATCAGCGGCTCTGTTCATTATGGGGGATGTGTGGTCCAATAACGGTTGCGCGGCAAGCCGAAACGGCCCATCCGCAAGCCCAAACGAAGGGCAGACGGAAAAGTTTCGGATACGGCATGATGCAGCGGCTGGCGATCTACGACATGGACCGCACGGTGACGGTGCACGGCACCTATACCGGCTTCCTGCTGCATGTCGCGCGGCATATGGCACCATGGCGACTGCTGCTGTTCCCCTGCGTGATCCTGGCGATGCTGGCCTATGTGCTCAAGCTCGTCACGCGGCAGCGGCTGAAGGAGATCAACCAGGCGCTGATGGTCGGCCATAATGTCGAGCGCGCGAAGCTGATGCCCCACGTCGAAAGCTATGCCGACAAGGTGATCGCCACCAATTTGCGGCAGGGGGCGGTGGCGCAAATCGCGCGGGACCGGGCGGACGGGTGCCAGCTGGTGCTGGCGACTGCATCCTACCGCCTCTATGTCGAGCCCATCGCACGGCGGCTGGGGTTCGACGCGGTGATCGCGACCGATCATCTGAGCCAGGATCTGCGCTACGTCCGCGCCAAAATCGCCGGCGAGAATTGCTACGACACCGGCAAGCTGCGGATGATCAAGGCATGGATGGCGGCCGAGGCGATCGACCGGGGAAGCGCGCATATCCGCGCCTATTCCGATCATGTGTCGGACGCGCCGATGCTGGAGTTCGCGGATGTGGCATTCGCGGCCAATCCGCACAAGCCGCTGGCGAAGCTGGCGGCGGAGCGAGGGTGGGCGCGGGTGGATTGGGATTGATGTCCACTGTCAGGCGGTTAGGCTGTCGATCGCGCCCCAGCCGGCTGCGCCGATGCCGTCAAGCATGTGCCTGTGTGCCGGTCTTATACCGCCCAGCGCCATGACCGGCGCGTCGATCAGGCGCGCCAGTGCCGCGAAGCGCGCGCGGCCGAGCGCGGGCGCGCCGGGATGCGAGCGGGTCGGGAAGAGGGGCGAGAGGAAACAGAGGTCCGCGCACCGGGCCGCCAGCGCCTCGCGGGGGTTATGAACCGGGGCGCTGCGTAACAGGGGGCGAAGGGCGCGCCGCCGGTCGCGGCCATGCGCGCCATCCGCCCGCCACGCCGCAGCCTGGCGCGCCGATCCCGCCAGCAGCAGCGTCAGCCGCCGCCGGCGCGCGATCGCGCGCAGCGCATCGAAGAGGGCGCGGCGTTCGGCCGGGGCGGTACGATAATGGCGCAGGATGATGCCGGCGCGGCCCTTGGGCAGGCGCGCCGCCGCCGCGAGCAGCGCCGCATCGCTCACCCGCTCGTCGGTCATCAGCCAGATCGCGGCCATGGATTTGCGGTGGCGAGGGGGCATGGCCCATCCTATAGCAGCGCGGATGAGCAACGACAGTATCGAAGCCGCCGCGCGCCTTGCGGACGTGCGCGCAGGAATTGAGCGCGCGGCGCGGCTGACCGGACGCGCGGGCGACGACATCCGCCTGATCGCCGTGTCCAAGACGCACGATGCCGCCGCCATTCGGCCGCTGCTGGCAGCGGGTCAGCGCGTCTTCGGCGAGAACCGCGTGCAGGAGAGCCAGGAGAAATGGCCCGCGCTGCGGGAGGAATGGCCAGATGTGGAACTGCATCTGGTGGGCCAATTGCAATCGAACAAGGCGGCCGAGGCGGTCGCCTTGTTCGACGTGATCCACGGGCTCGACCGGCCTTCGCTGCTGCATGCGCTGGCAAAGGCGATGGACGCGGCGGGCAGGCAGGTGCCCTGTTTCATTCAGGTCAATATCGGGGCGGAGGCGCAGAAGGGCGGGTGCGCCATTGCCGACACGCCCGCTCTGATCGCGGCGGCGCGGGACGCCGACATTCCGGTGCTGGGCCTGATGTGCGTGCCGCCCGCCGACATCGAGCCCGCGCCTTTCTTTGCCCTGCTGGCGAAAATGGCGCGGGAAGAGGGGCTGGCGCGGCTCTCCATGGGCATGTCGGGCGATTATGAGACGGCGATCATGCTGGGTGCGACCGATGTGCGCGTGGGCACTGCCTTGTTCGGGGAAAGGCCCGCGCCCGCTCGCCCGGTGCCGGGGAGCGGGCGGGGTATGATCAGAAACTCCCGCGCAGGGTGATGCCGTAGGTGCGCGGTTCGGCGAGATAGGCGGAGATGAGCTGGTTCGCCATCGGCGCCCCTTGCGCGAACTGGCCGGTCGTGGAGGTGGCCGGGCTGCTCGACTGGAGGGGACTCGAGAAAGCGACCTGGGTATAGTCGGTGTTGAAGATATTCTGGCCCCAGAATTCGATAGCCCAGCGCTGATCCTTGCCCCGGATGCCGACGCGGGCGTTGAAGACCGAGAAGCCGTCCTGATATTTTTCCGGGAACAGATCCGACCCGGTGTTGAACCCGCTGTTCATGCGGCCGTCGATGTAGAAGAGGGCCGACAGCCCGCTCGATCCGATCTCCGGGGTCCAGGCGATGCTGGCGGTGGTGACCGATTGCGGCGCGTTGCTGTTGATCGCGCCGGGCAGCAGGAACAGCGCCGGGTCGAGCGGCACGCGGCCGTCGCTGCTGCCGACCAGCCGGTTGGCGAATTTTGCGCGCGACCAGGTGAAGCCGCCCGACACGCGCAGGTTGCGCGCGGGCGAAACCGATGCTTCCAGCTCGACGCCCTGGCTGATGAGGCCGGGCGCGACATCGTCGCTGGCGCAGGTGCGCGCGGCGGTCAGCGCGCCGTCGCAGCCATTGATATTCTGCACGACGAAGCTGGTGCCATTGAAGGTGTTGAGCTGGAAATTCTTGAACTCCTGCCGGAAGGCGGCGATGTTCGCGCTCCATTTGCGCTGATTGATCTTAAGGCCCACCTCGAACGCGTCGACCTTTTCGGCGGCGAAGCGCAGGCTGGTGACGTCTGCGTTGGTGCGCGGCGCGAACACCGCCGGGACCACGTTGAGGCCGGTCGAGCCAAGCTGGAACCGGTCGAGGTTGAAGCCGCCGGCCTTGTAACCCTTGGAATAGCTGCCGTAGAGCAGCAGGTCGTCGATCGGCTTCCATGAAACGACGGCCGTACCGCTGAATTCGCCATCGCTGATCCGGTCGTTGAGATCGAGCGCGTTGAGCGTCGTCGAGCCGTTGCCGAGGCAGCCCAAGGTAAGGATGCCGCCAGCCAATGTCGCCGCGCTGCCCAGCGCCGCATTGGTGGCGAGCGGTGCGAGGCCCGGCTGCAACGCCGCGCACGTTGCATTGTTGTTGTTGAGATCGGCCGAGAAACGCTTGCGCTCGCGGGTGTAGCGCAGGCCCAGCGTCACATCGAGCCGGTTGGTCAGGTGGATGATATTGTGGGTGAAGAGCGCCCAATTCTCGCTCTTCTGGCGGTAGATGGAGGCGACGTCGCCGGCGCCCGACGGGATCGCCGCCAGCGCCCGCAGGCCGTTGCCGAGGCCGGTGGAGATCGCCCCCGCCTGCGCGGTAGCGATCGGCAGCGGCACGCCCCGGCCGGTGAGCGCGGCGATCAAACCGGCGTTGAGATTGGCCTGGGTTCCGGTGATGAGCGCCCCGGTTGCAAGGCCGCTGCCGCAGGCGGCGAGTTGCTGGGCGGTGAAATTGCTGTTTACGCCAGCGCCCGCCATCAGGCGGCAGGCGGCAAACCGGCCATAATCGGCGCCGAAGCGGATATTGTCCTGAAGCGTCAGCCGTTCATTGGCGTAATAGCCGCCGACCAACCAGTCGAGCGCGTCGCTGAACGCGCTGCCCTGCAAGCGCAGTTCCTGGGTGAATGTCTTGAACTGGCGATAGGTGTTGGGATCGCGATAGAGCAGGTCGGCGCGGTTATAGTCGTAATCGCCATAGTCGCGCGATTTGTAGTCGCGATAGGCGGTGATGCTAGTCAGCTTGGCATTGCCGAAATCATAGTTGATCTCGCCCGACACACCCCAGTCGCGCAGCTTGGACACATAATCGCGGCCCGGCGTGATGGAAAGATTGCGGTCATAGGGATCGGCGGGAATGACGCTGCCCTGGCCCGCCAGGATCGCGGCGATCCGGTTGAACGGCGCATCGCTGTAGGAAGGCCCACGGCCGACCGGCCGCCGCTCGCGCGCCTCGATATAGGCCGCACCGCAGCAGCTCTCGTCGCGATTGGTATAGTCGCCGATCAGGCGGATGGAGAGCGCGTCATTGGGTTCGATCAGCGCCTGGCCGCGCAGGAAATAGCGGTCGCGGTCGTTGGTGTCGCCGATCTTGTTGCCCGCGCCGTCGACCAGATCGTAGAAGCCGTCGCGCTTGCTCCAGACGCCGTCGAGCGCCAGCGCGATATTGTCGCCGACCGGCCCGGTGACGCGGCCCGACAGCCGCCAATAATCGTAATTGCCGTAGGTGATCTCACCCTTGGCGTGGAATTCGCGCTCCGGCGCCTTGCTGATGATGTTGATAAGGCCGGCCGAGGCGTTGCGGCCGAAGAGCGTGCCCTGCGGCCCGCGCAGCACCTCGACCCGCTCGATCTCGCCCAGTTCGTTGAGACCCGCGCCGGTGCGCGAGCGATAGACGCCGTCGATGAACACCGCGACCGAGCTTTCGAGACCGGGATTGTCGCCGACGGTGCCGATGCCGCGAATGCGGGCGGAGGCGTTGGCTTCGGAGCCGGTGGAGGAGACGAGCAGCGAGGGGGCGAGCTGGTTCAAGGTGCGGATGTCGCTCGCGCCGCTATTCTGCATCGCCGCGGCGCCGACGGCCGACACGGCAATCGGCACGTCGGACAAGGGGCTGGCGCGGCGGGTGGCGGTGACGATGATGTCGGCACCCGACTCCTCGGCGGCGGACGCATCGGCGGAGGCTTGGGGCGCGCTATCATCCTGCGCCATGGCGGGCGCACCGATGCCGAGCGCGAGCGCGCCAACGGTCGTCAGCCAAAGACTCTTGTCTGTCATGATGCTCTTCATCCTCTCCTGGCGCGCGCGGCTTTTTGCCGCGTCAGCGTGGGCATGATTATGCTGCCACAGCAGGGGGATGGCAATAGACCCTAGCTTTTGTGCGGTTTTTTCGCGGTGCAGCGGACGCATAATCATAGGCTGTTGCCTAAAGGCAACGGCTTAATATCTGCTTTCCGTAACGTCGCTTTACGATAACGGAAAGCGCAGCAGCCGGTCTGCAACCGGCACCAGAGCCGCCGCCCCCGGCCCCACAGCGCGCCGAATCTCGCCATGTCCCGCATCCAGCCCTCCGGTCAGCGTGCCCAGCGCCGGCAGGATCAGCTTGGTCGCCGACCCCACGAAGCACCGGCGCGACACATGCCGGCCGCGCAGGGACAGACGCAGCTTGGGATGGAAATGGCCCGATATCTCGGGACGGGGATCATCGGCCTGCGCCTCGTGCCGCAGCCATATGCCCCCCAGTTCCGCCTCCGCCACGCGCCGCCCCCCCGGCATGGTCGCGACACCGACGTCATGATTGCCGGTAATCCAGGTCCAGTCCATCCTTTCCGTAAGGGAAATCAGCTTTTCGCGAACGTCGGGGGCGAGCCGGGCCGCGCCATCGCGATCGTGGAAGCTGTCGCCGAGCGACCAGACCGCCTGCGCGCCGGTGCGTTCTACCAGCCTTTCGATAAGGTCCAGCGTGGCATGGCTGTCATGGGGAGGCAGGAACTGGCCGAACCGCGCATACCAGCTCGCCTTTTCGAAATGCAGGTCGGCGACCAGCAGCGCGCGCTGCGCGGGCCAGAAGAGCGCGGCTTCGGGGAGCGCCAGAAAGATGTGACCTGCGAACGAAAGGGGAACCATGACCCCGCCTATGCGCCTCCCCGCAGCGGCTTTCAAGAGGGGGCGGTAAGCCCTATAGGCGCGGCCATGCCCCCCTTCACCGTCGCCGCCCTCTATCGTTTCGCCCGCTTCGAGGAGCCGGAGGCGATCGCCGCCGATCTGCGGGCGCTGTGCGCCGACCTTGGCACCTGCGGCACGCTGATCATCGCGGGGGAGGGCATCAACGGCACGGTCGCGGGATCGGCCGAGGCGATCGCGACTTTGGTGGCGCATATCCGCGCGCTACCGGGCTGCGCCGACACCGATGTCAAATATGCGGAGGCGGATGCCGCGCCCTTCGCGCGGATGAAGGTGAAGGTGAAGGCGGAGATCGTGACGCTCGGAGCAGGCGACCTCGATCCGGCGCATCAGGCGGGCCTGCATCTCGATCCGGCAGAGTGGAACGCGCTGATCGCCGATCCCGACACGATCGTGATCGACACGCGCAACGCCTATGAGGTGGCGGTAGGGAGTTTCGAGGGCGCGATCGACCCCGGGACACGATCGTTCCGCGACTTTCCCGCCTGGTTCGACGGGTTTGCCGGGACTCTGAAAGCGGAGGGCCGCCAGCCCAAGATAGCGATGTTCTGCACCGGCGGGATACGCTGCGAAAAGTCCACCGCTCTGGTGAAGGCGCGCGGGTTCGAGGCGGTCTATCACCTCAAGGGCGGGATCTTGCGCTATCTGGAGGAGGTGCCGGAGGGGGAGAGCCGCTGGCGGGGCGACTGCTACGTCTTCGACGAGCGGGTGGCGGTGGGCCATGGCCTGAAACCCGGCGATTACACGACCTGCCGCGCCTGCGGCCTGCCGCACAAGCGGGACGCCGCGCACGACTGCGCGGGGGATGAGTCGGGGGCGTGGCCGCATCGGGGGTAGGAAAGTGCGTGTCAAATCCCCTCTCCCTTGATGGGAGAGGGATGCGAAGACTTGGCAGCGTGCTGCCCAGTCGAAGCTGGGTGAGGGTGGAGCGATGTCGCGCTAACGCCCCAACCATCGCCCATTCCCCCTCATCCAACTGCGCCTAACTCGCTTCGCTCGTAGGGCTTCCTATCCTTCTCCGTCCAAGGGAGAAGGAAATCGCCGATCATGCCCGAAACCTATGCAACCCCGCGCCATGCGCCCGCAACCAGGCGCGCGCCGGCTTCGGGTCGGCGCCGTAGATGCGGCGGTGGGCGGCGTGGAAGGCGGGGCTGTGGTCCATGTGCAGCAGGTGCGCCAACTCGTGCGCGACGGTCGCGCGGCGAACGTCAGGCGGGCAGTGGATCAGCCGCCAGCTGTAGCGGATCGCTCCGTCCGACGCGCAGCTGCCCCAGCGGCTGCGCGGATCGCCGATGCCGACCGAGGCGACGGTGAGGCCGTGGTCCGCCGCCATCGCGCGGGTCTCCGCCTCCAGCACCGTGCGCGCCCGCGCGACGAGCCAGCGCTCGACCCGCGCGCCGACCGATTCCGCCGCGCCGCCCAGCGTCAGCCGGTCCGCCTCCACCCGGATCGTGCGGGTCGCGCCCTCGACCCAGCAGATGCGGATGTCCTGCCCCTCCAGCGGAAAGACCGCGCCGTTCTCCAGACGGGTGACTGTCGGCTGCTTCGCCATCTGCGCGCGGACCCAGCCCTCATGGCCCTGCGCCCAGCCCAGCGCCTTGCCAAGATTGGCGCGCACGGGGAGCGACAGGCGCAGCTCGCCGCGCGTCGCGTCGATCGTCAACCGGTAGGCGCGCGCGCGGGCGGAGCGGCGCACGCGCACCGGCATCGCCACCCCATCGACCAGGATGGCGGCGTCAGAGTTCCCGGTCGACAAGGTGATTTTCCCAGTCGCCGGCGTCCGCCTCCGCCACCGTCCAGCCGCGCACCGATTCGCCGGCGCGATGCACCGCGTCCCGATCGCCCGAGACCAGATAATGCCATTCCGGCAGCGGCAGCCCCTCGCCGCGTAGCCGATAGGCGCATGTGCGCGGCAGCCATTCGATCTGCCGCACCTTCGCCGGGGTCAGCCGCACGCAATCGGGGACGAATTTGCGGCGATCCTTGTAATTGCTGCACTGGCCGCTGTGGCGATCAAGCAGGCGACAAGCGACATTGGTGGGGTAGATGTTGCCCGTATCCTCATCCTGGCATTTGTGCAGGCAGCATTTGCCGCAGCCGTCGCACAGCGCCTCCCACTCGGCGCGGTCGAGCTGATCGAGGGGCTTTTCCCAGAAGGGCGTCACTTGATCCATCGGTCGAGGAAGGCGGTCACGTTGCCGGGCGCGCCTTCATCCTTGTCCGGGGTGGCGGGATCGTCCACCGGCACCAGCGCGACCGGCTTGCCGTCAGGATCGAACAGATAGGGGGTGCGGCTGTGGCTGACGAGATAGTCGCTCGCGCCCTTGCTTTCCTCGGCATTGTAAACGACCACGAAATCCTTGGCGACCTTCGCGATCTGCTCCTGGCTGCCGGTGAGGCCGACGAGGCGCGGGTGAAAGGCGGCGACGTAATTTTTGAGGACTTCGGGCGTGTCGCGGCCGGGATCGACGCTGATGAAGATGGGCTGCACCCTGGCGGCAAGCGCGGGCTTTTCCTTCTCGAACGTCGAAAAGCCCTGCATGATGCGTTGCAGGTCGATCGGGCAGACATCGGGGCAGTAGGTGTAGCCGAAATAGACGAGGCGATATTTGCCCTGATAGTCGCTCCAGCGGGCGGGCTTGCCATTCTGATCGATCAGGGTGAAGGGCGCGCCGATCCGCGCGCCGACAAGATCGCCCTCAACGCTTGATGCATTGCCCCCGTCCCCCATATTGCAGGCGGATAGCAGGGCGAGCGCGGGCAGGATGAAGGCGGCGAGGTCTTTGTTCATGGCGGGGCCAGCCATGCCCTGCTAGCACGCGATTTGCAATCAACGGGGCCTGACCATGACGACGAAACGCCTGACCGCACTTCTGGGATCGCTGGCGCTGGGGCTGATGGCCCCGCAAGCGGCACAGGCGCAGTTTTCGGACAATTATAATTTCCTGAAAGCGGTCAAGGACAAGGACGGGCAGAAGGTCACCGACCTCATCCAGAAACCCGGCTCCACCGTCATCAACAGCCGCGACGTCACCAGCGGCGAAAATGCGCTGCATATCGTGGTCGCGCGCCGCGACGCGAGCTGGCTCACTTTCCTGCTGGCGAAAGGGGCGAACCCCAACCTTACCGACAATGACGGCAACACGCCGCTGATGGACGCGGTGCAGGGCCGGTTCGAGGAAGGGGTGCGGACGCTGCTGAGCTACAAGGCGCAGGTCGACAAGGTGAACGACAACGGCGAAACCCCGCTGATCCGCGCGGTGCAGCTGCGCGACGTGGCGCTCGTCCGCCTGCTGGTGGCGCAGGGCGCTAATCCCGACAAGCGCGACAGCATCGCCGGCATGTCCGCGAAGGACTATGCCCAGCGCGACACGCGCACGCCGGGCCTTACCGAAGCGCTGGATGCGGCGAAGGGCAGCGTTGCGAAGCCGGCGGGGCCGGTGCAGGGCCCGGTTTTCTAGGCCACGAACCCTGCCCTGAACCGTTCCGTTCGATCGGAATAGCGTTCGAGCGAAGTCGAGAACGATTGCCAAGACTTCGCGACGGGCGGTTCTCGACTGCGCTCGAACCTGCTCGAAGCGAACGGGTCAGATAAAACTCACATTCTCCTGGCGGTCCCTACCACCCCAGTTCCGCCGCATGGTCGGGATCGCTGAGCGCGGTCAGGCGGCGGGCGGCGCGGCGGGCGAAGCGGAGGGTTTCGGCCTTGCGCCGGGCGGCGGCCAGCGGTTCAACCGGCGCGGGGCGGACCAGTTCGGCGTCATATTGGTCGGCGACGATGAGGCCGGTGCGCGCGGGCCAGAGCGCCTCGCTGTCGAACAAGGCGAGGTCGAACCCTGCCGGCACCGCCCAGAAGAAACGGTCGCAATAGTCGAAATAGTCGGGCCATTTCATGTCGCCCATCAGATCGGCTCGGCTGCATTTGATCTCGACAATGGTCAGCCGCCCTGCGCCGTCGATCGCCATGATGTCGGCGCGGCGGCCATTGGGCAGGGGCACTTCCAATATGCCGCTCATGTCGTGACGGAAGAAGAGCCGCAGCGTGCCACGCGCGACGGCGAGCGCGGTGCCATCGGTCAGGGGCGAGCAACTGTCGGAGATGGCGGCGTCCATGGTCCGACATTAGAACAGGTCAGGAACAAATGAAAAGGCCGATTCGGCGAACCGAACCGGCCGTTTCAGGATGCGGCGCTCATGCGCGGCACATCAGCGATAAAAGATGTGATTGTCGATCGACGCCAGCTTGGCCTTGCCCCAGCCGGGCGAGACGCGGCGGGCGTGGAAGAAGAGCGCGCCTTCGGCTCGGCTGTCCCAGCCGCCTTCGGCCGCGATCTGCGCGACGGCGACGGCCTCGCGCCAGTCGCGGCTTTCCGTGCGGATCGGCGGCATGGCGCGGCCGCGCACGAAGCTGAACTGGCTCGGCTGATAGACGACGCCGCACAGGCTGTCGGCGAAGCGACCGGACTTGGCGCGGTTGATGATGACGCGCGCGACGGCCAGCTGGCCCTCCAGGCTTTCGCCCTTCGCTTCAAAATACACGGCCCCGGCCAGGCACTTCATGTCGCCATCCAGCTCCTCGGGCGCGCCATGGGCGTCGACCAGAGCAGCGAGGCTGCTTGCCTGAACCTGCGAGTCGGGGGAAATCGGGGTCTCGCCCTTGGGGGCGGGAGTCAGCGGCTGCGCGACTTCGCGCGGCGCTGAAAAGATCACGGCGGGCTGGCTGCCGGCCGACGGCGCCACCGGAAGGGCACCGGAAAGAGAGACTGCCGAGGGGATGGCTTCACCCGCGATCGACATATCGGAGGCCGTGACCGCGGCTGTAGCGGACAGGGCAAATGCCACCGTGATGGCAGCTTTCAGTCGGAAACTCATTATGGCTCAAAATTAGGCGGTTCTTGGCCAGGGCGTCGTCTTTTTACCCGATATTCTACCGACGACCGGCCGCCCCCCGTCTGCGTGTTTACCGCGTCCGCCCCCCATGGACGAATGCGGCAACCTGCGCGTTGGCGTGCGCGGCCGTCTGCACAACTCATATCGGAGAGTCAACGATCAGCAGATCGTTTCAGCGGCGAACCGTTCTGCGTTCGGGATATCAAGCTCGACCATCCACAGGTCGGGGTCCGACCTGCGGCGACGCGCTATATACTGATCGAGCGCCTCCGCGCCGTCTTGCGGAGCTGGTCCGCAGCGTATCAACGCATAACGTCCATCAAGGTTCGGCACCCGCTCGAACAGGCCGGCAAAGCATCCTTTTTCAAGCGCCTGCACCAGGATGACGCCGCTGATATCGTCGCCTTTCACAAGGATGGTGGCAAAGCCGCCTGCTTGATTAACGCGGCGACGCAGTGCTCCGACCAGCATGGCGCTGGTCAGCCGCGACTCAGCCGCCATAGCCGGGGAGGGACGAAAGGGCGAATTGCGAGCGCATGAAGGTGCCGGTGCCGCGCCCCACTTCCTCGCCATCGGCGTCGATCAAGCTGGCTTCGGCGACATAGACGCGGCGCTTGCCGCTGATCCAACGGCCCTCGGCGCGAATCCGGCCAGGGCCGATCGGGCGGGTGAAGAGCAGATTGAAGGCAGTGGTCAGCAGGAAACGGTCGCTGACCAGGCTGTTGGCGGCGTAGAAGGCCGCGTCGTCCAGCATCTTGAAATAGACGGTGCCATGGATCGCGCCAGCGGCATGGAACTGGCTTTCATCGACGTCGAAATCGATGACCGACCGGCCGGCCTCCGGGATTATCAGTTCCGAGCGGAACAGCCGGTTGATCGGCGCGGAGCGATAGAGCGATTCAAGCGCGCGGAAATGCGCCGCCTCGCCGCTTGGCCCGTCAGGCTGCGTCACGCGCCCCGCCGCCGGCGAGCAGCGCGTGCAGCGCCTCGGTCGATTTCGCGCCGCGCAACCGCGCCACGACCGACTCGTCGCGCAGATAGCGCGACACGCGAGCGAGCGTCTTGAGATGCTCCGCCCCGCTGTCGACTGGCGAGAGCAGAGCGAATAATATGTCCACCGGCGCATCATCGACCGCATCGAACGGCACCGCCGGATCGAGCAGCACCACCACCCCGCACATGCGGGCGAGGCCGGGAATCTTGGCGTGCGGGATCGCGACGCCGCCACCAAAGCCGGTCGACCCGAGCCGTTCGCGTTCGAACAGCGCATCGGCGACCTCGTCCGCCTCCAGCCCGTAGGCGCAGGAAGCGAGGGTAGCGATCTTCTGGAAGAGCGACTTCTTGCCATTGGCGGCGACACCCGTGGCAAGCGCCTCGGGCGATACGATGTCGGTGAAATGAACCATGGCCAATCCGAAACGGCCGGGCCGCGCAGCGTCATGTCCTCGCGCGATCCCCGGAGTGTGAAAGCCCGGCCCCTTAAGCCGCCTGCGCCGGATGGTCAACAGGCGGCCGGGGCCGGACCAGAGGGTCAGGCCCGCGGTTCAACCCATCCAATCGTGCCGTCATGGCGGCGATAGACCATGTTGTAGGCCGATGTGCCGGCATTGACGAACAACAGCGCGTTGGTGTTGCGAAGGTCGAGCATCATGACCGCGTCGGACACGCTCGCTTCCGGGATATCGACGCGGGTTTCGGCGACGATCAGCGGGGCGTCCGCCGGTTCCTCCTCCTCGGCGCCACCGGCGAAGATGGTGTATCCAGCGCCGTCGATGTCATCGACGCTATATCCGCTGGCGCGCTGCGCCTCGGCCGCCGCCGTCTGGGCGCTGCGGTCCTTCAGGCGGCGCATGTACCGGCGCAGCTGCTTTTCGATCTTGTCGGCCGCCTGGTCGAAGGACGGATGCGCCTCCTGCGCCTCGCCCGCGCCCTTCAGGATCAGCCCGGTCATCACATGGCAGACGATGTCGCAGTGAAATGCGCCATGCGGCGCCTTGCGGAAGGTGACCTGGGCGGAAAGCGCGCGGGAAAAATATTTCTCGGCCACCGCCTGCAAACGATCGGTGACATGGCTTTTCAGCGCCTCACCCGTTTCCACCTGATGCCCGGAAACACGAATATCCATATGCCTTCTCCTTATTCTTGCCGGGCCGCCAGGGAAGCGGTCCGGTTGGGTGCGGAGGGCATAGGCCGCTTGGGTCGCGTCTATGCCTCCGTCAGCCAGAGCGGCTCCTTGAGCGTCGCGATGAACGCCGCGTGCCGTTCCAGCTCCGCCGCGCTGGCCGCAAAGACCCGCGCGGGACGAACAGGGCGAACCACGGCGGATGCCGTCAGTTCCACCCTGACGATTTCGCTTTCTTCCTCCTGTGCAAGACCAAGGCCGATCTGACGGCCGCCGGTCAGTTCGATATAGAGTTGCGCCAGCAATTCGGCGTCGAGCAGCGCGCCATGCTTGATGCGGTGGCTGCGGTCGATGCCGTAGCGGGTGCAGAGCGCGTCCAGACTGTGCTTCGCGCCGGGGTGCATTTGGCGCGCGATGGCGACGGTGTCGATCATCCGGTCCATCGACACTTCGGGATGGCCGCACAGGCGCAATTCATGGTTGAGGAAGCCGAAGTCGAACCGCGCATTGTGCGCGACCAGCGGGCTGTCCTCCAGAAAGTCCAGCAATTCCAGCGCGCCGCGCGCAAACACCGGATGTTTGGCGAGGAAATCGGCGGACAGGCCGTGCACCGCGAAGGCGGCGGCGGGCATGTCGCGTTCGGGATGATAATAAGCGTGGAAAGTGCGGCCGGTCGGCATCCGATTCACCAGTTCGATACAGCCGATCTCGACCATCCGGTCGCCCGATGCCGGATCAAATCCTGTCGTTTCGGTATCGAAAATGACTTCGCGCATGGCCTCTTCAACGACTCTTCCGATGCTATCTTATCGGCCTGTCTGCGCGCCAAGGCAAGCGACCAGACGCCGCACCTGCGCCCGTGTATCGGCGAAAGTGGTGCCGGTGTGAACGACATGGTCGGCGCGGCGGCGCTTTTCAGCGTCGGGGGTTTGAAGTCGGACGATCTGGCGGAATTTGGCCGGAGTCATGCGTGGCCGCGCCAGCACCCGCTTGCGCTGCTTCCACGCCGGGGCGGTGACGACGATCACGCCGGAAAGCCGTTTGTGCCCATGGGTTTCGAACAGCAGGGGGATGTCGAGGATGACGAACTTGCGGCTGCGATGGCGGCGCAGAAAGGCGCGGCGGCTGGCCTGCACCGCCGGATGAACGATCGCTTCCAGCGCGCGGCGCTCATGCGGATGGCCGAACACCGCCGCGCCAAGCTTCGCCCGGTCCACGCCCGCCGGCCCGGTGGTACCGGGGAAGCGCGCCTCGATCGCGCGCAGCAGCGCGCCGCCCGGTCCCTGGAGGCGGTGCACTTCAGCGTCGGCGTCGAACAGCGGTACGCCTTCGCGCCGGAACATCGCCGCCACCGCCGACTTGCCCATGCCGATCGATCCGGTCAGGCCGTAGATTTTCATCTAGTCCGCAGCCGTCAGCAGCGCGCGCAACTCGGCGTCCAACTCACGGGGAGCGGCCGCGTCGAAGAAGATGTCGAATGCCAGCGCCGCCTGCCCGATCAGCATTTCAAGGCCGTCGAGCGTCTTCAATCCCCGCGCCCGCGCGGCCTTCAGCAGCCCGGTTTCGAGCGGCGCATAAACGATGTCATAGACGGTCGCGGTAGCGGGCAGGGGCGAAAGCTCGGGCTCGAAAACCGGCTGGCCGACCATGCCGAGCGAGGTCGAATTGACCAGCAGGTCGACCGGTGGCAGCGCGTCGGTCATGCCGATCACCCGGCCCTTCACCCCCGCCCGGTCGAGCAGCCCCTGTCCTTTGGCCGCATCGCGGACCATGATGCTAATGTCCGGCACGCCCAATGTCGTGAGCGCGAAGAGGATCGCGCGCGCCGCGCCGCCCGCGCCGACGATCAGAGCGCTTCTGCCCTTCCACTTGTCGCGCAGCAGCGGCTGGAGGAAGCCGCCCGCGTCGGTATTGGTGCCGATCAGCGGCCCGCCCGTTTCGCTGGCGATGGTGTTGACCGCCCCGATCCGGTCCCGCACGCCGCCCGGATCGTCGACATAGTCCATGACCGCGATCTTGTGCGGAATGGTGACATTGCACCCCAGCCAGTCGGGATCGGCGCGCCGCGCTAGGAAATAGGCAGCGAGGCCATCCGCCGTCACATGGGTCTTGCGATATTCCGCCTCGATATTCAGCGCATCGAGCCAGAAATTGTGGATCAGCGGCGATTTGCTGTGGGCGATCGGGTCGCCGATGACTTCGGCATAGGGCAGTTGGTCGGTCATGCCGCCAGAACGCCGCGCACGCGCAGAAAGTCAAGCAGGGGTAGCAGCGGCAGACCCTGGATCGCGAACTGGCTGCCTTCGACCTTGCTGAAGAGCTGCGCTCCCGGCCCCTCGATCCGGTAGCAGCCGACGCACCAGCGCAGTTGCTCCCAGTCGGCGTCGAGATAAGCCTCGATAAAGGTATCGGACAAGGGTCGCACCGTCATCCGCACACGCTCGATATGCCGCCAGACCGGATCGCCATTCATTGCTATCACCGCTGCGCTGTGGAGATGATGCACACGGCCCGACAGCAGGCGTAGAATCCGCGCGGCGTCCGCCCGGTCCACCGCCTTGTCGATCATGCTGCCATCATCGAGCGAGAGCGTCTGGTCGCATCCAAGGACCAGAGTGCCCGGCGCGCGGCGCGACACCCTGAGCGCCTTCAATTCCGCCAGCGCATCGGCCAGCGCCCGGGCGTCGAGCCCGTCGCCGCGCAACGCGTCCTTCGCCGCTTCCTCGTCCACTTGCGGAGATAGCGGCTCGAACGGCACGCCGGCAGCGGTCAGCATCGCGCGGCGGCTGGCGCTTTGCGAGGCGAGGACGATCATGCTTCCGCCTCCGCCAGTTCGCGGTCGTTGAACAGGTTGATGATCGCGGCGGCCGCTTCCTCGATCGATCGGCGGGTCATGTCGATCACCGGCCAGCCATTGTCGGCGAACATGCGCCGGGCAAAGGCGAGTTCGGCCTGCACCTTGTCGCTGTCGACATAGGCGGTTGCGGGCGCCTGGTTGAGCGACAGCAGCCGGTTGCGGCGGATCTGGATCAGCCGCTCGGGGCTGACCGTAAGGCCCACGACCATCGGATGCTTCAGCGAAAAGAGGCTGCGCGGCGGCGGCGATTCCGGGACCAGCGGGATATTCGCGGTCTTGTAGCCGCGATTGGCGAGATAGATGGAGGTCGGCGTCTTGGACGCGCGCGACACGCCGGCAAGGACGATGTCGGCCTCCTCCCAATTTTCGTGGCTCACCCCGTCGTCATGGGCGATGGTGAACTGGATCGCTTCGATCCGCGCGAAATAGGCTTCGTCGAGGATATGCTTGCGTCCCGGCCGGGTCCGCGTTTCCTGCCCTAATATGTTGGAGAGCGCGTCGGCCACGCTGTCGAGCGCGGCGACATGCGGCAGGCCGAGCGCGCGGCACCGTGTCTCCAGCCGCTTGCGCAAAAGATGGTTGGTGAGAGTGAAGAGGACGAGACCGGGGTTGGCGGAAATCTCCTCCATGATCCGGTCGAGATGGACGTCGGATCGCACCATCGGCCAGAAATGGCGGATCGCCTCGACATTTTCGAACAGGCCGATCGCCGCCTTGGCGATATTCTCCAGCGTCTCGCCGGTGGAGTCGGAGAGGAGGTGCAGATGGATGCGCGCCATGGGGCATGTCTGTGGGCAGGCTGTGGATAAAGCAAGGGATGAAATCGGGGATGGAATCCCGCCCAATGTCCATCCCCGCAGGCGGGACTCTTATCCACATGCCCCCAACAGGCGCGTGATTTCGTCCACAGCCTGTGGGTAACGGGGGTAAACCGCCTGACTCGAACGGGGTTGCGTCCCTTCGGAGAGTCAAGCTGTTGGCAAATCGGGGCACAGCGCATAAACCCCGCTGCCAACGGAGCATCTATCTCCATCAACCCTTGAATCTATTATTAAGAGAGAATGAGATGCCCGTGGACGCTCTTCCCGGCTTGATCGAAAAGCCTCTGCTCGGCGTCCTGCGTGGGGAGGTTTTCGACGTGCCCCCCATGTGGCTGATGCGGCAGGCGGGGCGATACCTGCCCGAATATCGCGCTCTGCGGGCGCAGAAGGGCGGCTTCCTCGAACTCGTCTATGACAGCCAGGCGGCGGCGGACGTGACGCTCCAGCCGTTGCGCCGTTTCGGCTTCGACGGCGCGATCCTCTTTTCCGACATATTGATCGTGCCCTATGCCATGGGACAGGATCTGTGGTTCGAGGCAGGGGAAGGCCCGCGCCTTGCCCCGATCCTCGCTGAGACCGACCTGGCGGCGCTCAGCCCCGACTTTTCCCGGTTCGAGGCGGTGTATGAGACGGTGCGGCGGGTGAAAGCGGCGCTGGACCCCGCCGTCACCTTCCTGGGCTTTGCAGGAAGCCCCTGGACCGTCGCCACCTATATGGTCGCGGGGCAGGGCAGCAAGGATCATGGGCTCGCGCGGCGCATGGCCTATCAACAGGAAGAGCGTTTCTCCGCGCTGATCGACGCGATCATCGACGCGACCGTCACCTATCTTTCCGGCCAGATCGAGGCGGGCGTGGAAGCGGTGCAGCTGTTCGACAGCTGGGCGGGAAGCCTTTCGCCGGCGCAGTTCGCCCGCTGGGTGATCGAGCCCAATCGCCGCATCGTGGAGAAGCTGAAAGCCATCCACCCCGGCATTCCCGTCATCGGCTTTCCCAAGGGCGCGGGGGCGAAGCTGGCCGATTATGCCCGGCAAACCGGGGTCGATGCGGTCGGCGTCGATGAGACGATCGATCCGCACTGGGCCAACCAGGCGCTTCCCGCCGGGATGCCGGTGCAGGGCAATCTCGATCCGCTCGCATTGATCGCCGGTGGCGCGGCGGTCGAGCAGGCGGTGGACACGATCCGCGCCGCGTTTACCGGCCGGCCGCATATCCTCAATCTTGGCCATGGCATTTTGCCCGATACGCCCATTGCGCATGTCGAAGCGCTCATTAGCTATGTGCGGCGATAAGGAGCACTGACCCATGGCCTATCTTGGCGCCGCCTATCTCTGGGTGAAGGCCGCCCATGTCATCTTCGTGATCTTTCTGATGGCGGGGCTGTTCATGATGCCGCGCTTCTTCGTCTATCATCAGGAAACCGCGCCCGGATCGCCCGAAGACCGCAAGTGGGTCGAGCGGGAAACCCGGCTGCTCAAGATCATCCTCAACCCGTCGTTGATCCTCGTCTGGCTGTTCGGCCTCATGCTGATGGTCGAGATCGGCGCGTGGAGCTTCGGCTGGTTCCACCTGAAGTTGCTCTTCGTCCTCGGCCTCTCCGCCTATCATGGCTGGATCGCGGGCTACGCGAAGAAGCTGGCAAAGGGGCAGCGGACGCTCACCGACCGGCAGCTGCGCCTGATGAACGAAATTCCCGGCGTCGCCGCCGCGGTGATCGTGATCGCGGTGATCGTGAAGCCTTTTTGACGATGCGTCAGGCCGGATCGACCGCGATATTGTCGATGAGGCGGGTCTTGCCGAGCTTCGCCGCGCCGAGCAGGCGGGCGGGGCGATCGGCGGCGTGGATCGGTTCCAGGGTCGCCGCGTCGCATAGCGTCACATAGTCGATGGGACCGAAGCCATGCTGGCTGAGTGTCGCCACCGCCTTGGCCAGCGCCGCATCGACCGGCTCGCCCTTTTCGATCTGCCGCTTGGCCTCGCCCAGCGCGCGGGGCAGCGCCAGCGCCGCCTTGCGCTCCTCGTCGCTGAGATAAGCGTTGCGCGAGGAGAGGGCGAGGCCATCCTCCGCCCGCTGGGTCGGCATCCCGACGATCTCGATCCCCAAGTCGAGGTCCGCCACCATGCGGCGGATGATCGCGAGCTGCTGGTAATCTTTCTCGCCGAAGACCGCGACATCGGGCCGCACCTGGTTGAACAGCTTGGCGACGACTGTTGCGACACCGTCGAAATGGCCCGGCCGTGCCGCGCCGTCCAGCCCCTCGCTCACCCCCGACACGCTGATATTGGTGGCGAAGCCCGCCGGATACATGACCTCCACCGTGGGCGCCCAAAGAATGTCGACGCCCGCCGCGCCGAGCATCTGCGCGTCCTTGGCCTCGCGCCGGGGATAGGCGTCCAGATCCTCATTCGGGCCGAACTGCTTCGGGTTGACGAAGATCGACACGACGACATGCCGCCCATGCCGCCGCGCTTCCTCGACCAGCGCCATATGCCCGTCATGCAACGCGCCCATGGTCGGCACCAGCGCAAGTTGCTTGCCGTCGGCTTTCAACGCCTCCACGGCGGCGCGGAGAGAAGGCAGGTCACGCAATATTTGCACGGGGCAACGGGCTCCGATAAGGCGAGGGCATATCCCGCTAAAGGCATGGCCCGGCGGGAGCGTCAACATACAGATTGTGATAACAGGGATCACACGCGATCAATGGGCACTTCGCAGCCGCATCTCATCGTCTTCGCCAATGAAAAGGGTGGCACGGGCAAGTCGACCACGGCGGTCCACACCGCGATCGCCCTGTCGGCGCTGGGCCACAATGTCGGCATGATCGATCTCGACCCGCGCCAGCGCACCGTCACCCGTTACATGGAGAACCGCCGCGAAACCGCACGCCGGCGCGGGGTCGACCTGCCGACGCCGGATTTCGCGGTCTTTACCGGCGACAGCATCGCCGCACTGGACGATCTGGTCGTCGAACTGGCGGTCGGGCGCGATTTCCTGGTGGTCGATACGCCGGGGCGCGACGACGTCTTCGCCCGGCACATTGCCCCCCACGCCAACACGCTGGTCACGCCGATGAACGACAGTTTCGTCGATTTCGACCTCATCGGCCAGGTCGATCCGGAAACGTTCAAGGTCCGCCGCCTGTCCTTCTATTCCGAGCTGATCTTCGAAACGCGCAAGACGCGGGCGAAGGTGGATGGCGTGTCGATCGACTGGGTGGTGCTGCGGAACCGGCTTCAGCATCAGGACGCGCGCAACAAGAAGCGGGTGGGCGACGCGCTGATGGAGCTTTCCCGCCGGGTCGGGTTCCGGGTGATCCCCGGCCTGTCGGAGCGCGTGATCTTCCGGGAACTCTTCCCCTCTGGCCTTACCCTGCTCGACAAGGGGCATCTGGGGGACCTGGGCGTCAGCCACATCGCCGCGCGGCAGGAATTGCGCGAGATGGTGTCGAGCCTGGCGCTGCCGACGCGCGAGGGGGTGGGCGCGATGGACCTGCTCGGCGCGGCCTGATGGGGCTGCTGGCGCTGCTGCTGGCGGGCCTTGCGGTCTGGCTGATCTGGACGGGGAGATTGCAACGGATGACCGCGAAGGACGGCATGGCGCTGGGCGCGGCATTGGTGGGGGCGGTGCTGGCGGCGAAGGGCAAGCCGGTGATCGGCGCGCCATTGCTGGTCGGCGCGGCGCTTTTTTTTGCCAAGCAGGGCAATGCGCGGGCAAAATTGCGTGCGAAGGCGCCGACGCCGGACGATCTGGCGCAGGCGCGGGCGCTGCTGGGCGTCGCACCCGATGCCGATCCCGCCGCGATCCGCGCCGCGCACCGCCGGCTGATCGCGTCGGTCCATCCGGACAAGGGCGGGACGGAGGCGCTCGCCGCGCAGATCAACGCCGCCCGCGACCTGCTGCTCGCCGCGCGCCGGGAGCGGTGACTCACCGCTTCGATCCCACGCTGCTGCGCGACTATGACCTGCGTGGCACGGTGGGCAAGACGCTCCACGCCGCCGACGCATGGGCGCTGGGGCGCAGTTTCGGGACGGTCGTGCGCCGCGCGGGCGGACGCCGCATTGCGGTCGGCTATGACGGGCGGCTGAGCTCGCCGATGCTGGAGGCGGCGCTGGTGGAGGGGCTGGTCGCGACCGGCATCGACGTGCTGCGGATCGGCCTCGGGCCGACGCCGATGCTATATCATGCCGAAATGACGGGCGATGTGGATGGCGGCGTTCAGATAACCGGCAGCCATAATCCCGGCGACCAGAATGGCTTCAAGCTGGTGCACCGTCACGCGCCCTTCTTCGGCGCGGATATCCGGACGCTGGCCGTCATGGCGGCGGCGGGGGACTGGGCACACGGGTCGGGACAGATCGAGACGGCCCAAATGTTGGACGCCTATGTCGCGCGCCTGGTCGAGGGCTTCGACGGGCCAGCCTGCCGGATCGGCTGGGACGCGGGCAATGGCGCGGCGGGGCAAGCGGTCGAGCAGCTCGTAAAGCTGCTGCCCGGTGAGCATCATCTGCTCTTCACCGATATAGACGGCCACTTTCCCCATCATCATCCCGATCCTTCGCTCGACCGGAATCTGGTCGACCTGCGCGCGCTTGTCCGCGCGAAAAAGCTCGACTTCGGCGTGGCTTTCGATGGCGATGGCGACCGGATCGGCATGGTGGACGGGCAGGGTCGGGCCATCGCGGGCGACCAGTTGCTTGGCTTGTACGCCGAAGAAGTGCTGAAAAACCGGCCCGGCGCGCCGATCGTGGCGGATGTGAAGGCCAGCCGGACGCTGTTCGATCGCATCGCGGCGCTGGGCGGACAGCCCGACATGTGGAAAACCGGGCACAGCCATATCAAGTCCAGAATGAAGCAGATCGGCAGCCCGCTGGGCGGCGAGACCACCGGCCACCTCTTCTTCGCGGACAACCATCCCGGATATGACGATGCGCTCTATGCCGCTGTGCGGCTGATCCGGCTGGTGGGAACGCTGGGCCGCAGCGTTACCGAAATGGTCGATGCCCTGCCTTGCAGCGTCATCACGCCGGAACTGCGGTTCCCTGTCGCGGAAGCGCGCAAGTTCGCGGTGATCGAGGCAGTGCGGGCGCGGTTGCGCGACGCGGGGGCGGATATGTGCGTGATCGACGGCGTGCGGGTGCAGCGGGAAGAGGGCTGGTGGCTGTTGCGCGCGTCGAACACCGAGGCCGCACTCGTCGCCCGGGCCGAGGCGCGGCACGAATCGGGGCTGGCGCGGCTGCTGGACGACCTCGATTCGCAGCTGGCGCTGGCAGGCGTGTCTCGCGTCGTCTGATAGGGTCTGAGACAGCCGCCGATAGCTGAAACAGGAATTTTCATTCCTATTGCGATCCTACTTTCCCCTACGGAATGGGTAGCGAAATGCTACGATTGCAAGACATGCAATCGCAGGCGCATATTTCGCATTTGCAACAATCCCCCCTGCCCCGCAAAAGAAACGGGCCTTTCAGGCATCCTCTCCTAAAACTTCAAGGCCGCCTTCGGGCGGCTTTTTTTTGCCCATTATTTCGCGGCGCGCCGTAGCGTCGAAGCGCCATGGGCAGCCCGCAGACGCTGGCGCACACTGGAATTTAACCACGTCTTTGCTAAGCGCCCTGGCTCATAAGCCGGGCTCGCGCGTTGCCGCGCCACCCACCGGCACCAGACAGAGTCGCCAACACGCAGAGGATTTGCCATGTCCCTTCGCCACCCCATCATCCCGTTTCTGCTCGTAGCCGGCGGGATGATCGCGCCCATGCCCGCGCTCGCGGGGGGCTTTTACCTCCAGGAACAGTCCCCGGTCGAAATCGGCCGCGCCTTGTCCGGTGGCGCGGCGGCGGGTGACGACCCTTCGACCATCTATTTCAATCCCGCCGCGATGACCCAGCTTTCCGGCATCCAGATTTCGGCCGGCGCATCGGCGCTGATGCCCTTCGCGCACCAGACCAATCGCGGCACGGTCCGCACCGTGCCTGGCACGCCGCTGCGCCTGCCCGTGACCGGCGGCGATGGCGGCAATCCGTTCGACAGCGTGACCCCGGTGCCCAGCTTCTACGCCAGCGCGCAGCTGACCGACCGTCTGTGGCTCGGCCTTGGCGTCAATGCGCCGTTCGGGCTGAAGCTGGAATATGACGATGATTTCTTTGGCCGTTACGACTCGCTCTACACCGATCTCAAGACCTACAATATCCAGCCGTCCGCCGCCTACGAACTGACCGACGGTCTCTCGATCGGTGGCGGCGTCGATGTGCAATATGTGAAGGCGACCCTGACCAACGCCCTCCCGCAGCTATCGCCGCTCGCGCCCGCCGACGGTTTTGCCAGCCTCAAGGGCGACGACTGGTCGATCGGCTGGAATGCCGGCCTCTTCTACACCAGCGGAGACACCAACTGGGGGGTTCATTATCGATCGGGCATCACCCACAAGCTGGCCGGCACGCAGAGCGTGTCCGGGCTGCTCGGCCCGATCGCGGCCGGCAATGGCGATTTCGCTGCTACCGCGCCGCTCAACCTGCCCGACATCGTGACCGTCAGCATGATGCACCGGCTGACGCCCAATCTGCGCGCGATGCTGACCGGCAAATGGTATAACTGGTCGAAGTTCAAGGGCATCGCCGTCACCACCGCGACCGGGACAAGCAACAAGGAACTGGACTATCGCGACAGCTACTCGTTCAGCGCCGGCGGCGAATATGATGTCAGCCCGGCGCTGACGCTGCGCGCCGGCACGATGTTCGACCGCACGCCCACGAACCCGCAGCTTCTGACGACGCGCGTGCCCGATGGCGACCGCGTCTGGCTGTCGGCCGGGGCGACCTACAACATCTCGCCCGCGGCCGCGCTCAATATCGGCTACGCCCATACCTTCGTCGACAAGGCGCGGATCGTGCGGCCCGACAGCTATTATCCCGCGCCCGCCACGGTCACCGCCACGACGGTCACGGACACCACCGGCAACGCCGATCAGGTCGCCGCTTCTGTAACGCTGCGCTTCTAACCGCGATCGAATATCCCTATAGGGGCTTCGTATCTTACGGAGCCCCTTCTTCATGTCCGATCATAATCCCGGCCTTCGCCCCTGGCGCGACATCGCCCGCCGCCAGAGCCGCCAGATCATGGTCGGCAACGTCCCCGTGGGCGGCGGCGCGCCGGTGACGGTGCAGACGATGACCAACACGCCCACGCATGACGTGCGCGCGACGGTCGACCAGATCCGCCGCTGCGAAGAGGTGGGCGTGGACATCATCCGCGTCTCCTGCCCCGACGAGGAATCCACCGCAGCCCTCAAGCAGATCGTCCGCGCGGCGCGCGTGCCGATCGTCGCCGACATCCATTTCCACTATAAGCGCGCGCTGGAAGCCGCCGATGCGGGTGCCGCCTGCCTGCGGATCAACCCCGGCAACATCGGCAGCGAGGCGCGGGTCAAGGAAGTGGTGGATGCGGCCAAGGCCAATGGCTGCTCGATCCGCATCGGCGTCAATGCCGGCTCCCTCGAAAAGGATCTGCTCGAAAAATATGGCGAGCCCTGCCCCGAGGCGCTGGTGGAGAGCGCGCTCGATCATATCAAGCTGCTCCAGGACCAGGATTTCCACGAATATAAGGTCGCGGTGAAGGCGAGCGACGTGTTCCTCGCCGTCGCCGCCTATATGCAACTGGCCGACGCGGTCGACTGCCCGCTGCATCTGGGCATCACCGAGGCGGGCGGCCTGATCGGCGGTACGGTCAAGAGCGCCATCGGCATCGGCAACCTGCTCTGGGCCGGCATCGGCGACACGATCCGCGTCTCCCTCTCCGCCGAACCGGAAGAAGAAGTGCGGGTCGGCTACGAGATATTGAAGTCGCTCGGCATCCGCACCCGAGGGGTCAAGGTCATTTCCTGCCCGTCCTGCGCCCGGCAGGGCTTCGACGTCATCCGCACCGTCCAGGCGCTGGAGGAACGGCTTCAGCATATCCACACGCCCCTGTCGCTTTCGGTGCTGGGCTGCGTCGTCAACGGCCCCGGCGAAGCGCGCGAGACCGACATCGGCCTGACCGGTGGGGGCGCGGGCAAGCATATGGTCTATCTGTCGGGCCTTACCGATCACACGGTGCAGGATGAAGGCATGATCGACCATATCGTCGCCCTGGTGGAGGCCAAGGCGGCGGAAATCGAGGCGGCGAAGCTGGAGGCCGAAGCGACCGACGCCGGCAAGGCGGAAGCGGCGGAATAGCGCGGTCGTTGCCCCTGTTTAACGATTGACAAGCTGCCCTGCGCCGCGAAAAATCCCTGATGATGTCCGGCCGGGGGGCCGGACCCGAAGGGGGAGGACGCAGTGCATTTCAAGTGCTTGTGGATGGGCATGATGCTGGCCAGCGTGGCCGGGTGCGGGCCGCAACCGGCTGTCGACAATGCCGTCAATGCGACCAATGGCAGCGATCGGGTGGCGACGAAGCAGCTGGAGGCGCCGGGCTCCTGCCCGGATGACGGCCCACGATTGGCGCTCACCGGCCTATGCCAGGGACGGGCGGTCGCCTATCTTCAAGGAGACAGGGCGGTATCGCTCCAGGCGCCGGACGGCTGCGCCTGGCAGGTCGCGGAAACCGAGCTGGCGGGCGGCGACGTGCTGTTATACCGGGGGCTGCAATGCGGCAAAAAGGCGGCCCGCATCGAATATGGCGGGGGCGCGGAGCGCGCGGAATTGCAACTGGTGGAATCGGCAATGGATGGCAAGCTGCCGGAGCCGCGCCCAGTCGCGTGGTTCTACGTCGCCGATGGCGATCCCGCCGCCGCCGTCACCCAGCGCGCCCGCAGCCTGATAGAAGACCTCAAGGAAGCGGCGCGCTGCAACGCCCGTCCGGCGCGCGTGCCCGAATGGCCGAGCGACGCGATGGTGGTCGATACCGATCCCAAAGGATCGACCAGCGCGGATGGCTCCCCGGTCGCGGTATGCGGCGACGGCGGTTATTTTGATGAAGCGACCCGCTACTGGCGCGTATCGCAGGGCTATGCCTGGCTGTTCGATTTCGGTCAGGATCTGGTGGAGATCGACCCCGCATCGCTGACCATCGTCGCCCGCAGCGACGAGGATGGGCAGTGGCATAGCCTTTGATGCAGCAGACGGCCGGACTGCGCCACGCCCGAATTTCGGCGGGGAGGGGCGATGACGGGGCGGTTCCGGTCCGCTAAGGCGATGCCATGAATCGCGTCGCCATCCCCTTTGCCGTCTGTTGCCTCGGCGTTGCGCTGTTTTCGGTGATGGACGCGGTGATGAAGGGGCTGAGCCTGTCGATCGGCCTCTACAATGCGCTGTTCTGGCGGGCGTTGACGGGGACGCTGCTGGGCGCGATACTGATGCGGGCCACGCGGCGGGGCTGGCCCGCGCCGCCGGTCATGCGCATCCACCTGCTGCGCGGGGTCGTGGTGGCGCTGATGGCGGCGCTCTTCTTCTGGGCGCTGATGCGCCTGCCGATTGCCGAAGCGATCGCCCTGTCCTTCATCGCGCCGCTCATCGCCCTCTATCTCGCCGCGCTGCTGCTCAAGGAGACGGTCGGGCGGCAGGCGATCGGCGCGTCCCTCCTGGGACTGGTCGGGGTCGCGATCATCCTGTCGGGGCGGCTTCAGGGCCGCTATGAGGCGGATGCGCTGCTTGGTGCGCTGGCGACGCTCGCCTCGGCGGTGCTGTTCGCCTGGAACCTCGTGATCCAGCGCCAGCAGGCGCAGATCGCCTCCCCGGTAGAGGTCGCCTTCTTCCAGCATCTGGTGATGCTCGGCGTGTTCGCGCTGGGCGCGCCGATGTGGCTCGCGCTGCCGCCGATTACGGCTGTTCCATTCATTGCTCTGGCAGCCACGCTCGCCTTCACCTCGCTCGCCACCTTGGCATGGGCTTATGCGCGGGCCGAGGCGCAGCGGCTCATCCCGGTCGAATATAGCGCCTTTCTCTGGGCCTCGATCGTCGGCTGGCTGGCGTTCGGCGAGCGGGTAACGGCGACCACCATTGCCGGCGCGGTGCTGATCATCGCCGGTTGCATGATCGCCGCGCGGGCGAAACGGGCGGACCTTGCCCATGTCGAAGCAGGAGCCGCATGACCGATATCCTCATCCGCCCGGCGTCGGCCGGCGACATTGATACCATCCGTGGCTTCATCCTGGCGCTCGCCGACTATGAGCGGCTGGCGCATGAGGTTAAGGCCGATCGCGACACGCTCGCCCGCCATCTCTTCGGCCCACGACCCATGGCCGAGGTGCTGATCGCCGAGCATCACGGCGCGGCGATCGGCTTCGCCCTCTTCTTCCACAATTTCTCGACCTTCGAGGGGCGGCCGGGCATCTATCTGGAGGATTTGTTCGTCGTGCCGGAAGCGCGTGGCCTTGGCGCGGGCAAGGCGTTGCTCGCGCGGCTGGCGCAGATCACGATCGAGCGCGATTGCGCGCGGCTCGAATGGTCGGTGCTTGACTGGAATGCGCCCGCAATCGCCTTCTATCGCTCGCTCGGGGCAAAGCCGATGGACGAATGGACGGTGCAGCGGGTCGATGGCGATGCGCTGGCGGCGCTCAGTTGCTCCGCCAGTCCTCGACGCTGACCGTGATCAGGATCGCCGCGAAGAACCCCAGGGCTGCGACGACGAGAACGGGATAGAAGCTGGCGATCATCGGACTTTCTCCTCTGCCGACGACCTTAGGGCGGGGCGGCCGGGCGCCGTAATAAGGATTGTTACGGAGTGAGCGGCGCGACGAGCCGCCGGCGGGCAGGCTTGACGCGGACTCCCCGCTCGGCGCATTGTGCCGAAACGGAACATTTGGGGGACATGGGGTAGTTATGGCCGTCGGCCGCACCGTCAAGCGATCGCCGGAATGGCGCGAAATGCTGAAGCGCAGCCTCATCCGCAGCGGCGCGCTGATCAGCGCGCTGGCGCTGATCGCCGCCACCCTGTTCCTGGCGCTGGCGCTGTTGAGCTATGCGCCAAGCGACCCGTCGATGAACACCGTGGCGGGCGATCAGATATCCAATATCATGGGTTCGCCTGGCGCATGGACGGCCGATTTCCTGCTCTGGCTGCTCGGCGTGCCGGTGGCGCTGGTCCTGCCGCTGATGGCGGTCACCGCCCGGCGGCTCTGGGGCGATCAGGACATGAGCGGGTGGAAGGCGCAATCCGGCAAGTGTCTGCTCGGCATCGCTCTGGTCGGCATCGCGCTGGCCTTGTTTCAGACCGAGCCGCTGGTCGGCCTGCCCGCCGGCTGGGGCGGGGTCATCGGCCTCGTCACCGCCAAGGGCGTCGCAAGCCTCATGGCGCAGGCGCCCGTCGCTGCGCCGTGGATCAGGGGCGCGCTGGTCGTCGTCGCGCTGATCGCCGGCCTCTTCGCCTGCTATCGCAGCCTGGCGCTGGAAAAGCCGCTGATCGCGATGCGTCGGCCCACCCTGCCGCGCCTCAGCCTGCCGCGCCCCAGCCTCGCCTTCGCGGCGAGCGCGCCGGCGGAAGAGGATCAGGATGACGAGGATGTGGCCGAGCGGGTCATCGCGCCGCGCAAGCAGGTATCGAACGAGCCCAAGCCGCCGATCACCATTCAGAGCCCCAAGCCCGCGCCGGTGCAGCGCGCCATGGCCCCGGTCAGCCAGGACGATCTGTTCGGTCATTCGTCCCTGCCCTCGCCCGACCTGCTGAACCCCATCCCCGCGAACCAGGGGGGGAAGATCGACAAGGCGGCGCTGGAGCGCAACGCCCGGTTGCTCGAATCGGTGCTCGACGACTTCCATGTGAAGGGCAATATCGTCGAGGTCCGTCCCGGCCCGGTCGTTACCATGTACGAACTGGAGCCCGCCCCCGGCATCAAGGCGAGCCGCGTGATCGCGCTGGCCGACGACATCGCGCGCAACATGTCGGCGCTCTCCGCGCGTGTTGCGACGATCCCCGGCCGCACCGTGATCGGCATCGAATTGCCCAACGCCCATCGTGAGGGCGTGTCGTTCCGCGAACTTATCACGTCGGAACAATTCGCCCAGGAAGCGACGCTGCCCATCATCCTGGGCAAGAATATCTCCGGCGAACCGATCATTGCCGACCTCGCCCCCATGCCGCACCTGCTGATCGCGGGTACGACCGGGTCGGGCAAGTCGGTGGGCCTGAACGCCATGATCCTGTCCTTGCTCTACCGCATGACGCCCGATCAGCTGCGCCTCATCATGATCGACCCCAAGATGCTGGAACTGTCGACCTATGACGACATTCCGCATCTGCTTTCGCCGGTCGTCACCGAACCGAGCAAGGCGATCCGCGCGCTCAAATGGGCGGTCGAGCAGATGGAGGACCGCTATCGGATGATGGCGTCCATCTCCGTCCGCAACCTCGCCAATTACAACGAGAAGGTGCGCGCGGCGAAGGCCAAGGGCAAGCCGCTCGGCCGCCGGGTCCAGACCGGCTATGATCCCGAAAGCGGCAAGCCGATCTATGAGGAGGAGCAGCTCAATTTCCAGCCGCTGCCGCAGATCGTGGTGGTGGTGGACGAACTTGCCGACCTCATGATGACCGCGGGCAAGGAGGTCGAATTCCTGATCCAGCGGCTGGCGCAGAAGGCGCGCGCGGCGGGCATCCACCTGATCCTCGCGACCCAGCGCCCGTCGGTCGACGTCATCACCGGCGTCATCAAGGCGAACCTGCCGACGCGGATCAGCTTCTTCGTCACGTCCAAGATCGACAGCCGCACGATCCTGGGCGAACAGGGCGCGGAACAACTGCTCGGCAAGGGCGACATGCTCTACATGCATGGCGGCAAGGGGCTGACCCGCGTCCATGGCCCGTTCGTGTCCGACGACGAGGTGCGGGTCGTCGCCGATCACTGGCGCGCGCAGGGCCAGCCCGACTATATCTCCGCCGTCACCGAGGAGCCGGAGGAAGGCAGCTTCGCACTGGAGGGCGTGGACCTGGGCGACGACAGCGCCGACGCGCAGCTCTTCCGCAAGGCGTGCCAGCTCGTGTTCGAAAATCAGAAAGCCTCGACCAGCTGGCTCCAGCGGCAGCTTCGTGTCGGATATAACAGTGCCGCGCGCCTCATCGAAAAGATGGAGGAGGAAGGGCTGGTCGGCCCGCCCAATCATGTCGGCCGCCGCGAAGTGCTGCGCGACGAAAACGGCAATCCGGTCTAAATCCAGTTCAGCCCGGTTCGCATGCTGTGCTGTCGCTGACAGGACAGATGCACGTCAGCTCCAGCAAATCGTCTTTCTGTCAATTTATGACAGCCTTTGTTAAACCTAACAATCTTGTCAGGTGCCCATCTTCTTCTACATAAAAGGAAACCTTAACAAATATTAGGAAAGGTTGGGGGTGAAGGGCAAGCCGGCCACTCTGGAAGAGCGCGCTATCCTGGCCTTTGCCGCCGCGCCCTTCGAACCGGATGAGTGGGACGAGGCGCTGACGCTGCTTGGCCAGGTGTGCGGCGGCTGGACCGCGCAGCTGCTGATGGTCGATGCCAAGGGTGACATTCGTGTCAACCGCGTCCCGTTGATGCCTGCCGACGCCGTGCAGGAATGGGAAAGGCGCGGTGGTGCGATCCCCAGCCTCAATCCGCGCGCGCCGGCGCTGTTTGCGCCTGCGTTGAGCATCAGTTGCGATGATGACGTTCTCCCGCGCGAGGAACAGGAGGCGTCCCCCTTCTACCGCGAACTGTTCGACCCGTTCGATGCTCGCTTCCTGATGGTGGGCACCCTGCCGCCCACCGCAGATCAACGCTCCGTCGCAGCGGTTTTGCGCACCCGCCGCCAGGATCATCCGCAGCAGGCGGACAAGGAGGTCATGGCAAAGCTGCTGCCGCATGTGCAGGCAGCCGTAAAGCTTCAGCGGCGGCTTAACGACAGGGATGTCCGTCTCGCGATGGATTCAGCGGACCTGCTCGGTCTGACGGTCTTTCTTTGTGATCGTGCCGGCCGGGTGGTTGCGTGCAGCGCGGCTGCGGAGTCGCTCGTCGAAGCGGGCGACATGCTGTGCCTGCGTTATGCCTGCCTCAAGGCTGCGCTCGACCGGCAGGACGAGGCGCTGCAAGGCGCGTTGCGCCGCGCGACCAGGCGTTTCGACGACAGTCCGGTGCAGCTGCGCGGCACGACTCTCGCCTTGACCGATGCCGCTGGCCGCGCATGCCGCGTGGACGTGGCGCCGGTGCCCCCAGGCGCGTTCCATTTCTTCTCCGACGCTGCCTGCATCGTTCACGTCACCTTGCCGCGGTCGGTGGCGGAGCCTCGCCATCTGCTGATGCAGGCCTTCGGCCTTTCTCCGGCCGAGGCGGCGGTGGCACTCGACCTGGCATCGGGCATGACAGCGAACGAGATCGCCGCCGGCCGCGGCGTCAGCACCGAAACCGTGCGGGCTCAGGTGCGGGCCGTGCTGCAAAAGACCGGGGTGTCGAAAGCGACGGCGCTCGCGACCCTTATCGGCCGCTTCAATCTCTGAGGCGCGAGCCGGATGACCGGCACGGAACGGCTGGGTTCACGGGTCGTTCAAACCGTCCGACGTAAACCGCATCCGTAACAACCGGAGACCTTTTCGATGAAGCCCCTGTTCCTGGCGCTGTCGGCCGCGCCCGTCGCGATCGCCCTTCCTTTCGCTCTGCCCGCCGCCGCGCAGCAGGGCCAGCCGGATCTGGCGCGGGTCAGCGCCTATATTCGCGCGGTGACGACGATGACCGCCGATTTTAGCCAGACCGACCGCAGCGGCCAGACTCTGACCGGCAAGCTGACGCTGAAACAGCCGGGCAAGATCCGGTTCCAATATCAAAAGGGCGTGCCGCTGCTGATCGTGGGCGACGGCAAGGCGCTGACCATGATCGACTATGAAGTGCGGCAGGTGCAGCGTTGGCCGATCGGCAATTCCCCGCTCGGCGCGCTGATCGATCCGACCAAGGATCTATCGAAGTTCGGCAAGGTGGTGCCGAGCGGCGATCCATCGATCCTGAGCGTTCAGGCGCGCGATCCCAAGCGGCCCGAATTCGGGACGATCACCATGATCTTCCGCCGCGACGCGGCAAGCCCGGCGGGGTTGCAGCTCTACGGCTGGGTAGCGCTCGATTCGCAAAACAACCGCACCGCCGTGCGCCTCACCAACCAAGCCTATGGTGTGACCGTGCCAGATTCGACTTTTCGTTGGACCGATCCGCGTCCGCGTGGCCGATCGAGCGGTTGAACCGGCGCTGACGCGCGACGGACGGAAAATCTGAAAGGTCCGTTCATCGCGCGCTCATCTGCTGCCCGCTAATCAGAAATCCACGGCGCGAGACCAAACCGGGATTTCCCCCCTGTTACCCGGTCCCCAGCTCCCGCCGCGAAGCGCTTCAAGGGCGCGATCGAGACCCCCGTTCCACGCCCCCGGAGCGGGGGTCTTACTTTGCGCGCGTCCCCTTGGGTCGCTTGCACAACGATCCGCGCGGTCTTAGGTGGCGTGGCATGGCCGACACGCTTTCCATCTGTTCCTGGAACATCAACAGTGTCCGCGCGCGCATCGACATTGTCGAGCAGTTGCTGCGCGAGGAAGCGCCCGACATCCTCTGCCTTCAGGAAACCAAGGTGGTGAACGACATCTTCCCGCGCGAGATGTTCCGCCGCATGGGTTATGTCCACCAGGTGCTGAACGGCCAGCGCATGCACCATGGCGTCGCGATCATGAGCAAGGTGCCGATCCACGAGGACGACCGTTTCGACTGGCAGGCCAATGGCGAGGCGCGGCACGTCGGCGTGCGGCTCGACAACGGGGTGCGGATCGAGAATGTCTATGTGCCGGCCGGCGGCGACGTGCCAGACCGCACGGTGAACCCCAAGTTCGGGCAGAAGCTCGATTTCCTCGAACGCATGATCGAGTGGTCCACGGCGCTCGACAACAAGCCGACCATCCTGACCGGCGATTTCAACATCGCCCCGCTGGAATGCGACGTGTGGAGCCACAAGCAGTTGATCGACGTGGTCAGCCACACGCCGGTCGAATGCGAGATATTGGGGCGGCTCCAGGCGTCGAACGACTGGGTCGATATCGGCCGCCATTTCCACCCCGCGCCCGCGCGCCTTTATACTTGGTGGAGCTATCGCGCGAAGGATTGGGCGCTGTCCGATCGGGGACGACGGCTCGACCATATGTGGATGACGAAGGATGTCGCGGACAAGGCGGTGAGCCATCGCGTCGTCGAACCCGCGCGTAGCTGGGGCAAGCCGTCCGACCATATCCCGATCATCACGCAGTTCGCCTTCTGATGACGGGGAAGGACGCCGCCCGCGCGATCGACGCGCTGCGCCGCGGATGGGCGATCCGCCTGACGGCCGGCGACGGCGCGATCCGGCTGATGGCGGTCGAAGGGGCGGACGCGGTGACTCTCGCCGGATTTGATCCCGATGGGCGCGCCGATATCCTCATTTCCGCCGCGCGCGCCGAAACGCTGAAGCTCGCCAACCAGCTGGCCGCCGCCGATCCCGACTGGCCGGTGCTGATCGAGCGCGCGCCCTGGATCGACGCCGACGTGGCGACCGCCATATCCGATCCGGTGCTCGACCTGGCTTCTCCGCTCAAGGGACCGTTTCGCGCGCGCACGCTGCCTGCGCCACAAGCGGCCCAGGCGGCGCTGCGCCTCGCGCGGCTCGCCGGCATCCTGCCCGCCTATTTCCTGCTGGAGGGCGACGGCCCGGCCGAGGCGGACGTCAGCGCCGACGCGATCGCCGCCTATGACGATGCCGTCCACCTCGCCGTCGCGACCCGCGCCCGGCTGCCGGTGTCGGCGAGCGAAAGCGCGGAGATCATCGCCTTCCGCAGCCCCGACGAGCCGCGCGAGCATGTCGCGCTGGTAGTCGGGCAACGCGATGCTTCGCCGCCCGTCATTCGCATCCATAGCGAATGCCTGACCGGCGATGTGCTGGGCAGCCTGAAATGCGATTGCGGGCCGCAGTTGCACCAGGCGCTGCACCAGATTGCCGAGGCACGCTGGGGCATCCTCCTCTATCTGCGGCAGGAAGGGCGCGGCATCGGCCTCGTCAACAAGCTGCGCGCCTATGCGCTCCAGGACCAAGGGTTCGATACGGTCGACGCCAATGTGCGGCTGGGCTTCGCGATCGACGCGCGCGATTTTTCGGTCGCGGCGCGGATGCTCGACCTGCTGGGCGTGCGGTCGGTGCGCCTGCTCACGAACAATCCGAACAAGGTCGCCGGGCTGGAGGCGGCCGGCGTCGCAGTGGTCGAGCGGCTGCCGATCATTCTGCCCGCCAACCCCCACAATGAACGCTATCTCGCCACCAAGCGCGACCGCACCGGCCACCAGCTATGAGCGTCGTGCGGGTGGAGAGCGCGGCGGGGCGGCTCACCTTCGGCGCGCTGTCCATGCCCTGCACCATCGGCCGGAGCGGCGCCTGCGCGGCAAGCGACAAGCGCGAAGGCGACGGCTGCACGCCGCTTGGCACATGGCCGATCCGCGCCATGCTGCTGCGCCCCGGCAAGGTCGCCGCATCGGGCATCCGCTTGCCGTGGCGGTGGATAAGGCAAAGCGATGGCTGGTCGGACGATCCCGCCGACCCCGCCTATAACCGCCCCGTCCGCCTGCCCCGTGCGTTTTCGGCCGAAAGCCTGATCCGGGCCGACGATGCCTATGACGTCGTCGTCGTCCTGGGCCACAACGACGCGCCGCCGGTGCCGGGCCGGGGCAGCGCCATCTTCTTCCATTTATCCGAAGGCCGACCGACCGCAGGCTGCATCGCAGTAGCGCGCGAGGACATGCTGCGCCTGCTGCCGCTGCTGGCGGCAGGCGATGTCATGGACATCCTCTGACCGGCCCCAAGGCTCCGATCAGGCCATCTCCAGCGCTTCGCTCACCTCGCCGCCGGCCGCCTCCAGCAGGCGGCGCTCCAGCGTCTGAAGCCGCCCCTTGCTCTCGATCTTCCCGCCCAGCAGGTCGGTGATGTAGAAGGTGTCCACCGCGCGCTCGCCATAGGTGGCGACATGCGCGCTGTGGACCGTCACCTTCGACTGGAACAGCGCGTTGGCAAGGCTGAACAGCAGCGCCGGCCGGTCGCGCGCATTCACCTCGACCACAGTGAAGCGGTTGGATGCCTTGTTGTCGATCAGCACATTGGGTTCGATGCGGAACGCCTCGGCCCGCGTCCGGGTCAAGGGCCGCGCCGATAGCTTGGTGATCATGCGATGGCGGTTGGAGAGCGAATCCTCGATCGCGTTGCGGATGCGGGTGAGCTGCTCGGGGCTGTGGAATGCGCCACCGAACGGATCCTGCACCAAAAAATTGTCGATCGCGACGCCATCGCGCGTCGTGTGGATGCGCGCGTCGATGATATTGCCGCCCGCCAGATGGATAGCACCGGCGATCCGGTAGAACAGCCCCGGATGGTCGGCGGCATAGACCGTCACCAAAGTCGCGCCGCGTTGCGGATAAAAGCGCGCCTCGATCGACAGCGGCGCGTCGCCGGCAGCGAGGATATGGCGCGCATTGTCGAGCAAGATATCCTCGGGCTCGGCGATCCAGTAGCTTTCGGCCATCCGCCGGCTGAACGCCGCGAATGCCGCCTCGTCCATGCCCAGCGCCTGCCGCAGCCCTTCCTGCTTGGCGATGACGCGCTCGCTCCGGCCCTTCTGCTTGTGCCCGAGGCGCAGCACCTCTTCGGCCGATTCGTAGAGATCGCCCAGCAGCTGCCGCTTCCAGCTGTTCCAGACGCCCGGTCCCACGGCGCGAATGTCCACGACCGTCAGGCACAGCAGCAGCCGCAGCCTTTCCGGGCTCTGCACCACCTCGACGAAATCGAGGATGGTTTTGTAATCGGCCAGATCGCGCTTGAAGGCGGTCGCCGACATCAGCAGATGGTAGCGCACCAGCCAGGCGACCGTCTCGGTCTCGGCCGGCGTGAGGCCGAGGCGAGGGCAGAGATGCTCCGCTACTTCCGCGCCCAATATGCTGTGGTCGCCGCCGCGCCCCTTGGCGATGTCATGCAGCAGCACCGCGACATAGAGGACGCGGCGCGACAGGATCTTGCCCATCAGATCGGTCGCCAACGGATGGTCGCCGGGCAATTCGCCCTTCTCGATCCGCGCCAGCAGCCCCACCGCGCGGATGGTATGCTCGTCGACCGTATAATGGTGATACATGTCGAACTGCATCTGCGCGACGACGCGGCGGAAATCGGGCACGAACCGGCCGAACACGGTCGATTCGTTCATCCAGCGCAGGACCGTTTCGGGATCGCGCGGGGATGTCAGCACCTCCATGAAGGCGGCGTTGGCGCGGGGATCGCGCCGCACCTTCGCCGAAATCAGCGCGGCGTCCCGGCTCGCCGCGCGCATCGCGCTGGGGTGGATCTGCAAGCCATATTTGTCCGCCACGGCGAAGATTTCCAGCAGCCGCACCGGGTCCGCCTGAAAGAAATCGTCGCTCGGCAGGCTGAGGCGCCCGCGATCCAGCACGAAGCCGTCCAGCTTCTTGGGACGGCGGAAGATGGCGGGAATGTAGCGCCGCCCCTTCGGCCCCATCTGATCGTCGAGATGCGCCAGGAACACGGCGGTGAGGTCGCCGACCGTTTTCGCGTTCAGGAAATAGTAGCGCATGAAGCGCTCGACCCCGGACCGGCCGGCCCGCGCGGTGAAATGCATCCGCGTCGCCGTTTCCAGCTGAAGGTCGAAGGTCAGCCGGTCTTCGGCGCGTCCGGTGATGCTGTGCAGATGGCAGCGGACGGCCCACAGGAAGTCCTCCGCCTTCTGGAACTGGCGCAGCTCGGCCTGGGTGAGCAGCCCGACATCGACCAGTTCGGCAACCGACCGCACCCGGTTCACATATTTGCCGATCCAGAACAAAGTATGGAGGTCGCGCAGGCCGCCCTTGCCCTCCTTGACATTGGGTTCCACGACATAGCGGCTGTCGCCCATTCTTTTGTGCCGCTCGTCGCGCTCCTCCAGCTTCTCGGTCACGAAGGCGCGGGCATTGCCCTGCATCACCTCTGCATCGAACCGGGCGGAGGTTTCCTCGTACAGCGCCCGGTCGCCCCAGATATAGCGCGCCTCCAGCAGCGCGGTGCGGACGGTGAGGTCGCTCTTCGCCATCCGCATCGTTTCGTCGACCGAGCGGCTGGAGTGCCCGACCTTCAGGCCCAGATCCCACAGCGAATAGAGCATCGATTCGATGATCTGCTCGGCCCATGGACCAGGCTTGGCGGGGGTGATGAAGCCGATATCGACATCGCTGTGCGGCGCCATCTCGCCCCGGCCATAGCCGCCGACCGCGATCAGCACGATCCGCTCGCCGGCGACGCGGCTGCTGGCGGGGTAGAGATGCTGCGTCGTCGCGTCAAAAAGCAGCCGCAAAATCTGATCGATCAGGAAGGCGAAGGCGCTCACGGACTCGCGGCCGCGCGTCGGACGCGCCTCAAGCCGTCGCGCGACCTCGGCCCGTCCGTCTTCCAGCGCCGCCTTCAATTCCCTGACGATCAGGCCGCGCAACGGCACGGCGTCGCCCTCATGCTCTCGCGCAAGGGCGTCGATCGTGTCGGAAATGGCGCGCCGGTCGATGATCGCGCGGCGCGATCCCAGCGCGGGGAACTGCATGACCATGGCTGCTATCTAGTCATGGTGGCGCTGCGCGGCCAGTTGTTTAAGCCGATATATGTGATCGAGTGCTTCCCTTGGGGACAGGGCGTCGGCGTCGATCGCCTCGATCGCGGTCAGCAGCGGGTCGGGCGCGGCCTCCTCCTGCGCCATGGCGGCGGCGAACAGGGGCAGGTCGTCGAGCCCGGCCGCGATGCCGCCGGTCTTCGCCTTTCCCGCCTCCAGCCGCGCCAGCACATCCTTGGCGCGCCTGAGCACGGCGGGCGGCAGGCCCGCAAGCCGCGCGACGGCCAGGCCATAGCTGCGATCGGCCGGCCCGTCGCCAAGTTCATGCAGCAGGATGAGGTCGCCCTTCCATTCGCGCGCGCGGACATGGTGGAGCGACAGGGACGGCAGCGTCTCGGCGAGCCGGGTCAGCTCGTGATAATGGGTGGCGAAGAGGCAGCGGCAGCGATTGACCTCATGCACCGCCTCCACCACCGCCCAGGCGAGCGCCAGGCCGTCATAGGTCGATGTGCCGCGCCCAACCTCGTCCAGGATCACGAAGCTGCGTTCCGTCGCCTGCGCCAGAATGGCGGCGGTCTCCACCATCTCGACCATGAAGGTGGAGCGCCCCTTGGCGAGATTGTCCGACGCGCCGACCCGGCTGAACAGGCGGTCGACCAAGGTCAGCGTCGCCGACTGCGCCGGGACATAGCCGCCCGCCTGCGCCAGGATGACGATCAGCGCGTTCTGCCGCAGGAAGGTGGACTTGCCGCCCATGTTCGGGCCGGTGACGAGCCAAAGCCGGTCGCCATGCGACAGGCGGCAGTCATTGGCGACGAAGGGCTGCCCCTCGCGCCTCAGCGCATCCTCCACCACCGGATGCCGGCCGCCGACGATATCCAGGCACTGGCCTGCCCCGTCTGCCGGCACGAAATGCGGGCGCTGCCAGCCGCCCTCCGCCGCCCGTTCGGCCAGCGCCGCCGCCACATCGAGCCGGGCGAGCGCGTCGGCGGCACGGGCGACGTCGCCCTTGCGCTCCAGCACCGCCTCGATCAGCGATTCCAGATGCGCGGCTTCGGCGACCAGCGCGTGGGCGCCCGCCTGCGCCACGCGCCCGGCTTCCTCATGCAGGTCGATCGAATTGAAGCGCACGACGCCTGCCAGCGTCTGGCGATGGGTGAAGCCGCTGGCGGGCTGCATCAGCGCATCGGCGGCCCGCGCGGGCACCTCGACATGATAGCCGAGCACGCCGTTGTGCCGGATCTTGAGCGCGGAAATGCCGGTCTGGTCGCGATATTTCGCCTCCAGCGCCGCGATCGCGCGCCGCCCGTCGCCCGCCATCCGCCGGAGTTCGTCGAGCGCCGCGTCATAGCCATCGGCGATATAGCCGCCGCTGGCGGTCTCGGTCGGCGGCGCTGGGACCAGCGCGCGGGACAAGGTGTCGACCAGTTCGCCATGCCCGTCGAGCGCCGGCAATAGTTGCGCCAGCAGCGGCGGCATGTCCGCGATCCGCCCCAGCCGCTCGCGCAGCAGCCGCGCTTCGCCAAGGCCGTCGCGCAGCATCCCCAGGTCGCGCGGGCTCCCGCGCCCCACCGCTACCCGCCCCAAGGCGCGCCCGATGTCGGGCAAGGCGCGCAACGTGCCGCGCAGTTGGTCACGCAGGCCCGGATCGTCGTGGAAAAGCCGCACGAGGCCGAGCCGCGCCTCGATCGCGTGCAGGTCCATCAGCGGCGCGGAGAGATCCTGCGCCAGCAGCCGCGCGCCCGCGCCCGTCACCGTGCGGTCGATCGCGTGCAGCAGGCTGCCGGCGCGGGTGCCGGCGGTCGTCGCCACGATCTCCAGGCTCTCGCGCGTCGCCGCGTCGATCGCGACATGCGCGCCGGAAGCCTTGCGCAGCGGCGGCGCGAGGAAAGGCAGCGTGCCCTTGCCCGCATGGTCGAGATAGGCGACGAGCCCGCCCATCGCCGCCAGCTCCGCCCGGCCGAACTGGCCGAAGCCGTCGAGCGTCGCCACGCCGAACAGCCGTTTGAGCGCCTCTTCCGCCCGCGTGCTGGAAAAGGCCGCGCGGTCGAACATATGGCAATCGGCGACATCCAGCCCCGATCCCTCGGCCACCACCGTCTCGCTCGGCCGTAGCCGCGCCAGTTCGGCGGGCAGGTCGCTTAAGGGGCAGGTCATCGTCTCGAACCGGCCGGTGGAAATATCGGCGGCGGCGATGCCGACCTCTCCCGATGCGTCCCCGCCCACCTGCGTCAGCGCGACCAGCATATTGTCGCGCCGGCTGTCGAGCAAAGTCTCCTCGGTCAGCGTGCCCGCCGTCACATAACGGACGATCGCGCGCGCCACGAGCGCCTTGCCGCCGCGCGCTTTTGCCTGCGCCGGAGTTTCGATCTGCTCGGCGATGGCGACCCGGTGCCCCGCCTTGATCAGCCGCGCGAGATAGCCCTCGGCGCTGTGCGCCGGCACGCCGCACATCGGGATCGGCGCGCCGCCATGCTCGCCCCGACTGGTGAGCGCGATGTCGAGCGTCGCGGCCGCCATTTTCGCATCGTCAAAAAAAAGCTCGAAGAAGTCGCCCATGCGGTAGAAAAGCAGACAATCGCGCGCTTCGGCCTTCAGCGCCAGATATTGCGCCATCATCGGCGTTGGCTGCGCGCCGCTGTCGGGAGGGGACATCATGGCAGCAGCCGATAGCCCGAAGTCGCGTCCGGGGCCAGAGTGTCCCCACGACCCATTGGCGTCACAAACATATCTGATATGGTCGATGCATCTTGTGGCGCGGATCGATTCCGCGCGCTCTTCGTAATGACAGCGGAACGAACAGGGAGGACATTCATGTCGTCGGATCATGTCACGCGGCGCGGCATATTGGGCGGGGCCGCGCTCGCCGCGGCGGCTGGCCCGGCCCTGTCGCAACTGCCGGCGGCGGAAGTCGCCAAAGCCAGCAAAGGAATGCCGATGACCCCTGTCGAACTTACCGTCAACGGCCGGGAGGTGCATCTTCAGCTCGACCCGCGCACCAGCCTGCTCGATGCGCTGCGCGAGCATCTCCACCTGACCGGGACCAAGAAGGGTTGCGACCATGGCCAGTGCGGCGCGTGCACGGTGATCGTGGAGGGGCGGCGGATCAACAGCTGCCTGACGCTGGCGGTGATGCATGATGGGGAAAGCGTCACGACCATCGAGGGACTCGGCACGCCTGACCGGCTGCACCCGATGCAGAAGGCGTTCATTACCCATGACGGCTATCAGTGCGGCTATTGCACGCCGGGGCAGATCTGCTCGGCGGTGGCGGTGCTGGACGAGATCAAGGCCGGCGTCCCCAGCCATGTCACCCGCGACCTTGACGAGGTGGCGATGAGCGACGCCGAACTGCGCGAGCGGATGAGCGGCAATATCTGCCGCTGCGCCGCCTATCCCAACATCATCGCCGCGATAAAGGATGTCGCGGGGGAGGCCAAGGCATGAGACCCTTTACCTACGAACGCGCGACCAGCGTGGAAGGCGCGGCGAAGGCGGCGGCCTCGGTACAGGGCGCGCGTTTCATTGCCGGCGGCACCAACCTGCTCGACCTGATGAAGCTCCAGATCGAAACCCCGACCCATCTGATCGACGTCAATCATCTGGGGCTCGACCGGATCGAAAAGATGGCAGAAGGAGGCCTTCGGATCGGCGCGCTGGTCCGCAATACCGATCTCGCCGCCGACAAGGTGGTGCGCCGCGACTATGCGGTGCTAAGCCGCGCGCTGGTGTCCGGCGCATCGGGCCAGCTCCGCAACAAGGCGACGACGGGCGGCAACCTGCTCCAGCGTACCCGCTGCCCCTATTTCTACGACACCCGCATGCCCTGTAACAAGCGCCAGCCGGGCAGCGGCTGCGGCGCGATCGGCGGCATGAGCCGGGGGCTTGCGATAATGGGTGTCAGTGACGCCTGCATCGCCCAGCACCCGAGCGACATGGCGGTGGCGATGCGGCTGCTCGACGCGCAGGTCGATACGGTCGATGGGACCGGCGCGCGGCGGTCCATCCCGATCGCCGATTTTCACCTCCTCCCCGGCGACACGCCGCACAAGGAAACGGCGCTGAAAGCAGGCGAGATCATCACATCGGTCACGCTGCCAAAGCCTGTCGGCGGCGCGCATGTCTATCGCAAGGTGCGCGACCGCGCCTCCTATGCCTTCGCGCTGGTGTCGGTCGCGGCGGTGTTCCAGAAGGACGGCAGCGCCCGCTTCGCTTTCGGCGGGATCGGCGCGAAACCCTGGCGGGTCGCCGCCGCCGATGCTGCGGCGAAGCAGGGCGCGAAGGCGGTGGCGGAGGCCGCGCTGGCGGGCGCGCGCACGACCGAACATAATGATTTCAAGACAACATTGGTGCAGCAGACCCTGGTCTCGCTCTACCGCCAGCAGGAGGCGCGGGCATGAAGTTCGACACCCCGGCAACGACCAACCCGATCGACAAGGGCCGCGTCGTCGGCGTGCCCCAGGACCGGATCGACGGCCCTGCCAAGGTCACCGGCACCGCGCCCTACGCCTATGAACGGCACGACGCCGCGCCCAAGGCGGCCTATGGCTGGATGGTAGGATCGGCCATCGCCAAGGGGCGGATCGTGTCGATCGACAGCCGCGCCGCGCAGGCCGCGCCCGGCGTGCTCGGCATCGTCACCCACGCCAATGCCGGGAAGCTCGGCAAGGGCAATATGAACACCGCGCCCTTGCTCGGCGGGCCGCAGATCGACCATTATGATCAGGCGGTGGCGCTGGTCGTCGCCGATACGCTGGAAAATGCGCGCGACGCGGCCAAGCTGCTGCGGATCGACTATGCGGCCGAGAGCGGCAAGTTCGACCTTGCCGCCGAACGGCTGAACGGGACGATGCCGCCCTCGATCTTCGGTGGCCCCTCCGACACAAAGACGGGCGATTTCGACGCTGGTTTTGCCAAGGCGGCGGTCAGGATCGACCAGAATTATACGACGCCCGATCACAGCCACGCGATGATGGAGCCGCATGCGACCACCGCCGCATGGAATGGCGACAAGCTCACGCTCTGGACCTCCAACCAGATGATCGCCTGGGGTGTGGGCGAAGTCGCCAAGACGTTGGGCATCCCCAAGGAGAATGTCCGCCTGGTATCGCCCTATATCGGTGGTGGTTTCGGGTCGAAACTGTTCCTGCGCGCCGACGCGCTGCTCGCGGCCCTCGGCGCCAAGCAGGTCGGGCGGCCGGTCAAGGTCGCGCTCGCCCGCCACCAGATCCCCAACAACACGACCCATCGCCCCGCGACGATCCAGCGTATCCGCATCGGCGCGGACAGGGACGGCGTGATCGACGCCATCGCGCATGAAGTCTGGTCGGGCGACCTGCCGGGCGGCGGGCCGGAAACGGCGGCTTTGCAGACCCGGCTGCTGTATCGCGGCGCGAACCGCATGACCGCACACCGGCTGGTGACATTGAACCTTCCCGAAGGCAACGCCATGCGTGCGCCGGGCGAGGCGGTCGGCCTGCTGGCGCTGGAAGTGGCGATGGACGAACTGGCCGAGGCCAGCGGCGTCGATCCGGTCGAGCTGCGCATCCGCAACGATGTGCAATATGATCCCGAAGCCGGGCCGCAGCGCCCCTTTTCCAGTCGCAAGCTGGTCGAATGCCTGCGCGCCGGGGCGGATCGCTTCGGCTGGAGCAAGCGCAATCCCAAGCCGGGTCAGACGCGCGACGGCCGCTGGCTGGTCGGCATGGGCATGGCGGCGGCGTTCCGCAACAATCTGGTCGGCAAATCGGGGGCGCGCATCGGCGTGGATCGCGCGGGCAAGGTGATCGTCGAAACCGACATGACCGACATCGGCACCGGCAGCTATACGATCATCGGCCAGACCGCCGCCGAAATGCTGGGCGTTCCGCTGGCAGATGTAACTGTGCGCCTGGGCGACAGCCGCTTTCCGGTGTCGGCGGGATCGGGCGGGCAATGGGGCGCGAACAGCGCGACCGCCGGCGTCTATGCCGCCGCCGTCGCACTTCGGACCAAGCTCGCGCAGAAGGCCGGCTATCCCGCCGACCAGGCCGATTTCGACGACGGACTCGTCAAATATGGCAATCAGTCCCAGACGCTCGCATCCCTCGCCGGGCCGGAGGGGCTCTGGGCCGAGGACAGCATGGACTATGGCGACCTCGACAAACGCTATGCCCAGGCGACCTTCGGCGCGCATTTCTGCGAAGTCGGCGTCGACATGGACACCGCCGAAGTCCGCATCCGCCGCATGGGCGGGGCCTTCGCCGCCGGGCGCATCCTCAATCCCAAGGCGGCGCGCAGCCAGGTGATCGGCGCGATGACCATGGGGGCGGGCGCGGCGCTGATGGAGGCGCTGGAGGTGGATACCCGCTTCGGCTTCTTCGTCAATCACGACATGGCCGAATATGTCGTGCCCGTCCATGCCGACATTCCCGATCAGGACGTGCTGTTCATCGACGAGCTGGACGACAAAAGCTCGCCGATGAAGGCCAAGGGGGTGGGCGAACTCGGCATCTGCGGCGCAGGCGCGGCGGTGGCGAACGCCATCTACAATGCCACCGGCATCCGCCTGCGCGATTATCCGCTGACGATCGACAAGCTGTTGAAAGCCCGCGCCGCCTGACCCCCGGCTTGGCCGACCCCGCCACGCCGCTCCAGTGCGGCGTGGCGTGCGAACGAGGGCTTGGCCGATAGAGCCAACATTTGTGCTCTAACGGACGGTCGCATGCTGCTGGCGATCGTCCTGCTACAGTATGCGGCGCATCAGCCCGCGCTGCTCGTCTTCCTGCTCATCGGGTCGTTGCCGCGCAGCGTGATCGGCCGCGTCGGCCGCGTTGCTTCCGCAATATTCCTCGACCAACCGCAGGGATGTGCCCCATGTTGCGGGCCAGGATGTAAGGATTGCCGGTGTCGGTGCTGCGGGTTGAACGGTAGATATCCCGTCATCCCCGGTGCCTTCATATCCAAGTGGGTTTCTTTTAGTCCCCACGCAGGAAGAGACAGATACCCCCATCCCGGAAAGTCTTGGACACCGGCACGTTCCTTCCGGTCTCCCATTGCTCTTCCAGAGAATCAAAGGGGGTTTCGCTTGTTTCGCTGGGAGGAATTTTCCCCAAAATCCGTCTTCATCTCCGGTATCCGTATGCGATCCGTATACGCAGGATTTCGAGATTTTGGGGAACAGGGCTTGCGCTAAAGCCTCGATTTCTGGAGCGGGCGAAGGGATTCGAACCCTCGACCCCAACCTTGGCAAGGTTGTGCTCTACCCCTGAGCTACGCCCGCTCTGGCGGCCGGAGGATATGTCCCTCTCGGCGGGTGGCGGGGAACTAGCAGCGCTTTGGTGGTGGGGCAAGGGTAGAATTGCACAAAAATGAAATTCGGGCAGCGGCGCGGGGGAGGCTGGCCGTCGTGCCGCCCGCCCTGGCTGGAGCGGGGGTTGGGAACAGGGGGCGGGTGGGATTTGTACAGCGAGTTGTACAGCTGATTCGCTATACAAAGGCGGCGACAAATTCCTATTATCATTATATATCAACAGGATGGAGGCAAGGCGCAAAAAGCCGGACGACAATGCTAACGCCTGTCAGTAGCGGCCCGGAACGGCGGGTCCGGGAGAGGCTTGCCGCTGCGCTCGCTTGCCCGATTCCATCGCTGCACAGCCAAGCCTTCGCCAACGCCCGGACAGCAAATTGCGCTTCTCGCACTTGCCCACACGATAATCTTGCCGCTAGGGCCGGCGTGCCGCACAAAAATGAGAGTAGCCGATGTCCGATCGATCGAACGTGGAATTTTCCGAGCGCGAAGCGCTGTTTTTCCATTCGACCGGACGGCCGGGAAAGATCGAGATCATCGCGTCCAAGCCGATGGCGACCCAGCGCGACCTGTCCCTCGCTTATTCGCCCGGAGTCGCGGTCCCGGTGCGGGCGATCGCGGCCGATCCGGCAACGGCCTATGATTATACGGCCAAGGGCAATCTCGTCGCCGTCATCTCCAACGGCACGGCGATCCTGGGCCTGGGCAATCTGGGCGCGCTGGCGTCCAAGCCGGTGATGGAAGGCAAGGCGGTGCTGTTCAAGCGCTTCGCCGACGTCGATTCGATCGATATCGAGCTCAAGACCGAGGATGTCGACAAGTTCATCGACGCGGTCGAGCTGATGGAGCCGACCTTCGGCGGCATCAACCTGGAGGATATCAAGGCGCCCGAGTGCTTCATCATCGAGCAGACGCTGAAGGAGCGGATGAACATTCCGGTCTTTCATGACGACCAGCATGGGACCGCGATCATCGCGGCGGCCGGCGTGCTGAACGCGGCGCTGCTGACCGGGCGCGACATGAAGGACATGAAGGTGGTGGTGAACGGCGCGGGCGCGGCGTCGATCAGCTGCACCGAGCTGATCAAGGCGCTGGGCGTGCCGCACGACAATGTCATCATGTGCGACAGCAAGGGCGTGATCTGGCAGGGGCGGACCGAGGGCCTTAACCAGTGGAAATCGGCCCATGCGGTCAGGACCGACGCGCGCACGCTGGCCGAGGCGGTCAAGGGCGCCGACGTGTTCCTGGGCCTGTCGGTCGCGGGCGCGATGACGCCCGAGATGGTGACATCGATGGCGCCCAACCCGATCATCTTCGCCATGGCGAACCCCGACCCCGAAATCCTGCCGCCCGACGCCAAGGCGGTGCGCCCCGATGCGATCGTCGCCACCGGGCGTTCGGACTTTCCCAACCAGGTCAATAATGTGCTGGGCTTCCCCTTCATCTTCCGCGGCGCGCTGGACGTGCGGGCGACGGGGATCAACGAGCCGATGAAGCTCGCCGCCGCCAAGGCGATCGCCGAGCTGGCGCGCGAGCGGGTGCCCGAGGAAGTGGCGAAGGCCTATGGCCGGGCGCACAGTTTCGGCCCCGATTATATCATCCCCGCGCCGTTCGACCCGCGCCTGATGGAAGTCGTGCCCGCCGCCGTGGCGCAGGCGGCGATGGAAACGGGCGTGGCGCAGCGGCCGATCGAGGATATGGCGGCGTACCGCCAGTCCCTGAAGGCGCGGCTCAACCCGACGACATCGGTGCTCACCAGCGCCTACGAGATCGCCAAGGCGAACCCCAAGCGCGTCGTATTCGCCGAGGCGGAGGAGGAAGTGGTGCTGCGCGCCGCGATCCAGTTCCGCGAGCTGGGCTATGGCGTGCCGGTGCTGGTCGGCCGCGACGAGGTGGTGGAGAAGCTGCGCGCGCTGGGCGTGGGCGACCCCGAGAGTTTCGAGCTGCACAACAGCGTCAATTCGCCGCTGGTGCCCGAGATGGTCGACCTGCTCTATGCCCGGCTCCAGCGGCGCGGCTATCTGCGCCGCGATTGCGAGCGGATGGTCAACCGCGATCGCAACATCTTCGGCACATTGCTGGTGAAGATGGGGGTCGCCGACGCGATGCTGACCGGCATGACCCGCCCCTATGCCCAGACGCTGCGCGAGGTGAAGCGGGTGATGGACCCGGCGGCCGGCCGCACCCCGTTTGGCATCCACGTCATGGTCGCGAAGGACAAGACAGTGTTCCTGGCCGACACGACGGTCAACGAGCGGCCGACCGCCACCGAGCTGGCCGACATCGCCGAAGGGACCGTGGCGGTGGCGCGGCGCATGGGGCATGATCCGCGCGTCGCCTTCCTCTCCTACTCCAATTTCGGCAATCCGCCGGGCAGCTATCTCGACAATATGCGCGACGCCATCAAGCTGCTCGATGCGCGCGACGTGGACTTTGAATATGAGGGCGAGATGACGGCCGACGCGGCGCTCAACCCGGCGGTCATGAAAAGCTACCCGTTCAGCCGCCTGTCCGGCCCGGCCAATGTGCTGGTGATGCCGGGGCTGCAATCGGCCAATATCTCGGCCAAGCTGCTGCGCGAGCTGGGCGGCACGTCGATGATCGGGCCGCTGCTGGTGGGCATGGAGAAATCGGTGCAGATCGCGACGATGGCGTCCAACGCATCGGAGCTGCTGACGCTGGCGGTACTGGCGGCGGGCGGGGTCGCGCTGTGATCCTATCAGCGCGGTTGCAGGACCGATGAGGGCTTTTCGCTTGCCAGCCGCATCCCAGACGGCGCAGGGCGACACTGGATATCAGGGAGAGGGCAGGGCATGACCGAGGTGAGTTTCGACAGCGCGACCTTCCGCCGGGTGCTCGGCCATTATCCGACCGGCGTATGCGTCGTGACGGCGGTAGAGGCCGACGGCGCGCCGGTGGGCATGGTCGTCGGCTCCTTCACATCGGTGTCGCTCGATCCCCCGCTGGTCGCCTTCTTCCCCGCCAAAAGCTCGACCAGCTGGCCGCGCATCGCGGCGGTCGGCCGCTTCTGCGTCAACATCCTGGCCAGCGACCAGTTGCCGCTGTGCCGCCAGATCGCATCGCCGGGAACGGACAAGTTCCGCGACATAGCGCATCGCGTGTCGGCCAATGGATCGCCGATCCTGGACGATGTCGTCGCCTGGATCGATTGCACGCTCGACGCGGTGCATGAGGCGGGCGACCATGATATCGTGATCGGCCGCGTCGTCGCGCTGGAGGCAGAGCGGCCCGAGCGGCCCCTGCTCTTCTTCCAGGGCAGCTATGGCGCGTTCGCGCTGCTGGACTGAGGGACGCGCATATTACCGCTCGTTAACCGATGGGGCCTATGGCAGGATGCTGCCTCCGCACCGGATCGCCCCATGACTGCGCTGCTCATCACCGTCGATACCGAATTGTCGGCCTCGCTCCACCAAAGGGGCGTGGGCCTTGCGGAGAATCTGCGCCGGTCGATCTGGGCGGAGACGGACAAGGGCGCGTTCGGGATCGGCTGGCAGATGGACCTGCTGGAGCGGCATGGCCTCAAGGGCGTGTTCTTCCTCGATCCCCTGCCCGCGATGGTCCATGGGCCGGATTTTCTGTCAGACATAGTCGGGCCGATCGTCGCGCGCGGGCATGAAGTGCAGATGCACATCCACAGCGAATGGCTGCAATGGGCGAGCGCGTCCCCGGTCGAGGGGCGGCAGGGGCGCAATATCGGCGATTTTTCGCTGGCGGACCAGATCGTCCTGCTGGGATTGGCCAAGCGGCTGCTGGAGGAGGCGGGCGCGCCGCCGGTCACAGCGTTTCGCGCGGGCAATTTCGGCGCGAACGACGATACGCTGCGCGCGCTGGCCGCGATCGGGGTGGCGTGGGACAGCAGCGTCAACCCCGCTTATCTGGGCGGCGAGTGCCGGATCGCCGCCAACCCGGCGATGGTGGGCGCGGCGCGATTGCAGGGAGTAAGCGAACTGCCGGTGTCGGGCATCGCCGACCGGCCCGGCGGCTTCCGCCCGGCGCAGATCTGCGCCATGTCGGCGGCCGAGATGCGTGCGGGCCTGACCCATGCGGGGCGCGCGGGGCAGCACGCCTTCGTCGTCGTAACCCATAGTTTCGAGATGCTCTCGCGCGACCGGATGCGCCCCAACGGCCTGGTCATCGGCCGGTTCGAGGCGCTGTGCCGTGCGGCGGCGGGGATGCCGCAGGTGAAGGGTGCGGGCTTCAACGACCTGCCCGCCGACATCGCCGACCGGCCCGGCACCGCCAGCCGCGCAGGCCCAAGCCGGCTGCGGACCGGCCGCCGCATATTGGAGCAGGCCTGGGGCACCTGGCGCTACGAACATCGGCTGGTTCCTTCATGAGCGATCTGCCCGGCGCGATCGTCCTTGGCCTCGACAATGCGATCGCGCTCACCGTGGTGCGGGAATTGGGGGAGCAGGGCGTGCCGGTGCATGGCGTGTCCCGCCACGCCGACGCGCTGGCGGCGTCCTCGCGCCATGTGCGCAGCGTGACGCCGCGGCCGGAAGGGGCACCCGAGGCATGGTTGCCGGCGCTGATCGCGCGGACCGGGGCACGGGCGGTGATCGCCTTGTCCGAAGCGGACCTGCTGGCGCTGTCCACCTTGCCGGCGCGGATCGGCGACTGCGTGCTGCTGGTGCCGCCGCGCGAGCGGTTGCTGCGCGTGATCGACAAGATGCGGACGCTGGAGATCGCGGCGACCCTGGGGTTGCAGGTGCCCGAGACGTGGCAACCGATGGCGGGCGAGGATTTCGCCGCGCGCGCGGCGGCGCTGCCCTATCCGCTGGTCGCCAAATGGGCCAATCCGCCCGCGGTCGCGCCGCTGCTGGCGCAGGCGGGGCTGGAATGGATCAAGACCGAATATGTCCACGATGCCAGGGAATTGGGCGCGCTGCTCGATCGCTATGCGCCGGTCGGGCGATGGCCGCTGATCCAGCGTTACTGCCCCGGTGTCGGGCTGGGGCAGATGATCCATATGGAGGATGGCCGCGCGACGCTGCGCTTCCAGCATCGGCGGCTGCATGAGTGGCCGCCCGAGGGAGGCATATCGACCGTGTGCCGCGCCGAGCCGGCGGACGCCCATGAAGCGCAGATGGCGCTATCCGAAGCATTGCTGCGAACGCTCGACTGGGAAGGGCCGGCGATGGTCGAATATCGCCATGACGTGGGCAGCGGGCGATACTGGCTGATGGAGGTGAATGGCCGCTATTGGGGGAGCCTGCCGCTGGCGCGCCATTGCGGGGCGCGCTTCGCGTGGGAAGCCTATCGCCGCGCGGTGCTGAACGACCGGACGCCCGCGCCCGCGCCGCGCGACGACCTGCGCGCGCGCTACATGGTGCCCGAGACCAAGCGGCTTTTCCGCATCCTGTTCCGGCCGGGGCGGATCGGCGATCCCTTCTTCCGCCGGCGGCCGATCGCGGACCTTGTCGGCTATCTCGCCGGCTTTTTCGATCCGCGCGCGCGCTATTATGTGTTCAGCCGGTCGGACCCGCACCCCTTCCTGAACGACATGGCGCAGATCGTCAGGAAAGTCTTGCGCCGGGGAAGGCGCTGACGAGGCGCAGCACCGCGCGCTCGATGCGGGCGAGGCATACGGCCATATAGCGGTCGTCGAGGCCATAGGGATCGTGGAGATGCGGCATCGGGGGGCGGCCCCAGCGCCCAAGCAGCAGGCGCGGCACGGCGGCGAGGCGCGGATCTGCGGCAAGCCTGTGGAGCTGTCGCACCTCCATCGCCAGCAGCAGGTCGCCGGGCAGGGGGTGATAGTCGGCGCGGTCGGTCGCATGGTGGGCGGAGAGATCATGGCCGAGCGCGCGGGCCGCTTCGACCGCCGGGCCATGCGCGGGGCGGCCGGTCGCCGCCGAAAGGCCGATCGAGACGCTGGCATAGCCGGCCCGTCGCGCGACGGCCTCGGCAAAGGCGCTGCGGCAGATATTGCCCTGGCAGACGAACACCAGCCGGCGGACCTGCGCGGGATCGGGCGGCAGGCTGGCCGCGCGGCCAAGCAGCAGTTGCGGGTAGGAGAGGGCGAGCCGCACCAGCCCCCGGACGGTGCCGAAGCGGGCGCGGATCATGCGGGGCGGGTCATTCGCGCGGCTCGGCAGCGGGCGGCGGCGGGTTCGCGCCCTCGCGCGCCTGCGCCTTGCGGCGGCGCAGATTGTCGCGGAGCGCCTGCGCCAGCCGGGCCTTTTTCTCGTCCTGCGTCTCTGCCATCTGCTGCGCTAAAGCAAAATGCGCGGGCCCCCGCAACCGCCTTGACATGAGGGACCGGGACAGCCATAGGCCCGGCCTCCGCCGCGCATGCGCGCTGCGGACCCGAACAGAGTGCTGCCGTAGCTCAGTGGTAGAGCGCATCCTTGGTAAGGCTGAGGTCGTGAGTTCAATCCTCACCGGCAGCACCAGCATCCCGTGAAAAATCAATGACTAAAACACCCCTTCGGGGGAACGCGGACTATTACGCGCAGCTCTCAGGAGCAAACGTAATAACCGCGTAATTCCCGTGAGGTGTAGTGGTTTCGGCGTAATATGCGCGATTGTCTCAGGGGAAGGCTTTCCCCTGCCGCCGCGCCAAGGTCGCGACGGACCCCTTCTGCGGGCGGCTCCGCCCCCGCAACGCCCCGATAGAGAGTGAGAGGAAAGCCGGAATTTCCGTGGCGGGTAAGGGCTGAGAGAGAGGCTCTCGGCGCCCGTCGTGGAGATTTCCCATGGCGACTATCCTCACTCAATCCGACATGTCCCGACCGGTCTCGGCTGGCTACAAGGTCGATATCTCTCGCGGTCAACGCATCGGCCGCGTTTCGTCCGAGTGGTTCTCCCGGCCGGACGACGAGCGGTTCCTGTCACTCTCGTCGCTCCATGCCGCAGTGAAGACACGGGCGGATCGCGCGACCGCGCGGACCGTTGAAACGCGCGACGTCAAGGTCGAGGCGAGCCGGGACGATGCCGAGCGGCTGGCTCTTCTCATACCCGGTCGCGACGAGCCGGTCGTGCCGACCCACTGGTCGTTCGGCCAGCTCTGCAGCCTCATCGGCGCGCCGTCGGGCTATCTTCGGCAACTGCCCGCGCCCCTTGCCGGCATCAACATGCAGCACGGGCTGCTCTCCCACCGCGCCGAGCTGATGAAAACGCTGGAGACCAACGATGGCCGGGTCGAACTGCGCGCCGTCACCGGTCCCGACTATGGCCGGATCTGGGATCATGAGCTGGTCGCGGCGGTGATGAAGATCGCGGGCGACGGCACGGGCGACACCCGCTGGAAGGTGCCCGGCCTGCTGGATTGGGCGACCATGACCCACAACCCGTTCGTCGAGGTGACCAAGGACACGACCACGCTCTACGCGAGCGACCGCGACGTCTTCCTGTTCCTGGTCGACGACGCGCACCCGATCAAAGCGGGCCGTCTCCCGAATGGCGATCCCGATCTCTTCTTCCGGGGGTTCTACGCCTGGAACAGCGAGGTGGGCTCGAAGACGCTCGGCATCGCGTCCTTCTACCTTCGGGCGGTCTGCATGAACCGCAACATCTGGGGCGCGGAAGGCTTTGAGGAGATCAGCATACGGCACAGCAAGTTCGCCGCCAATCGCTTCGCGCATGAGGCGGCGCCCGCGCTGGAGAATTTCGCGACGTCGTCGCCTGCGCCGTTCATGGCTGGAATCAAAGCCGCGCGCGAACGCATTGTCGCCCGAAGCGATGACGACCGGCAGGATTTCCTGCGCAAGCGCGGCTTCTCGAAAGGCGATACCGACCGGATCATCGCAACCGTGCTCGATGAAGAGGGCCGCCCTCCCGCCTCCATCTTCGATTTCGTTCAGGGCATCACCGCGCTCGCGCGCGACAAGCCCCATCAGGACGCGCGCCTCGAGCTTGAAGGCAAGGCCGCAAAGCTTCTCGCCAAGGCCTGACACCCATCCCGCCAAAGGAAAGGAGCGATCCGATGATCGTCCTGTCGCCAACCGTTCGCTTCGCGTTGCGGGCAAATCACATCAACCGCCGAGGCGCAGCCGAACGCCAGCAGTTCGAGCCCGACCCGGCTCCCGTGGTTAAATTCTTCAATCCGCTTGGAAGCCAGACGTGGCTCGCCACCGAGCTCGCCGAGGATGACGATGTCGCATGGGGGCTGGCCGACCTTGGCTTTGGATGCCCGGAGATTGGCCCGTGGTCGCTGAGCGAGCTCTCCTCGATCCGGCTGCCGTTCGGCATGGGGATCGAGATCGACCACAACTTCTCATCCGGCGTGCCGATTTCGGTCTGGGCGGCATGGGCCCGCCGGACCGGCTCGATCCTCTGGACCGAGGCGCTGTTCCGCCGGTCGCCCCCAACCGGCCTGCCTCCCGGTCTTTAACTGATCCGCCAGGCGTCGGCGCGGCTCTCACCCTCCTAGAGGGAGAGGGCTGCACCGGCTCCATGACGGGTTGAAGGTCGAGAGAGAGTCTCCCGGCCGCCCGTCATGGAGAACACCCATGACCAAGCATGTGAAGATCGTCCTCAGCGGTTCCCGGGACATCCCGTTCAATCAGCTGGTGCTGAGCCAGGCCAATGTCCGGCGCGTGAAGGCCGGCGTCTCGATCGACGCGCTCGCCACCGACATCGCCCGCCGCGGCCTGCTCCAGAGCCTGATCCGATCGCAGATGATGTGGATGACCTCGCCCTCCTTTTGCAGCCTCCCGCGTATCGCGATCATCGAGGCCGACATGACCTGACGCCGGTAGATCTCGAACCTGTCGGGCCAGAGGATGCCGTTGGCGATCCCAGTCTCGTCCTCGATCGTGATGAAGAGTACACCCTTGGCCGAGCCGGGGCGCTGGCGAACAAGGATGACGCCGGCGACCTCGACATTTCGCCCGTCGCGGATGGTCGCGAGATCGGCGCATCGTACGATTCGCATGGCGTCGAGCTCGGCACGCAGAAAGCTCATCGGATGGCCGCGGAGCGACAGCTGCAGCGAGCGGTAATCCTCGACGGATGCCCTGATCGCGGCAGCCGATACGGTCAGCGCCATCCGGGATGTGAAACACGCTTTCCGCGATGGCGTGCGCGCGCAGGAGGGGATAGACCGGTGACCCTTGCCAGATGCCCGGCCCTGCTGGCCAGCGCACCCGCATCCGGGCAGGGCAAGACCACCATTACCGCCGCGCTGGCCCGGCGGCACGTCATGGCCGGGCGGCGCGTGCGCGTATTCAAGTGCGGGCCGGATTTCCTCGATCCGATGATCCTCGAGACAGCGAGCGGCGCACCGGTTCACCAACTCGACCTGTTCATGGTGGGGGAGGGGGAGTGCCGGCGTCTGCTCCACCAAGCCGCGTGTGAGGCGGACCTGATTCTGGTCGAGGGGGTGATGGGCCTGTTCGATGGCGACCCTTCGGCCGCTGATCTTGCCGCGCGGTTCGGCCTGCCGGTGCTGGCGGTGATCGATGGCAGCGCGATGGCGCAAACCTTTGGCGCCGTGGCGCAGGGCCTTGCCACTTATCGCGACGACGTGCGCGTGGTGGCGGCGCTGGCTAATCGGGTGGGCAGCACAGGCCACGCCGCCATGCTGAAAGACAGCCTTCCAGCGGATATGCGCTGGCTGGGTTTCATGCCGCGCAACGAGGGCGCAACCTTTCCGGAACGCCACCTTGGCCTGTTCCAGGCAGGAGAGGTCGGCGACCTTGTCGAGCGGATCGACCGCGCCGCGACGAGTCTTCCCGAGGATGCGCTCTGGCTGCCGGAACCCGCCGCGTTCGAGAGCGGGCATGCCCCCGCAGTTCCTCCGCTTCTAGCCGGCCGCCGTATCGCTGTTGCCCGCGACGCGGCGTTCGCCTTCATCTATCCCTCCAATGTCGCCTGCCTTGAAGACATGGGCGCGCAGATCGTCTGGTTCTCGCCGGTGGCAGACAGCACCTTGCCCGAATGCGACGCATTGTGGTTGCCAGGGGGCTATCCCGAGCTGCACCTTACCGAGCTGGCGAAAAACGCCCCGATGCGGGCCGCCATTCGGGCGCACCATGCCGCCGGCAAGCCGATCCTCGCAGAATGCGGAGGCATGCTCTATTGCGTGGACACGCTGGATGACGGCAAGGGAGGCGCCGCAGCCATGCTCGGCCTGATGCCCGGGGAAGCGACGATGCAGGGACGGCTCGCTGGTCTAGGCCTGCAGCCGGTCGACTTGCCCGGCGGCACGATGCGCGGCCACACGTTTCATTATTCCCGGCTGGAGACGCCGATCTCTCCCCGAGGTCACGCCTCCGGCAAGGGGGGCAGCAAAGGCGAGGCGATCTATCGGCACGGCTCGTTATTGGCCAGCTACATGCACCTCTACTTCCGCTCTTCGCCAATATCATTGGCGACGTTTTTTCTTTCCCGTCATTGAATCCTGAATTTGGCTGTACGAACAATCGGTTATTGGGCGCCGTGCTACTTGCGTTTGCATATTAGAGCGAGATGACGTGAGGCTGAATCGAGAGGGGTTTTGCTCGGGCCTATTATGTGATTCAAGATGCCGGCTGGGGAATGGAGGCCAGCGGGCATGGCGAAACCCTAT
>NZ_JBHDJI010000015.1:0-81204 GCF_041877245.1 Sphingobium agrisoli
CGGCATCAGCCCGCTCGCATTCGAAGCCCAGGTGGCATAATGAGATGGGTGACCGGCGCAAAACCGTTACAAGTCCACACTTTCTCGGCGGTGGTGCCGAGGGTCAGGCTGCAATGGCGAACTGGCTCAAGGGGGGCTTCGAGATGGATCGGAGCGGCAACTGGCGTCTCAAGCCTCAGATCGCCGATACACTGCAGCGCGACGTGCAGGCCATCATCGTGCAGACCGGCTGGTCAAGGAGCATCGCAAGGTCAGCAGAAGATAGTACTTCGATGGGAACCGACATTGGAGGCTCTATCTCCGCCGGTGCACGTCGCGGCGGAGCGAACCAGCGCGCCGGAAAGGGAGGAAGTTCTGTAAGCGGCGGAGCTGGGGGCTCCCTCGGTTTCGTAAGCTCAGATCGCGGATCCACCACTGAAACAGCGGGCGCGACTGTAGACATCGTCAACTACGACGTGCGCGCCGCGATTGCCGCTGCGGAGATGTCGGCGGGACGGTCGGGAAGCCCAGAGACTGCTTTCGCAAAAAGCCTCTCGGAACAAATTCTCGGAGATCATGGACTCAGAAATCGTTACCTCGAACAAGCCGACTCCGCACGCGGCACTGCTGACATCACCGGGCCGATCACATCGATCGAGCAATCCTCGGTGCTAAGCAGTGGACGGTTCTCTGACGATCTCGCGCACGGCCCGTTCGACGGTAATCCTGAATTCAAACAGCGGAGAGATAAATGATTATACTAGAGCCTGTTGTGGCGGCGAGAATGCTTCGGCGACCGCGGATCGAGAGGATCTGCCATCGGATCCAGATATCCGCCGACAGATCGCTTCGGGAAAAGCTGTTCGTCGGCAGGCGGTCCCCACTCCCAGCCCCTATAACCCATCCACACGCGGATGAAGCCGATGCTCAGCGCCATCAAGGCGGTCAGCGGATAGAAAAGCACATTGAGGTAGCCCGCCAATGCCGTCGTGTAGAGATCGTCGAGGATCGCGCTCCAATAAGAGCCGATTTTGCCGGTCCAATAGAGGGCTGCTCCCGCCCACCAGAGCTTCGCATACCACGGACGCCAGAGCCAGCGAGAAGCGCGCGGCCTTTCCAGCTTGTCGGCGATGTAGATGTCGTCACCAGGAAGAGCCAGTCCCTCGGCTTCCGTGTTCATCGCCTTCTCCCTTCGTGTTGATCCATATCATGACGTAGCGAACATGTGAATTTTATCGGCTCCCATTATGGAGGTGTCGATCCGGTGGCCGGAGACGAAAGTCCGGCTCCGCCCTGCCCTCCTCTCTCCTCCTTTCTCTCCGCGAAGTCAGTTGAGGCCCAGCTGCCTGATCATCGGCGACAGCATCGCGCTCGGCCTCGCAAGCGCGCTTGCGTTCACGACCGCGGGGGGTTGCGATGTCCGAGCGCGAGTGGGCGCATCGAGCCGAGCGATCGCCTCCTTTGCCAAAACACGGGCATATGAGGCCGCGTTCATCTCCGCCGGGGCCAATGACGTAGCCAATCCCGATCTGATATCTGACCTTCAGCGACTGCGGCAAACGTTACGGGCTCGGCAGGTCACCTGGGTGTATCCGCGGGCCAAGCCAGCAGCGTGGGCCGTTTACCACGTTGCGAGACGCTTCAACGATCGCACAGTGAGCGTTGAGCAATTCTCCTCACGCGACGGAGTTCACCCAGCGAATTACCAAGCACTCATCCCAAAGATTTTTGGGGTCGCCGTGAAACCGCCGCGAGACGCCGCGGCTCCGCAATAACCCGTCCGCAAAGTGCCGTCGCCCGCGTGGCGGCTGATGAACGCCCAAACGCGATCGGCTTGTACCGATGTGTGGTTCCCATCGATTTCTCAGTGCGAGCATTTCTGACAGGCCGACGAGCAAAGGTCAAAGCGACATCGCTATGTTGGCAAAGATCGTTACCGCCAGATGCAGGTCAGAGCGGGCGGCGAATTGCCGCTATGAACGCCCTGAAGGCAGCGCTGGGTTGCCTCCGGCTTGGATAATAAAGGTGGTTCGGCTGAAGGATCGGTGCCCAGCCTGGTAGCACCTCAATCAAATTGCCGGCATCGAGGTGCGCATGGACTTGCTCCGCGATGAGGCAGCTGATCCCGAGCCCCTCCAGCGCCGCATCCCGCATCACATCGACGTCGTTCGTGATGAAGGTCGAGGGAATTGAGCGCTCAAACCGCGCACCCCCTCGCTGAAACTCCCACCGATGCAGAGATCCGGAGGATGCATGACGATAGCTGATGCATCTGTGCGCGGCGAGATCGCCCGGCTCAAGCGGCGCGCCATGATCAGCCAAATAGGAAGGCGCCGCGACGAAGACGAGTGGCTGTGCGTCACTGATCCGTATTGAGACCATATCTCTCTGCAACTGTCCCTCATGCCGAACGCCGCAGTCAAAGCGCTCAGCGACGATATCGACCAACCCGTCATTCACCACCAGTTCCACCGCAATATCGGGGAACTCCCGCGCAAGCGCTCGAAGGCGAGGCAGGATGACATGCACAGCGGCGGGGCGATGCGCGTTGACACGCACCTGCCCACGCGGACGATCCCGGCTGTCATTCAATATTCCTACCGCTTCCTCGACCGAGGCCATCGCCGGTCTTAGCCGCCGCAACAATTCTTCACCCGCGTCGGTGGGAGCAAGCGAGCGCGTGGTGCGGTCGAGTAACCGAATTCCCAACTTCCCCTCTACGCCGCGCAACGCATGACTGAGGGCAGAGGGCGAAAGGCCTAGTCGGGTTGCTGCTTTCGCAAAGCTTCCTGCCTCAACAATCTCAGCGAATATGGCGAGGCCGGACCAAAGATCACGATCCATTCTTGAAAATACCTCAGCAACCCATACGGTGTTTATGTCCTAATCATTGGTGTCCCCGAACTCCATATTTCTCCTTCAACGCCTGGAGGAAGCGAATATGAACTTAGAAACCTATCGGCCGCTCGGGCGGTCCGGCCTGCTCGTCAGCCCGTTGGCGCTGGGCACGATGACTTTCGGCACCCCGCGCTGGGGAATGGATGCGGGCGCCAGTCGGGCGGTTTTCGACCGTTACACCGACCTAGGTGGAAATTTCTTGGATACAGCGGACGTCTATTCCGGCGGCGAGTCCGAGGAGATGATCGGCGCATTCGTCAAAGACACGGGGTCACGCGATCGTCTGGTCATCGCGACCAAATCGGGCTTTGCGACAGGCAAGGCGCCGCTGACGGGCGGGAATGGGGCTCGCCACGTCCATGCCGCCGTCGATGGTTCCTTGACACGTCTCGGTACCGATTTCATCGATCTTTACTGGATTCACATCTGGGACGGGATCACGCCCGCCGAAGAATTGCTCCAGACGATGGCGGGCCTGATCCGGTCGGGCAAGATCCGCTACTGGGGCCTCTCGAACAGCCCGGCGTGGTACGTGACGCAGTTGGTGATGCTTGCACGCTCCCATGGCCTCCCCGCTCCCATAGGTTTGCAATATTTCTACTCGCTCGCGGAGCGTGGAGTAGAAAATGAGCATATCCCGCTTGCTAGTGCCTTCGGAATGGGACTCATCCCGTGGAGCCCGCTGGCCTATGGTTTGCTGGCCGGAAAATATGATCGTGCATCGGTCGAGGCCGGGCCCTCCCGGCAAGCGGGCGTCCCTAACTCCGGCGGTGACGCTAGTCCGCGACCGGAGGGTGACAAACGTCTCGATGGAGACAATCCATTTGGCGATGCGCTGTTTACCGAGCGCAACTGGCGCATCGTCGATGAGGTCAAACGCGTCGCTACAGATACAGGTGAAACCCCAGCACGAATTGCTCTGGCCTGGGTCATAGGGCGCCCCGGCGTCGCATCTACACTCATGGGTGTAAGTCGCGCGGACCAAGTGACCGACAATGTATCGGCACTCGGGCTAAAGCTGTCATCGGACCATCTAGCAGCGCTCGACGCGGTGAGCGGTGGAGCTGAAAACTTTCTCTACGCCCTTTTCAATCCGGTAGTTCGCAATCAAATCGTGTTTGGCGGCGCCTGCGTCGGTTAAGTGAGGCCCGCGGCCTCGCTTTCAAGGCAAGGGGCTACTCTGCTTGGAAGCGGGACGGCGATCGCGCCCTGGGCCCCCGAACCATTGGACCGTGGGGTGCAATCCATGGCGCTGCTCGCGTCCGCATCGTCGACATCGACCGGCAAAGATGAGTCCGCGGGGTTGGCAGAACACGCCAACCCCCGGTGTCATCCATGATGGCCGTACCAATCGAGCTCGGTAACGTGCCCGAGGGCGGCTGACACGCGCTAATTCATGGCCTTGACGATTTCCTCGACCATCTTCTTGGCATCGCCGAGCAGCATCATCGTGTTGTCCATGTAGAAGACATCGTTATCGACGCCAGCATAGCCCACACCCCCCATCGAGCGCTTCACGAACAGCACGGTCTTTGCCTTCTCGACGTCAAGGATAGGCATACCGTAGATCGGAGAAGTCTTGTCGGTCTTCGCTGCTGGATTGGTTACGTCATTCGCGCCTATCACAAAGGCGATGTCCGTCTGAGCGAATTCCGAATTGATGTCCTCCAACTCGAAGACCTCATCATAGGGAACGTTTGCCTCTGCGAGCAGCACGTTCATATGGCCTGGCATGCGTCCGGCAACCGGATGAATCGCATATTTGACCCTGACGCCTGCCGCCTTCAGAACGTCGCCCATCTCGCGCAGAGCATGCTGCGCCTGACTGACTGCCATGCCGTAGCCAGGAACGATGATGACCTGCTCGGCCTGCCCCATGAGGAAGGCTGCATCATCGGCCGAGCCACGCTTCCATGGGCGCTGCTCCTTGGCGTCGCCGCCGCCAGACGCGGCGCTGTCACCGCCGAAGCCGCCGGCGATCACGCTTATGAAGCTCCGGTTCATCGCCTTGCACATAATGTAGCTGAGAATTGCACCGGACGAACCCACCAGGGCGCCGGTAATGATCATCGCTGAATTGTGCAGGGTGAAGCCCATCGCTGCGGCCGCCCAGCCCGAGTAGCTGTTCAGCATGGAGACGACCACCGGCATATCCGCACCGCCGATGGGAATGATCAGAAGGAAGCCGATAACGAAGCTTAGCGCGGTGACAGTGAGGAACACCCAATGAGCGTCGTCAGTGACGAAATAGCCGATGAGCCCAAAGATTGCGGCCAGCGTACCCAGGTTGATGATATGCCGCCCTGGCAGCATGATCGGCTTGCCAGACATATTGCCGTTGAGTTTCAGGAAGGCGATCACCGAACCTGAGAACGTGATCGCGCCGATCGCGACGCCTAGCCCCATCTCGATCCGGCTGACATTGTGGATATGACCTGTCGCCTCGTCCAAAATCCCGAAGGCACCCGGATTGAGGAAGGCGGCCCCAGCGACCAGAACTGCAGCGAGTCCCACCAGCGAATGGAAGGCAGCGACGAGCTGCGGCATGTCGGTCATCGCGATCTTGCGAGCGGTCACGGAACCGATTGCGCCGCCGATGGCGATAGCGATCGCAATCTCGACAAGTCCGGTGCCGTGCAGGACGAGCGTTGTGGCAACGGCGATGAGCATGCCGGCCATGCCGAAGCGGTTGCCGCGGCGGGAGCTGGCCGGACTTGAAAGCCCGCGCAACGCCAGAATGAAGAGGATACCCGATACCAGATAGGCCAAGGAGGCCCATGCGGGTGTGGCGGCTAGTTCATGCATTATCTATCCCCCTGGCCCGCGCTCAGCTCTTGCGCTCTTTTTTCTTGTACATCGCGAGCATCCGCTCGGTGACCGCGAAGCCGCCAAAGATATTGACGCTCGCGAAAACCACCGCGACGAGGCCAAGATATTTGGCATAGACGCTGCCCTGCGCCGCGCTCGCGATCAGTGCGCCGACGATGATCACTGAGGAAATGGCGTTTGTGACCGCCATCAGCGGCGTGTGCAGTGCCGGCGTCACCGACCACACGACATAATAGCCCACGAAGCAGGCCAGCACGAAGATCGACAAGATCGAGATGAAATCCACAGGCTTGGTCCTTTTGGCGATCAGCCGAGCAGTCGTTCGTGGACAACCTTGCCGCCCCGCGTGAGGCGCACGGCGTTGCCGATCTCCTCGTCGAGGATCGGCTTGCCAGCATTCTTGTCCCAGAACGCGCTCAGGAAGTTGAAGAGATTGCGCGCGAAAAGCGCCGATGCATCCGCAGCCAGACTGCTCGCAATGTTCCTGGCCCCGACGATCCGGACCCCGTGTCTGACGACCGTCTCGCCCGTAACGACGCCCTCGACATTGCCGCCACTTTCCGCTGTTAGGTCGACGATGACCGAGCCCGCTCTCATCGTCGCGATCTGCGTATCGCTGATGAGCCTGGGAGGAGCGCGGCCCGGGATCAGCGCCGTGGTGATGACAATGTCCTGCTTGGCAATATGGCCCGAGACAAGCTCGGCTTGCGCCTTTTGATATTCCGGCGACATCTCACTCGCATAGCCGCCGGCACCCTCGCCTTCGATGCCCGCCAACTGCTCCACGAATACCGGCTTGGCGCCGAGTGACAGGATCTGTTCCTTGGTTGCGGAACGCACATCGGTGGCAGAGACCTGCGCGCCGAGGCGGCGGGCAGTGGCGATTGCCTGAAGACCGGCCACACCTACTCCCATTATGAAGGCGCGTGCCGCCGAGACCGTGCCGGCTGCGGTCATCATCATCGGGAAGGCGCGACCATATTCGCTGGCGGCGACCAGCACAGCCTTGTAGCCGGCCAGGTTCGACTGCGACGAAAGGATATCCATCGATTGGGCGCGGGTGATGCGCGGCATGAACTCCATGGCGAGCGCTTCAATGCCGGCCGCTGCATAACGATCGACGAGAGGCCGCTGCGCCAGAGGGTCGAGACTCCCAACAAGCCATGCGTCCCGTTTCACGCCAACGATCGATTCTGTCGCTGGACCACGTACGCAAAGTAGAATATCGGCATTCTCAGTGACGACACCGCGATCGGCGACCGTCGCGCCGGCATCCTGGTAAGCGCTATCGGCGATCGAAGCGCTCTCACCTGCCCCCGCCTCGACGGCGATATCAGCTCCCAGAGCAATGAACTTCTTCACCGTTTCAGGTGTTGCCGAAACGCGCCGCTCATAGTCGGTGGTTTCCCGCAGGATCGCAATCTTCATGCCGCCTCATACCGTCATGTTATTTGTTGCCGCCCGGCAAGGTGGCAGTTGACACCTTGTATCCATGCGCAAGGGAGAGCTTCTGCTCTGGCAGCCGCGTGCCACATGCAAGGCATCGCTGCGATGGCCTCGATTAGTTGAAACTGATCGTTGATGTTTCTGATCGATCCATTCAACGGGGATTTCAACACGAAGCGACCGAATTCCCCGCCCACCGGCTGATTATGCAACCTGCGCCGATGAATACCGATCTCGGCGAGGCCGGAAGCAATGGTCCACGACGATCGCTATCGGCATTCTTTGATCGATCTCAGCACGCATTGGCGTCGTCCTGTTTCGTGCGAACATATATGCTGGGTTCGTTGCTCCCACCGCTCGCGGCCGTCACATCCCGGCCCTTGGGGGAAGGAAAGAAACACGAGCCGGGCCGGTTGATGCCCCGATGGGCGACGGTCGGAGTCCGGGTAGCGCGGAGAGACAAGATGCTCAAAGACGTTGAGGCACGACTTGCCATTCAGGATTTGCATGGGCGGTACACCGATGCCTTCTATCGCAAGAGCGAAGAGGACTACCGTGCCTGCTGGGCGACGGATGGCGAATGGATAGCTTTTGGACGTGCCACCAAGGGTCGCGAGACTATCGTCGAGTTTTGGCGCACCTTGATGAAGGATCGCCACAATATTTTGCATAGTCCCGTCGCTTCGATCATCGATGTGGAGGGCGATCAAGCGCGCGGGCGCATTTATGTCAGCGAATCGGTACGTGCGACTGATGGCAAGCCGCGCATTGTGATGGGCATCTACCATGATGAATATAAAGTGGAGGACGGTCGCTGGCGGTTCTCTCGCCGATGGTGGAACCTGACCTATCTTGGTCCGCCGGACTTCAGCGGGCGCTACTGGGATGTAGCCCCGATGGGGCCGCCACCTGCCTTCGAAGGCTGGGATGAGCCCAACAGGCCAACGCTGGAAGAGGTCGCCGCCTACGTCCAGACGTTATGATGTGGGTGGCTGCGCGCTCACCTCGCCAAGCCTCGCTTGAGAGCTGCCTTCCAGGATGCAGTGAAGCGTCGCGAGATCGCGGCGTCCGGCACAGCAAGGTCGAACCCATGATAGGCACCCGGTACTATCAGCAGTTCGGTGGGAACGGCCGCGTCCATCAGGCGTCCGGCGAACTCGATGTCCTCCCGCGCGAAAAGATCGATCGAGCCCGCCCCGATATATGTCGGGGGAAGCCCGGCGAGATTAGTCGCGCGCGCCGGCACGCACTGTGTCGGCACGGCATCGCTGCCGGCGGGCATACCGAGCAACGATGACCATCCAAAGCGATTGGAAGCGGGAGTCCAGATGAAACGCCCCGCGTTGGGAGCCGCCGGCCTGCTGCTGCCGGTCCGATCGTCAAGCATCGGATAGAGGAGGAGCTGGAAGGCGATGTGGGGCCCGCGCCTGTCTCGCGCGGCGATCGACAGTGAGGCCACATGACCGGCCCCGGCGCTTTCGCCGCCGACTGCTATTCGGCGTACGTCCACGCCGAGAGCGCCCGCATTGTCCCGCAGCCAGCAGAGCGCCGAATAAATATCCTCAAGCGCAGCCGGGAAGCGCGCTTCCGGTGCCAATCGGTAATCGACGGCCACAACCACGCAGTCATTCTCGATCGCGATCTCCTGAACCAGCTTGGGGTTTCGATCCGCGCTGAACATGACATATCCCCCGCCGTGAACGTAGAGATATGCCGGTCGGCCGCGCGCACCCGGTGAAGGATCGACGATGAAGATCGCGACCGGCGGATTTCCGTGGGATCCCGGGATGATTTTTCGCGCGAGTTGCGGAGCGGGGGGTGGAAGAGTCACAGGAGGGACGGTCGGAGGTGCGTTTCGCCAGCGCAACAAGGTTTCAGCAGTAAGGTCGCCCGCCCCGATCTGACGCAAGCGCGGTATCAGTTCGGGGTCGACTCCTGCGTAAGCCTCTTCCGAAGGGGCAGCCCCCGCTGCTGCACGGCCATCGTCAGCCATGAGACAACCCGAAGCCAGCGCAGTGACGAGAATTTCGCGCCGCGTGATCCTCATGTGCGCGAGGCATGACTGGTCCGCGCCTCGTCAACCAAGCTGGCAACCGCCTTGCGCAACAGCATCAGTTCCATCTCTGCGATGAGCATGTCGGCGTCATCGAAGCCCAGACCATATGGCGCGAGCGCGCTTTTGCCGGCGCGCTTGGTCGCCGCGAGCAGCCTCTGCCAAGCCTCGGCAAGCAAGTGCTTGTCCTCGACGAAGTCGATACCCATGTCGGCCGAAAGGTCGCCGGGCCCGTAGAGGACGATGTCGATGCCCTCGACTGCCAGAATCTCCTCGATATTTTCGATCGCCTTGCGCGACTCCAGAACCGGAATGATCAGGACGTTCGCATCGGACGCATCCACATGCGCGGACCATCCCGCCATCCCATAGCCGCCGGCGTTACAGGCCGGACACATGCCTCTCTTTCCACGAGGCGCATATCGGCTGGCCGCAACCGCTGAACGGGCGTCTTCGGCAGTGTCGACATGGGGGACGAGGACCCCATGCGCACCGAGATCGAGCATCGACTGGATCAAGGTCGGGGAGTTCTCGAGAATCCGAACAAAAGGCAGAATCCCACCGAGATTTGCCGCTCGAACGTGGTTTTCAATGTCGGCGCGTCCGAAACGGCCGTGCTCGCCGTCAATGACAACGAAATCGACGCCCGCAAGCGCCATTATATCGGTCGATGCCGGATCGAGGGAAGAGACGAAGATGCCGAGCGGCTGCCTCCCCTGCGCCATGATCTCAATGAGACGCGATCGCGCGATTATGCTGGTCATTAGCTCGCCTTTCAACCTGTAGGCGCATCGCGCGAGTCAGCCATGGTGGGGAGGCGCCACTGGTCAGCCATGGCTCTTCCAACTAAACTCCTTACCGCCTTGCGCCTGCGCGGCTTGATAGGCGGCACGATAGGATCCGTTGCGGATGTCGTCGATCACATCAAGGTGTTGAGGAGTCCAGCCGAGTTCAGAGACCGTTCGCCGCGCGATCGATCGGCTGTTGACCGCGAGCGCGATATCCACCCAGAAGCTGCCCCAAAGTTCGCACGCAGCGTCATAATCGAGGCTCTGGGTCTCGCATCCCACGACCTGAGCGACCGCTTCGGCGATGCTGCGGAAATTGGCCTCGCCCGAAACCGTGTGATAAAGCGCGCCGGGCGTTCCCCGCTCGACGGCGAGGAGATAGCATGCCGCGAGATCGTCGACATGCACGGCCGAATAGAGGTTGAGGCCATATCCCAGATAGCAGGCCTTGCCTGTTTTCCGTGCCGATTCGAATATCTGCGGGATCTGAATGCTCCCGCCATGCCCGTAGATGAGCGGCGGCCGGATGACGTAGGTGCTCAGGCCGTCACCCGAGGCCTGCCGCACCAGATCTTCGGTCTGGATCCGGATGGCACGGTTCGGACGGGACGGAAAGGGAAAGGGATCGTCTTCTGCAAAGGTTTCCTGGTTCCAGGATCCATCCTTCGACTCGATCGACAGTACGCCGCTGCCCGAGGTAAAAATAAGATGCTTTCTAGAACCGGTGCGGCAGGCCGCAACAAGCGCCTGCATGAGCGGCGCTTCCTCTTCGAAGGGAATCATGCCGGCCATGATGACCACGTCGAAGGGATCGACAAGTGCAGCAAGGCTCGAAAGATCGGACAGGTTGCCCGGCACAGCACTCACCCCGGCCTCTTGCAGCGCTGCCTCATTGGAAGCATTTCGCGAAAGGCCGGAAACGTCGTGACCCGCCGCTTTGAAAGTGCGCGCAACGGCCGATCCAACAAAGCCCGTGGCGCCTATAACGAATACCTTCATGATCTCTCCCCGATTACGGCTGATCGCATCTGGGCGAACTTTTAGCCTGATTGAGGTCGAAGGAGCAGTTTCGAGCCTTGCTCAAAGTGAGCATGACATGCGCCGAGCGACCGTCCGGCGGGAGCGGGGCGTCTGCCGCTCGAGTTCACGCGATCGATTAGCGAACCCTTGTTCCTTCGGCGCCGTAATCGTCGGGGAGGCTGTAATATGGCTGATCATATATCTGGAGCATCTCGGAGGAGACATTGTCGAGCCCAATTCGCTTCGCGCGAACAACTGCCGGACGATCCGACATTTGCTTGAACCACCGGCCGACGTGCGGAAAGTCGTTGAACGACTGGCCGTGCATGCGGTGGAAGAATACCCAGCCCCAGCAAGACATGTCCGCGATGCTATAGTCTCCCGCGAGCCATTCGACGTCTCCCAGACGTCGATCCAGCACCCCGTAAAGCCGGGCGGCTTCCTTTGTGAACCGCTCGCTCGCATGCTCATTGCCTTCCGGAGCATATCGGCGAAAATAATGGGCCTGGCCCGCGATCGGGCCTAGTGCGGACATTTGCCAGAAAAGCCACTCCAGCGCGACCGCCCGCTCGGCGCCCGTAGGGGCCAGGAAAAGACCGCTCTTCTCCGCCAGATAGATGAGGATCGCGCCTGATTCGAAGATGGGAAGAGGTCCGTTGGATGCCTCGGTATCCACGATCGCCGGCACCCGGCCGTTGGGGTTGATCTTGAGGAACTCCGGCGAGAACTGCTCGGAATCATGGATGTTGACGAGCTTGAGCTGATAAGGAAGCCCACACTCCTCCAACATGATCGCAACTTTCCAGGTGTTAGGCGTCGGATGGTAATATAGCTCGATCATAGTTCAGTCCGCTTTCGATTTTTCAGTGCTGCTGCCGGGAATTTGCCGGCTGCATCTGTAGGCGCCTCGAATATTCGAGATCGTCGTGCCTTACGCCACAGTGCCCCCGTCGACGACGAGGCTTTGGCTCGTCACCATTCGAGCGCGGTCGCTGCCGAGGAAGACTACCATTTCCGCAATTTCCACCGGCTCGACCATCCTTCCCAGTTTCGCCATCGCAGACACCTGCTCGAAAAACTGGGTCGTGTCCCCGCCCCCGGTCGCAGCTTCAGCAGACCGCGCCATCATACGGCTGTTGACCGAGCCCGGATGGACAGTGTTGCATCTTATCCCACGCGGCGCGCAGTCGGCGGCGATCGAACGCATCATTCCTGCCACGGCGGCCTTGCTGGCGGAATAGGCGGCGTTACCCGGGAGAGCCATCAGCGAAGCGATCGATGAGGTGATGACGATGCACCCGCCGTCTCGCATGATCGGCAGGAAGTGTTTCGCCATCAGAAACACGCCCTTCACGTTCACGGCCATGATCCGGTCGAACAGCGCTTCGTCAAGCTCGGCAACAGGTGCATAGGGCTGCTCGATGCCCGCATTCAGGAAGAGCAAATCGACCGGCCCCATCTTTTCGCTCACGGCCGCCGCTGCAGCTTCGACATCGCTGCTCGAAGTGACGTCCACGCGCCGGTGAAAAAGGCTTGGATGCCCTGCCGCTGCTGCGGCGATCGCGTCTGCGTCGATGTCGAGAAGCATGACGGATGCTCCCTCTTCCGCGGATCGACGCGCGGTGGCGCCTCCAATGTCACCGGCGGCCCCGGTGATGACGACCGTCTTCCCGTCCAGCTCCAATGTCATTCTCCCTCCTTTTGATCGTTTGCTTGCGTTTGCACCGTCTGGTTGGCGGCCTGGTCTCGCGGGCCAAGCTGCAGAAAGCGCCGAATGGCTGCGAACAGATCGCGCTCGAAGCTCTCGGAAAGTGTGCCCGGCAATCTGTCGAAGCCATGAAAGCAACCCGGGTAGGTCCGCAATTCGACCGGCACTCCCGCGCGCACGAGAGCATGGCCAAAGGCAAGGCACTCGTCGACGAAGAGATCGAGCGTACCAACTCCAATGAAGGCGGCAGGCAGGGAGGAAAAGTCTTGCGCGAGTGATGGCGAGAAATAGCCGAGCTGTTCCGCCGTCAGCTCTTGCTCACCTCGCATTGCATTCCAGCCGAACTGGTTCATCGAGCGAGTCCACAGAAAGTCACCGGTGAAGGGATTGGGAGACGGCTCTTGCGCCGCGCCGGCCCGGCAATCCAGCATGGGGTACATCAGCAGTTGGACGCTGGGCTGCGGGCCGCCGCGGTCCCGCGCCAGGAGGCACAGGGCGGCAGCCAAGCCGCCGCCGCCGCTGTCGCCCATCACTGCCACGCGCCCCGTGTCGACATTCAGTTCATCGGCGTTATCGAACAGCCATTTAAGGCCGTCATAACAGTCTTCCAACGGTCCAGGGAAAGGCGTCTCAGGCGCCAGCCTGTAATCCACGCTGACGACGACGACGCCGAGCTCGTCCGCGAGCCTGGCGCAATAGCCGTTCATCATGGCGGCACTGCCCATGACGAACCCGCCGCTATGGATATAGAGAATTGCTGCCCTCAGGCCTTCCGATCTGATCGCCGGCTCAAAAAGAATGAGCGGCGCCCCGGAGATAAGCCGCGGCCGAACTGGGGAGGCGTCACTAGAAGGAAGAAGGTTGATGAACATATCGACCATGGCGCTGCGGGCCTCGCCGAGCGTTCCAGCCGTGAGTTGAAGCATCGGTATCTGCTGCAATATCTCGCGATATTCAGCGTCAACCCTGTCGATGGCGATCGTGGTCAAGCTCTTACCTTATTTCTGCGCATTCGGCTCGGTCCTGCCGGTGCGCTAGCGCCCGGCCGCATCACGATAGCATCAGGGCCCGGCCGCGCGGGTTCGGGATACATTGAAAAAGCGCGCATTCCGTATTTTTTTCGATCGCGCGCGGAATAAGGCCAGCGCTCTACGGCAGCGCGTTCGCGTGCGGGGGACAGCAGCCTGCGACAATGCTCCATTTCTGAAAGCAAATCTCATTTTTACAATATCGCCATGAACGCGGGCGACGCCAGCGCGCGCTATCGGGGGGCTGGAGTTTTCCACACCACTGATGCCAACTGCCGTTCAGAACAAAAACTATAAGGCGAAACAGAGAGGGGAGTTTTATGCACAAGCGATATCTGAAGCACTCGACGGGGCTGGCGACCATCACGACCTTCGCGGTCGCGCTCATGGCCGTCTCGAGCAAGGCCGAGGCCCAATCCGTCCAGCCGCCGCAAGCCACTAGCGCCAGTGACGAATCAACGGGCGGCGGTGTGCAGGAAATTATCGTCACCGCGCAGAAGCGCGCTCAGAGGCTGCAGGACGTCCCTGTGGCCGTCAGCGCGTTCAACGATGCGGCGCTTGAAGAGCGCGGTATCAAGGATGTTCGGGAACTGACGAGGATCACACCAGGGCTCCAGGTGGCCCAGGGAACGGGCGTCGCGCTTCCCTTTCTGCGCGGTATCGGCAGCAATGCCTCGGCGGCCGGCAATGAATCCAGCGTCGCCGTCTATGCCGATGGCGTCTATTATACCCGGCTGCCGGTTGGCTTTCTCTCGCTTAGCAACATCGAGCGCGTCGAAGTCCTCAAAGGGCCGCAGGGCACCTTGTTCGGGCGCAACTCGTCCGGCGGCGTCATCAACATCGTAACGCCGGATCCGTCGTTTGACTTTTCCGGTCACGCCAGCCTTGGCTACGGCAATTACCAGACCTTCCAGGGCGACCTCTATGTGACGGGCGGCCTGTCGGACACCCTAGCCATGGACATCACCGTCGGTGGCACGAACCAGGCCGACGGCTGGGGTACGAATATCGCGACCGGCAATAAGGCCGGTTTTCAGAACGACTTCACGGTGCGCTCCAAATTGCTGTGGAAGCCCGGCAGCAGCACCAAGGTGGTGCTCACCGGCTATTACTCGCTCTCAAGGGTCAGCACCCAGGGAAATATCATGAAGGGCTATACCGGCGGCACGAGCCTTCCGCCCTATGTCGTCCTTCCGCCCCTGCCCGACTTCTATGACACGCGAAACGGGATCGACGGTCGCAATATCACCAAGGGTGAGGGCGGCTCTCTCCGCATCGAGCAGGATGTCGGCTTTGGTACCCTCACGAGCACGACGGCATTTACGCGCGAGCGCGAGAAGCAGCCCGGCGTTTCAGACCTCACGCCCCAGGGCGATGGTCGGTACCTGCTCCACATCGGTGTAAAACAGTTCACCCAGGAGCTTCAGCTCGCCGGCAAGCAAGGGCCACTGACCTACGTCGCGGGCCTGTTTTACTATAATGCGCTCAGCAAATATGATCCCTCGGACTTTAGCGGGCCGCTCTTTTCCGGACCCGGCTTCAACGGCGTGCAGATTTTCGCCAAGCAGCGGGCGAAATCCTATGCCGGCTATGGTCAAGCGACTTTGGAAGTCGCGCCTAAGCTCAGCCTGACCGGGGGCTTACGCTACACGCATGAGAAAACGTCCGGCGACGGGCGAACCGCTCTCATCAACAACGGCGCTGAGATCGCCAGCTTCCCCGTGCCTCCGGACTCCAAAAGTCTCGACAGACTTACCTACCGAACAGCAGTGGATTACAAGTTCACACCCGACATTCTGGGCTACGTCTCTTACAGCCGGGGCTACAAGTCGGGTGGATATAATCTCATTCCTTTCTCAGCGCCGCCGCAGCGCCCAGAAACGGTGGATGCGTATGAAGCAGGTCTCAAGACGTCCCTGTTCGACCGCCACCTGCGACTGAACGGCGCTGCCTTCTACTATCGGGTCTCCGATCCCCAGGTGCAGTTGATCAGGTCCGGGTCGATCATCCTGTCCAACGCGGAGAGCGCCCGCGTAAAGGGCGTGGAATTGGAGGCCGAGGCCGCTCTGTCATCGCAGTTCAGCGCGCACGGCGGTTTTACCTATCTCGACGCGACTTACAAATCCTACAACAACGCCCCTTCCGCGCCGCCTAATCCCAACACCAATCCTGCGCTGGGATATGTCGGCGGCACCATTCCCGCTATTTCGGTGGACGCAAGCGGCAATCAACTGCCGCTCTCGGCCAAATATGTCTTCAACGTGGGTGCGAGCTATACGGTGGACACAGGGCATGGCGATGCGCAACTCTCGGTCGACTATTACCACACCTCGAAGCTCTATTTCGAGCCGGACAATCTGCTGAAGCAGAACGGCTACGGCTTATTGAGCGCGCAGCTTAAATATTCGCCCACACCAAACACCAGCATACGCTTTTGGGGGAAGAATCTGCTGGACAAGCAATATGTCTCCCTCGGCGTCACCTATGCCGGTCCGGCGGGTTATCCCTATCTGCCGGGTCCGCCGCGCACCTATGGCGTGACGGGCGAAATCAAGTTCTAGTGCCAAGGCGGTCCGGGCGGTCCACATGGCCGGACCGGACCGCACCTTCTTTTAACTGCTCGGAGTTCAACTATGCTGCGTTTCTACTTTCATCACACGCCTAACCCGATGAAGGTGGGCTTGCTCCTTGAAGAACTCGGGCTGGATTATGAGACGATCCCGGTCGATATTCTGAAAGGGGATCAACACGAGCCGGCCTTCCGCGCGCTCAACCCCAACGGCAAGGTTCCCGTTCTTGTCGATGGCGACGTGACCGTCTTCGATTCTAACGCGATCATCCTCTACCTCGCGGAAAAGCACGGCCGTTTCCTGCCGACCGCAGAGAAAGAACGAGGCGCGGCGCTTTCATGGCTGTTCTTCGTGGCGACCGGGTTGTCGCCTTTTTCGGGCCAGGCTGTCCACTTCCTGCGCCATGCGCCGGAAACCCTGCCATACGCGCAGAATCGGTACCTTAAGGAAACACAGCGCCACTATCAGGTGATCGAAGACCATCTCGCGACCAACGCCTTTCTGGCAGGAACCGAATATAGCATCGCGGACATGGCGTTCTGGGGGTGGGCCAACATGGCGCCGGTCATCTTCGGGGATGAAGGCCTTGCAGCTTACCCCCGCGCTGCCAAGCTTCACGCTGAGATCACGGCGCGTCCGGCGGCACAGCGCGCGAACCTGATCAAGGACCGCTTCCAGCTGAAGACCGGCTTCGACGAAGAAACTCACCGGGTGATGTTCCCTCAAAACCACTGAAGGTGCACGCGGTGATACCGCCCTTCTGGTCCAGACTGGATTCGCGTTTGCTGTCAGAGCAGGCTGCGGCACCGCGTGCGCCTGAGCGGTCGCTGGTCTCCAAGCTAAAGGGTGTCGTTGGGCGTCGCCATGTCCTGACGGGGGCGGCGGCTACGCGCCGCTTCTCCCAAGGATATCGCTTCGGCGGAGGCCCGGCCCTGGCCGTGGTGCGCCCCGGGACGCTCCTCGAGCAGTGGGAGGTTCTGCAGCATTGCACCGCTGCCGGCGTCATCATCATAGCGCAGGCGGCCAATACGGGCTTGACCGGGGGCTCCACCCCCTTCGGTCGTTATGATCGCGACGTGATCATCATCAACACTGGACGCCTGCGCGGTACGCATCTTCTTCGCGGAGGCACGCAGGTTCTTTGCCTTCCGGGGACCACGCTTCACGAACTGGAGCAGACGCTCAAACCTCTGGGGCGCGAGCCCCACTCTGTGATCGGGTCGTCCTGCCTTGGCGCTACTGTTATCGGTGGCATTTGCAACAATTCAGGCGGAGCTCTGGTGCGCCGCGGCCCGGCCTACACGGAGCTTGCCCTATATGCGCAAGTTGGAGCCGACGGCGCTTTGCGCTTGGTCAACCATCTTGGGATGGAGCTGGGCACGCAACCGGAGGAGATATTGGACCGATTGGATCGGGGATGCTTCACGGACGCCAATGTCACGACCACCGAAGGACGTGCTGCGTCGGACGCCCGCTATCGCGACCATGTCCGCCAGATCGATGAGGACACACCCGCCCGGTTCAACGCGGATCCCCTGAGATTGTTCGAGGCTGCCGGCAGCGCGGGGAAGGTTGTGCTGTTCGCGGTTCGCCTCGACACTTTTGCCGCCGACGAGCGCACCGCGACCTTTTACCTTGGGACGAACGATCCAGCGGCATTGACCAGGCTGCGTCGCCATATCCTGAGCAGCTTCTCCCATCTGCCGGTCTCGGGGGAGTATGTGCATCGTGATGCCTTCGACATTGCCGCCAGATATGGCAAGGATCTTTTCCTCGCGATCAAATATCTGGGGACGGAGAAGCTCCCCGCCCTGTTTGCAACGAAAGTCCGGCTCGACAATTGGGCGGATCGGCTTCCGTTGCTGCCGCGGCAATCCAGCGATCATTTCCTTCAATGGTGCAGCAGCCTGTGGGGCAATCACCTTCCCCGAAGATTGCTCCAATTTCGTCAGCATTATGAGCATCATCTCATATTGAAGATGGCGGACGGCGGCGTCGAGGAAGCACGAGACTATCTCGGATCTGCTTTTAGATCGTCCGTGAGTGACTTTTTCGAATGCAGCCCATCGGAAGCGGCGGACGCCTTCCGCCATCGATTTGCGGTGGCTGGCGCGGCGGTCAGATATCGCGCGATACATCAAGATAGCGTCGAGGAAATCGTGGCGATCGACTTCGCTCTTCGGCGTAATGACCAGGACTGGGTCGAGCAATTACCGGCATCCATGTCGAGTGCAATCCAGCACCGGCTTTATTACGGACACTTCTTCTGCCACGTATTTCATCATGATTATGTCATATCCAAGGGGGTCGACGCCGCTGCCTTGGAGGAAAAGATGTTGGCGCTGCTTGACCAGCGCGGCGCTGAGTATCCGGCGGAGCATAATGTCGGTCATCTTTATCATGCCAAGAAGCCGCTTGCTGAGCATTACGCAAGGCTCGACCCGCTCAACATCTTCAATCCGGGCATAGGGCGCACTGGTCGCGCCGCCAAGACTGCTACATTTACGGCCCGGGAGCGGTAGTTCAGGCAGGGCGTAACCGTCGGGCAAAAAGCGACAGTCCGAGGAAAGCAACAGGCACGGCGGGTCTCGATGATCAATCCGCCATAGTGAATGCCACAATGAGCAACCCGGAAAGATCGCTTTTGGCGCCACCGGAATGGCAATCTGGTTCCGGCAAGCATGGCGGAGATGAACAGGTGCGATCTGGAATACTGAAGGCGGCTTACATCGGCAAAGGCCAAAATCACCGCCGTTGTTGCGGCACCGCCTTCCGGGTGCTTCCCTCTACCGTAGCGATGAGTCTTGGGTTGATCATCGGTTCGGCTGCTCACAGCCAAGGTGTTGTTGTGCCCAAGTCCGGCCCGCCGAGTGGTGAGAAGCTTTTTGGGCAGCAATGCGGAGCATGCCATTCCACCATAGCGGGAGAGGTTCGTGTCGGTCCGTCGCTGGCTGGTGTCGTGGGCCGGACCGCCGGGAAGTCGCCGGGCTTCAATTACTCCAGCGCGCTGCGCTCTTCCCGGATCAAGTGGACCGACCAAACGCTCAATCTTTGGCTTGCCGACAGCAACGCTCAAGTTCCTGGCAGCGTCATGAACTATCGTCAGCCTGATGCAGCCAAGCGCCTGGCGATCATTGGTTATCTCAAGGGACTAAACGGCAAATGATCGATAGCCCGACTTCATATTTGGGAGCAAGCAAGCATGGCTAAGATCATCCACTCCATGGTGCGCGTGACGGACGAACGAAAGTCCATAGAGTTCTACAAGGAAGCTCTGGGTCTTGATGTCGCTGGACGATTTCCGTTCGATGACTTCACGCTCGTCTATCTGCGCAGCCCGGACAATGATTTCGAGCTGGAGCTGACCGTCAATCATGGGCGGGTCGAGCCCTATTCGCTCGGTGAAGGCTACGGTCACATAGCGGTCGTGAGCGATGACCTGGATGCTGAACATGCGCGTATGGAAAGTGCCGGCCTTTCGCCTCAGCCCATCAAGGAATTCAAGGACGAACGGCTGCCCGCTCGGTTCTTCTTCATCAGCGATCCCGACGGCTACAAGATCGAGGTCCTGCAGAAAAATGGCCGCTACCGCTAATGCGAACCTGCCGAACGGCAGATGCGCGGTGAATATTTCGCTCGCCTGAAGGATCTTATCCGATGTCACGCATCGATATCATAGGTGACCGTGTCTGTATCATGTCGTGCGTGCTTATCGCCGGCTATTTTCTCTACACCGCACTCTTCTGATCGTTCGAAGACGGCTCTCAAATTCGTCTTCTTTCACATATCGGGGCAAGGCCATGCACATTGAAGACAGGAACGGTAATTTCGATCGAAGGACATTGATTGTCGGATCGGCCACTGCTGTCTTCATGGCATCCGCGGCGGCAGTTCTTCCAGGCCGGGTACTCGCACAATCGATGCCGATGGGTTTTGCCGATTCCGCTCCCTTGATACGGATGGCGCGAGATCTTTTTCCGCACGACCGCTTCGCAGACGATCAGTATCAGCGCGCAATCGCAACGATCGCCGAACAGCTCGCCGCCGACGCGAGCAAGAACCAGCTTCTTCGAGCCGGTGCCGCGCTGCTCGACGATGCTGCACGAAGGAAGTACGGGCGCCCATATCTCGCGATCGAGCATGAGCAGGATCGCGCCCTTGTCTTGAAGACGATTGAAAGCAGCGATTTCTTCAAAACCCTTCGGTCGGGGCTCGTCACGTCCCTGTATAACCAGCAAACGCTGTGGAGCCGCTTTGGTTACGAAGGATCGTCCGCGGAAAAAGGCGGATATATCCGTCGCGGCTTCGACGACATCGATTGGCTGCCGGCCTGAACAAGGCGGAGGGATGGTTCATGACAGCGAAATTTGATCTGAATGACGACAGCGTCGTCGTCATCGTGGGCTCGGGCGCGGGTGGCGGCACCTTGGCAAACGAGCTGGCGCAGAAGGGCATCAAGGTCGTATGCCTTGAGGCGGGGAAGCGCTACGAAATCGCCGACTTCGTCAATGACGAGTGGGAAAGTTTCGGGCAGCTCGCCTGGACAGATCGCCGAACGACATCAGGTTCCTGGCGTATCGCGACCGATTTTCCCGAGCTGCCCGCCTGGATCGTCAAAGCCGTGGGCGGCACGACCACGCATTGGGCCGGAGCGTCCTTGCGCTTCCAGGATCATGAATGGAAGGCCCGCACAACCTACGGCGACATCGCCGGCGCCGCGCTGCTCGACTGGCCAATCGACGCTGCCGAAATGGCACCGTGGTACGCCGCCGCGGAATTTCGGATGGGCACGACCGGGACCAACGGGATACCACGGCTTCCGGGGAACAATAATTTCAAGGTGTTGCACGCCGGGGCCACGAAGATCGGCTACAAGGAAGTTCATACCGGGAACATGTCGATCAACAGCCAGCCGCGCGATGGTAGAGGCGCATGTCAGCAGATCGGCTTTTGCTTCCAGGGGTGCAAGTCCGGTGCGAAATGGTCCACCCTCTATACCGAAATCCCCAAGGGTGAGGCGACGGGAAAGCTGGAGGTTCGTGCCGAATGCCACGTCCTGCGCATCGAACATGACGCGCGTGGGAGAGCCACAGCGGCGATTTACGCGGATGCGGACGGCAAGATTCAGCGGCAGAGAGCGCGGGTGGTGGCGATCGCGGGGAATTCGATAGAAAGCCCAAGGCTGCTCCTCAATTCTGCAAGCTCGCTTTTCCCGCATGGCCTAGCCAACGGCGCCGGCCATGTCGGGCGGCATTATATGCGCCATACGACTGGAACGGTATGGGGCATTTTCGACAAGCCGGTCCACATGTATCGTGGCACCGTCATGGCTGGCATCGTGCGGGACGAGGCGCGCCACGATCCCTCGCGGGGCTATGTCGGCGGCTTCGAGATGGAGACCATTTCTCTTGGTCTCCCCTTCATGGCCGCGTTCATGAACCCAGGCGCCTGGGGTCGCGACTTCACCTCGGCGCTCGATCGCTATGATCACATGGCAGGACTCTGGATTGTCGGCGAAGACATGCCGCAGGCCAACAACCGGGTCACGCTCAGCAGCGAGGTCAAGGACCAGCACGGCATGCCCGTGGCTAATGTCCATTATGACGATCATGCCAATGATCTGGCGATGCGCGCCCATGCCTACAAGCAAGGGGAAGCCATCTATAATGCCGTGGGGGCAACGCGCACTATCGTCACGCCGCCCTATCCATCGACCCATAACCTTGGCACCAACCGGATGAGCGACCGTCCGGAAGACGGCGTTGTCGACCGCTGGGGTCGGTCTCACGAGGTGAGCAATCTGTTCATCTCCGATGGTAGCCAGTTCACGACCAGTGCCGCTGAAAACCCGACCCTCACGATCGTCGCACTGGCGCTCCGCCAGGCCGAGCATCTCGCAGGTCTCATGAGCCGGAATGAAGTCTGACCTATGGTTGATACAATAACATCGTCGTCGCGCTATGATCTTATCGTCGTGGGCGCTGGCTCGGGCGGGGTACGGGCCGCGCGTGTCGCGTCCAACCATGGCGCGCGCGTTGCTCTGATTGAGGAACATCGCGTCGGGGGGACATGCGTGATCCGCGGCTGCGTGCCCAAGAAGCTGCTCGTCTATGGCGCTCACTTCGCGGAGGATCTGCGCGATGCCCGTCAGTTCGGTTGGGACGTCCCACCCTGTCGTTTCGACTGGCCGGTGCTGCGCGATCGCGTCTTGAGCGAAGTCAGCCGACTGGAAGGTCTCTATAAGTCGTCGCTGACGTCTGCCGGCGTCGAGCTCGTACATGGCCGCGCAAGGCTTGCCGATCCTAATCGCGTCGTTCTGGAGGACGGTCAGTCGCTCGAGGCTGATCGGATCCTGCTCGCTACGGGTGCATGGCCTGCACGTCCCGACTGCCCTGGCGCTGAATATGGGATCACTTCGAACGAGGTCTTCCACCTGGACGCCCTTCCCCGCCGCATCTTGATCGCGGGCGGCGGCTATATCGCCAATGAATTCGCCGGCATCTTCAACGAGTTTGGGGCCGATGTCACACTGATGACGCGCGGCGACGCGATCCTGCGTGGCTATGATGAGGAACTCTGCCGGCGTCTGCAGGACATATCAGTTGCGAAGGGTATCTCCTTCCGCTTCCATGCAGCCTTCCAGCGGATAGAAAAGCGTTCCGACGGATCGCTGATCGCCTACATCGTCGGACAGGAGCCTATCGAGGCTGATGCGATCCTATTTGCCATAGGGCGGGTACCCAAAAGCTTCGACATGGGTCTGGAGGGTGCCGGCGTCGCCGTGGACGCAAATGGTGCCATCAGGATCGACGCCGAGTATCGAACTAACCTTCCAAATGTGTTTGCGGTGGGCGATGTCACAAATCGGGTGCAGCTCACGCCGGTGGCGATCCGCGAGGGCCAATGTTTCGCGGACGCTCAATTCGGTGGGAAGCCATCCGAAGTCGACTACGAACATATACCGAGCGCGGTGTTCAGCCATCCGCCCATGGCTGGCGTTGGCCTTACCGAAGCAAGCGCGCAAGCACTGGGCCAACCGATCAAAGTCTATCGGTCTAGCTTCAAGCCGATGAAGAATGTTCTTGCCGGACGTGATGAGCGCGCCCTGTACAAGATGATCGTCGACGCCGAAAGCGAACGGGTGCTCGGCATCCATATGATTGGTCCGGATGCACCGGAATTGCTCCAGGTCGCTGCCGTAGCTGTGAAAGCGGGCCTTACCAAAGCGGCCTTCGATCAGACCGTCGCGCTGCATCCCTCGATGGCCGAGGAACTCGTGCTGCTGCGCTGAAATCAGCGTGTCTCACCTGGCGTGAGATCGTGCATCGACACTGAACAAACAGCAGGGCGCGTGAAGCGCGCCCTGCCAATTCAAGGAGCAAGATCATGAGAAGCTGGTTCGTAACGGGTGCCAACCGAGGCATCGGCTTGGAGATTGCACGCTCCGCCCTCGCTGCGGGCGATCGCGTTGTCGCGGCATCGCGCAAGCCGGAAGATGTCGCGGCCGCCCTTGGCGGTTCTGGCGACCGCCTCTTGGCCGTTCCGCTCGACGTGACGAACGCCGATCAAGCGCAAGAAGCCGTAAAGGCTGCTGTCGCTGCATTCGGCAGGATTGATGTCCTCGTCAACAATGCGGGCTTCGCTCAGATTGGTCCGTTCGAGGCGAGTTCGCATGAGCAGATCCAACGGCAATTCGATACCAATGTTTTCGGAACGTTTCATGTGACTCGAGCCGTTCTCCCGATTTTGCGGGCGCAGCGCTCTGGGCACATCTTCACCATTTCGTCTCTCGTTGGCCTCGTGGGCTTTGGAAACTCCTCGCTCTACTGCGCAACGAAGTTCGCTCTCGAGGGATGGTCTGAATCAATCGGCCAGGAATTGGCAGAGTTTGGGATCAAGGTGACGCTGCTCGAGCCAGGGCAGTTCCGTACCGATTTCCTCGATCAAAGCTCCGTCAAGTTTTCCGGCCTTGAGATCGACGATTACAAGGCGGGTTCGGAGGCCCACAAGGCGGCGCTGGCCGGATTCAATCACCATCAGCAGGGTGATCCCTCCAAGATTGGCAAGGTAATCCTCGCAATCCTGGACGCGGAGGAAACGCCGGTGCGCGTAGCGGTGGGATCCGATGCCCTCGCTACCCTGCAGGCGCGAGGCGATACCTTTCACGCGCAAGCCGACGCTTGGCGCGCGCTCTCGCTCAGCACGGATTTCCCCTCCGCCTGACACCAGCCTACCGGCTTGGGTCTTATGATCAGGGATGCGCGCCTGCGGCGCGCCTCCCTCACTGTCAAGCGGTCGGCGTGACAATAGGACCTAGTCGGCTGCCCCGGAACAGATAGTGGGGAGGATAAGCGAGGCGCGAGGCAGCTCTGCATCCACGTAAGCGCTGCCGACATCAGCCATGATGCACGCGCACTTCGGGTCTAGCCATGGGCTACGGCGACGTCTCCGAGGAAGATACCCGAACCTGACTGAATGAAGTTCGCAATATCCTGAGCGATCTCCAGTCTGGCCGCGTCGTCTGGGAAGAACTGATCCCAGTCCTCAATGGTTTGAAACGAGAAATCCGCGTAGCCGCCCACGGGAGATGCGCCCTCGGACCATGACACGACTTCATCGACCCAATTGCGCTCATATTTGGTCAGACTTGCGTGGACGCGAAGCGCTGTCGAGACATGCTCATCCCAATGACGACGTGCTTCCGCGCCTGACAGCTCGGCGAGCCAGCTGACAGGTGTCACATAGGTCAGCGCGGGGCGTGCTCCTTTGCTCCCGGCCTCCGCAAATCGCGGGTCCTTCTCCAGCATCGGGGTGACGCGATAGCTGACGAAAGCGGCGCCTCGCTTGCGCAAGAGCGGCTCTGCTATACGAACCGTGCGCCGGAAATCCTCCGTGGTGACGAACCAGCTTTCGAGCAACACATGGTAGGCGACCTGCGCGGGGTCACCCGGATCGCCCCTCCGTTCCGGAGCCTGGCCAGGCGCAGGCTGCGACAACCGGACCACGGCCGAGACTAGACCAACGCTGGCCTCGACAAAGCGCTGAAAATATTCCGTCGTGAACCACGCCTGGAAAGCCTCGATATCCTCTCCAGATGGGGCGGCGACAAAGGTGGTGAATTTCATGGATGCTGCTCCGGTTTCCGGCGATCCTTGTCGCCCAAGCTATATGCTACGATATAGTCGCCCATCCTTGACCTTAAGGGCAACGACCCTCCCGCAGCTATGACGACCATCTGACGGCCGGACGGCGATAGATAGGTTGCAGGCGACGCGTGACCGCCGGCCGGCAGCTTCGCTTCCCAGAGAAGCTTACCGCTGCCGGTGTCGTACGCGCGGAAATAGGCGTCTTGGCTGGCTCCGATGAAGGTAAGGCCACTGGCGGTTGTCAGCGAGCCGCCCTGCAGCGGCGTACCCACGCGCAAATAGAGATGGGAGCGATAGCCCAGCGGCCCGCTCTCCTCTGCGCTCCCGATCGGCTGCGTCCAGACCAGCTTGCCCGTTCGCACATTGACCGCCGAGAGCACGCCATAAGGCGGCTGTTGGCAGGGGATGCCCAGCGGGGACAGGAATGGGTTGAGTTCGATGCCGACGGGCGTTCCTTGCTGGGCAGCCAGCGAAGGATGCCCTCCCGTCGATGTGCCTATCTTTGACCAGACAATCGGCCGTATCCCGTCACGACGGCGCTCGGTATCGGGGATGAGCCGCGCGTAAGTCGCCAGGCGCAATGTGCCGACGATCGCGACATTGCGCCTGGGGTCGATCGAGACCCCGCCCCAGTTGCTTCCGCCCATATAGCCCGGATAGATGATGAAAGGGGAAAGGCCGGGCGGCGTAAATTCCCCCTCGAACCGAGCCTCCTTGAAGCGAATCCGGCACCAGAGCTGATCGAGCGCGGTGACCCCCCACATGTCGCGTTCAGTCAGGGCCGGCCCGCTCAAGGCAGGCAGACCCGTGGAATAGGGCTGCGTGGGCGAAAGGCGTTCGCCAGCTACGATGCCGCTTTGCGGAACCGGGCGCTCGACTACCGTGGAAAGTGGCTTGCCGGTTCTTCGGTCGAGGAGGAACAGTTGGCCCCGCTTGGTGGGCTGCACGAGCGCCGGCACGATCGATGCGCCGCGTCGGATGTCGACTAGACTGGGCGAGAGGACATCATAGTCCCAGAGATCATGATGCACCGTCTGGAAGGACCAGCGAACAGTACCGGTCCGTGCGTCCAGCGCGACGATCGAACTCCCATATTTCTCGTCGAATGGGCGGCGTCGGCCGCCGAAATGATCCGGCGGCGCTCCGCCCAGAGGGACATAGACGAGTCCCAGCGCCTCGTCGGCCGCCATCGGAGCCCAGCTGTTCGGCGTAGACGGGGTATAGGTTTCGCCTGCCGGCGGCGCACCTTTCCGGTCCGGACGCCCCATGTCCCATGCCCAGGAAAGTTTCCCGGTCTTCACATCATAGGCGCGGATCACGCCGGAAGGCTCGCCCCAGAACTGGTTGTCGAAGACCCAGCCGCCAAGGACGACATTGCCTCCAACCGCCGTCGGCGCCGATGTCTGGTAGTAATAGCCCGGACGCACAGGACCCATGCCTTCGAGCAGGGACACCTCGCCCGCTCTACCAAAGCCCGTACATTTCCGACCGGTATGCGCATCGAGCGCTATGAGTCTCGCATCGACCGTGTTCGTCAGAATGCGCTCCGGGCATTGCGCGTCGTCAACCCTTGCGAAAGCCAGACCGCGGCAGGCAGCTACGGGGACTTCACGAATGTCCGCACCTGATCGAAAGCGCCACCTTTCCTTCCCATTCTCGGCATCCAGCGCGATGACGTCGCTGTAGCCGGTGCAGGCATAGAGCGTATCGCCGATCTTGAGCGGAGTCATTTCCAGGGCGGATTGCTTTCCGAGTCCGGGTGGGGTCGGCCCGACCCGATATGTCCAGGCCACCTTCAGCTTGTCGACGTTATCCGGCGTGATCTGGCCGAGTCCGCTCGATCGATGGGCGCCTGCGTCGCCTCCATAATGAGCCCAATCGGCGGCCGGCATATCGCTGCCGGCTGCTACTGCCGCGTCCGCCGCACCCACCCCAGCCTGGAACGCCGGATCGATGGACGGCGATACGAAAAACCTATGCGTCAGGCCCCCGAGCGCGACCATTATCGCTATCGCGGCTATACCACCAATGCGCATGCCTCTGTTGCGATGTCGCGCAGCGGCCCGCTGGGTGCCTTCCCGTTCTGCGCCTTTCCAGAATATCAGCGGAATGCCGAGTACGAAGGGCGGGATGATGCGTGGGGCGAGCGCCCATCCATTGGCCCCCGCTTCACCAACCGCCCAGGCGATCGTCGCCAGCAGCATGATGGCATAGACCCCGACGCCCTCACGCCGCCGCATGGCAACCAAAACGCCCGCGATCAGAGTGGCTCCTCCGGCAAGCGCGTAGTAGAAGGAGCCACCGAGCCAGATAAGCCTAATCCCGCCGAGCAGCAGAGCACCGCCCACAAGGGCGAGGACAGCCGCATAGGCGAGGATCATTCCGCGAAGGGCGAGCCCTGCCGGCCGCCTGCCGCTGGCTTTGGCGCCAGCCTGATTTGGGGAGCGGATTTCATCATCAGCCATTATCGCGGGCTTTCTCTACCGGTGGCACGGCTTCACGGTCTGATGAAGCCGGTTTTGGATCATGGAGACGCAGGACCGCACCGGACGATGCCCTTCCAAGCCCGCGATCGCCGTCGGATCGAAACGGCTGCGCGCGCCGGCTTTGCAGAATAGTCCAGGTTCTTCAGAGCTGCCGACGTAGCCAGGCTGTCGAAAGACCCACGAACTGCTGGATGCGCGAGCGGCTCAGACTAAGGCATGGTCTTGCGCCTGGATCAGACGGTCGCGGCCGCGACCCTGCCCCTCGCTGCGAAATAGCCGTAGGAAGGATCATCAGGCGCGCGTGTCCCTCGGACAAGTTGTTGGACAAGTCCGTCGGCCATCTGCTCGACGACGGGATCGACCCGGTTCCAGTCTCCAATAACCTGGCGATGTGCGATTTTCCAAACGCCATCTCGGCATTCGAAGCGGTCGAGATAGCGGCCGCACCCCGCAAGATCGAACAGTCCCCCGTCCCGCTCGAAACGCATGATGACCTGAACATAGGTCTCGACCGCAGCCTTGTCCCCATCAAGTTCGATATAGATGTTAGTGATGTAGTGGGACGTCCAGAGGAAATGATTGCTCTGGGTGTCGATCGCCCATTCGACGAACTCCGCCGCCGGCCCATTGAAGCTTCCGTGCGCGTCCCACCCGTCCTCATGATAGGCGGAAAGGGCGAGAGCTCGGTCACAGCGATCGAGCGCTCTTGCGAGCCGCGCCAGCACCTGATGAATGTCCGCTCGCGCCTTCAGCTCCCGCAAAGCCGCCGCGTCGTCTAAATTCGCCACCATCCGCTACCCTCGCCCATGTAATTGGTCCTTAGACACTGGTCTGACAGTCCCGCCCCAGGAAGGAAAGCTGCGGCGGGTTCGCCAGATCGTACAAAAATTCAGAAAAGCGGCGCTGCGATGGGCCTGAGACGCCATGCGCACTTGTGCAATGGACTGATCATTTTGCCACAAAAGCAAAACTCATCGGATATGCAGCGGACGTGTAGCGCAGTGCCGCGGACAGGCATTTGGGACAGCCAGAAGCCCCAAAAGAACGCTGCATGAGAGGAAAACGGGATGGCTGAACCTGAGGTACCGGCAACAAGCCCTTCAGTACGAGCGCGGACATGCACGGCGCCTCTCATCGGCTCCAGGTCGGCCGCCGCCGGAGGGTTCCGTGGCCCAGGAGACGGGCTGCGGAAGTTCGTCGGGCGGCCAAGCAATCACGTCTAGGCTTCGTACCGCGCAGCAGACCGGGGTCTTTCTCGGTCGCTGTTCCGAACTCCAACCCTTAAGCCCAGCATCTATAACCAGACAAGGACTGAACGATGGCCGTCAACCTCAACCGGATTTACCACATCAACATCAACGTCAAGGACCTGGATCGCTCGATCGCCTTCTATGAATCGCTGGGCTTCCATGTCACGGCCCGCTTCGAGATGGAGGGGGAACTCGGGGAGCGCAATGCCAGCGCGTTCGGCGTGCCTTTCAATCCGATCAAAGCCGCGTTCATGAAGTTGGGCAATACGCCCCAATCGATGCTCATCGACCTCTGCCAGCATCTCGATCCGCCGACCGAGGGAACCCCAGTCCAATCCCTTCACCATGCGGGCTTCGTTCGCATGGCCTTCCACGTCGACAATATCGAAGAGGTTTATCAGGAACTGCTGGACATGGGGGTCACGATGCTTGGCCCTCTGGAATTCATGACGCCCCCAGGCGGCACCCGCTCGGGCGTGTTTGCTTTCTACGATCCCGACGGTACCATCCTCGAGGTTCTGACCGGGGTCGAGCACATGGCCGGCTAAATCGAAGGCAAGTCGACGCCACGCCGGATTTTTGGGGGGGCTGCCATGGACGGAGTTCGTTACCGCAGCGCCCGGTCGATAAGCTGGGCAGCCCCCCCAAAAGCCGATGCCCTCCCTGCTGAGAACGGGGGCAGTGGCTTGCTGAACCCGCGGATCAGTCGCCAACTGACTGACGAGCTGGACCCCGCGGCTCCCGGCGGAGGAATGTGCGCACGCGTCTCGTAAGCCAGACATGCCGCTGGCACATTCAACAATCGGCGCATAGCCGAGGCTGTCAACGCAGATGTACCGGTAGGGCAGGCGTCGTCTGCTCATCACCTGCTTATGGGCTCATGCCCGGCAGCGACGGCGGATCGTCAAACCGTGGCTCCGCCGTCGACGACCAATACCGTCCCCGTTATGTAGCTTGCCTCATCTGAGGCCAGAAACACAGTCGCCTGCGCGATCTCAGCCGCATGAGCATAGCGGCCAAGGGTAATCGAGCGGCCATAAGCCTCACCCGCTTCGGCAAGGAACTGCTGGGCCTGTGGCCCGACCGTCCCTATCGCCTTGGTAGAAGACTGTAAAAAGTTCGTCTCCGTTGCACCGGGCGCCACGGCGTTCACTCTCACGCCGCGAGATCCCACCTCGTGTGCCGCCTGACGCGTCAAGCTGATGACCGCGCCCTTCGCGGCAGCATAAGGGGATCCGCCGCCGCCTGCCTTCAGTCCGGCGGTTGACGCCATGTTGACGATGGAGCCCGAGCCGGCCGGAAGCATATGCTTAAGAGCGCTTTGCATCATGAACGCTACCGCGCGGACGTTTACGTTGAATATGCGATCCCATATCTCTGGCGTGACTTCTTCTACCGGTGCGAAGAGGTCCATCACGCCGGCAATGTTCGCGAGGACATCGAGCTTTCCAAAGCGCGCAACGACTTGGTCAACGACAGCATCCATCCTGGCGATCTCAGTGACATCGGCGGGGATTGCCAGAACGTCTTTACCACCGATGGCCGCGGCTGCAGCCGTGACGGCATCGGCATCATAATCCAGCAGGGCCAAGCGAGCCCCTTCGGCCGCGGCTACCCGAGCCACGGCGCTGCCGATGCCATTGCCCGCTCCCGTAATCAGCAGGACTTTGCCGTCCAGCCGTCCGCCGCTGCGCGCCAACACCCGATCCTGGTCCACTGCCCGATCCTTTCGATGAAACTTCGTTATCCGATCTGAGGAATAGGCCCGTCGTCGGATACCCTCCGACGTTCGCAAGGCCGTGCCTGCGGCTAGAAGCTGAAATCGACCGCTATTCCATATTTGCGCGGCGGGGCCGGCATCCAAGGATAGCCCGCGACCCCTTCCTGCGTGGACGCACTCGCGGCGTATTTTTGGCCGGTAAGATTCTTGCCCCAGATCCTCACACCGAGATTCTTGGTCGGCATAAATTTCAGCTGCGCATTGACGATGCTGTATCTGCCCTGATGAAGGAAATTATCAGGCTCAAAATAGAAGCCATCATTGTAATAATAGTCAGCGGTCAGCTGCCAATCGCCGTTTGATGTCTCGAGGATGTAGTCGAAGCCAAGGTTGGCGGTGAACTTAGATGCGTAAGGTGTCTGGTTCCCCTTAGCATCGATGGACAACAGAGGCGAGATGGTGCCTCCAACAGGGCCAAGCGCCGGATTGGTATTCGGATTGGGCGGGCCGCTCGGCGCATTCTGATAATCGGTATACTTCGGATCGAGATAGGTCGCCCCAAATCGGGCTGTGAGACCCTTTGTGACGGCGACCTGTCCTTCCAATTCAACGCCCTTGATCCGCGCGCCCTGCGCATTGGAAAGCAGGATCGTGCCGTTCGCGATCAGCAGCACCTGCGGATCGGTAATGTCATAGTAAAAGGCCGACGCATTTATTCGCAATCGACGATCGAACAGCTCGGACTTGATGCCGATCTCATAGGCGTCCAGGACCTCGGGGTCGGTCGGAACGGGTGTGTAGGTCAGCAGATTATACTGGCCCGACTTATACCCTCGGCTGAACGAGGCATAGGCAAGAACATTATCCTGTACCTGATAATCGATTGCCGTCTTGAAGGTCAGCTTCTTGAAGGTTTTTGAATCCTCCGGGAAGTCGACAGCGACGATCGGAGGATTGGTCAGCAAGGTGATGACACTATCCGCCTTGATTTTGTCTATGGTGTAGCGAAGTCCTCCGGTCAGTTTCAGCCCGGGAGCAACCTCGTAAGTCGCTTGGCCAAAGGCGGCGTACGAGACCGATCGTTGCTCGGCGGGTGCGTTCAGACCGGGACCGAAGGGCAGTCCCCGGAAGAAGGTTCCTTTGTCATATTGGCTGACGTTGTTATAATAGTAGAGACCCAGGATCCAGTTGAGACGTTGCGATCCCTGGCCTTGCAGTTGAAGCTCTTGCGTGAACTGCTTCACCGTCGAGGGAAGATCGACACGAAAATTGGGTGCCGGGTCGTATATGCCGTCGGCCACGCCGACCTCATCCTCAAGGATATAAGCGGAGATGCTGACCAGCCGCGCGAAAGAGAGCTCCTGCTCGGCTTTCAGCGTGAGCGAGAAGGTCTCCGACTCATAATGCATGCCCTCGTTGTCACGCACATTGTAATAGCCAATGTCGGACTGGCGAAACAATGTGTAGGGGGGCTCGAGCGTTCCCTGAGTGGTACCCGGGTAGGTGCCGCCTTGCGCCGAAACGTTCGACCAGGAGTATAGGCCGCTCAGGAGGAAGCGGGTCGTGTCAGATGGCTCGAACAACAGCTTGGAACGGACGAGAATGCTATCCTCATAGCCGTTCTTCTTACCAGTCGTCACGTTGCGGCCATACCCGCCATCCGTCTTCCCGCTGATCGCAATGTCGGCGGCCAGCCTGTCCGTGAGGCCCGTTGTGGCATAGATATTCGCTGCGAACGCATCAAAGCGACCATAGCCGATGCTACCCCTCACCGAGCCGGTATGAGACGGATCCTTCGTGATGAGGTGAATGACGCCGCCGCTGGAATTACGGCCGAACAATGTGCCCTGCGGACCCTTAAGTACTTCAATCCGGTCAATATTATTAAGGTCCAGAAACCCGGTTCGAAGACGCGAATAATACACGCCGTCGAGATAGACGGCCACACTCGATTCACTTCCGACCGCGTTAGCGTTGCTTCCCACGCCGCGCAGATAAGGAAGGACGACGCTGGCCGAGTTTGCAAGCTGGATGCCTGGCATTGATATCGCGATATCGGTGATATTGTCGATGCCACGAGACTCCAGGGCGCCACTGTTAAAGGTGGTGATGGCGAGCGGGACTTTCTGCTGATTCTCCTCGCGCTTCTGCGCGACCACCACGATCTCCTCCAGTTGCCCTTCGGTGCTTGCTGCTTCTTGCGCGAATGCCGGAAAGCCGGATACGATAGCCAGCATGCAGACACTGCCGCGCAGATACCATCGAGCCACACCGTTTCCCATGGTCATTCCTCCCCTCGATTATTAGCCGTCAGTTATTAGGTTTGAGCCGTACTGATATCGCCGCTATCCGAGCGCTTCTTGCCGCTCACCGGACTGAGCGATTGGGACGTCCCACTGCAGCCAGAGGCTTGTGATGGCGTTCTGCTGCGACGCGCTCATGATTGGCGGTCGTGCTCCGTCCACCTTGAAGTCCGGGATGCGGGTAAGCCACTCCTCCAGGAAGATCGTCACCTCCCGCCGAGCAAGTATCGCGCCGGCGCAGGTGTGAGGACCGGCCCCAAAGGTGATGTGTCGGGGATTACGCGTGAAGTCGACCTCATCTGGTCGTTCCAGCGTGTCTTCATTCATATTGAAAAAGGTGGGAGAAAGCAGAATGCGATCACCTCTCTTCAAGACCACACCTTCGTGGCAGTAGTCGACGGCTAGCACTCGTGCGACATTAGAGCCGGTGTAGCGGCGCAGGAGCTCCTGAACGATGCCGCCCATCCGGGATGGATTTTCGCGGATATAGAGCCGGTCCGCCGGATGTCTTGCCAGGTGCAGCGTGATGAAGCTCAGCATCATGGCCACGGTGTCGAGCCCCGCGAACAAGAGCAGCGTCAAGGTCGAGATAACCTCTTCCTCGGAATATGGACGCCCGTCGATCGTCGATCCGATTATACGGGATACCCCGTCGCTGCCTGGGTTTTTACGGCGATAGTCGATCGCCCCGGTCAGATACTCGGTGATGCCAGACAGTGCGGCCGTCTTTGAAGCGATTTCGGGCGAAGTTATGAAATCTTCGACGAGGCCTCGCAGGAGTTTGAGATCGGAAGCCGGGAGCCCCATGATGTGCAGGAATATCCGTAGTGGAAGCTGCAGCGCGAACTGGGACACGAACTCGCATTTGCCCTCTCCGAGAAACGCATCGATCAGCGAAATCGTCAGCGATCGTACATCTCCATCGATGGACTCGATCGCTTTCGGACTGAACAGAGGCATGATGTTTGCGCGATACTTGCCATGCTCTGGGGGATCGCTTTGAGCTGGCAGAAAGCGGCTCGGACCAGGATTGGGAAGCACGATCTGCGCGCTGGAAAATATCTCGGTCGCACGAAGAAAGCGGAAAACATCCGCGCCGTTTGTCGCAACCCAATGGCCACCGTTGCGGGGAGAATAGACAAGCGGCCCCTTGCCGCTAAAAATGCGCCATGCGAGCTGCGGATCAACCACCGCGCCAGGCATATTGTAAAAATCGACATCAACAACGAGTTCGTTCGGTACGTGCGGCGGCAGGGTGAACTTGTCGGCCATGCGAAGCGCGTCCTCCTCTCCAAAGGCTGCCAGCTCATTTTTTTGGTTGCTGACGCGAGCGCTGGTCCTCTTGCTAAGGGAGGCGATTTTGGCCCGCAACATGCGTGCGCAGAACGCGAAAGAGATGATCGGAAATCCGAGACTGTCGTCTTCAAATCAAGTTGCCTGCGCAGGTCGGGTCTCGTCCCGCCGCAGCAGAACTGAGTTCGCGCCGGCACTGCTGCGATGCTCCCCTCAACGCTCGGACGCGTTGAGTAATTATTCCGGTCCTCGCCGTGAGCCACCGGCCACGGGTTTGCGGATCAACCCAGGATCAGGCCCCCCTCCCCTCTCGCCGATCAGTTTTTTAATGCTGTTCTAGCGGGTCGCGCGCGACCTTGGGACTGCTTCGATCAGGGCGCGTTCTGCATTGATTGACGACGCATAGAGGAAGGGCAGGCCCACGCTGACAACAGCCGGTGGCCATTTCCCAGACTACCAGCTGCTCTGCTGACGCTGCCCTATGTCTGGGCTCCCGGCGCCGGGAGGCTCGCAGCAAGTGCAATCATTGCCCTATGGGGCTTGTGTAGCTTTGGCATGAACGAAGTTCTCGGGCGCATCCCAGAAGGGGGGCCTCGGCGGATCCGTGGCGTCTCGACCCGCTGCGATGCCTCGTTGCACCGCGGGCCGCTCATACATGGCAAAGTACCACCTCGCGATATTGGGGAAATCGTCGAGTTGCTGCCCGTGCATGCGATGGAAGTAGACCCAGCCCCAGGTTGCCATGTCGGCAATGCCATATTGATCCCCCGCGAGCCATTCGGCGACCGCCAGCCGCCGGTCGAGGACCCCATAAAGTCGTGCGCTCTCCTTGGTGAAACGGGCCTTGCCATAGTCGTTACCCTCGGGAGCCGAACGCATGAAGTGATGCGTCTGCCCCGCCATCGGCCCCAAGCCACCCATCTGCCAGAACAGCCACTCAAGCGCCGAAACACGCGCCGGGCCGGAAGGCGCCAGAAACTTGCCCGTTTTCTCGGCGAGATAAACGAGGATCGCCCCGGATTCGAATACCGATTGCGGCCCTCCGGGCGCATCATGATCGACAATTGCAGGCACGCGGTTGTTCGGGCTGATCGCAAGGAAGTCCGGCGCGAACTGCTCGTTCTCCATGATGTTGATCGGCCTCAGCCGATAAGGAAGCCCGCACTCTTCCAGCATGATGCTGGCCTTCCAGGTGTTGGGCGTGGGATAATAATATAAATCGATCATGGCTTAGAACTCCAGCGGAAGGCCGATATGATTTCGGTAGATGAAATCACGATGTTCGATCAGCAGGGGATCGAGTGCCTTTGCGACTGCGGGATCAAGGTCGCTATATTTGTCGATGAGCCATGCCGGCATTGCCGGCTGGTGTTCAACCGGCAGTGGCGCCACCATCTGGGAGAAGCAGGCCCAATGATAGTCTATCGTGCTCGGCTGGTCGCCGATCATGTAGCGTGACCCTCGCTCCCGCTGAGCGCGAAGACGGCCAGCCAGCGTGCCCATGATGTCAATCAAGCGAGCTCTTGCAGCGGTGACGGCCGCATCAGAAAAACCATATTGCAGCAACATCGTGCGGACATGTGCCGGGGATTCGTCCGACATGTCCTTCGGGCCATAGCTCGTCTCGAACATGAGAAGACGGCGCGCCCAGCCGAAGCCGTGAGGCGCGCAGATTTCCGCGGACAAGCCCAATGCGAGGGCGCGGTCGGCAGACTGCTCGGGAAGCAAGGACGGGCCGGAGCCGAGGCGCTCCGCCATCATTGCGAGGTCGAGCCAGCCATGGGTAGGAGGATCATCATCCAGCATGGCGACCGGCGCGTTGCGGATGCCTCCGGTCCACACGCACAGTTCCTCGTTGGCGCCGCCGGCGACCTGTTCCACGGCGACGTAGGGCACGTTGCGGGCGTTGAAGATCGCCTTGGCGGATTCACTCCATGGGCCCGGGAGATGGGCGGTCAGTACAAGCCGAAGCCCCCGCATCTGCCGCGCTTCGGCCACCGAAAAATATTTCACGTTGCTCTCTCCTGCCTATGGACGCTGGACGATGCTCACTGGGCGGTGAACCCGCCATCGACCGGCAAGGTGACACCGCTTATGAAGCGGGCGTCATCGCTCGCCAGAAACGCGACGGCCGCTGCGATATCCTCTGGCGCAGCGACGCCGTGCAGCGGACTCAACCCCTTCAACCCATCGATGACCTCCGATGGTTGCTTTGAAGCGCCGGACATGCGCTGCAGCAACGGCGTGTAGACCGCCGTTGGCGCGACCGCGTTCACTCTGATCCCGCGCGGTCCATATTCGATGGCCGCCTCGCGGGTGAGGTTCGAGACACCCGCCTTTGCGGCGACATAAGGCGGAAGACCCGATACCGCCACCATGCCGGCGATGGAGGAGATATTGACGATGTTGCCGCCATCGCCCTGCTTGACGAACTGTCCCAGGCCATATTTCATGCAGTAGAAGACGCCAGTGAGATTGACGTCGATCACGTTGCGCCAATTTTCCAATGTGGCTTCATGGATGAGTGCGCGCGCAGATTCTATCCCCGCGTTGTTTACAAGAACATCCAGTCGCCCGAAGCTCTCTACCGCAAGCGAGATCGCCTGCTCCACGGAAGCCGGATCCGCCACATTCATTCCGACCGCCCGCCCCCCGAACTGCGTTGCGACAGCCTGCGCCCCCTCGACATTCAAATCGGCTACCACTACGCGGGAACCCTCTTCCGCGAAACGGGCGACCGTGGCTTTGCCCAGACCCGAGGCGCCGCCGGTGACAAGCACCACTTTTCCAGAAAGATTCTTCACTTCTCGTCTCCGTCACTTCGTTGACGCGACATTCGGCATGTTCGATGGAAGGAAATCCAAGCGGATGCCGTTGGCGCAGGCCGAGCGGCCGAGGACGAGAAGCATCGCCATCGCCGGGATGGCCAATCCCATGGTCCATGCAAGCGATTGCCCGAGCAGCCGCTCATCGCGAAGGATGTAGTCCGTTATGAAGGCAACCACGACGGGCCCCGTTCCCGCCCCAAGCAGACTGGAGACAAGGACGAAGCAAGCGCTCACCCGGCCGCGAAGGCTGGGCGGCGCGATACGCTGCCAGGTCGAGAATGAGCCGGCGGAAACTACGCCCAGTGCCACCATCCCGAAGCCGAGCGAGAGAATAGCGAGGAGCGGGCTTGCTACGATGTAACCCATGGTGACGAGTGGCCACGCGATAAGGCTGCTGCCCGCAGGCACGATCAGACAGGCGTCGCGAACGCCTGCTCTGTTGACGCGATCGATGAGCATTCCGCCCATGACTGCCCCCGCCGCTCCGGACAAAGCGACGACAAGTCCCCACACCCAACCTATTTCACCCGGTTGCCACCCGAATGTCCGGGCGAAATATGCGGGCGTCCAAGCGCCCATGGCGTATGCGACGAGACTCGCGAGGCCGAAGGCGCCGAAGCTGTATACGACGACGCTCCAATTGCCGGTAAGGTACGCGCCAAAACCCTGAACCGCCGACTTGCGGTGTGCATCCGCGCGACGCGGAGGGCGCGGATCGCGGAGGAGCAAGGCCAGAAAAGCGAACGCGAAGCCAGGCAAACCCGTAACGAGAAAAACGGCCTGCCAGGATGCGATATCGCCGATTATCGGGAATGAAACCGACGCGCTCCCGACGAAGAGGCTGACGACCAAGCCTCCAACGCCGAGCGCGACACCGCTCCCGAGATAAAACCCGGCAGCATAGATGCCCATCGGCGTTCCTACCTTCTCGGGCGGGAAAAGGTCGCTGATAAGCGATACGGACGCCGGCGTGAGCGACGCTTCACCCACGCCCACCATGGTGCGCCCGAAGAAGAGCTGCCAGAAGCTGCTCGCCAGACCGCATGCCGCTGCGCTCAACGACCAGGTCGTGACCGCCAGGTAGATGATGATCTTGCGAGGATAACGGTCGACGGCCCAGCCCAAAGGGATGCTGGCGATGCTGTAAAAAAGCGCGAAGGCGAAGCCCTGCAGCAATCCAAGTTCGGTATCGCTCAGGCGAAGGTCACGCTTGATCGGCTCCACCATGAGGGCGATGATCTGCCGATCAAGAATGGAGATCATCGATAGCAGCAGCAGGATCGCCAGCGATGTCCAGGCCGCAATCGGTGAGTAGGCTGACGCGACATCCGATGTTTTGCGCGACGGTGAAGAATGAAGGTCAGACACGAGCACGCCGATCCTGGTGTTTTCGGGCCGGACTAAATCCGATCCTGCTTTGTCGTTGGCACGCCTGATTTCACCGGCACGTTCGAGGAAAGGATAAGCCATCACCCTCGAACGTGCCGGCTTGCTCAGAAAGTCATTGAAGCCGAAACCCCATAGGTCGCAGGCATTCCGGGGAACCTGACGGTAACGTCGGCCGCCTTGACCACGTTTGTCCAATAATATTTGTTGAATATGTTCCGGCCCCAAATCCAGGCCTTCCACTTTCCTTCGGGGGAGCTGATGCCCAGCTGCCCGTCAACGAGCGTGTATTTGTTGATATCGAAATCCTGCAATCCGGTGCTGCCCGGCGGCGTAAAGACGGCTGAGGTCTTGCTGCGATAGGCTACGTTCACTCCGACGAAGGCATCCAAAGTGTTCGTCACCGGGTGAGAATAATTCAGATCCGCGTTGAGGCTGTATTTCGGGGTGAAGTTAAACGATGTTCCGCTCAAATCCTCAGGCGTGCTACCGATCACCGAGAAGCCCGTATACTTGATGACCTTGCTCTTGATATAGGTACCACTCAGGCTGAACGTCAGATCACGAACGGGACTGATCACAGCGGAGAATTCGGCTCCCTCTATCTTCGACTTGGGAATATTGTCCTGCGCCGACACGTTGCCCACAGGCGGTGCGAAGATACGAGCACGAAGCTGCTTGTTTATATAATCGTAACGAAAGATCGCAGCCTCGAAACGAAGAAGGCGCGAGACCGAGATGCGGCCACCGAGCTCATATGCGGTCAGCTTCTCTTGCACCACCGGTCCGTAGACGATGGGATCGAGGGCACCCAGCGTAGCGAAATTGCCAGACTTATAGCCCCTGCTGACCCGCGCGTAGATCAGGGATCGACTGGTCGGCTTGAAGTTGAGATTGAGGTTCCAGGGGACATTGTCCTGTTTGAGCTCTTTATGGGCAAGCCCGGGCGTCAACAGCGGGAGACCGCCCGTGTCCTGGGCCTGACCGGCGGCAGTACGGTACAGCGAGAAGCACTGGCCGACCTGGAGCAGCGGCACTGGTGCAAGGCCGGCGCCCGCTCGGAAGACGTTGATCAGGTTCGTGTAGGCTGGGGCGGAAAACGCGTCGAGAATGGTTCCGCAACCCTCGAACTTCCTCGTTTCCTCGCTGAGGCGAATGCCGCCAGTGAAATTGAGCCGATCGGTCAGCGGCACATCGATGCTGGTGAAGACACCCCAGCTGTTGATCTTCTGATCAACCCGGGTTCCCGCGCCGTGCGCCGGCAGACCTGCTAGAAGCCGAACGGTCGAGGAATCCCTGATATCCTCCAGAATGCGATCATTTGTCGTGTCGTCCGAGATGTTGACGCCGACCACCCAGTTCACCCCGGAGAAATTAGCTGAAAGCCTGACCTCCTGATAAAGCGATTTGATCTTGCCGAACTGCTCTCTTTGCACTGCCAGGGCATTGGCAATACCGTCATAATCCGTCGTCTGGCGTCGGTTCATATGGGAATAGGCTGTGATCGACGTCAGCTTCACCTCGTCGCTCACATCCAGTTCAGCACGCACCGACCCCTGCCAGAACTTATCATCGCGATCGAGCGGTGTGTTGGGTTCCCAGTCCGTATCGCGCGCATTGTCGCCGGGGCGAGGTGCGTTGACTACGTTGGGAAGCGCCAGGGCCGGATTGGTCGGCGTCACCCGTACAAGCTGTGGCACCAACGTATCAGATCGGTCGATCCAACCATTGGCGTTGAAGGTGACGCGGAAAGTGTCGGCGGGTTCCCACTCGACGATCGCCCTGCCGACGAAGTTCTTCACCTTGCCGATGGTATCGTCCCGCGTCAGGCTTCGTTGCCAACCGCCGCCCAGGGTCCCACGCGCGGCAACGCGCGCCTTTAGCGTGGGCGTGATCGGACCGCTGATGAACCCCTCCAGGCTGCCGCGGTTGAAGCGTCCGAATGTACCTGTGACGCCCGCAGCGAAATCGTCCGTCGGCTTGTTGGCGATATAGTTGATCGCGCCGCCGGTCGAGTTTTGACCATATAACGTGCCCTGCGGCCCCTTGAGCACTTCGATCCGCTGGAGATCCAGCGCGGCACCCTGGGTAGTGATTGGATATGCGAGCGGCACTTCGTCGACATAGATCGCGACTGAGGAGGTGGACCCCACGCTCGGCTCGTTGATGCCGACGCCCCGAAGCGTGTAGATGGGCGTACTGAAGCCGCTGTCGCTGACCGACAAACCAGCGACCAGCTTCGACAGATCCTCGGCTTGGGTGACGTTGCGCTGCGCAAGCGCCTCTGCGCCGATCGCGGTGATTGACATGCCGACGTCCGATAGCGCCTGAGCACGACGTTGCGCCGTCACTACGATATCGCCATCATCGGCAGGAGTTGCAGCCGTCGATGCCACATTCTCCTGCGCCCGCGCGCTGCCGCAAAAGCTGGCGATGGATGCGCTCGCAAGGAGGATTGCCTTCGTACCCCGCATCATTTCGTCAATCCTATCATAACCCGTCTCCCTCTTGGCTTCTCGCCCGCAGCGATGTCGGCGGACGGAAGAGTCTGTTTTCCATGCTCAACGATACTCGAAACCCGACGATAAAAGGCCGTTTCGTTTGGGCGAATCTGCGCAATCCATGCTGATTCCGTGCAGCGCGGCCGCGCCTGGTAAGCGCCTAGAAATCCATCGGCAGCTTCAGATATCGTGCGTAGATAAAATCGCGATGAGCCAGGAGGCCGGGGGTGACGGCCTTTCTCAATCGCGGCTCCCCTGATTCATACAGGTGCCGAATGTGATCCGGCATAGGGTTCAATTCGGCCGGTAGAGGGGACAACATGCCGAGAAATGTCGCGAGATGAAGATCGGGCGCCGTCAGGCTGTCTCCGACCAGATAAGGTGAACCTGCACTCACCTGATGATCGAGCCGGTTTTGAAACATCTCGAGTATCGACACGACTCGATCGGATGCGGCGGCCATCGCCTCCGGCGTGCCGTTAAAATCTTTGAACATTCTCTCGGGAAGGATGGTGAGTTCCGGTTTTCCACCGACAGCTTGCACCTGACGGTGAAAGAGGTCGAGCCTCCGGTTCCAGCCAAGACCATCCTCGCCGCAAATCGCATGGGACAGACCGATGCACTCGACCTGGACCGCGCGATCATCCGGCAGCAGCGACGGCCCACTGCCGAGCCGCTGCGCGAGATACAGAATATCTATCCAGCTGTGCCGAGGCCTGTCGTCGTTATACATCGCGACGGGCGCGTTTCGCGTTCCCGTCCAGGCGAAAATCTCGTCGTTCGTCCCCATGCCTTGGTGACGAACCGCAAGATAGGCAATATTCCTGACATGGAACAAGCTTTTCGCGGCCTCGCCCCAGGGATTAGGGCTCCCTGCAGAAAGGACTAGCCTCAAGCCCTCCCGATCCCGGGCTTCGCTGCAACTGATATAGTCCAATATCTTAGCCTTTCGTGGCAAAAAGAGCCACGCCTGCTCCGGCGCCGGCGATCCTCAGCCGACCTCTTCAAAATAGCTATTTTGTTCGTTGCCGACCAAAGGCCAGAAAATCTCCATCCATGCTTTGATTTCCGGACTTTTAATCAGGAGTTCCTTGGCTGTTGCGGACTCCCATTCCATCGAACAGATGAACGCGCTTTCCGAAGCCTTGTCGCGCAAGAGGCGCAGCGATACAGCGCCGGGATGCGAGAAGAATATGCTCCTGAAGGTCGGGAAAAGCTCGATGTAACGCTCCGCCTGACCATCCTTGATCTGGATATGGCTATGCTCGATCAGATGGTCAGGCATCGAATTCTCCACCAGGAACGGGTATAGCGCGCTGGTTGAACAGCAAGCGGCGGAAGCGCTCCTTCTCTTCCGGCGTGAATGTATTCGGATCGACGGTCAGTTCCTTGCCGACATCGAGTCCTCGCTGGACGCCGGGGCGGCTCAACACCAACTCCAGCCACCGCCTGACGTGGGGAAAGACGTCCAAATCCTGTCCGTGCGCCTTCCAGTTCATCGCCCAGGGAATGACGGACATGTCGGCTATGCTGTACTCCGCGCCGGCCACGAATTCATGCTTGTGCAACGCATAGTTCAGCACGCCATACAGCCGGTTGGCTTCGTCGTCGAAGCGCCGGAGGGCGTAGCTTTGATCACCCTGCTCGGATCCCAGGCGATTGAAATGATTATACTCGCCTATCTTCGGACCCATATTGGCCATCTGCCAGATTAGCCATTGCACCACGGCGTATTTCTTGTCGGTCGACTGGGGCCAGAACTGGCCGGATTTCTCCGCGAGATACATGAGGATTGCGCCGGATTCGAACACCGAGATCGCAGCGCCTCCGCCTAAGGGATCGTTGTCCACCATAGTTGGCATGCGGTGGTTCGGGTTGAGCGCGAGATAGCTTTCGTCAAATTGCTCGCCCATCACGATGTTGAGAGGCTTGATCCGATATGGAATCGACGCCTCCTCCAGCAGGATCGTCACCTTCTTTCCGTTCGGCGTCGGCCAGAAATACAGGTCGATCATCTTTTGTCCTCTCTATCTCAATTGCGCGTCTTCGTGCAGTGCTCGTCGCTGATCCGTCGGCCGGCATCACGCTAGTGCAGCAAGAAGATAGCTTGGCGACATCGGTGTGCGTGTAAGGCCGTCCCGCGAATGCGTCGCCAAACCTCTGCCATACAACCGTCGCGCTGAGAGCGGCTCAGCGGAACAGACCACGGTCCACCTGCTGCCGTACCGTCAATCCACCGCAACCGCAGTAGGCACAGGGGTATCGGCGCTTTGAAGAAGATCTTCGATTACCCGCATCTCCGTGAACACGATTTTATGGGTCGTGTTCATGACGGCATAAGCGCCCGTGATCTCCAGGACCGGAAGCTCGTCGAGCGGATCCATGTCAAGATGACCAAAGGTTACAGACGCCTTGTCTGCAAGCCATGCGCGGTCGATGCTGTTCCCTTCCTCCGTGGAGGTGGCGCAAACCGCATACTGGGTGAAGTGGGAATAATCCGGGCTTGGGATAGCCCTAACCGTCATTTGCTCTGGCCAGACCGCTTGCGCGCGGACAGTGTCGAGTTGCTCGCCCGTCAACTCCGCGCCGATGCGAATGCCCATCGTGATGAGGCGTGTTCCCCGCCGATCGACCGTGATCTCGAATTCGTCGGGCGCCACCGGAATGAAGCTGATGTCGCCCATCTTCTTGGCCATGCCGAAATAGACGCTCCATGGCCCCATGATGTCCATGGAGGTCTTGTCCCCTCGCAGGCCATCCACATATTCCCAGCCCGATTGACCCTTTCGTCCATTGTGGATGCAGGGCGCTGCAAACTGAACGGCATGGTAGGGCGTCACCTGTCCATCAATCGCCCGGTTCTGCGGATTGACGAAATACCACATCTTCACGATGGGCTCTTCCGACCTATCGGCCTTGAGCGGCGGCTGGAGGATCAGGCGCTCGATCGCGTCGTGAGTGCTGCGGAACGTGACCATGTAGACCGGGTAGCTTGGCATAGCTGGCCCATCATATTGAAAGCCGTCACCGGGCATGGCGCCGGTCAAGTTCAAGATCCCGCCGATATAGGTTCCGCTGTTCATATCCTGTCCTTCAAAATCGCCTCGGCTTTCGTCTGGAGCCGGAGTCGTTCAAAAACCTCGCCTGGTCGCCACCCTCGATCGCGAGCACCTGCACCTCCGCCGTTATCGGCGGTCGAACGTCATCCAGAGCTGTGTTAAACCATAGGCGACGTACGTGGTTGTATATGCGTAGCTTTCCGGCCCTCTTGATGCGCGGAAATGCTGCATGCGCTCCGTCAGCTGACGGAAGGCCGCCCGCAACTCACCACGGGCCAACTGATTGCCGATGCACATATGGATGCCGCTTCCGAAAGTCAGATGCGAGCGCGCATTTGCCCGATCAAGATCGAGTGTTTCCGGATCCGGGAAAACCTCTGGATCGAGATTGGCCGCGCCAAAGCGCGTTTCGATGATCGAGCCTGCGGGAATGTCGACGCCTCCGATGGCGATGTCGGCCGTCACGCGCCTGAACATGGTGGTCGCCGGGGCCTTGATCCTCAGCACTTCCTCGATAAATGCATCGAGCTTTTTCGGGTCGTCGCGGATCTGATCCACCAGTTCCGGTCGGTCGATCAGGATTTCCATGCCGCCCGCGATCGCGTTCGCCGTCGTCTCGCCGCCGGCGATGAACAGGAGCCAAAGGATGCTGATCAGCTCGCGCATGTCGAGCTTGCGGCCGTCGGTCTCGGCATGAACGAGCGTGCTCAGCAGGCTTCCATCGGGAGCGGCGCGGACACGTTCGACATTCTTGGCCAAATATTGCTGCAGCTCGATGACGGCCTGCACCAACACAAGCTCCCGCTCCGGCGCCAACGCCGGGTTGGATGTCTCGAGCGACATATCGCTCCACCGCTTGAACTTATCGATATCGCGGTCCGTCACTCCCAGGATCTCGGTGAACACCGTAAGCGGCAGGCGCATGGCGAAAGCATCGAAAAAATCAACTTCCGGCTTGTCGATAAAGCTGTCGATCAACTCTTTGACGGCGCGCTCAATCTGAGGCTCGAGGGCGGCAACCTTGTCGCGCGCGAAGGCCTTGTCCACGAGGGAGCGATACAGACGGTGGTCTGGAGGATCGTTGGTGACGAGCGTGTCCATCGGCAGGTAACCCTGCTCCTCGAACATCTTGTTGATCTGCTCACTGATATCGGACTTCCGGGTCTGGATGACCCCGGTCTTGCAAGACAAGGACTTGGTATCCATCGCCGCTTTGCGCACATCGCTGTAACGGGTCAGAATATAGTTGCCGCTGACAGGATCGCGATAGACCGGACTCTCGTCCCGAAGCTTGTGATAGGCGGGAAACGGGCATCGCCGAGTTTCGGGATCCGTGAAGGTGATCGGGCAACCGTCGAGTTCGACGCTGCTCCGCTGCCGTTCGCTGAGATCCTGCCTATCCAATGATGCTCTCCATTCCTTATAGGGCTTCGAGGCGTCACATCGCCCGGATCGCCGCGGCGAACCGAGCGCGTAAGAACAGGCTCGGCCCGGTGCGAGCGGTGCCCTTAGCCGACAGCCTGGCGCATCTCTGCAGGCGCCACGTCACTATGGCCGCGCCTCAAGCTCTCGGGGATGAGACCGTTCAGGTCCGCGGTGATGAGAAGGGCAAGCCGCGCCGAGCCGGGACGCATCTGGTTGATCCCGCCACCGTTGAACCACAGGCCGCGTTGAGCGGTCTGCCCCCAAATGTTGGCCCATTCTCCCTCGGGATCGAGGCGCGCGATCTCGCCAACCTTGTCCGCGACATCCTCGCCGAAGAAGTCGACGACCTCGGTCCTGCGGCTTTGATAACCGGTGGCGAGGATAACGATGTCAGCCTCGACGATACTGCCGTCGTCCAGCTTCGCGCCGGTCGAAACGAATTCAACGAACTTTTGAAACGGCTGGATCTTGATGGCGCCGTCGGCGATCAGCTCGGATGTGCCGGTGTTGAGATAGTAGCCACCGCCAGATCGCAGGAAGAGATCGAGCCAGCCCTGACCATTCACACCGTCGCCCAATTGGAGGCCCGCAGCCTCGAGGCGCGTGAGAAGCGGGCGATCAAGTTCCTTAGCCATCTTGTGATAAGCCTGGCTGGCCTTCTCGCGCAGCGGATTGATCAATCCGATACCATAGCGGATGTCGACCAGCGGCGTCGGGATCTCGGGATCCAAATAAGCGGCGTAGGCGAGGTTAGCCGTGGCCACGTTATTGACGACGACGGGATCACGCTGGAACATGGTCACGGCGACACCGTGCTCCACAAGGTCCCGCGCGATGTCGTGCGCGCTGGTGGCGACGCCGATGATAACCGCCTTCTTGATGTCGTAGTCGGAAATCCGCGTGTACTGCGAGGAATGAATCACCTTCCCGGCAAAACTGTCCAGTCCCGGGAAGTTAGGCATCGACGGCTTACCGCCGATCCCGCCGGTCGCGAGCACGATATGGCGCGGATGCAGGACCCGTTCGCTGCCATCGGGCAAGCCGAGAACCGCGTCCCATTGCTGCAGCTCGCTGTCATAGCGCGCGCTCTTGAACGTCGTGCTGGTCCAGACATTGAGGTCCATGTAGCGCGCATACAGATCGAGCCACTCGCCGATCAGGTCTTTCGGCAGATATTCCGGATAGTGCGGCGGAAAGGACAGAAAGGGGAAATCGTTCATCTCGATCGGATTGTGGAGAAACAGCGAGTCATAGCGCTTATTCCAGCTGTCCCCGACCCTCTCATGCCGATCGACATTGAGCACATCGACGCCGAACTTGCGGAGATAGGCAGAGGTGGTCAGCCCCGCCTGGCCAGCACCGATGACCATGACCTCCGGCTCGGCATTGTCATAGCGCCGCGCCGCATCGCGATGCTCCTTCCAGGTCTCCCCCGGATAGCTCGGCGTGAAACCGCGGCCGCGCGGATGGGGCGGCACTTTTTCAATGAGCTTGAGATCCTCAAGACGGGTGAAAACCGCCCGCGCCTTCAGTCGCCCGCCCTCGGGAACGGCGTTGAGGAGGAGGACGGCCGATCCATCCTTGGTTTCGAAATCGAAAAAGGCTTCGACAATGGCGGACTCGCCTGTCCCAAGAATTTGCGGCGCCGGCCAACTCTCCGACAGGCGGAAGCGGGTGGGCTCAGCCTCCCGCGCCAAGGACAGGAGCGTGGACACCACCGTGTCGCGGCCGTGGAATTGCCGGTAATCCCAGGTCAGCGCCCCGTTGTCGCGGAAATAGGAGGGATCGCAAAAAAGCTCGGTCAGTCTCGATCGATCATCCGCCTTGATCGCAGCTTCGAAATCCGAGATCCACGCGGCCGCTTCGGCTTGGAGTTGAGTATCGTTCATCGAGACATCCTGTTCCTTGGTCGCATTTTTCACGCCGAACGCAGGCGGCCAGGCGCACATTTCGTGCCGAATGGGCCCTCGCGGCGGTGAAGCTGTCCTTGTTCGCCTGCTTCTGCCTGGAGATAAAAGCTGGCAGCAGGCGGGGCAACCGTGATCACGCGACCGTTCGCATCGCGAACATCGTCCTTTATACCTCCCTCCGAGGGGTGCGATGCTATAGAAAAGCCGTCAAATGATACAGATCATGCCCGGAGCTCTCGGTCGCACCCGGCGAGTTCACTGCGAGAACAATACGGCAATCGATCTTGCGACCCATGTCATCACTGCTTAGCCGTCTCGACTTCGACCACGATGCGTTGGAGGGCAGGCGAGCGCTAGAACTGTTCAGGGGTCAGGTGGCGAACGCGCGATCGGCCGAGCGTCTGCTTCTTTCCTTCCGAATGCTTCTGCTGGCCCATGACATCGTTCCCGGGGATAAAGAGACAGTCCGCCGCGGATGCGAAGAGAATATTGCGGGAGAGTTGAGAATGGAATTCGTCACCTATCCAAGCCTCGAAGGCAAGATTTGCTGGATTTCCGGCGGCGCGAGCGGCATTGGACGGGCGGTCGCGGCCAGCCTCGCGGCCAGCGGCGCGACTGCTGTGATCGCCGATTTGGACGAGGGGAGTGCCCGCAACGCGATCGAGGCCATTGTCTCAGGCGGTGGCAAAGCGGTGTTCAGCCAGGTCAACATTCTCGACACAGCTTCCGTCGAAGAGAGCGTTCAAAGTACCGCGGACCGTTTTGGGCGGCTTGACGTCTTGGTAAATTCGGCCGGACGCACCTCGACCGATCGCTATGATGATTTCGAACGCAACGTCGATATGTTCCTCCTCGGGACGTGGCGCGCGATGCGAGTGGGGCTTCCGCTGCTCCAGCAGGCAGGTGGCGGTTCGGTCATCAACATCGCATCGATCGCTGGTGTGACGGGATCGATCGGCCCGGCAGGCTATGGTCCGTCCAAGCATGGCGTGGTCGGCGCCACCAAGGACGCAGCACTCAAGCATGCCAAAGACGGCATTCGCGTGAATGTCGTGTGTCCCGGCTACATTGAAACGCCGATGACGGCAGGCTTCGCGCCGACGAAGGCGGAAAGCGACGCCCTCATCAACGACAAGCTCCGTGTCCCGATGGGACGATGGGGTCAGCCGGAGGAGATTGCAGCCGTCGTCGCTTTCCTAGCGTCCGACCAAGCCTCGTTCATCACCGGACAGGCGATTGTTGTGGATGGTGGCTTGACCGCACGATAGGCAACGATGCCGACGATCGCGCAATGCGCAGCTCAGGCGGACGGCACGCCTTTACGCTCGGTAAAATCCGCGAGCGATTGCTCGACCTGGTGGACGCAGATTTGTAGCTTGTCGAGATAGCGCTCGGCAGCTTGCTCCGTCGTCATGACGCTGCGAAAGAACACGATGTTCACTGCGCCGGCCACATGGCCATTTGGCCCGGAGACGGGAAGCGCGATCGCACTGATTTTTCCTTCGCTCTGTCCGGTCGAACTTGCATAACCGCGCTCGCGCACCGTCGCGATCAGACTGTGGATACGCTCGCGATTGCGGACATCCTCGGCATTCGTCCCGCCCATTTTCTCTACGATCTCGAGCGAAGCTTCGAGCTCGTCATCGTCCATCGCTGACAATATCGCCAGACCCAGCGCCGAACGCACGAGGAAGCGCTCCTTCCCAACCATGGCGCGATGGACCGACATGGGGCTGATCTTGTGGGTCGTCAGCCGGATCAGAACCTTTCCTCCGACGAAACTAGCAAAGTCGCACGGCCACAGCACATCCTTGCTCAGTTCGAACAGCGGCGGCCAAGCGAATTGGGTGACGATGTCGTCATCTTTCAAAGCGTCGGCGAGATAGGCGAATTTCGGTGTCAATGCGACGGCGCCGTCCTCGGTCCGACGGGAAACATAGCCAAGCTGTATGAGGGTATTCACCAGCCGATATGTTGACGACCGTTCGATGTTCGCAGCAGCGCTCAGGTCGCCCATCTTGGCCCAGCCAAGCTCGCTCAGCGCCTCGATGACCTGCAACCCCCGAACCAGCGACCGCACATCTTTATAGGGGGCTTCCTCGCTCGCTTTCACCGGCCCTCTCTCATGTTCACATTGAGAACATCCACGCAAATGCCGTTGCAAAAGACCAAGCATTTTCCCAATCGTCAAGCGGCAATCCCGCTTTAATCCCACGGCCATTCAGATGGGTGTAATTCAGGAGCAACTCGATGATTGTCGGATCCGTGTGCTTGTCACACAGCCCGCTTAAGGACCGGACCCGCCCGAGTTCTGAAAAGGAAGCTCGATTCAACGCTTCCCTCGATGAGGCGGGAAAATTCGTGGCGGAGCAGCAGCCCGATCTCACGGTCATTTTTTACCCCGACCATATCAACGGTTTCTTTTACGGCCTCCTTCCGCCCTTCTGCATTGGAATTGAAGGCACGTCGATCGGAGATTATGGCACGGCTGCAGGCAAGCTCGACATTCCGGAGGCGCGTGCGGCGGAGCTGGCGAAATTTGTTCTGAACGCGGGTGTCGATGCTGCGATCTCGCACAATATGCAGGTTGATCACGGCGCCGTGCAGCCACTCGAATGGCTTTCGACGGATCACGCGCTCCATCGGGTCATTCCAATATTCGTCAATTGTGCAGCGCCGCCGCTTCCGACCTTCGAACGCGCACGAGCTCTAGGCCGTGCGGTCGGCGCGTGGGCCAGGCAGGCGCCGGAACGCGTTTTGGTTATCGGCTCCGGCGGACTGTCTCACGATCCGCCCATGGCTGAGTTGGCGAGCGCGACGCCTCAAGCACGCGAGCGTCTGATCTCCGGAGCGCCGCTCGATCACGCGTCGCGCTTTGCGCGGCAAGCGCGCGCCGCCACGGAAGGGAATGCGATGGCAGTCGGGCAGTCGCGATTGCGGCCGGCCAACGCCGAATGGGATCGCCAACTGCTGGACGCCTTCCTCGCCGGAAATCTGTCGAGCCTCGACGACTGTTCCCAGCAATCGATCAGCGAAGCGGGCGGCCGCGGTGGTCACGAGGCGCGCACCTGGGTGGCCGCTCTCTCCGCCTTGGGCGCAGGGTATTCGGCCACGGAAATTTTCTACGAGGTCATCGACGAGTGGATCACCGGCATGGGGATTCTCACGGCGACGTCCGCCTAAGTCATTCATGAATGCCCGGAAGGTAAGAACACACATGTCCGAATTCCACAAATCCGTCTGGTCTGACCTGACCCAAGTCGCCTTCACCCAGGGCTATATCGATGCCGACGGCATCAGAACGCGCTTTCTTTCGTCCGGATCGAGCGACAAGCCGTTGCTCCTGCTCCTGCACGGGACAGGCGGTCACGCCGAAGCCTACAGCCGCAACCTTGCGGCCCATGGCGAGCATTTCTGGACGGTTGCCATCGATCTTATCGGCCATGGCTGGAGCGATAAGCCGGCCTGTGCTTACGAAGTGCCGGACTACGGCCCCCATGTCCTGGCGGTAATGAAGGCCCTGGGGCGCGATAAAGCGAGTATCTCGGGGGAGTCTCTGGGCGGTTGGGTAGCGGGTTGGATCGCGCTGCATCATCCGGAGAAGGTGGATCGCCTCGTCCTCAACACGGCAGGCGGCTGGACCGCGCATCCCGAAGTAATGGCTCGGATCAAGCGGCTCTCGATGGAGGCGGTGAACGATCCGACGCCGGCGAGGATCAGGAGCAGGCTTGAATTCCTGATGCATGACATCTCGAAGGTGAACGACGATCTGGTCGAGACGCGCCGTGCGATCTACGCCCAGCCGGGCTTTCCCGAGGTAATGGAGCGCGTGCTGTGCATGCAGGACATGGATGTCCGCCGCCGGAACATGTTTTCAGACGAAGATACGCGGCGCATCGCGTCCCCTGCCCTCGTGCTCTGGACCTCGCACGATCCGACGGCAACTCCGGACGAAGGTCGCCGCATCGCGGAGCTGCTGCCGAACGCCCGCTACGAGGTGATGAACGAATGTGGCCACTGGCCGCAGTTCGAAGATGCCGAGAAGTTCAATCAGCTCCATCTAGATTTTCTGCTGGGCCGCTCATGAGGCATGCTTGCGCCGTCGCCGCTCGCGGAACGACCATAATTCCCCTGACGCCAGGGCATAATGATGCTGCCAGGAGACACTATCGTGCTCGATGACATGGAAGTCGACGTCGCCATCGTCGGCGCGGGACCGGTCGGGCTGACGATCGCCAACTATCTCGGCTGCCTGGGAATCAGCACGCTCGTCCTGGAGCAGCGCGACCGGCTGATCGACTACCCTCGGGGCGTCGGAATGGACGACGAGTGCCTGCGCAGCTTCCAGGCTATCGGGCTCGGCGACGCGATCGCAGAGCATACGACCCCTGGCCAGAAGATGCGCTTCCTGACGATGACGGGAAAGACATTTGCGCTGATCGATCCAAAGACGCGGGAATTCGGATGGCCAAGGCGGAGTTCGTTCATCCAGCCCATGGTCGATGCGATCCTCTATGAGGGCTTGCAGAGGTTCAGCTCCGTTCGAACGCTTTTTGGAGCGGAGGTCTCGGCCTTCGTGGAGCATCCGGATCATGTGGAGCTTGCCGTCAAGACGGGCGATCGTAGCGCGGCGGTCAAAGCCAAATGGCTGGTGGGTTGCGACGGCGGCCGCAGCAACGTGCGCAAGCAGCTCGGCATCGCTTTCGACGGCATCACGGATTCGACGCGGTGGGTGGTGATCGACATCCTCGATGATCCCGTCGGGCTGCCGGACTCCTATCTCCACTGCGTTCCGTCGCGGCCCTATGTTTCGATCGCCCTGCCCCATGGCATGCGCAGGCTCGAGTTCATGGTGTTCGGCGACGAAAGCGAAGAGGAACTGACATCGCCGCAGGGCGTCGCCCAACTGCTCGCCCGCGCATTGCCCCATCCCGAGCGCGCCAATGTCCTGCGAAGCCGCGTTTACACCCACAATGCCCGCCTGGCGCGGAGTTTCGGCAAGGGGCGGGTTCTGATCGCCGGCGATGCAGCGCACCTGATGCCTGTTTGGCAAGGTCAGGGCTATAATAGCGGAATCCGCGACGCGACCAATCTTTCCTGGAAACTCGCCATGGTCGTGCGCGGTGAAGCCTCTCCCGACATCCTCAAAAGCTATGAGAGTGAGCGGCGCACGCATGCCAAGGCCATGATCGATCTTTCGGTCACGGCTGGACGCATCTTCGCGCCTACGAACAAGCTCGTCGCCTGGCTCCGGGATCGTATCGCCTTGGCCCTAAATGCGATCCCGCCGGTGAAGCGCTACTTCGTGCAAATGCGCTTCAAGCCGATGCCCCGCTTCACGCAGGGCATCGTTTTGTCGGATGCAGCGGGAAAGCCGGAGGGCAACGCTACTGGCCGGCTCTTCCCCCAACCCGATGTTCTGACCAGAGACGGCAAGCGCAGCAGGCTCGACGATGTCATCGGCCTGCGCTTTGCCGTGCTTTCCTGGGGGAGCGATCCCCAATTGCACATGTCTGACGCTGTCCGACGCTACTGGTCGCAGGTTGGCGCCCATATGATCGCCGTGATCCCTCCCACGCAGCTCAGCAATTTCCGCGGAACGATTCTCCCGGGGACCACCGTCGTCGGGGACCTGCACGACGCTTTGCACGAATGGTTTGCGCAGCAGGACGCCGACGGTTCCATCGTCGTCATCCGGCCGGACCGCTTCGTCGCCGCTATAGTTTCGCCGCAAGCTCTGGACGAGGCGAGCCGAAAAGTGGCCAGCCTCATAGGTGGGCAAGCCACCTTGCAGATCGATAATCTGGAATTGGGCGGTCGATCGGATGTCACGACAAGCAAGCGCATAGCAACGGTGTGACACCTGGGGGTAAGGACATGGCTCTAACCTTGTTCGCCTTCCCGGGATCGTGCTCCCTTACCGGTATGATTGCTCTAGAAGAGGCAGCAGTTCCTTACGAGGTATTCGTCCTCGATATGTTTGAGGGCCAGCATCTTGATACTGACTACCTCACTCTCAACCCAAAAGGCAAAATTCCGACTCTTTTGGTTGATGGCCAGCCACTCACCGAAACCGTTGCGATACTGACATATATCGCCGACTTACGTGCTGACGCTCACATGCTGCCGTCCGTCGGCCTTCCCTTAGAGCGAGCATTGGTCGTTTCAAAGGCGGCCTGGCTGGCCTCGAGCACGCTTTCGGCGTTTAATCGCCTGTTCCTGCCGGGAAACGCCTGTTCAGACGAGGCGGCAGAGCAATCCGTGCGCGAAGCGGCCCGCACCACGATCAAGAAAGATTTGTGCATTCTCGAAAGCGAGTTGGCGCCGACCGGATATTGGCTCGGCGAGTTCTCAATCGCCGACATTTTCGCGTTCTTTATCCATCAGGTGGCAACGCAATGTTCGATGGATCTCGACGATTTACCAAAGTTTGTCGGCTTGACATCCCGTTTGGCTGAGCGACCCGCATTCCGCTGCGCGATGGCGTGGACAAGGGAATTTGTCACACATGCGTGAAGCGCCACAGATTGCGCCGGGCAACTCTCGACGGGGGTGCGATCGCCGATGCGACCACTCAAAACCGCAGTTATTGTTTCCGCCCAACGACAAGAACAGGATGATCGAATGACTGAGAACGATCTGCGAGACATGTTCGCAATGGAGCTTCATGAAGCACTGAGGAAGAATTGTACGGTTGCTCCGCTTCGCGACAGGGCCGATCTCACGATCGACGATGCCTATGCGATCTCTCTTGGCATTCTGGCCAGGCGCGAAGCAGACGGAGAAACCGTCATCGGGAAGAAGATCGGCGTCACCTCCAAGGCCGTGCAGGATATGCTTGGCGTCGATCGTCCGGATTTCGGATTTCTGACCGATCGGATGTGGATCAATGGCGATACCCCATACCGCATAGCGGGCAACCTCATCGCGCCCCGCGCGGAAGCAGAGATCGCCTTCATCCTCAATCAAGATCTTATTGGTCCGGGCGTTACGGATAGCGATGTGCTTGCGGCTACGGAGGCGGTGTGCGCCTGCTTCGAAATCGTCGACAGCAGGATCGAGAACTGGAACATCCAGATCGTCGACACGATCGCCGACAATGCGTCTTGCGGAGTTTTCGTCCTCGGGGATGCAAGGGTCGATCCACGCACCGTCGACTTGCCGAACCTCAAATGCGAGGTCTTCAAGAATGGCCGGCTTATTTCCGAAGGCTATGGCTCGGCCGTGCAGGGTTCGCCTCTCACCGCGGTCGCTTGGCTTGCCAACACCCTGGGCGCCTACGGCGTTCCGCTGAAGGCGGGCGAGATCATCCTGTCGGGTTCCCTCGTGCCTCTCGAGCCGGCGGCGCCTGGCGACATTTTCAAAACTCGGATCGACAAGCTGGGCAGCGCCAAAATCAGCTTCGCTTGAAAGGGCGCGCAGAGCGCGCCCTTTCCTCTAAGCACTAGGCCGCTTGCTCCTTGAGCATGTCCAACGCCACATCGACGATCATGTCTTCCTGACCACCCACCATCTTGCGGCGGCCTAGTTCGACAAGGATCGTCCTGGTATCGAGTCCGTAGGTTTCCGCCGCCTTCTCGGCATGGCGCAGGAAGGACGAATAGACCCCGGCATAACCGAGCGCGAGCGTCTCGCGATCGACGCGGACGGGCCGGTCCTGCAACGGCCTGACGAGATCTTCCGCAGCGTCCATCAACGCCATCACGTCGCAGCCATGGTTCCATCCACGGCGATCCGCTGCCGCAATGAACACTTCCAGCGGAGCATTGCCCGCACCCGCGCCCATGCCCGCGAGACTGGCATCGATCCTGACTGCGCCGCACTCCGCCGCCACCATGGAGTTCGCCACACCCAGCGACAGGTTGTGATGCGCGTGCATGCCCCGCTGCGTCTCGGGCTTGAGCACGCGGTCATAGGCTTCGAACCGCGCCTTGACGCCCGCCATGTCGAGCGCGCCGCCGCTGTCGGTCACATAGACGCACTGCGCGCCATAGCTTTCCATCAGCAGCGCCTGCTGCGCCAGGGCATCGGGCTCGATCATGTGGCTCATCATCAGGAAGCCCGAGACGTCCATGCCTAGATCCCGCGCTATCCCGATATGCTGCTTCGAGACGTCCGCTTCGGTGCAGTGCGTCGCCACACGTACCGAACGCACGCCAAGATCATAGGCCCGGCGTAGTTCATCGACCGTGCCGACGCCCGGCAGGATGAGGGTGGTGAGAACCGACCGCTCAAGAACGCTCGCTACCGCCTCGAGCCATTCCCAGTCGGTGTGCGCGCCGAAGCCGTAATTGAAGCTGGCCCCGTTCAGGCCATCGCCATGCGCGACCTCAATCGCGTCGACGCCAGCCTTGTCGAGGGCCTTGGCGATCGCCGCGACATGATCGACCCCATACATGTGGCGGATGGCGTGCATGCCGTCGCGAAGGGTGACGTCCTGGACGTAAATCTTGTCGCCCGCTTCCACATTGAATTTAGCGCTCATGCCGCCACCTTCTTTCCTTCGCGAATGCGCTGCGCCAGCAACTCACCGGTCGCCTTGGCCGCAGCTGTCATGATGTCGAGATTGCCCGAATAGCTGGGCAGATAATCGCCCGCGCCCTCGACCTCGAGCAGGATCATCGTCTTGATGCCCGTGAATTCACCACGGCCAGGAATCTTGAGCTTGTTGTTGTCGCCGAAGCGTTCGAACTGCACCTCTTGTTTGAGGCGATAGCCCGGCACGTAGGCCTGCACCTTCTTCACCATCGCTTCGACTGAGGCGCGAATCGTCTCCTCATCGGCGCCCTCGGACAGTGTGAAGACCGTGTCGCGCATGATCATGGGCGGCTCGGCCGGATTGAGGATGATGATGGCCTTCCCCTGGGCGGCGCCACCCACCTTCTCGATCGCACCTGCGGTCGTGCGCGTAAACTCGTCGATGTTCGCACGCGTGCCCGGCCCGGCAGAACGCGAGGATACCGACGCTACGATCTCGGCATAATGGACGGTCGCGACCTGGCTGACGGCGGCGACCATCGGGATGGTCGCCTGTCCGCCGCAAGTGACCATGTTAACATTGCCCGCGTCCAGATTGGCGTCGCCGTTCACCGTGGGAATCGTATAGGGACCGATCGCCGCCGGGGTGAGATCGACCACCTGCTTGCCGTCCGCCCGGAGAGCCGCGTCATGCACCTTGTGGGCATAGGCAGATGTTGCATCGAACACGATACCGATCTCTGGGTAGATCGGCATGCTCTGGAGACCTTCAAGCCCCTCATGCGTCGTTTCGACACCGTGGTCGCGCGCCATGGCAAGCCCTTCGGACTTCTCGTCGATCCCGACAACGGCGACAAGCTCCATGTTCTGCGGATATTTGATCATCTTGATCATCAGGTCAGTGCCGATGTTGCCCGAACCGATGATAGCGGCCTTTATTTTACTCACAGGATCTCCTTTCCATAGACATGTCGCATGGGAGGCGCAGGTCCGTCGTATCGAAGGACTCTCCAATTGAAGATTCATCAACAAGGTTCAACGGTGGGCCTATCCCGAATTCCCGCCTGTCGAAAGTTGATGCATAGGACTGGCATGAAGAACAAATCGATGAGTCGAACTTCGCAACTGACGGACAAAACACTCGATGTCCTCGAGGCGGTAGCGCGCCTGGGCAGCGCTTCGTTGCCAGAAATCCAAGCCCGGTGTGGACTTTCTATGGCCACGGCGCACCGGATCATGCAATCGCTGATCGACCGGGGCTTTGTGATGCGGACGGGCCGGGCGGACTATCGACTTGGTAGCGTCGCCATCACGCTGGCCGAAGGTGTTTCAGTGCGTGACATCCTCGCGCCGGCCGCCCGCCCGCATCTGCTCAGCCTCTCAAAGCATACAAAGAGCAACACCCATCTGGGCGTCTGGAACGACGGCATGGTGGCTTATCTGGTCAAGCGGCGCTTTGGGAAACTCCCGGTTCATTCCGCCGAGGGTGCCCAGCTGGAGGGCTATTGCTCGGCTCTCGGCAAGATCCTGCTTTCGGGCATGCCGGATGACGAACTCGATCAATATCTGGCGGATGGTGGTTTCATCGCGCTGACGCCGCATACCATCACCGATCCGGAGCAGCTCCGCGCAGAGATCGAGGATGTCCGGCGTCGTGGCTGGGCGGCCGACAATGAGGAAATCGCCCTTGGCCTACGGTGCATCGCGGTTCCAGTAAGAGGACGGGACGGGAGCATCCTGGCGGCAATTTCGATCAGCAGGGTCGGACCTTCGGTCCAGGCTGAAGAACCGACGATGCTTCTGCCTTTGCTATGTGAGACAGCCGAAGCGATCACAACGAAGCTATTCCCGATTCCGATCCGACCGATCGATCGCTAGGTCCTCTCACGCGATCTGGTCGCGCGCGGTGCAGATCCCCGCACGCGAATTCCTCTGTCCGTGAAGCCTCTTTAAGCGTTGCAAACCATAGCGGGCCCTCGCGTTCTCAGGGCGAACAAATCTCCATTTGCCGTTGTCCGGCATCTCGCGCGTTCGTATCCGGCTGGAGAGAGCATTCGGTTGCGGCAGACAACATGGCGGGTCCGGCAAGGAAGTCGCGCTCCATAAGGCATGCGTTTCGGGGAGGGAGAGACATGAAGGTCACCAAAGCTGCTCGCCAGAGCATAAGGTTGTCGGGCTCTGCCTCCTTCGCTGCGCTGGCCATCTGCTTCACTGCGACGCAGGCGCAAGCGCAGCAATCGGCCAATGACACTGCGCAAGGCCAGTCAGCCGGCCTTGAAGAGATCGTCGTGACGGCACAGCGCCGATCGGAAAATCTCCAGAAGGTCCCGGTGTCGGTAAGCGCCGTTACGTCCGATGCATTGGCTTCGGCCGGCATTAGAAATGGCGCGGACCTTGGGCGCATCGTACCAGCCTTGAGCGTGTTTACGACCAGCGGCGCCGTCCAACCCTTCCTTCGCGGCGTAGGCACCCCCTCGTCGCTGCAAGGCTATGAGAGCAGCGTCGCGGTTTATGTCGACGACACCTACATCTCGCGCGTCCCCCCCTCGCTCTTGGAGCTTTCGAGCATCGAGCGGGTGGAAGTGCTCAAGGGTCCTCAAGGTACGCTGTTCGGCCGCAACGCCAGCAGCGGCCTGATCCGAATCATCACGCGCGACCCATCGCACGATCCCGTTCTGGAAGGGTCCGTCGGTCTGGGCAATTACGGTACCTTTCGGGGCACCCTTTATGCTTCCACCGGTATTACATCCAATCTCGCCGTCGACGTCTCCGGCCTAATCTCGGATCAGGCGGATGGTTGGGGCCGCAACTTCGGCATCGGCGGCAAGTGGGGCAAGGATACCACGAAGGCAGCCCGTACGAAGGTGAAATGGGAGCCGACCTCCACAACCTCCGTAAGCCTGAGCGCGGACTATACCCACTCCCGCAATAGCTTCATCGCGAATAGCCAGTATAATTATGGGCCCTATCGCGGCTACAGCGAGCCGCCCTACGGCCTCCAGCCTCGGCGTGGCTTCTACGATATCGAAACGAACGACCCGCCGATCGTTGTCGAGGAGAATTACGGCTTTTCCGGGAAGATCGCTCAGGACCTTTCCTTTGGCACATTGTCGAGCATCACGACCTATCGGAAGGATACAGGCTACAACGTCTTCGATTCCGATTTCTCGAGCCAGCCATTCTTGCGAGCAGACCTATACGGATTTACCAAGACCTTTACGCAGGAACTACAGCTCGCTTCGCGCAAATCGTCGGATTTCACCTGGATTGCGGGCCTTTATTATCTGAACTCCAGAGCGGGCTATCTGCCGTCCCGTTTCACCGGAGATGGAATCGATGTTGCTGCACCTCTCCTTGGCCTGCCGACCGGAACACCCTTGGTCAGCGACACCTACGCGGAAAACAGGAACAAGTCCTACGCCGGCTATGCCCAGGCTACCTATCACGTCACGCCGACCACCGGCATCACGCTCGGGGCACGATATACCAAGGACGATATTGCGGGCGTCGGATCTTCGCAAATCTACCCCGTGGGCGGCACACCCTTCACGCTTTCCACGGTGAACGTATCGAGCTCCTTCGAGAAATTCACATATAAGGCTGCTGTGGACCAGCAGGTAACGCCCGATGTTCTGGTCTATGTCTCGCAGAGCAGAGGCTATAAGGCCGGGCTGTACAACACACTGCCCGTTAACAACACGCCGGCGAAGCCTGAAGTTCTTGACGCGACCGAGATCGGCGTGAAGTCTGAATTGTTCGACCGAAAGCTTCGCCTCAATGCCGCCGGCTTCTATTACAAGCTTCACGACGCTCAGTTTCAGCAGTTCAACGGCCCTACGGTTCAGGTGATAAACGCCAAAAGCGCGCGCATTTGGGGCGCTGAAATTGACGGTGTAGCCGTGTTGGCGAGAGGTCTGCAGCTGCGCTTCAGCGGCGGGTACTTGGATACGAAATATACCAGCTTCACTAATGCGCAGACGCCTGTTCCCAATCCCAACACCGATCCCGCACTGGGTCCGGTCGGAGGCTATCTGGATAATCTAGCGCCGTATGATGCATCGGGGAACCGGATCGTCCGCGCCCCTAAATGGACCGCGAATATCGGCGCAAATTATGAGCTGGAGACCTCCGCCGGTAATTTCAATTTTGACGTCAATTATTCCTATACAGGCAATTTCTATTGGGACGCCGATAATGTTCTCAAGCAACCTGGCTATGGCCTACTCGACGCCCAGATCAAATATACCTTCCCGCAACAGGAGCGGTTCTCCGTCCGATTGTGGGCAAAGAATCTGACGAAAAGGGAATATTATGTGGCTGAAATTCAGAGCTCCGGCGCGCGAGGATCGTCAGCCATGCCAGGCGCACCACGAACCTATGGCTTCGATTGGCTTTTCAACTTCTAGGCAGGATCGCGGCGGCTGGGCTGCCCCGACAAGCAGCGATGCGTCTTTGGCCAGACGACACGCCTCAAAGGATGGCTTTAAAGTCCCGTTTCTACCTGTCATTCCAATGATGACCGGCCGTCATGGGCGAGGAGTATCGGAAAATGTGTGACAAGCACGGGCATGGCGCATCAGGGGGCTCCGAGGTAGGCCAGCTTTTGTCGGACGCGCCGAGCAACTGGGGCCGCTGGGGTCCGACCGACGAGGTGGGATCGCTGAATTTCCTGACCAACCTCGAAGTTCTGCGCGGCGTACGCGCAGTTCGACAGGGAAAGGTGTTCACCTGCGGCGAAGTGATCGGCAACCCGAACGGCGACCCGCTCTGGCCTGGGCGGGCACCGGCCAAGCGCGAGACGATGATCGACAAGGACAGCTATGTTCGCGGCGACCTACCTTCCCTGCCCGGTGGCGCTGAATTCACCGACGATCGCATCGAGATGTTTCTTCAGGGCTCAACCCAATTCGATGCACTGGGGCATGTCTGGTATGACGACAAGCTCTGGAACGGCTATCCGTCCAGCGACACCAATGGCGGCCTCAAAAATGCTTCGATCCTTCCGATTTCCGAGCGCGGCGTCGTAGGACGCGGCGTTTTGCTCGACATGGCTGCCTACAAGGGCAAGCCGTTTCTCGACAAGGGTGACCTCCTTCATCTGGAGGATCTGCTCGGCTGCGCCGAACAGCAGCAGGTGAAAATCGAGAAGCACGACATTCTCTGCCTACGCCTTGGCTTCCTCCAATTATTGCGGGTCCAAGGGCCGGAAACTTTCTACAAGGATTTTCTGGAGCCTGGTCTTACCTACTCGCCAGAACTGGTCGCGTGGTTCCACGAAATGGAAATACCCTGTCTGGCGACCGACACGATCTCGAACGAGACCGAACTTGACCCAGCGATCGGCGTCCAGATTCCGCTTCATTGCGCTTTGATGCGGAACCTTGGAATTGCGTTCAATGAAGTCTGCAATTTCGAGGCGCTCAACAAAGACTGTCATGCCGATGGCCAATGGGATTTCCTCTACGCGGCCGCGCCCCTGAAAGTCACCGAGGCGACTGGCGCTCCCGTCAATGTGCTGGCGATCAAGTGATCGCGTCCCTTTCGTCTGGTCCGGCATTCGTCCGCGGTCTGTCGGCACCGCAACCCGCAGAGGATGGGCATGGCTGAAAGTGCGTATGATCTCGTCATCGCCGGATCGGGCGCGGCTGGCCTTTCAGCGGCGATCATCGCGCAATCCAAGGGTCTACGGGTCGCGATCGTCGAAAAAACGAGCTTGATCGGCGGTACGACATCCTATTCCGGCGGCGTCGTCTGGATACCCAATAGCCGCCAGAACGTCGCCACCGGCCTGCGGGACACGCTCGATGAAGCTGAGCGGTATCTCGACAGCACCGTGAGCACACCGCACGAACGCGAGGCGCGCCGCGAATATCTGGAACGTGGGCCTGAGGCGTTCGCCTATCTTGAAAGCCTGACGGGCCCTCTCTTCTACGTCCGCGCGATCAACTCACCGGACTATTTTCCGGACGCGGCGGGCGCTTCGCAACAGGGCCGGGCGATGACGCCTCTCAGCGTCGATGGCCGACTATTGGGTGATCGGTTCAACGACATTCGCCCTCCCCTTCCAGAGCTTTGCCTGTTCGGTCGGCAGATGCTCGAGCTTATGGATGTCTATCATCTCCTGAACGCCCGTCGGTCTGCCAAATCCGCGCTCCACACCGGCCGCCTTCTATTGCGCGATCTGCGAGATCGTACCCTCTATCGCAAATATGGCCGCGGAACCCGTCTTACCGGCGGGAATGCGCTGGTCGCCAACCTCTACAAATCGGTCTTGGATCGTGGCATCCCTATATTTCGCAAAAGCCCTATCGTGGAACTGACGCGAGAAGGCGATCGCGTTACCGGCGTCATCGTCGCGCGGAACGGAAGCCGCGAGACGCTGCGCGCCGCACGGGGCGTGATCCTCGCCACCGGCGGGTTTCCCTGGAGCAAACCGCTGCGGAACGCGCACATGGACGAAGCCGAATTCGGCTACTCAGCGACCAGTCCCGACAGCACGGGAGACGGTATCGCAATCGCGACGGCGATCGGCGCGAAGTTTGATACGGCGAACGTTGAAGGCGCGTTCTGGACCCCTGTCTCAACCGGAACGCGCAAGGATGGGTCGGTCGCGCGCTTCCCTCATCTCATGGCGGACAGGGCGAAGCCCGGGCTGATCGCGGTCAACAAGTCCGGGGTACGCTTCTTCAACGAGGCGGAAAATTATCATGACTTTGTCCGCGCCATGCTCGGGCGGATGAAAAACGAGGATCAGCAGCCGGTCCATTTGCTGTGCGACGCCACCTTCGTTCGCAAATATGCCTTCGGCGCGGTGCCACCTCTCGCGTCGGAGCGTCGTCGCGCTGTGCGGTCCGGCTATCTCATCGAAGCATCAACCATCGATGAGCTGGCCGACAAGATCGGCGTGGACCGCGATGCTCTCAACGAAACCATCGCCGAGTTCAATCGGGATGCCGAACGGGGTGTCGACACTAAATTCGGTAAGGGCGATAGCGCCTACAACCGATATCTTGGCGATGCATCTAACAAGCCCAATCCCTGTCTGGGGCCGCTCAAAAAGGCGCCCTTCTACGCCATTCGTGTCCATGCCGGCGACATCGGGACAACTTATGGTCTGGCGGCGGACATCCATTCCCGTGTTCTCGATGAGCAGGGGCAGCCAATCGACGGCCTCTATGCCTGCGGCAATGACCGCAATTCGGTGATGGGGGGATTCTATCCGAGCGGAGGAATCACGATCGGCCCTGCCCTCACCTTCGCCTATCTGGCGGTGATGCATGCGGCCCGAGAGGACCCGCGCCCCGTAGCCGCCAGTTGACGGCTCGCCCACATCCTCCCTCCGAAAGGCCGGACCTCCATGTCAAGCACCTCGTCCCATATCGCGTTCCAGCGCAAGGAGATACTCGTCGACGGGCTCGAGACCAGCTATCTTGAGGCGGGATCCGGCGACCCCGTCATTCTGCTCCATGGCGGCGAGTTTGGCGGCGAAGCCGAAATCTGTTGGGAAGAGACCATCCCCGCGCTGGCCGAACACTTCCGCGTCCTGGCACCCGACCTGCTCGGCTTCGGCCACACGGCCAAGGTTGTTGATTTTGTCGATGGACGGGCGCGTCGGATCCGGCATTTGGCGCGATTTGTGGAGGAGGTTGGTGCTGTCGGCGCGCCCTGTGTCGGCAATTCGATGGGCGGGATGCTCCTTCTTTTCGACGCTGCCTCGCCGACCCCCCGGCTGACTCCGCGCAAGATCGTGACCATCGCCGGCGGCGGCGCATTGCTTATGGATTCTCCCCACACTGAAGCACTGTTCGCCTATGACGGTTCAGTAAAGGGCATGACGAAGATCGTGGAAGCGCTCTTTCACGGCGAGCGCTGGATCACCGACAGCGATTATATCGAGCGGCGCCGCGCAAGCAGCCTTGCGCCCGGCGCGTGGGAGGCCGTCGCAGCCGCGCGCTTTCGCCGCCCGGAAGAATTCCAAGAAGCAAGGGCACCGTCCGGCGGCATCGACTATGCCCGGATTTCCACGGAAACGCTGATTATCGCGGGCGCGAACGACAAGATCAAGCCATCGGGATGGTGGGAAGAACTTACCGGCAAGATGGCAAAGGCCGACACTCTCATTGTGCCCGAAGCAGGCCATTGCGCCCAGATTGAGCAGCCTGAAATCGTCAACGAAGCGCTGATCGCATTTTTGGCCGCAAAATAGGCGTCTCACTGCTTGAGCGCAGCCGCCGTGAGGCGTTTCGGCGCAGTCTAGGACTGTCTGCCGTTTCGTACACGCATCCTGAAAGCGAGTGGTGTCTCCCCCGTCGCACGTTTAAACGCGCTGCAAAAGGAACTGGCGCCGGAAAGCCCCAGCAGGTGAGCGATCTGCTTAAGCATCAGGTCAGTGTTGGCCAGCAATTCGCGAGCGCGCTTGACCCTCTGCTGCTCTACATATCTGTGCACGCTGAGGCCAAATGTCTGGCGGAAAAGCCGGTTCAGATGTGACTCGCTGATGATGCAGTGACGGGCGATATGCGCCACGGAAATGCTGCATCCAAGATTGTCGGCGACATATGTCTTAATGTCCTGCTGCTTGCGCTTCGACAGTTTCGCGGATGAGGTGCGGTGGGCAGTCAAATCCCGCTCGCCCGCCACGGAATCGTAGACTTCGTTGAGGATGATCTGCAGCAGCAATTCGATCGTATCTTCAGTTGATGGGGTCGGATGCTGCAGTTCCTCGGCGATCCAGCTCATTGCCCGCTCGATGCGGCCGCCAAACAAATTGAGCCCGAGTGACAGGCGATCTTCCGTCCATTCGAGCCGGCCCGCGACGGTAGCCTCGAACCACTCGGGGTCGATAATGCATCGCACTGTCTGTTCCACGGCAAAGGTTTCGTCGCGTATCACCTCGATCTCGGCATGAGCTGGTAGAAAAAATGTCTTGCTGGGAAGCCGGTAATTGCAGCCCGCGACCGCGACACGCGTGCGCGATTCCGATGGGATAATGCGCCGGACCAACAAATGGGAGTCGTATCGCCGTGAATATTGGGCGACATCGGTCCAGCGGAAATTGACCAGCTGGACTTGCGCTGCCGACAGGTTTAGCTGGCGCCCAATATGCTCATCATGAGCCATTCCAGATCTCTCGCCAAATCAATATCCCACGTATCCTATGCCACCTGCTGAAGCAACGGAAGGCATCCAGCCAGACCGCACCGCTGAGCGACTTCCCCGAGTGCGCAACGCTTCCGATGAAAACGCTGGGAGCTTCAGAGACGGATGTCTACCGCCAGTCCATAGGTGAGAGGCGGAGCCGGCAGATACGGGTAGCCAGCAGCACCAGACTGCGTGGAGGCACGAAGTAAATATCGGGATCCGGTCAGGTTCTTGCCCCACAGTCTAAAAGCAAAGACATCGTTCGGGCTGTACCGCACCTGTGCGTTAACAACTTCGAACGACCGCTGTCTGATGAGATTGTCGGGTTCCGTGAAATAGCCGTCATTGTAGAAGTAGTCGGCAGTGAGGAGCCATTTTCCGGAACTGGAATCGAACTCGTAGTCGACGCCGATATTGCCGGTGAGTTTGGGAGCCTGTGGCGTGTAGTTGCCGCCGGCAACGACGCCTTTCAATGGTGACGCCGCGCCGAACGGCGGGCTGAGATTCTGCGGGCCGCTTGGCGCACAACGAACGCACGCCCCGGTGACTGGGTCGATAAAGCCGTAGCGGGTATATCGGGAGGACATCCTGTTCAGGCTCGTGCGTAGGGTCAGGCCGCGCGTGATCCGAGCCTCCGCCTCCAATTCCAGGCCCTTCACGCGGGATGCATCGGCATTCGAGAATAGGACCGTGGTACCAACGGTCAATTGCACCTGCGGATTTTTCAGCTTGTAATAATAGGCCGCGGCATTGAGACGCAGCCGCCGGTCGAAGAATGTGCTCTTGAAGCCCACCTCATAGGCGTCGACCACTTCCGGCTTGTTCGGGATGGGATTGTAGGTGAGCGTGTTGAACACCGCCGATTTGAAGCCGCGACTGGCGCTCCCGTAAACCAGCGCGTCGCGGCTGAGCTGGTAGTCGAGCGCTGCTTTATAGGTGAGTTTGTTCAAGCTGTCTCGCGCCGCGGGCGCGTCAGAAAGGATATTGCCGTTGCCCCGGACGATCCTGCCGTCGGCGCGGTTCCGGTCCCAGCTAAAGCGCAAGCCGCCGGTAAGCTTGAGGCGCGGCAGAATTTCATGCGTCGCCTGCGCGAAGACCGCGTATGATTTCGCACGCTGGAAACCGATAGGATGGAAACCCTCATTGCGCAGCACAGCTGCCTGGCTTCCATTTGGGCTGTAGAAGAACGTCTCGTCGTCATAGCCGCTCTTTGCATTATAGTAAAAGAGCCCGAGAACCCAATCCCAGGACGATCCGGGTGGGGAGGAAAGCTGGACTTCCTGGGTGAACTGCTTGACGGGCGCATGCAGCAGCGCGACTTGGTCGGGTCGAGGACCATTATCGGCATCCGTACCGGCACTGCTGATCGTCTTGATGTAGCCGCTGATGCTACTGAGCGTGGCAAATGACAGTTCCTGACGGGCGTGCAAGGTCACGCGCCAACTTCGCGCTTTCAGGAAACCGTCCTGGTCATTATCCTGATCGAACCAGTCCCGCGGCAGCAGCGGATCGAAGGGCGCGGTGAGATAGCCCCGGATGGTACCAGGCAAACTGTTCCCTTCGCGCCCCATCTTGGAATAAGAATAGAGGCCGGTGAGGATGAACCGTGTGTTGTCCGACGGCTCAAACATCAACTTTGATCTGGCGGTCATATAATCGAGGTAATTCGTACGGCGTCCGGTCGTGACGTTCGTACCGAAGCCGCTGCCCTGTCTTCGGCCATTCAGGGACACGTCGAGCGCAAGCCTATCGGTGAGCCCTCCAGTGACGTAGATATTCCCTTCGACAAGGTTGAAGCGACCATAGCTCAGGCTCCCCGTCGCCTTCGGATCATATGAGGGGATGGGCGTGACGATCTGGATCACGCCACCGCTGGCGTTGCGGCCGAACAACGTTCCCTGAGGGCCTTTCAAGACCTCGACGCGTTCCACGTTTCCGAGTGAAAAGAAGCCGACCGGCAGTCGTGAGTAATAGACCCCATCGACATAGAGAGCGACGCTGGCCTCGTTGCCGACCGTCGTGCTGGAATTTCCTACGCCCCTGAGAAACGGTTGTACCGTGCCGCCGGACTGGCCAATCTGGAGACCGGGAAGAGCGCGCGATAAATCCTCGACCCCGCTGATCCCGCGCGCCTGCAGGTCGCCGGTCTGGAGGGCGGTTATCGCCATTGGAACCTGCTGCAGATTTTGCTCACGCTTCTGAGCGGTGACGATGATGTCGTCGATTTGCGGTTCATCGCCGGTCGCCTGACCATAGGCCGGCGGACTGAGAGACAGCGCGATCGCTGCCGATGCGACGCCATAGCTCCTAAACCTCATCATAGCTCTCCCTCCCATTGTCCGCCCGATTTCGGGTCCGGTTATCCGAAGGGCAAAGTAGGCTGTGCGCCCACGCGGGCGCTATGCTCGCGGATGTATTGATTCGGTCATGCGGTTTCTGAATCCCGCCGCGCTCATCTTCCAAGCGGCGCGCGGTTGCGCGCCATTCGCTTTCCTGCAGCCACACCTTGAACGGGTGAACTGTTGAGAAGACGCCGATCCCGGATATACGAAACCAGCCGATGGATTCTCATATCCTGTCAGACAGCCTACTGACTCACGCCCGCTTCATTCACATAATCCTTTGAAATACTGCACTTAGTCTGGAAATCCGCTCCTTCGTTATTCGGCGGCCCCGACGACTTAAGGGGCGGGCCCCGATTGTGATCGCGCACCAGATCCGCCTATATCGTTGGCGGTATTGCGGTTGAGGCACCCGTGCCCAGCTCCGCGGTCGGCGGATTCCAGCCGCGCTCTCCAGACAAATGCTTCGAGGTTGATAGTGGAACGATCGAACTATGAGACGCAGCGTGTGGGCTATATCGGCCTCGGCAATATGGGCGGCGGCATCGCTACCCACTTGGTGCGCGCGGGCGTGCCGTTGATCGCCTATGACATCAACCCTGACGCAGTGGAGAAGATTGTCACCGCGGGCGGCAAGGGTGCGGAGTCCGTGCGTCAAGTCACGGAGGAGGCTGACATCCTCATCGTCTGTGTGCTCGATTCAGCGCAAGTGATGGATGTCGTGGCCGGCGCGAACGGCATTCTCGAGCACTCTCGCCCGGGCCAAATCGTCATCATTCAGTCGACCGTGATCCCGCAGACTATCGTGCGCGTGGCGGATGCGGCCAGGGAGCGGGGCGTCGACCTGATCGATGCGCCGGTCAGCGGCAGCTTCGACGACCGCCTGAACGGCACGCTGGCCGTGATCGTTGGTGGTGACGACACGGTGGTCGAGCGCTGCCGCCCGGTCCTCGAAACCATCGGAAACAAGGTGCGGCATGTAGGCCCGCTGGGTAGTGCCGAGGTGGCAAAGCTCGCCAATAATGCCATCATGCATACCACTCGCCTCGCCGCCATCGAGATCATGCGGTTCGCCGCGGCCTATGGTGTTTCGGAGGACATGGTGCGAGCGGTGGCAAAGGTGTGCAGCGCCGATTCCTGGGTGCTCGACAACTGGGGCTATTTCGATGCGCAGACGATGCTCGCGATCGGAGATGATGCACCGCAGATCCGCAACGCGCTGGAGGCGGCAGAGCATCGCGACATCGATCTGCCACTCTGTCGGGCAACTGCCGGTATTGCCCCCTCCATCGAATCCGGCCGACGGCGACAGTTGCAAGCGTGTGAGCCTTCCACCCACGCTGATTAGCGCGCCAAAGGTGCGGACAACTTACAACATCCTCTGGGAACAGGTTGCCAATGATAGCCATCGGCGAGTTGCAGATAGACCGAGTTGAGGAGATTTGCGGCGCATTTCTCGGTATGGACGAGTTTCTTGATGGCGTACCTCGCGAGGTTCTTGCGCGGGATCCGGCATGGCGCGCGCGCCACGGCGTTGACTCCACCGGCAAGCTTGTCACCAGTGTGCATAGCTGGATCGTCCGAACGAAGCACCATGTGATTCTGATCGACACATGTTTGGGCAACGATAAGGATCGCGGCGAGGGCAACGCCGGTCACCGGCTCCAGCTTGACTGGCTCAACCGCCTAAGGGCCAAGGGCTTACGGCCGGAAGACGTCGACTTCGTCATGTGCACGCATCTTCACACCGATCATGTCGGATGGAATACCCGCCTCGTCGATGGCCGCTGGGTCCCAACCTTTCCCAACGCGCGCTATATATTCTCGCGCATGGAGTATGAGCATTGGCATCCAGAAATCCGCGCGTCGAACTTCCTCGATCAAGGCGTTGCGTTCTTGAACAGCGTTCTTCCCTGCGTGGAGGCGGGGCAAGCCGACATTGTCGAGGAAGGCTATTCGATAGACGATCATCTGATGTTGGAGGGCGCGCCTGGGCACACACCCGGCACGTGCATCATTCGCGCAAGCAGCGCAGGCTCGGTCGGATTGTTCGTCGGCGACTGTATGCATTCCCCAATCCAGGTCGCTTACCCTGACGTAAATTCGGTTGCCTGCGAAATTCCAGATCAAGCACGCGATACCCGTCGGCGCCTGCTCTCGGAATGCGCGGAGCACGGCCATATGATCCTGCCCGCGCATTTTCCGCCGCCCTTCGCCGGCCATGTAAAGCGAGCAGGCGAGGCGTTCGAATATCTTCCGCTTACAGGTGACACGGACCGCCGCCATATGTGACACCCGACCAGCTATCCCGTCGTGGGCAGGAGGCCGTAGCCAGCTTTTCGGGTCCCCTTAGCAAACTTGAAGACGGACCCGTCCGGCTGGCAAGGCCCTCTTATCCGCGTGTCGTGGCTATCCCCAATGGCGCTGAGCCGCCGCTCGGCTTTGTTCGTCCGTCACCCCGTCGCCCGGCTACCTGCTCAAATAGCCAATGCAGTGCACAGCTTTGGCAAATCTTTACATCTCCCCAGAAGCCCGGAATCGCGGCAACGCTTCAAGAAGCAAAAGACGATAGCTCCGTTGCGTGTGATGCAGGGCTTTGGACGGTTTGATCGCCGAGGACATGCTTCGCCCGCAAGTTTAGAAGGCCGAAAGTGAGCGCTGATTTTCATCGCCTGGTCATTGTGGACGTCGTCCACGAGACCGATGATGCCAGGTCCTTTTTCCTGAAGGTCCCGGAAGATGTTCGCACGGTGTTCGCATATCGCTCGGGGCAATTTTTAACGGTAGGCGCACCCGGGCAGAACGAGGAGATACACCAGCGCTGTTACTCGTTGTCCAGCGTGCACGGCTGCGACGCCGATCTCAAGATTACAGTAAAGCGGGTGCCCCTCGGTCACGTTTCGAATTGGATGATCGATAATCTCAAACCCGACGATCGTTTGGCGGTCATGCGGCCCGCCGGCCTGTTCACAAGCCGCTGGCCGGATCGCAACCTCGCATTGTTTGCCGCCGGAAGCGGGATCACGCCGATCATCTCGCTCGCCAAGGATCGACTTCGATCCCATGCATCGGCCAGCGTCTTCCTGTTTTACGCCAATCGCGACGAGCGCTCCGTTATATTTCGGACCGAGTTGGCCGCGCTCGCGCAAGAGTTTCCGGCCCGGTTTCGCGTCATCCACTGGTTGGAGAGCGTTCAGGGCCTGCCGTCGCAGACGCAGATCTCCGGCCATGCCTCCGGCCTGGAGAGCAGCGAGTATTTCATCTGCGGCCCCTCCCCGTTTATGGATGCCGTCTCAGCGGCTCTATCCGGCCTGGGCATCGAAAAGGATCTCGTGCATCTGGAGCGGTTCGTCCTTGCTTCGCCTGGCGAGCCAACGATCGATCGATCGCCCGCGGCGCGTAGCGACGCCGCTACGGACGGCGGGAACGCAAGTTTGACGGTAGTGCTCGACGGGCAGGCGACCACGATCGATTGGAACACCGGCGAACTGATGCTCGACGCCCTTCAGGCCGCCGGGCTCAATCCGCCCTATTCGTGCCGCTCGGGTTCCTGCGGAGCGTGCATCTGCACGCTGGAGAGCGGCGAGGTCGAGATGCGGCACAATGAAGTGCTCGACGAGGCAGATCTGGAGGACGGCTTGGTGCTCGCCTGCCAATCGGTAGCCCGCTCAAGCCACATCAAGGTCAGCTTCTGACATCGAGGGAGAATGAAATCATGTTCAAGGTGTTGGCCTTTCTATCGCGCAAGCCGGGCATGTCGCCGGAAGAATTTAAAGCATATTACGAGACGCGGCATGTCCAGGTAATCAACGAGGTCGCTCCCGGGATTCCCGTCTACCGGCGCAATTTCCTGCAATTGAACGACCCGCAGAATCGCAATGCAGACCAGATCAACTTCGACGTGGTCACGGAGATGGAATTCCCCGACCGGGAGTCGTTCCAGCTTTGGGCCAAGAGTTTCGCGGCGCCTGGCGCTGCCGAGCGCGTTGCTGAGGACGAAGCGCAATTCATCGATCGAGACCATATTCGCGTCTGTGTTGTCGAGGTCTCGGAGAAGGATTAACGGCCGCGCACAATGGCTGCGACCCGCGTACGAAGGAACGGCGTTTGGAATGCCTTGCGGAGACCCGGTGTCCCCGCGGTCGGGCGCAGTTGCACGGTTCGCCCTTGAAAGGCCACTGCTTCCGGATCGGGAGGCGTATCCCCTGTCGCAGCATCGCAAAACGAAATTCATGCGCTGATCGGCAAATCATTTCCGCTTCCGGTGCGCGACGGGGCCGTTAGCCTCGTCGCTACATCATTAGGGAACCGGGGACCTTCCGCAACCTCGGCTACCCTGTGGGCGAGAGGATAGTTTCATTGGACAATGCTGCACCAGAACGGGGACAGCTCGCCGGCAACGAGCCTCCCCGACGTTATGCCCGGGGTTGGCACTGCCTGGGTCTTTCAGCGCCATTCAAGGACGGCCGACCCCATACGCTGGAGATCTTCGGAACCAAGCTGGTGGCGTTCGAGCAGGCGGACGGCCGCATGGCCGTTCTGGACGGTTTTTGCCCGCACATGGGCGCCGACCTCGGCACCGGTGCCATTATCGAGGGCACGGTCGCGTGCCCGTTTCACGGGTGGCAGTGGAACGGCAAGGGCGAATGCGCGCACATCCCCTATTCGCCTCGCATTCCGCGCAAGGCCAAGACAAAGTCCTGGCCTGTGATGGAGCAGAACGAGCAGTTGTTCGTCTATCACGATCCCGAGCAGAAGCCGCCGCCTTCCGAAGTGGCCATTCCCGCGATCGACGCCGTGGTGAACGGCGAGTGCACCCCTTGGGAGTGGCAGACAATCCATATCCCCGCCAACTGCCGCGAACTCATCGACAACGTCGCCGACGCGATGCACTTCAAGCTCGTCCATGGACTGGAAGCGACTCGCTTCGCAAATGTCTTCGAGCGGCACATGGCTACTCAGAGCGGCACCTTCCAGGCGCTGAGCGCGGACGATGGACGCGGAAATAGCGACGGCACGGCGGCATTCTCGTTCGAAAGCACAGCAACCTATTATGGTCCGGCATATATGATCGTCAGTCAGACGGTCGATCATCTCGGTAAGCCCGTCGAGCTCTATCTGATCAACGCTCATTACCCGATTACGCCGACCAGCTTTGCGCTACACGTCGGCATCACCACGCGGCGCATCGAAGGCGTCTCCACGGACGAGAGCATCGCGCTCGGGCGGGCGGTAGCGAAGGCGGCGGTCGACACATTTCTCCAGGATGTCGGCATCTGGCAGACCAAAGCCAGAATAGACGCTCCGGTGCTCACCGAATTTTGCGGGCCGATCTATCAACTCCGCCGCTGGTACGAGCAATTTTATGTCGACGCGGCGGATGTGGTCCCTGCGATGACCGACAGGTTCGAATATGAGGTCGACCTCCGAACGCCCAACCAGATGCTCAATGCGGCGGCTCGGTCCTGACCGCTTTCCGTCATCGACCGCCGTTCGGAAGGCATCCGATAAGATCGCCAGCGTCTTAAAGCGGGTCCCCGTCAGTCTCCAAGCGATGCAGAATATCGCTCTTCAATCGCGGCGAAGGCGTCGAGGCGCGCCGCACGCATGAGTTCCAGCGGGCTGGTGTAAGGCCCGGCGTTACGGGCCCAATATGCAGCGTCACTGCCGGTCTCGTGAATGGTCTTGAACAGATCGGCCATGGCATTCGCCGCAGCGCTGAGCGCGCTTGCCGCGTACATGGTGAATGCATAACCGGCATCCGCAAGGTCGTCGGTGGTGTAGCCGGGGGGCGGGCTTCCGCCCATGTTCATCACCGGCCCGTCGATCGCCGCGATCATCCTGCGCGCCCATTCCATCTGCTCATCCGCGAGAAGGCTGAAATAGGATTGCCTCTCCACCTGCATGATGACCGGCATGACCATGTCCGCGCCTTCCTCCAGAAAGAGGTTGGAGCGGTCGATCACCTCCTGGAAGGATATGGTGTCGGCATCCGTGCGGGCCACGATGACGAAATCGGGATCGGTTCTGGCGTCGAGCGCAGCCTTTAGCCTGTCGATCGCCTCTCCCCGTCCGACCACCTTGCGACCAGTCAGCAGCGGACAATGTTTGGGCAACGCCTGATCCTCGATATGTACGCCGGCAATGCCCGCCCGCTCCATTTCCCGGATCGTCCGGCCGACGTTCAGCACGCCGCCGAAGCCGGTGTCGATATCAGCGAGAATCGGGATATTAGTCGCCTCGGCCATGCGGGCGGCATGGCCGCAAATCTCCGTCATCGACATCAGCCCCAAGTCCGGAGCGCCAAGTTGCGACGCCTCGACGCCCAGCCCGGTCATATGGATTGCGCGAAACCCCGCCAGTTGCGCCAAACGCGCGGAAAATGCATCGAAACAGCCTGCGGCAACCACCATGCCGCTCGCTAGCTCATTCCGGAGCATAGAGGTCATTTTCACCGAGCGCGCCCTTATGCCACGCGTGCCAGCGCCCAGTCGAGCGCATTCCCGGCAGCAAGGATATCGCGAACGAGCTGGGGCACCGGCTGAAACCGACGGCTTTCTCCCGTCGTTTCGTTCTGCGCCTCTCCGGAGGCAAGGTCGATGCGCAGCCGGTCTCCGTCATTCACGAAGTCGCCGATGCCTGGCAATTGCCATATCGGATAGCCTTGGTCGATCGCCGCACGTTGAAAGAGCGCGTTGACGCTTTCGCAGAAAAGTGCCGCGATACCCGCATATTTGCACGCCATGATCGCACTCGTGTAATAATGCGCATGGCCGGTCCCGAGGCGCGATCCGGCAACGATGATATCGCCCGGCACAAGCTTCTGGAGAAACTCCGGATCGACATTTTCCAGCACATGTTTGGCGCAGCCGTCCCAGTCATGGCTCATGCCAAGTTTGTCATAGTCCGCTGAAACGATGTCGGTCGCGCAAAGATCGTCGCCATATTTCCATGCTCTGCCCTGCACTATCATATGAGCGTTTCCTCCCGTGCCGGCAGCCTCGCCGGGTCGATGATCCTTCCGGTCACGGCCGATGCCGCCACCACCGCGGCATTGGCCAGGATGACCTCGGACTCCTTGCTGCCCATTCGACCGCGAAGCGTCTCGACCGACGTGGAGATGCAACGCTCTCCGTCGCTTAATTTTAACGGTGAAAGATTGCCACTATAGCAGGCGCCGCACCCCGGTTGGGTGACGGTGGCGCCGGCGTCCACCAAGTCCTGCAAAATGCCGGTCCGGCTTGCTTCGCGATAGGTTTCAGCCGAAATCGGCGTGACCACCAGCCTCACGGTCGGATGCACCTGGCGCCCGCGCAGAATGTCGGCAGCCAGGGCGAGGTCGGACAGGCGTCCGCTGGAACAGGACCCCACATATGCGGCATCGACCGCCAGGCCCGTGACATCGTCCAGCGGCCGAACCAGCTCGATCTGGTGAGGGCCAGCGACAAGCGGCCGAATGCATGAAAGATCATATTCGAAATGCGCGACATATTCCGCATCGGCGTCCGCCTCGACAGGAGCAAACGCTTCGCGCGCGCGCGGTTGGATATAATCGAGGAGAACCTGGTCGGGCGGGAAGATGATCGTCAGCGCGCCGATCTGCACGGAGCCGTTGGCGATCGCCAGACGCATGTCCATCGACAAGTTCAGGACACCGGGGCCGTCAAATTCGATTACGCGCCCCTGCGCCACTTCCCCAAGATCGGCGATCAGGCGATAGACGAAATCCTTGCCGTTGACTCCCCCGGGGAAGGCACCGGTCAGCGTGATGCGGATGCATTCCGGCACGATCATCCAGATGTCGCCGGTAACGATGATAGGATCCACCCCGAACAATGCAGGCAAGGCTAGGCAGTTGGTTGCGCCCATCGTCGAGCTCTGGGTGTCTGCGCCAATGCAGACCGTACCAGGAAGCGCCCAGCCATGCTCCACGGGTATCTGATGCGATATGCCGTTTCGACCCAGATCGTAGATATTTTCCTCAGGAATTCCCTGCTCCTTGGCGAAGCTCCTGATCTTGGGATGCTCCGTGACGGCCTGAACCTTCATCCAGTCAGGCTGGAACATATGGTCGAAGCAGAAGATGATCTTCTTGGGATCCCAGACCTTGAGCCCCCTGTCCCTGAAGGTGTCGATGAATGTCTGGCCGTCAAGGCATGTCAGAAAGCTGATTTTCGCGAGCACCGCGTCTCCGGGGGAAACATCCTCAGCGCCGCTGGCTCGGGCCAGAATTTTCGCTGTCATGGTCGACCCCATAGGCCTGACTCCTGTCCAAAATCTTCGGCGCATCGACTGTAACCTGCGAGGTACGACAGTGCGGGGCATGTGGGGACGGAACTTTTTTGCGTAACCGCTCATCTTTGTCGCAGTCGACGCATCCGGGCGCCCCGGACTGTGCGGAATTTGTGCCGGGCTAACGTGCGCACCTTGTTCGACAAAAAACCGTCTAGCGCGGAGGCATTTCTTCAGGCTCGGTCCGCGGGACGAGCGTGAACTAAAAACTTCTCCTAATAAGGCTCATTAGTCGCGAGCGGGTAGTCGTTCACTTCGACCATACCAATATCGATTTGAACGGCGTCATCGTATCGGCTCTTGAAAGAGTCCATCTTTCGCTGACGTTTATGACGAGCTTAGCGCTCACTCGCCGGCCGGCCTGCGATTGCTCCCCGTGTCTTAGCGGCGGCTTGTTACTCGCCGGTATCGCCATGAAATGCGGCGAACGCGCGAGACCGGAAGCCTCGATCCAAGCCGATCTGGCGACGGATCGTTTGGGCGGCTGGCCCATGAAGGAGGAGTTTCGATTTGTATCGCTTTGACGGAAAGACTGTGCTGATTTCGGGCGCCGCGCGCGGCCAAGGCTCTTCACACGCGCGGGCATTCGTAGCGGAAGGCGCCAACGTCGTGGTCGCCGACATCCGCGAAGAGCGCGGTCGCGCCCTTGCCGAGGAGCTCGGCGAGAATGCTGCCTTTATAAAACTTGATGTGCGCATCCCCGGCGATTGGGACGCAACCGTGCGCGAGGCCGAGCGCCGCTTCGGACCGGTGTCCGTGCTGATCAACAATGCGGGAATACTAGCGCCTGCGGTGGCTATTGCCGACAGCGACCCGGAAGACTGGAACGAGGTCATCGCCAGCAACCTGACAGGGCCTTACCTCGGGATCAGGGCGGTTGTACCGTCCATGCGCAAAGCGGGAAGTGGAGCGATCGTCAATATAGCATCCACCTCGGGCCACGTCGGCACGGCAATGCTCGCGCCTTACGTATCCAGCAAATGGGGCGTTCGAGGGTTGACGCAGACTGCGGCAATCGAGCTCGCCCGCGATCGCATCCGCGTGAACTCGATCAGTCCAGGCGTCATCAACACCCCGCTGATTACCACCGCGCTCCGACCGGGCGAGGTTCCGGTGAGCGATCACTTTTCTGCTGATCCGTTCGCAATTCCGCGGATGGGCGAACCGGAAGAAGTGACGAAACTCGTGCTCTTCCTGACCTCGGAGAACGCAGCGTTCATTACCGGGTCCGACTACGTTATCGATGGCGGAATGCTTCTCGGCCCCGTCCCGAGCGCGAAATGAAGCACAACCCTTTAACGGAGCGTAGGATGATCGTTATCGGCGAGAACTCAGTGGGCGACGAACGCGACGTCCAGGCGATTATCGAGACACTACGCGACGCCGGCCGTGCGGTTGAGCGAGGCGATCCAGATGGAGTGGCCGCAATGTTCGATCCAGGTGACGAAGCGACTATCTTCGACTTCCTGGCACCTGGCGTATGCGGGGTGGAAGACATCCGGCGCAACGTCGCTGGCATAGCGCAAACAGCAGTCGGCGAGGTTGTTTGCACCTACCCCAAGGTAACTGTTCGGATGCTCGCGCCAGACATCGCCTACTCCCTTTCTTATACCGAAATCGATATCAACAGCGAGGATGGCTCTCGCGTCCATGTTCATGCAGCCGTGACCGATATCTGGCGGCGGATAGACGGCCGTTGGCTCTGCATCCATGAGCACAGCTCACTGCCCGTCGATGTCGCCACCGGTAAAGCGGAATTGTTGCAGCCGATTTAGCTTTCCCGTTCGGTGGAAATCGGCGCCTCGGCTGCATGAGGCGCCTCCCCTCCCCATGCGCATTCGCGCTTGGGAAGTGCCTGTCATGAAAATTTGCTTGCTCGAAGCGCGTCCTTAAACAGCTCGAAGGCCGTCGTGCCCTGCCGATCAGGATAGTAGAGATGGTAGCCGGCAAACCGCTCGCACCAGGGTTCGAGCATTCGGATCAGAAGACCGTCGGCTATAGGGGCCGCAACCACATCCTCCAATATGTATAGGACACCGAACCCCTCTACGGCCGCGGCCACAAGTAGGTCGGCGTCATTAAACACCGGGCCACGGCCTGGCGCGACGGTCACCGAGTGTCCGTCGCGCTCGAACGACCACGGTGACAGATCGCCGCTGGCGTCGCGATAGGCGATACAGCGATGGCCCGTGAGTTCCATGGGCTCCTTGGGCGCCGCACGGCCGGCCAAATAGGCGGGCGAGGCCACCACTGCGACGCGAAGCGGAGATCCTATCGGCACCGCGATCATGTCCTTTTCAAGTCGTTCTCCCAGCCGGACTCCCCCATCGTATCGGCCCGCCACGACGTCGGTCAGCGCATCATCCACGCAGAGCTCAACTTCGATGCCGGGATGAAGGCGCATGAAGGTCGGAAGCATAGGCCACAACACTGTATCTGCGGCGTGTTTACCCGTCGTGATGCGGACGGTGCCGATTGCCGCACCACGATCCTGCGATAGAGCCCCGATTTCGTCGTCCAAGCCTTCGAGTGCGGGTGTCAAAGTCGCAAGCAGGCGTTCGCCCGCAGCCGTCGGCGCAACGCTACGCGTCGTGCGAGAAAGCAGGCGGAAGCCTAGATCGCCTTCCAAGCGCTTCATGGTCTGGCTCAACGCCGACTGTGTCACTCCCAATCGCTTCGCGGCGCGCGTGAAGCTACGATCGGCTGCGATAGCCGCGAAGATGGCGAGGTCGGCAAGCTGATCCGGGCGCATTGATAATCCCTGCTTCTAGGCCATATTATCTATTAGCCTGTTAACTCGATAAATTAGCACACCTAAATAGAACAAAACAATCTTAGCTAGGAACAGACTATGGGTCAGGTATGGTTGGTGACGGGAGCAAGCCGAGGGTTAGGACGCGAGATCGCGCGCGCAGCCCTGGACGCAGGCAAGATCGTTGTGGCAACGGCCAGGTCTGCCGATGCGGTGCTTGACGCATTCGGGAGTGAAAATGATCGCCTGCATCCACGCACATTGGATATCACAGACGCCGAGGCCGCAAAGTCGGTTGCGGCCGAAACCGTCGCGCGGTTCGGTGCGATCGACGTGTTGGTCAACAACGCCGGCTACGCCGAGCTCGGTTTTTTCGAGACATTCACCGACGCCGCAGTCCGGCGGCAATTTGAGGTGAACCTGTTCGGTACCATGAATGTTGCACGCGCAGTGGCTCCTCACATGCGCGAGCGGCGCTCAGGCCTCATTGTCACCATCTCGTCAGTCAGCGGGCTGGTCTCAAACGGTGGGGGCGCCGTCTACTCGGCTTCGAAGTTCGCAGTCGAGGGATGGATGGAGGGCTTCGCGCAGGAACTGGCGCCTTTGGGCGTTCGCTCACTCCTTGTCGAGCCGGGGATGCTTCGGACCGACTTCATGGACAGCAAATCGGCGAGCTTTGGCAGCATTGAGATCCCAGACTACGCTGAAGCGATCGCGCAATATCGTGCATTCGTGGACGGAGCTAACGGGAGCCAGCCGGGCGACCCGAAGGAACTGGCGGTTTGCATCGTGACCCTTGCTTCGCAGGACAAGGCGCCGGCGCGGCTCGTGTTCGGCAACGATGCCCGACAGTGGGCCACCGCAAAGATCGATCATTTGCGAGAAGAGATCGCCCACTCCGCTGACAAGATTTGAAACGACACCAAGATGACCCATCAGCGACGCTGCTGCAATCAGCGTGCCTCGCTGCGGTAAGGGATCATTGCGGGATCCGATAATCGAGAGGGGCAATTCATCAGGTGCCGGGTTGGAGCACGGTTGGGGCCCAAGGTTTTGGAGGCCATCGCGTCCATATCGTGTTCGCAATGAGAACAAATCTGGCAGGAGGTTTGCAATTCACGCATTTTGGATTTAGACGTTTGAGGACAGGACACCTGTGGATCCGTGGTTCACAGTGTGTCCCCGACCAACAATGTTGGCGGGATCAAGGCAGCGAGCGCCAGCTTGGGTTGCCGTCGGCCCGTCGAAGGGACCGGTATGGCGAACGAAAATGTTCCACCTGCAGCGCGTCGAAGATTGCGCCCATTTTTCCTGAATGACGCGCCTCATAACCGACGGTTGGAGGCGACTGTTGGCAGCGGATTTCGCCATTGAGGTTGCCGCCCTCTTGTTCCAGCCGGAGAAAGCTGATCCGGCACTGGACAGGGGCTCAGGTCGGCCCCGATATTAATCGGGACCGGCCACCCTCGCGTAGAATGATCTAATAAGCGCAAGAGCGCAGAAAACAGATAGGAGTGGCCTGATGGTAGCAAGGACGAGCAACGTTACCGGTGAGATGAAGCTACCTGGTCTCAACGTTCAGGTTCTCGACTATCGTTGGGACGTGGATGAAAGCATATCCGAATGTGAGGATGACTTCATCCTTCGGTATCGTCCCCATCCGGGCCAAGTCAGCGTCGCTGCTCATATGAAGGGCGGGAAGGTGCAGGATTACGGGCCCTTGATGTTTTTTCCGGCGCATACGCAAACGGAGACCACTCCGGCAAAGATGAGTGAGCGCACCCGCAATGTGATGTGTCGTTTCACGGACGATTGGTTCCAGAGGGTGTGGATCGATCGTCATGATTGGACAGCGAATGATTTGGAACGTTGCTATAATATGCACAATTTCCGGATCGAACATGCGATGCAAAGACTGTCCGCCGAGGTGACTTCCCCCGGATTCGGCAGCGACCTAATGGTGGAATCGCTCGCCAACCTTGTTGCAGTGGAGATCGCGCGCCATTTCCGTGATCGCTGCAACCCGAAGCGGATTCGAACTTACGAGGGACAATTCTCAGCCAGAGAACTGACGAGCATCTACGACTATATAGACAGCGCGATAAATCGATGCCCAACGACAGAAGAAATTTCCAGAGAATGCGGAATAAGCTCAGCGCACCTACGGAGATCTTTTAAAAAGACCACCGGGCTGACGCTTCACGAATATGTCGCTCGAACCCGGCTGAGTAAAGCGCAGACAATTCTTGCGGAGACAGATCTGCCGCTGAAAGAAGTCGCCTACCGGCTGGGCTTTACGAGTTCAAGCACCTTCTCCTCAACTTTCCGAAAGGATTCAGGCGAAACCCCCAGCGGCTACCGCCAGAGAGTTCGAAAGGGCAACTAACGTCCAGCACAGCCATCCATCAAGAGACCTGTGAGCCGGCAAGAAAGGCTGCCCTGCCTACCCTGTGTGTTGGGACTCGCCGTTGATCTGGCCCCAGGCCAGGCGTTTTTATACTAAGGTGCGTTGAGGCTGACTCACGCGGGGGATTCCCAAGCTCGTGAAAATCTGATTCGACGTAGCAGGCACG
>NZ_JBHDJI010000016.1:0-59204 GCF_041877245.1 Sphingobium agrisoli
CGGCATCAGCCCGCTCGCATTCGAAGCCCAGGTGGCATAATGAGATGGGTGACCGGCGCAAAACCGTTACAAGTCCAACATGGGATGCTGTTGCCAAGGGAGGCGACTGAATCGGCTCGGCCGGGTGTCCAACTTGTATGGTCTGCTCCCGCCGAAGGTGGAAGGGCGCATATTTCCCGGGCAAGTATGTCTTGCATGAATGGTTAACGAGGATTGTTACATAATGGCTCCCGCGCGCCTATCTGGGCGCAGGAGATTTGACATGTCGGCCCTCAGCTATCTCAAGCGCCATCTACGCCCTGGACAGGTTTACCGTCGCAAGGATCTCGCGCGCTGGTCCAACGCTGTCGATCGTCATGTGCGGCAAATGGCAGACGAAGGGCGCCTCGAAAAGGTCTCGGCCGGTGTCTACATGGCGCCGCGTCAAACCAGGTTCGGGGCGGCGCCGGCCAAGCCCGAAAAGCTTGTCGGGACATTCCTCGGCGATGACCGCTTTCTGATGGTTTCGCTAAATGCGTTCAATGGGCTCGGCGTCGGTACGACGCAGCTCTACAACGAGCCGATCGTTTACAATCGCAAGCGGTACGGGAAGTTTACACTCGACGGGCGTATCTATGATTTCCGCATGCGGCCACGGTGCCGAAGCGGCTATCCAAGGAATGCTGCTGGTCGATCTGCTGCGCAATCTCGATCGGCTGGCGGAAGACAAATCGGCATAGCGTCCGCGCGCCCTTGAGCGGGCGAAGGAAATGAACCGTTCGCGTCTCGTCAAGGCCATCCAGGATTTCGGCTCCGCACGTGCGCAACGCTTGCTCGCCCCTATTCTCGAACGAGCCTGAGGGCGCACTGCACAGAGAATATCGGACGTGCAGGGCGGTTGGTCATTCGCCAAGGTTCAAATAGTACCTTGTGTGCTTCAGCTTACCTGCGAAGCGCCCCTAGCTCGACCAGTTCTGCGAGATCGCGAGTAGCCGTCGCGGGGGCTGCGTCGGTGATGGTCCGGTAGTTTGCCGCACTCAGGCCACCCCTGAAGCCGTTTGGGCCCTCGGCAAACATCCGGATCAGGGCCTTCTCCTGCCGTGCGTTGACGTTCCCATGCGATCGCTCGCTCGTGCCCATTGTCGCGACTATATCGACGTGCTGCGTTTCATGCCGCGCAATGCCGCCAAGCGGTTCCCCAAGCTCACCGCCCGCCAAGCCGCTGATCGCGCTCGAACGCGCGGCGAAGCCGACCTTATCAGCGCTGCTAACGCCAATATCCGTATCGCAAAGTTGACGTTGAATATGAGCAGCTTCCTGAAATGGGCGGTCAATGAGGAACCGCTCGCTCGCAACCCGGCATGTGAACTGCGCCTGCCCGATCCGGTCAACAAGCGCGACAACCGCTCTCCCCTTTGACCGGGAGCAGCTTCATGCCATCTTCACCGTGTCGCTCTATCGCGGGTGCGTCGATGGCGAGCGCGGCTACGACAAGGTGGGGTGTCAGCGACCACGCTACGGGGGGTTCTCGGTGCCGCTGATCGCCCAGTTCACCGGGGCGCGGGCGGACGAAATCTGTCAGCCCAAGCTCGGTCACTTCTACGGTGACGAATGTAGCAGCATCCTCCCCATCGACAACAATCGTAGCATCTTTGAAACGATCGTGCAGTTTCGTTTGGCTAACGTGCTCCTGAAAGGAATTGCATTTGGCTCAGCGAACCGCTCTAGGAAAAAATTTCTATCTCTGGCACCCAGCCAATAAGCCGGCAATCAACAGAAAGTTGCTGATATCGGCACATGGCGAACAAACCATGATGAGGAAATCTATCGCTGTTCCTCAAGGCTCCGATGTGGAATTTTTGGGACCGATAGGTCAAACCTTGATGGTAGAAACTGTCACAAGCTATTTTCAGCATAGGGGGGTTGTAAGCATAGACTGCAAGAGTGGTTCGATCGAAAACTACAGACTAACGAAATTTCAATCGGCCGAAGAGAGAATGGGAAAAAACGGGAAGCCATTTGATGAGACATACCGGGCCTTATATGCATTGAACGATGCCACGATGCTGGGAATGAACACTGACGTAGTCACTGTTAGAAATAGGATGAACGGCGTTGGAATCACACCCACTCTCGAAGACTTATTTTCTGATCTGAACGCAGCTGGCTATAGATATCGAGTCTATATATGCCATTTTTGTCGCCATTCATTTTTCGACTGGAAGCCCGCGGAACATCAAGCAACCTATTTTTGAATGATTTAACATATGATTTGCCTTTGGCCTCAGATCGTTTTCGGCTCTGCGGGCGTCGCTGATCTGGTCGGTCTTGGAAAACAGTTCCAATTCTGAAGAGAGCCCTGGGAGGGCACGAGAATTGAGGAAACTATCGGACGTCAGAGGCTTACACCGGGGCAGATCATCGCAAAGCTGCGTTAAGTGGATGTGATCGGGGGGGCGAGGCGGCATAGCAGTCGGGCTGTCGTCAGATTGGGACCGCAGAGCTGAGGCTATATGGGTGGCGCAAGGAATATGGCGGCCTGAAGGTTGGTCGGGCGATCCCGCACGAGGCGTCGAAATGGCCCCGAGTTCGTCGCCAAATGCCGTGCGCGAACGGTTGGGCAGGCCCGGCGTCACCACCCTCCATATCGAGCCTGGCAGCCCATGGGATAACGGCTATATCGGTGGCGCTGACCGACTTGGGCGACGTTCGTAACCAGGGAGAGTAGCGCTACACGACCAAGCCATCGCAGGTCGTGCGAGAGATAATCGCCAAGGCGTTTCGCGCCACGGCGCAGCTGTTTCGGCTGGCGGGCGGAGACCCGCATATTCGACGGGGCGACGCGTCGACGACTGTCCGAGGGTATCGGTCGCGACCACCGCCGCAAGCGCCAAGCCGAAGACGAGGACTATACGCTGTCTGATGGTAGGCGCGTTTTGGTTAGCTTCGCATGGCTGCGGTTGAGATTAAGCTCGCACCGCTCTGAACGCGCCCTATGGCATGAGGCGGCGCTTGTTCAGTGCTTGACCCGAATGCCGATCCGCACCGTTCGCGGCGCCTGGGGCATGTAGAGGTCGGCCGATCCCGCCTGTGCGATCGATCCCAGGGCAAATCTGCGCCCCTTGCACCCCAGCAGGTTGCTCGCTGTCGCAAACCACTCCATTTTCCCGCGGAGAATGAAGATGCCTGTATCCGCATCGACAAACCCGCCCTGCCGACGACCGAGTTCGGGGCCTGCCCCCAGTATCGAGCGTCCGCTATAGTGAATGCCGAGCGAGAGCCGGTAAGGGGCAGGGGACAACGGGTCGCCCCTGTATGTGAGCCGGACCTGCGCATTGACATCCGGCACGTTGGGTAGCTCTCCCCGGTCGATGTTGATGATCCCGATACCGTCAGGGTTGACCGTCGTGCGATTGAACGTGGCACTGGCGTTCACGTCGAACGCCGCGTCCGGCCGCCATGTCAACGCTGCGTCGAGCGATGTGACCCGGGCATCGCCTATGTTCGCGGTGGACAGATACCCGCTGTTGTCGATGACGTCGGCCTGCACGTCGCGCCAGCGCCCGGTCGTCAGCGACAAGGTGCCGCTTAATCCGCCTATTCCTGCCGCTCCGATCCGCGCACCTATTTCCAAGGAGGAATATCGGTCGCCCGAAATGATCCGCTTGCTTCCCGGAGCCGTCGTCGCCGCAGGAGGCCTGTAGCCGGCCGCATAGCGCGCAAACAGCTGCAAATGCCGGTGCGGGATCAACAAGGCCGCAATGGAAGGCACAAATCGCACCCCGTCGTCTTGCGCCTCCATGGTCGTCCCATTGCTGATACGGGCCGACGTGCGAACCCGGGTAAGCCATCCGCTCGCACGCGCACCCAGCGTGACCGCAGCGGGCCCATTTGTCAGCGTTGCCTCGCCAAAAACCATCGCCTCGCCAGATTGGGTCCGTATTTCGGCTGCGATGCCCGATCCATCGCGGTCGCGCAGGTCGGACGTAAATGCCGTGCGGCTGCCGACAATGCTCCCCCCCGCCAGCCAGCTGAGTGACGTTTCGGAGCTGTGGTTGATCCGCGCTTCAGCCGAAACAACCTCGGACATGTTGCGCCGCGAAAGCGACAGCCGACCGGGGAGCGACTGCGTCGCATCGAAGACATCACGCAATTGGGCACGCGTATATGCAATGTTACCGGTCAGATCGGCCGCGCTGCTGGGGCGGCGAACGGTGATGGAAGCGAGCCGAAAGCGTGTGGCGTAAGGTTCCGGGAATGGCGAGGCATGGGTCAGCCCGGGCAATCGCCGATCCTCATATCCGGCGTCGGCAGCCCTTATGTTCTGCGCCGCTATCATGAGTTCCGAGTGCCAGTCCCCACCGGGTGCGAACGTCAATATTCCCCGCCCGCCAGAGATGGTGCGCGCATCGATATTTTGACGGCGGCGGGACGCGTCATCGACAAAGCCGCCCTCACGCACATGATAGGACACTAGGCGAATTGCGCCATCCTGCCATTCGACCGGGAGGTTCAGCGTCGCCGCAAGCTCCAGTCCCACTTGGCCGCCGCGCGTAAGCGACGCCGACGTGACGACGCTTGCCTCCACCGATCGCGGGTCGGGCGCCCGGGGTTCAATGCGGATCACCCCCCCAAGCGCGCCAGCGCCATGGAGTGTGCCTTGCGGTCCCTTAAGCACTTCCACCTGATCAATATCGTACAGGCGCAGATTAGGATCGGGACCGGAGTAGTTGATGCGCGCTTCTCCCAGATACTGACCGACGGTCCCCTGTGAGTGTCCGGTGAAGCTCGAATCCGCCACTCCGCGCAGGAACAGCTTGTCACGCCCTTGGCCAAAATGCGTGGAACTCAGTGAAGTTACCGCGTGTTCGATCGCGTCGGTTCCGGTCGGCCCGCTCCATGCGATCTCGTCTGCGGTTATGACCTGGACAGTCCCCGGATAGCTGGACGCGAGCGTCGTACGCTTGCTTGCGATGACGATAATATCGTCAGGCGGTGTTGCCCGAGTTTCGACACGGATCAACGGAAGGCGGCGTGCGACAGGCGAGACGCGGCGCATCACCCGGTGTCGATCGGGCGCGGTGCGGTCCAGACGAAAGGCCATGGCATCGATGGACGTCACCCTGATCGGCAACCCTGAAGTCATGCGGCGCACGGCACGATCTATCGTCATCCGGCCCGAAAATCCGCACAGCCGCAATCGCCCAAGGCCGGGATCGGAGAGGGCGATGCTGATCCCAGTCTGCCGTGCGAGCGCAATGATAGCGGACTGCAAAGTGCCGGCGCGGATGTTCACCTGTACCGCCTCATGCGCCATGACCGGCGGGGCAATCATCACGCTCGCCGGGAAAATCGTCAGCCACCGCCTCATCGTGCCGCCGATATCACCCATCCTTCGCCGGTCTTTCGCACCTGGAGGTCAAGCAGGGCCGCAAGGCGCCGCATGCTGCGGTCCGTGTCCAATTCAAGCTGAAAGGTCATGGTGACGCGCCGGTCGGCTATTTGGGGCGCGATCGCAACCTCAGCACCGAGTTCGCGAGAAAGGTCCGCGCCCACAAGCGCCAGCCGCGCATCGCTGTAGGACAGCCGCGGCGTTGCGAAGCGGCCGACTTCATCAACGGCGACACCGGCCACCGTCAGCTTTCTGCCCTGCTGTTCCAGCTTTTGCCCAGGCCGCAATTCGACCTGGTGCGGCCCGGCGTCGAACGCGACCGCCCCCTGCGACACGGCGACCTGGGTTTCGGTGCCGCGCCGCCGAACCGTGAAGCGAGTGCCCAGATTGCGCACGCTGCCACCATCGAAACGCACCCTGAATGGTATATCGGCGTTATGGACGACGTCGAACAGCGCCTCACCGCTTTCCAGCGTCACTTCCCGAGGATGTTCCGGGTCAAGCTGTACACGGGTATCACCATCGAGCACCACCCGGCTGCCGTCTTCCAGCAGGATGTGCTTACGCTGGCCTTGCGCGGTGTCGACCGCATATCGGGTTGTGGCGCTTGGACCAAACGACAACACCGCTGCGACCACTAGGGCCGCAGCCGCCCCGAATCCGCCCATGGCGCGGAGAGGCCATGCCCGCTTTTGAGGCGCAGTCGCGGCACCTCCAGGTCCGAGACGCAGATTTTTGGCAAGCGCGGCATCGAGCGCCATGAGCCTTTGAAATTCTGTCGCATGCGCCGGATCGGCTTCCAGCCACTGCGTAAATGCCTCCCACTCCTCGAATGCTGGATCGCGCTGGCGGATCAGCCAGTCGGCGGCAGCCCCACGGGCTTTCTCGCACGCGGGGGTCATCGCATCGCCACCTGCTCAGCCACGTTCCTCATCCTTCAATGCCGCGATCGCGCGATATGCGCGCTGGATATCTCTTTCCACCGCACTCAGGCTCAAGCCGAGGCGCGCCGCGATGTCGCGTTGACACAGTCCTTCGATGCGGAACAGGAAAAATATCTCCTGTACCCGGGCGCCGCAATCGGCAAGGCGCTGGCGGGCGAGGTCTATTTCGCCGCGTGCGACCATGCCGGCTTCGGCGTCGTCTGCGTTACCTGTCAGGTGAACCTCGCCCCATGCGGCCTCGCGTTCGGCATTGCGCGTGCTTGAACGGAAGGCGTTGAGCATCAGATTGTTGGCGGCTCTATAAAGGTAGCTTAGCGGGTTCAGCACCGGACCGCTGCGCTGTAGATTTACGCGCACCCAAAGTTCCTGCACAAGATCGTCGGCGTCAGAACCTGCACCACGCGCGCGCAGGAACCGCAGGAGGCTGTTGCGATGCGCCAGATAAACCGCTTCGAGCCCGGCGGAAGAAGGCGGGGCAGCTGTTTCCAATTCGAGGCTAGTCACGATTTGCCCGCGCGCCATGCTAGCGACCACATATCCCGGCTGCCGCGCAGCTTGGACGTCCGCTCGCGTGTCCGGGGCGACAAAGAAGACATGCGCTGAGCTTAGCGCCGGAAGCGGGAAGTGCCAGCATGCCCGACAACGGCATGCTGGCACCAACGGCTTCCTTCGTGCTGACCGGCGCGGCCATCAACCCGCCAGTGCCGACGTGTGGTCGACACCTGTCAGTGGATGCAGTCACGCGTGCATGGCTCCCTCCCTGTAAACGGATATCATAAGGTCAGAGTGCGACACGGAAGCCTGCGCGCCCGGTGACCCCGTCATAGCCGTTGCCGATTTCGCCCTGACCCTCGGCGAACAGTTCGAAACCACCGCTGGTACGATAGCCAAGGCCGATCCGACCTTCGCCATATGTCCCGAGGCGCGCCGCTGTGATCCGCTGGCTTCCGCCGCTCGTGAGCGTGAGAGCGTAGTCTTTGCCAAACAGCTGCACAGCATTGAGGCCTGCATAGACGGTCAGCGCGTCCTTTTGGCTGAAGTTGGTCGTACCCCCGAAGCGCACGCCGGCGCGGCCTTTGAGCAGGTTGCTGTTATCGAAGTCGATCTGCTGCGAAGCGGTCACGAGACTGTCGATCTGCGTGTGGGTCCAGGCCAGCCCCACGGACGGCTCGATGAAAAGGTCCGACCCTCCAAGCCGCACGCCCGCCTCACCTTCCGCGCCCAAGGTTGAGCCATCGAGTCCCACTTGGGAGGTCAGGGCCGCGGCTTCGAACTCGAACTCGTGCCGGTCGTACTTAACGAGCAGGTTCGCGAATACCCGGTCGCTGACGTAATTGGCGTACAGACCGGCATTCGCCGTCGAAAGCTTGATGCGCTCACCTGGATCATAGCTCAGCGTAGCGGTCGAATAGCCGGCGGTAATGCCAATCCTCAGCATATTGCTGTCGTTATTTCTGCCTGCCAGATCAAAGCCCAGCTGACCGCCCTGCCGGGTCATGCGATAGTCGAGGTCGAAGCTCTCACCGCCCGTGCCCGCGCTCCAGTCACGCGTGGAGCGACCACCCTGGAGCGTGCCCCACAAGCGAAGACCAGCGGGATCGTCGCCCTGCGAATCACGGATGGCAAGGCTGCGTGCGCGCCAGAGATCCGCGCTCGTCGCCCACATATCGTTCGATGCCTGCAGCGCGCCCAGCTGGCGATAGGCGCCTCTACCCGCGCGCCTAACCACGGCGTAGCTGCCGGTCGCGCCATCACGTGTCAGCGAGTAACGGACAAAGCCGATATCGCGCGCCGAATCGGCCAGTATGAACGTGTCCTTGCCTGCTTTACCCTTGACGTCGATCACCACGATACCCTTGGCATCGGTCAGCGTGGCGGTGCTTGGGCTCGTCAGCAGATTGACGACCGTGGAGCCGGACGCGTCGCCCTCAACGACCAAGCGGTCTGCGCGAGAGCGCACGCCATCGACGTCAAGATGCAGGGTGGCGCTTGCCGAGCCGACATAGTCGCCCGATATCTTCAGCACATCGCCCGCCGCACCGTTGCGCAGATCGATCGATCCACTGTTTTCAAGCCGGTCCAACCCTGCGAGCCGCACCTGCGACGCTGCGAGCGACAACGTACCGCTGTTGCGCAGGACATCGAAGCCGGCCCCGAAATCGCTGTCCTTGGTCATACGGAAGAGACCATGGTTGGCGAAGACGTCGTCGCCTGCGCCAAACTTGATCGCGCCGACTATGGTGCCATCGTTTTCGAGCGCGACCGTGCCTTTTTCCGCGCGCACGGCGTATCCGCCGACAGCTTCGATCGTGCCACGGTTTTGAATGCGGGCAGCTCCTCCAAACGAGATGGGATCTGGCAGAGCGATCGAGGCAAGCGGCCCCGCATCCACAGGAGCTACCGGGCCTTCCTCAGGAGGAAAAACCGCAAAAAATTCGTCAGCGCCCGGATTGACGCATGGGTTGGGCGACCCATCCTTTGGAGGGCGTTGCTTGCAACGCGGACCCGCCGCATTGATCACAAGCCCATCGACAGCGCCGTATATCCTTGCTGCTGCGCCGACCCGCACATCCACATTCGTGGCCGTGGCGTTGATCGCACTCGCCCCGCCGGATGTGATCGTGCCGCGCAGGTCGAGCGCCACCTCTCCAATCATGTCAGCCTCGATCGCGGTGCCGGCGAGGGCGGACACATCGCCTGCCAGGATATCGGCATTGCCAAGACCTTTTGCGCTGATGCCGTTCGCTCCAGCGCCAGTCACCGCAACTTGGCTGGCGCGGATGCTGATATCGCCGGTGAAGGGGACAGGTTCGAGGCCCGGATCGCCAAGGAAAAACTCGGTATAGCGCGTGCGGGCGTGGATCCCGTCGGCCTTGGCTCCGGATGTGGTAACCGACGCAGCCTCGACGACAACCTGACCGTCCTCGCCCGTACCCCAGATGCCGTAGGCCCTGTCGCCGGTCGTGGACACTGTAGCGGCAGTGCGGATTTTCGCTTCGCCGGATCGACCGGTAATGCGTAATCCGTGCGTGGACTTGCCGGTTGTGGACAAGGGCCCGTTCACGATTACGACGTTATCGCCGCGCGTCGTTGAACTGAGGATACCGACACCTCCGTCGCCCTCTATCTTCAAGGCGCCGTCGACCTGGATCAGACTTGTCCGCGCGCTCGCCTGGATGCCTTGTGCGTTCTCGCCGATGGCGTTGACCGTTCCCGCCCGTATGGTGAGATCGCCACCGAACGCCTCAGCGGAAATGGCGCGCGCACCGAACCCTTCGACCCCGATGGCGCTCACATCGATCGAGACACTCCCCCGCGTCGATCCGGCACCCACGCCTAACCCCAAGAAGCCGGCGGCATTCACGGTCCCGGCCTTGATGAGGACGTTGCCGTCGGCCACTCCGATCACCCCGCTGCCACCCTCGGCCGTGAGCGATCCGACATTGATGCTTACGTCGCCGAGATAGGAATTGCCGACGATCACCCCGGTTCCTTCACCCTTGAAGACGGCATCCTCGACGTCGATGTAAACCGAGCCAAAAGCTTCCGCGTACAAGCCCGTGCTGTTGAGGCCTTCAAGGTTCAGGGTATCGACCGTTATGAAGGTTGAGCCTTCCCCCCGGTAATAGACGCCGAAATTCCCATCGCCGATGGCCTTGACGGTGCCAGCGCCAATGTAGGCATCACCCGCTCCTGTGTAGACGATGCCAGCGCCCTGATTGCCCACCAGATCGATGGTGCCGACGTTGATGAAGCCAGGGCCGTAGGCATAACCTGCCTCCGTTTCGACGCCGCTTTGCACGAAAACGCCGTAGATGCCGTCGCCCCGGCCGGTGAAAGAGCCGAGATTGACGGTGCTGGTGCCGCCTGAAATAACTGTGATGCCGTCCGCCAACGTTCCGTTGGTGGATACCGAACCGGCATTCACGTCGACGCTTCCGCTGCCGTAGCCTTCGACAACGATTGCGCGTGCAAGTTCTCCGCTGGTTTCAATCGATCCCACATCGATCCGGGTCGATCCGGCGGTGGTGGCGGTCCATATCCCGCCTGCGATTTCACCAGGCGTGACAGCGGTGGCAGACACGCTTCCAAGGCTCACGGTAATGTCGCCGTCTGCTTCCACTACCGTGCCGATGGCGTCGGTCGTCGTGATCGCGGCGCCTGAACCGTTGATGGCGACCGAACCGCCTGTGAGGACATTGGAGACCGCAATGACGCCCGCAAACCCCTGCATGGGCGTCAAAGCCAGTCCATCCTCTAGGTTGATTGTGATGTCGCCATCCGCGTCATAGCGCGTGCCCTGGGAGAGATCCTGGCTGGGTGAACAGGTTACCGCGCCGTCGACGAGCACGCCGCAGCCATCCTGACTGGCATGCGGGTCGCTTACCTGCGCGGCGACGGGGTGCTGACTTAGCAGCGCCACCATCCCTATCGTGCTGGCTGATCCAAGATATTTGCCTAAACGCTGCCACATCGTGATTTGCCCCACATTCTGACGCCAGGATGGCGTTGAACGAGAGACACCGCGGCACCGGCCAACCCGCACATTTGTAACAATTTTTTATCGCCCGTTGTTCGGAGCTTGTGGATCCTTGGCGGGCGAGCGGGCTGCTGCCGACGGATCAGGGGCACGGAATCCGCTGATGTGGACGGCTTCGCGCCACTCGAAAAAGGGCTGTCGCCATGTGGGCGAAACTGGAATGTTCGCCCGGGAAGTCCCGTCGCGCGGCAGCCAATGTTCACCTTCCTGCACCCAACGAATGCCGGTTCGCAATCGAGAGCGCCATGTCGATCTGCGGCGAATGAATCCTGCCGCACGGCGCATTGTGGGATCGAACGCTTAGCAGCCGTCGATCGAATTCTGTTCATATGCGTTTCGGAATTCCTTGGCAAAGACGTCCACGAAGGCTTCGTTCGATCCCCGGACCACGCCGTCAAATTCTGCTTCATACTGACGCCACAGTCGGGCGTCCTCGATCATGGGCAGCAGTTTGGCCATGATGCTGCCCTCGCCATGGCGTTGGCGTATGCTACTTGGCGAAAAATTTTCCAGTGCCGCGCGCAATGCGCCCTTCATTGCCATCAAGGTCGCCATCTGATGCGCTTGCAAATCGCGGAAAGCGCCTTCGATTGCGCGTTCCGTGGACAGGAAGCCGCGTTGCGCCGGGTTCAGCAGTAGCGCGAGCGCCCGTTCCGGCGCGCGCACGAACTTGAGCGGATTGTTGCCGTCCAACTCCAATATCGTGGTTTGCACGCCCATCTGCGCCTTGGCTCGCGACCGGGCATCGACCATCGGAAGCAGCCCGGCGAGCGATAGGCGGAGCGCTTCTCCGGCGGTTTCCATCACCGCCTCGCGACTGACGCCGATATCGTCTTCTGTAAGCCCAGCGCCTTTCAGAAAGGCGCGCCAGCAGGCATCGTCCGATCCGCTGACCGTCGGCTGATCGATCGTTGGAGAAACCGTTTGGGTTGCGGCCGCGGACGGCGCGGCAAAGGTGTCGCCACCCCATTCCACATGATGCCCCTCGGCAAGCCTGGACCAAATGTCGCTTTCGGAAAATACGGGGGCGGAATCGATGGCGGCGGGGGAAGGTGGCGGGGCGACTGGTATGGGCGCCGCCCAATGATCCGCTAGCGGCCCCGCCCCGGATATTGCTGCTTGAGCGGGCGCAGGCCAGATAGCTGCGTCGCTTGCGAGCGGAGGTTCAATCTTCCCCCACCCTCTATCCTCATCCTTGTCGATCGATACCCATGCCATCGACTCCGGCTCTGACGCCCAATCGTTCGCCTCCCGTCGTTGCTCGGACGGCCAATCTGACCAGCCAGAATCGTCCATAGCCGGCTCTTGGCCGGCTAGCGCGACCACGGCATCCCGCGCTGGTTCCTCGATCCGCGCGCTAATGCGATAATGCCCGATCGCAATCTCATCGCCCTGCACCAATAGATGAGGGGCAGTCAGCCGCTGCGGCGCTCCGTTGAGGAAAGTGCCGTTGGTGCTGCGGTCGGTCAGCACATAGTTGCCGTCGCGAAAGCTAATCTCGCAATGGCTGGAAGAGATATAGTTTTGCGAGTCCGGCAAGGTCCAGTCGGCGTGGGAAAAGCGCCCGATGAGTGCCCCGTGGCGGTCGAGTCGAATGGTTGAGGACGACGGCGTCGGGCCCGCGCCTTCCTGCCGGACGATCTGCAATATCAAGGCCATGCTCAAAACCCTTTTTGTGTTCCGCGCGCGACCGCTTCCCCCATGCTGAGCGCTCGCCCCATCTTCTGTTCGAAGGCGGTCCCGCGCGTTGCCGCCTTGATGATGGAGCAGGCCACGAAGCGGGCGCATGTTTCGGGCCGGAGAAGCACGGGCGTTTGCTCTTCAGCGGCAATCGACCCGCCGGAAAGAAAGATCGCGCTTGCAAGCAACTGTTCAGCCGAGCCGGGCAGCGCCTTCCCTCCGGCATAGTCCGCCGCCCGGCGGTTTGCGTCGCTGGCATCTTCCAGCCATTCGGTCGCGGCGCGTGCGACCGGATCTTCGCGGTCGATACCGTTGTCGTAGAGACAGGCCAGCGCCCATTCTATCGCATCGCGCCGCGACAGCGCATGAGCCAGGTAAAGGAGAGCTTTGACCAGCTGCCCTTCGTCCCATAGGCGCGCAAAAAATATGTCGGGCGGCAGAGCAGCAGGAACAGCGACTTGCCAACCGATGCGGTCAACGATCTGCTGCGCCTCGCTCCAGACAATCTGCGGCCAGGCGGTCATGGCTTGGCCCCCGGTTTTGGTGCTGCGGCAAGGGCGGCGCTGGCCATTCCCTTGGTGATGGCCATGGCCGCTTGGGCGCCTGTGGCGGCGCTGGGCATCAGCAGAGCCAGGGCCCCCGTGACCTTTGCCATCGCGACGCCCTGGACCTCCGCGCGGGTGCCCAGCATCATGTTGGATGTCAGGCCTAGGCTGGTGACGGTCAGGCCGCTGATCGTGATCCCGGCCTGATCCATGACGATGCAATTTTGCCCGACCTTCAGCACCAACGATTTGGTTGCCTCCAGCACCACGGAGCCTTTTTCAGCGCTTACGCGCAGATCGCCGCTTTCGACTGTCAACCGATCCTGGCCGGCGATCGCCGTCTCGCGATCCCTGCCGACGCGCTGTTTGCGGTCGCGCTGGACGGTGAGGGCATCGTCCAGCATCACCTCGGTCCGGCGGTCTCGCTGCGCACGCAGATAGACTTCCTCTGCGCCGCCTTTGTCGTTGAAGCTCAGTTCGTTATAGCCTTGGCCGGTCGGTGGCTTTTCCGCGCCCGGATAGCTGCCCGAATTGCCGATGGTCCGCGACCGCCACACCGACCGCATCCGTTCGTTGGGCAGGGGATAAGGATGGCGGTGGTCGCCATTATAGACGCGCCCCGTGATGATCGGGCGATCCGGGTCGCCGTTAAGAAAGGTCACGATGACCTCCTCGCCATTGCGGGGAAGGGTGACATGGCCGAACTCCGACCCTGCCGAAGGATGGGACATGCGCAGCCAGCAGGATCGCGCCGGCTGGTTCGATTTCGACCGGCCCGCCCAGTGGAATTCCACCCTGACCCGCCCCATCGGATCGCCATTGGCATCGTCTGCGCCGCCCTGCACCACCGTCGCGGTTTCCGACCCCGATGCTGTCGGATTGTCGAAACGCCTCGGCGCGCGATAGGGGGTGTCGCTGCGCACGGCCTCCAGTTCCACAAAGCGCACGGGATGGACATGGTCGGGCTCGATGGGGTCGACCGGGATGCTGTGGCGGACGCCGGTCAGCAGGAATTCGGCATTGACCCCGCGCCGACCGGTTGCGTCACGAAGCTTCAGCATGCCGCCGCACGCAAGGCCCAGCCCGTCGCCCCTGCCATTGAAGCGTCGCCTTGAAGCGCGCGCAGATTCCAGTTGCATCCGCGCCCAGTGCTGCCCCAGCGCGGGATCGCTGAAATTGCCGGTGAAAGCATGAACCTCCTGCTTGTCCGCCTGCGTCTGTTGCGCGCCTGACGCCGATGCACTCAGCACGCGCGGCGCTTCATAGTCGTGCGATTGCAGCAGAATTTCGCGTTCCGCCGACAATGCGCCGGTTTCGTGCCAATCCCAGATGGTTTCGGGCGATCCAATCGCGCCATGCATCGACCGGGGGAAGAATAGTTCGGCATAACCCGGCGCGGGGTCGTGCGACGACCTCCCGTCGCACAATGTCAGGATATGGGCGTCGGCGGTATGCCGGAAATGATAGTAGATCCCCTCCTGCTCCATCAGACGCGATACGAAATCCAGGTCGCTTTCACGATACTGGGTGCAATAGGGGCGGATGCCATAAGCGTTCGTCAGGCGGCCATAATCCACCTGCCGCCCGAACGGGCGCAGCACGTCCTTGATGATGTCCAATGCGGATTTCTGTTCGTAGATGCGATAGGCCCGGTTGAACCTCAGAAGGTCGAGCCAGGGCTTGCAAATGATTTTGTAATGAAATCCATCGGAATTTTCATCTATGTGATGAATTTCCGAAATTATTCCATGAAAATATCGAACAATGTTACTCTCTTCATATATAGTGAAGGTCGTGTCACGTCCGAGATTTGGTAATATATCGATTTCATTTTCTGTTACTGCAAGAAATTCGAGCGTGAATAAATCGCTTAGTTCTTCTTTTGTTTCAAGCGTAACGAGTTTTATCTCGCCTGCTCCCAGGTTGCAGCTTATCGCGGCCTGCCAATGCCCGCTTGCAGTTCCTGCCATCAGCGTGCGCTCCCTTGGGCGGACCGGGGGCGACGCGCCCGGACATATCGGGTGTCGACAGGCGAGGCAGGATGACGCGCATCGCTCTTATTTGGATCATCGTACATGGAAATTTCTCCCGACCTTCATATTCTCCCCCTGGCTGGCGATGCGCCAGGCGGCCCCGACCTCGCCTATGATGCAGAGCGCCAGCAGATCGATCAGGCGTTCGAACAGGCGGTGTCGATTGACGCATCGGGCATCGTCGAACCCCGAGAGATCGACTGGCGATCGACCATCGAGAAAATCTGGGCACAGGCCGAACGCACGCGCGATATTTGGTTGCCCGTCTATCTTTGCAGGGCTGGCGCAGCCGCCGGACAATTGGAAGTTGTCGCCTGGGGCGCGCAATATCTGGCAGGGCTGGTGGAACATTGTTGGCCAGTCATGCACCCCCTGCTTGAGGATTATGGTTTTCAGGGACGCAAGGGGGCTTGCGACACGTTGACGAGCAGCGCGGAGATGTTGTTGCCGATGGAGCGCGCGCCTGTTTTGGCGCATCCCCGGCACGGCATCTTCACATGCCATGACATGGTTCGATTTCACCGGGAAGGCGCGGGAGCCGATGGCTGGGGGCCGTTCCGTATGGCGCTGGAAGAGGAGGGCGACGATGGGCTGCGGGCGGTCGCTGCGCATCTTGATCTCATCCATGATGGTATCGCGCGCGTTGACGCGGCCCTCACTATGGTAGCGGGCCCCGAAACCGGTCCTAATTTCAGGCCGCTTTTCGACCTGCTTGCCAATATCCGTTCCGGCTTGAAGACCTTCCTGTTCGATGAACAGCCTGTCGTGCCCGATGGCGACGCGGAGGTCGTTTCGACTGATCCGGCGAGGACGCCCCTTGTGTCGGGTGAAATTCGCGACCGGGACGATGTGCTGCGCCATCTGGACCAGATCAGCCGCTATTATCGCCAGCATGAACCATCCAGCCCCGTACCGCTGCTGCTGGAGCGCGCACGCAAATGGGTCGCGCTCGATTTCGTATCGATCTTGGAGGACATCGCGCCCGGCTCTGCGGATGACGCCGCCCGGCTGTTGCGCAGTCGCATCGAATGATCGACGGCTGCCGCCGAGGGAGGGGGCGATCCTGCTCATCGGGGAGGCGTTTAAGGGGATCGGATTGCAAAGCGGCCGCATATCCGGTCCTATTCCGTTGCGGTTGAAACAGAAGCAGGGCTGACCATACCTGTCCGCAGCCGGTCTATCCGATCGCGTTCATTGCGGAATGAGCGGAGGTCGCCGCCAGGCAGGCTGCTGAACCCCGTTCGGGTCACCTGCATCGGATCGGTCGCTACGCCCCGGATATAGACTTCATAGTGCAGATGGGGGCCGGAGGAGAGGCCGCTATTGCCCGAAAGAGCTACCAGCTGTCCCTGCCGAACCGTCGCGCCGGGGATGACCCCGGTCGAGAATCGAGACAAGTGGGCATAGGCTGTTTCGGTACCGTCGGCATGGCGGATACGCAGATAATTGCCATAACCCCGCACGCCGCCCGCTATCTGCACCACGCCGTCGCCGGACGCATAGACCTGTGTTCCGATCGGAACCGCAAAGTCGACGCCCCGGTGCAGGCGGGTATAGCGAAGCACCGGATGGAAACGGGGGCCGAAGGATGAACTGACCCGCGCGCCATCCACCGGGGTGCGCAGTAGGGATCGCGCCGCGCTGACGCCGTTACCGTCGAACCAGCCCACCTTCCCGCCGGACGCCTGCGAATAACGATATAGGGTGATCGTGCGCTGGCGTGTCGTCAGTGACGCATAGAGAAGTCGGCTGTCCTGTGTGCCTTCATCGGTCGAATATACGGCCTGGAATATGTCGCCCGGCGCGATTTCCCGCTGGAAATCGACATCATGGGCAAAGGCGGCCGCGAAATCTGGGATCAGCCTGTCCGTCATGCCCGCCGCGACGGCCGAGGAATAGAAGCTGATGCGATCCACCTCGCCCCTGATGACCTTGTAACGCAAGGACGCTTGCGCGGACGACTGGCGAACCTTCGCGCTTTGTGCATCCCATGACAGCGCGACCGGCCTGCCGTCCGGCTGCTGTATCGTCAGGGACGTCACGGCGCCTGCCCTATCACGACGAAGGGTCACGTGCATCGTTGCGTCAGCACGGAAGGCTGGATTGCGTCTCAATTGTCTCACGATTACGGCTCGAAGGCGTGGTGCCATGTGCGAAGCGGCCATGACCTGATCCAATTCGCTCGTGCCCTGGACGACCGTTCGCACTTGGCCGCCCCTTCGAAGGCTTGCGGGCGGTCGAGCTTCTGCCAGACCGCCTGCCGGGTGCAGCGCAGGCGAAGGGCGATTTTCGGCCTTCCGATGAAGAAGGACGCCCGCGCCGATCGCAGCGCCCAGCAGCAGCATCGCGACTAGCCCGCCGCGCCGCCCACGGAGCCGGACTGGCTCTGGCGACGCGGGCACGATCCAGCTGCGCGGGTCGAACGTCGGTTCTGCATCGGTCGGGGGGAAGGCGAGGGGCATGAGGGGCGCCTGCCTGATGGGAAACCGGCTTTCCATCCCGCAGTTGGCCTGCGTGACAAGCGTAATACGGTGATGCTGCGAAGGAAACGCGGCTGCAACCGGACCGCCCGAAAACGACCCTGCTTCAACAGAGCATATCATCCTCAGCATGATCGGAAAGCGCTATGGCTGCAAAGAAAAGTGGGCAGCGGTTCATCAAGGAGAATCGCGCACCGCGCGTGCATATCGAATATGATGTCGAAACCTACGGTTCGCGCCAGAAGGTCGAAATCCCGTTCGTGATGGGCGTGATGTCGGACCTGTCCGGCAAGTCGGAAATCGAGAAGAAGGCGCTTGGCGACCGAGACTTCGTCGAATTCGACATGGACAATTTTGACGAGCGCATGGAGCGTATCGCGCCGCGTGCGGCCTTCCATGTAGAGAACTCCCTGACCGGCGATGGTCGGCTGGGCGTGGACATGACATTCCGCACGCTCGATGATTTCACCCCCGGCCAGATCGCGCGCAAAGTCCCCGCGCTCGCTAAGCTGTTGGAAGCGCGGGAGCAGCTCAACGACCTCATGGTCTACATGGATGGACGCGAAGGTGCGCAGGAGTTGCTCGGACGCATCCTGAAAGACCCGGAATTGATGAAGAGCCTGGCCGCGGCACGTCCCGCCGACGATGGCGCGTTGACCGACGACGCCGATTTGGCGGTCACGCCAGAGCCTGAAGCCTGATCGGAGACAAGCAAGATGGAAAAACTGCTACAGCAGCAATCCGCAACGGACGCCCTGCATCTGGACAATGACGATTTTGCGCAGCTTTTGCAGCGCGAATTCAAGCCCAGCAGCGACGCCAAGCAGGCGCGCATCGAGGAAGCGGTCAAGACGCTGGCCCAGCGCGCGCTTGAGGATAGCTCGATCATCGGCGAGGACGTCTTCGCCGCCGTCGACGCGCTCAAGGCAGCAATCGACCGCAAGCTGACCGAACAGGTCAACCTGATCCTGCATCATCCCGAATTCCAGCAGCTCGAATCCGCTTGGCGGGGGCTATGGTATCTGGTCGGCAACACGTCGACCGGCAAGGATCTGAAGATCCGTGTGCTCAACATCTCGAAGGATGAGGCGCGCAAGATGCTGCGCCAGTATCGCGATGCAGCATGGGATCAAAGCCCGCTTTTCAAGAAGCTCTATGAAGCGGAGTTCGGCCAGTTGGGCGGACAGCCCTTTGGCGCGATCACCTGCGACTATTATTTCGACCATAGCGGTCCGGATATCGACATCATGAAGGGGCTGTCCAAAATCGGCGCCGCCGCGCACGCCCCCTTCCTCGCCGCCGCCGCTCCGCAACTGATCGGCATGGACAGCTGGCGCGAGCTTTCCAATCCGCGTGACCTGGCCAAACAGTTCGACGCGACCGACTATATGGCGTGGCGGTCCTTCCGCGATTCCAACGACAGCCGTTACATGGCGCTCACCCTGCCGCGCTTCCTGGGCCGCCCGCTCTATGGCGCGAACACCGAGCCGGTCGAGGACTTCGCTTTCGAGGAAGATGCACTGGGCAGCCACGACAATTATCTTTGGCTCAACGCATCCTATGCGCTGGCGGTCCGCGTGACCGAAGCGTTCAAGACTTATGGCTGGTGCACTCGCATTCGGGGCGTGGAATCGGGCGGCACCGTCGAGGACCTGCCGACCGCGACCTTCCCGACGGATGAGGGCGGCGTCGACGTCAAATGTCCCACCGAAATCGCGATTTCGGACCGGCGCGAGGCTGAACTGTCCAAGGCGGGTCTGATGGCCCTGGTCCATCGCAAGAATACAGACCACGCCACCTTCATCGGGGCGCAGACGCTGCATTCGCCCAAGGCCTATGAAGATCAGGATGCGACCGCGAGCGCAAACCTGTCCGCAAGGCTGCCCTATATCTTCGCCAGCTGTCGTTTCGCCCATTATCTCAAGTGCATCGTGCGCGACTGGGTCGGCAGCACGCGGGAGGCGCCGGTGCTGCAACGCGACCTGCAAAGCTGGATCATGCAATATGTCGACCTGCAGCCGGACTTTTCGACCGAGCAGGACAAGGCGCGCAAGCCGCTCAAGGGCGCGTCGGTGGAGGTGATCCCCGATCCCGAAAATCCCGGCTATTATCGCGGCCTGTTCCGGATGATCCCGCATTATCAGCTCGAAGGCATGGACGTGTCGCTGAGCATGGTGTCGCGCCTGCCCAAGGGCAATGGCTGAGCGCCCTTCTCCCCTTTAAGAATAAGTGAGGTAAATCAATGTTGGTCGATATTTTCCTGAAACTTCAGGGTATCAATGGCGAATCCGAAGACAGCAAGCACAAGAAGGAAATCGACGTGCAGGGCTGGAGCTGGGGCATGGCCAATATGGGCACGGCCCATATGGGTGGCGGCGCTGGTACGGGCAAGGCAAGCTTCAACGACATTGTCGTCACCAAATATGTCGACCTCGCCAGCACCTCCCTGATGAAGGCCTGTGCTAGCGGCAAGCATATCCCCGAAGCCGTGCTGACGGTTCGTAAGGCTGGCGAGAATCCGCTGGAATATGTGATCATCACCATGAAGAAAGTGTTCATTGCCAATATTCAGCTTGGCGGCAGCTCCGGTTCGGAGCAGACGGCGGAAAATATCACGCTGAACTTTGCGGAAGTCGATTTCGCCTTCAAGGGGCAGGGTGATACGGGCACTGCCGAAGGCGGCGATTCGTTCAAATGGAATATCCCCGCCAACGCAGCATCCTGATCCCGGCCTGACATGATGGGCGGCCTCACATGGCCCCTTATCATCTATCACGCAGCACGCAATCTCAAGGAGAAGTGAGTGCAGGATTGATCCTTGGCCGGACCATTCGCGAATTTGTGGGCAGATCGGCCGAGTAATGCGAATACTTATCTCGACATTGGGTTTAATATTCCGATCCTCAATGTGTAGGCATCCGTTACGGGGATGTCTGGTCGCCTTTTGCAAAGATGACCAGCCGCCCCCTGCTGCTCTGGAAGCACAGTCGGATCGGCGATGTTACAATCGTCATCAAAGGACGGCCGTCTGACAATTTTCCGTAGCGTCACATTCTCAGGAAAGCCGGGTCGAAAACATATCTGGCGGAGCGGCAATGGTCGGAGCTTGTCTCACAAGGAAGCAACATGAGCGCAATGTCGCAGGGCGTTGCGATGCCGCACTGGCGGCGTCTGATCAGGGCGATGCCTGCTTGCTTTGCCGCATTGCGACCCAAGATGCGAAGATCGCATGACCTTGAACATATCCCCGCCCGCAGAAGCTGGCGGCCAGCTGGGGCGCGTTTTGGTTATCGATGACGACGCTGCCATGCGGCAGACCATCTGCACTTATCTGGAAAGGCATCAATGTCCGACCGTTGGCTTGTCCGACCCGGCGTCGGTCATCCAGCAGATTGAGAGTGGCGCGTTCAGCATGGTGCTGCTCGATCTGCAGTTGGGGCAGAAGGATGGGCTGGACATTCTGCGCCAGATTCGCGAGCGATCCGACATCCCCGTCATCATCATAACCGGAGAGCGTCAGGACGATATCGATCGCATTGTCGGCCTTGAACTGGGTGCGGACGACTATCTGACCAAGCCGTTCCATCTTCGCGAATTACTTGCCCGCGCTCGAGCCACATTGCGTCGGCAAGAAATGGGGCGGCTTGCGAGCGGCAACCCGCGTCAGCGCGGCGGTTATCGTTTCAACGGCTGGGAAGTACGCTGCAAGACGCGATCTCTGTTCGATCCTGAAGGCAATCCTGTGACCCTCACCAAAGGCGAATACGCCCTGCTCATTGCTTTCCTCGAAGCACCCAGGCGAACTCTTTCGCGCGAGCAGCTGCTGCGTGGCACGCGAACCCATGAGGATATCTACGACCGCACGATCGACGTTCAGGTGCTACGGCTTCGCCGCAAATTGGAGCACGACCCGACCCAGCCCCAGGTTATTCGGACCGAGCGCGGGGTCGGGTATATATTCGACAGCAATGTGGAGCGGCTGTTCTAACTATGGATGTTCGTCCGCCGATTCTTGGTGGGCCGTTCTTGCCGAAGCTGGCTAGGCTGCTGATCTCTGCCGCTCTGCTGTTTGGTGTTGTAATCGCCCTCATTTTATTCACCACGAGGCGCGAACCCGCGAATCCACTTGCGAGCGCGCCGCTTGCGCCCTGGACAAGTGAACCGATCCAACCTCTCATTGAAGTACCGTCGCTTGACGTGGCAAAAGTAGCGCTGGGCAGGAAACTGTTCGAAGATCGCCGCCTGTCCGGCCGCAACAATCTTCCTTGTGCAGCCTGCCATGACGTCGGCAGCAATGGGAGTCTGTCGGGAAATCGCACCACCCGTTTTGATACGCCGACCATATTCAACAGCGCGCTCAACTCCCGCCTTGGCTGGCAAGGCATGGAATGGACGCTGGAACAGCAGGCGTTGGCGACCATCAAGTCGCCCATGGTCTCGCAGGGCGTGGCTCTGCAGACAATGATTGACCGCCTCGCTCAGGATAGCCGCATGCGACAGGAATTTGCGGCGATCTACGATCGATCGATCGATATCGAGGGGGTGGTGGACGCCATCGCCTGCTATGAACGCTCATTAGTCACGCCGGGCAGCCGTTTCGACCTCTGGCTAGCCGGGAACAAGTCGGCCATGAGCGAGCAGGCATTGCGCGGTTATGAGCGGTTTAAGCAGCTAGGCTGCGTTTCGTGCCATCAGGGACAGAATGTCGGCGGCAATCTGCTGCAAAAACATGGCATATTCCGCCCGCTTGCAACGCCCGAGCCGCGGATATTGCGTGTACCCAGCCTGCGTAATGTCGCGACAACCGCGCCTTATTTCCATGACGGAAGCGCCCGGACACTCGATCAGGCGGTCAAAAAAATGGCTGCGTCTCAGCTGAACGTCGACCTCAAGCCGCAGGAGGTCTCGGACCTCGTTGCCTTCCTGAATATGCTGACCGGCAACTATGCTGGCCAGAAAGTGCGCGCGCCGGGATGAGGTTTCTTGACCGCTTGGCCGTCATGGCGCTGATCGCCCTGTTGACCTGGCTGCTGTTCATGGGCTTCAGCCATGCTGATCAGCGTGCGCGACATTCTTTGGCGGGCTTGGAAGCCTTTATGACGAGCCAGGGCGCACTGCATCGCGACGTACTGAGTGCGCGCGCTGGACTGCTCAACAATTATGATCCGCTCGATGTCGATATGGCAGGAATGTCGGTGGCAGTGAATGACGCCCTTGTCTCCGCATCATCCAAATCTGAACGGGAGCAGGGCCGCAACCTCCTGCTCGTCCTGCGTCGGCAAAAGGCTCTCGCTAACCAATTCAAATCGACCAATGCCCTTGTCCAGAACTCGCTCGCCTATTTCGCGACGTATAGCGGGCAGGTGTCGGCCAACACGCTACACCCGCAAATCCAGGGTGGGGTGGACCGATTATCGAGCGCGATGCTGAACCTCAATCTCAACGGCTCCAGCTTGGCCCAGGAGGATGTCAGCACTGGCATTGCCGTGCTGGAACAATATTGCGCGCGCATGCGATGCGAGGCCGAAGTCCAAAGCCTGATCGCCCATGCCCGGCTGTTGAAGGACCAACTGCCGATCATATCCATTACGATCGAGCAACTGGTGCGGTCGGACAGCGATGTTCCGGTTGCCGCGTTGCGGAACTTGTTTCTCGAAAGGCAGATGGAAAGGGAGGATTTCGCCGCCCGGTTCCGCATCCTCCTGTATCTTGCTTCCCTCCTGCTATTGTATCTGCTGGTGCGTTGGGGCTTGGCCGTTCGTACGCAGGCCGCAGTGCTTCAACGTCAGGTAGCGCTGGAACATGGAGTGGCTCATCTTTCGACACGCCTGATCGGGACCGCGCCGGATGAGTTTAGGCTTTGTGTTCGGGACGCGCTCGAGCAACTTGCAGCGGTCCTAGGCGCTGGCTGCATCCTGTTCGTTGGGCGAAGCGATCAAGTCTTTGGTTGGCCGGTCACAGCAGACCTGGAAAAGGATCAGATCGAAGCCCTGAAAACCTATAGCATGCCGCGCACGGGCGCCGAAGACTCCGTAGCGCGGATTTCAAGGCATGGCGCCGCTCCCGACAGCATAAGGCGGCTGTTTGGACAGCTGACGGTCGAAAATATCTTTTGCCTTGCATCGCCCAAAGCCGAAGGCGGCAGCAATCTGCTGTTCCTAGGATTTCAAAGGGCGAACGCAGGCTGGCCAGCGCGGCAATTGGCTGTGCTGCGCACCGCTCTGGATGCGATCTCCCTCTCGTTGGATCATGCATCGCTGGAAAATGAACGGCGAAAACTGGAATCGCAGCTGGAACATGCCCGACGCATGGAAACCGTAGGCGCCTTTGCTAGCGGCATTGCCCATAATTTCAATAACCTGCTCGGTGCAGTCAGCGGGCAGTTGGAAATGGCCGAAGACATGCGCGACCTGTCACCGGCGCTGCGTGACCATCTCGATCAGATGCGCATTTCTACCGATCGCGGGCACCAGCTCGTGCAGGCGCTGATGTCTTATGGCAGACGGCACGACAGGCATCGGGAAATGACGCATCTCGGTGACTTGGTCCTCGAAAGCCGGAACCTCGCCAGAGCCGCATTAGGCTCCTCCTATCGCATCGATTTGGACGCGGGATCGGGCGACGCCGCTGTCATGATTGACGGCGTTCAACTGCAACAGGTGATCCTCAACCTGTGTCACAACGCGGCGCAGGCGATGGCGGGCGGCGGGGTCGTCCGCATAAGGACAGGATTTAAGCATGTCGACGAAGGCCAGGACGAGTCAGGCAAGCGGCTCAATTCGGGTGATTATGCTTTTGTCAGCATTTCCGATGAAGGCGTCGGCATTGATGCCGAACTGCGCGGCAAGATTTTCGAACCTTTCTTCACGACCCGGCCATCTGGCACCGGACTCGGGCTTTCTACCGCGCGTGACATCGTTCGAGAACATGACGGAAGCCTTTCGCTGGAAAGCGAAGTCGGACGGGGAACATGCGTCACCATCGCGCTCCCCATTCCCTCGGCGGACATGATCTTGCCAGACGTGGCAGAAAGCGTGCGGCAGGGGACGGGCGAAGCTATCCTCTACATATCCACCAGCCTAGAGAAATGTATAGCCGGCGAAGATTTGCTGGCGGCTTTGGGTTATGAGCCCACGGGGGTTGCCAGCTTGGAGCAAGCTATTGCCCTATTGACGGCCGACCCCGGCCGGTTCGATGCCGTCATCGTCGGTGGATACGCGCTGAACGTCGATGTAAATGCATTTTTTGACGCGGTGCGCGCATTGGCGCCGCAGACGCTGCGCATCCTTGCTATCGATCGCCCGCAGATGGAAAATCCCAATATTCTCGCTGCAGCACATATCTCCGCGGTGCTGCAATTTCCCCTGAATGCGCGAGAACTGGCCAACATACTGGAAAGCTCAATGAAATAGTGCCCGTAACTGTGATGCTCAACGACACCAAAGGGAGCCGCCGGGCGCAAACAGCATATAGGGCGCCTGGGCTCAGCGCGTCTCTATGCTGCGGATACCGTAGATCGCGCTCTTGCCCTTGAGGCCGGTCAGGGTCACAGTCGACCGTGACGCAGTGGTGGGGGACAGCGGGTAGTCGACAACCAGCCACTCGCCCTGGAGCCGTTTTTCGCGACGCTCGATCGCGATCTCCCTCCCGTCGACGGCGATGCGCATCTCGCGGTTGGTGTCGTTGCCCCAATAGGTGATCTGGAGCGTCGCAGGGCCAGGGCGGCGCGCGATGGTGAAGCGCAGTTCCGCGCCCTCCGGCAAGGAACGGTTTTTCTTGCCGTAGAATTCGCCGCTCTGGCCGCCGGTGGCAGTAAAGCCATGGTCACGCTCGGGCTGCATTTCGCCGATGTGGAATATGTCGATGGTGCGGCGGGCAAGGTCGGCGCGCTTCGCTTCGGCGGCCATATAGGCGGTGCGGCTGCTCGCCCACTGATCGGGGGTGAAAGTGCGGAAATAGACGGCGGCGCGGCGGTCGTAGAGCGGGTAGAAGGGGACGATGTCGTGTTGCTGCCCCAGCACGTCGGTCGCGCGATAATGGTGCGGTCTGTTGGCGAGCGCGATCAGCGCGGCGCGCGGTTCGCCCTGCACCAGCAAAGCGGGGGCGGGGCCGTCGAACCGTTGATCGGCTGGCGCGAGATCGGCGGCGAGGACGAGCGGCCCGCTCAGATAAGCATAGGTGCCGGGCGCGCCGGCGAGCGGTTCGGCGCGCAGCGCCATCGGGATGGTGAGCGCGATGCGGTCGCCGGCCTTCCAATTTCGGGCGATGCGCCAATAGCCGTCGGTGACCGGGGTGGAGATGGGCGCGCCGTTCAGCATCAGGCTGGCATTCTGAGCCCAGCCTGGGCGGCGGATGGCGAGGGTGGTCGCCTCGCGCGGTGGCCGGGCGATGGTGATCGCGACCTGCCCGTCCTGCGGGTAGCGCGTGTCCATCTCCATGCGCGGGCCGCCTGGCAGGTCGAGCGTCGAGGGGATGAAGAGGTTGACGAACAGCGTGCCGTCGCCCTGCCAGTAGATGGAGTCGGCATGTTTGGCATGGCTTTCCATGCCGGAGCCGACGCAGCACCAGAAACTGTCCGTGGCGGTCGAATAGTCGCGCTTCGCCCCGGCCTCCATCGGCATGAAATAGGCGAACTGGCCGGTGTCGGGGCGCTGGTGGGCGAGCATATGGTTTAGCTGGGTGCGCTCATAGGCGTCGAACCAGTCGGCGCTGGGCGACCAGCCATAGAGATGGCGGGTGAGTTTCAGCATATTGTAGCTGTTGCACGCCTCGCAGGTGGCGGTGGTGAGCTGTTCGCCCTGCTGGTCAGGCTGGCCGAAATGCTCGCGTTCGCTGTTGCCGCCCACGACATAGCTATGATGCTGCGTCACCGTCGCGTGGAAGAAGCGGGCGGCGGCGGCGTCCTGCGCCTCGCCGCCGGCCTCATGCAGGCGGGCGAGGCCGATTATCTTGGGGATTTGGGTGTTGGCGTGGAGGCCGGCGAGTTTGTCCTCGCCGCGCGCAAGCGGATCGACCACGGCATGATGGCGCAGGCGGCGGGCGATGGCGAGCCAGCTCGGATCGCCGGTAGTGGCGTAGAGGTCGGCATAGGTTTCGAGGATACCGCCATGTTCGACCGAGAGGATCTGCTGCACCTGATCGTCGGAGAGCGGATCGATCACGCCGGCCAAATAGGTGGCGACCCCGATCAGGAGCGGCAGCGCGGCCTTGCGCCCGGCGAGGCTATGGGCGTCGGCGAGGCCGGCCATGATCTTGTGCAAGGCGTAGATCGGCACCCAGGCGCCATTGAGTTCCCAGGTGGTGCGGATGTCGCCGCGGCGGATTTCCTCGAACACGATTTTGCCGGGGATCGACTTGCCGTCGCGCATCACGGTCATGCCGCCCAGATAGCCGTCGCCGCCCGCCAACTGGATGCGCTGCATGGAAGCCAGGGTGCGGTCGAGCGCCGCGCCCAGCGCCGCGTCGCCGCTGTTGGCGATCATGAGCGAGGCGGCCGACATCCAGTGGCCCATGCTGTGCCCGGCGATGCTCTCCTTCTCCCAGCCGCCATAGAGCGGGGCGGTGGGCTGAAGGCCGGCGGAGAGGTAGAAATTGTGGAGCAGCCGTTCCGGGTCGAGCGAGAGGAGATAACGGCGGTTGGCCGCCATCGCGTCGGCGAAGGGGGAGGGCTTGAGCGTCACATGGCGCGCCGCGACCGGAGTGACGCGCAGCGCGCTTTGGGGCGTGGCGGCGCGGGCCAAGGTGGGGAGCAGCGGCAGCAGGCTCGCGGTCGCGAGCATGTGGCGGCGGGTGAGAAGGGGCTGCATCGTCGGTCCTCTCAGCGCAACAGCGCGGCATCGCCCCAGGTGACGGGGACGGCGTTGGTTGTAACGCCATCGGCGCGGGCGACGAGTTCGAGCAGTTTGATGCCCTTGACGTGTGCGGCGATGGCTTGCGCAGGCTGGCCGCGGAGCAGCGGCGGGGTGCTGGCGAGTTGTTTGCCGTCGCCATAGAGGACGAAGCGCACCGGCTGGTCAGCGGTGAGCGCGCTGTCGTCCACGCCGACCTGCGCCGAGAAGCGGGCGAAGCCATTGTTGCGGACCTCAATCCGGCTGTTGGCGAGGATGCCGATGCCCGAGGTGAAGGGCTTGCCGGCGATCACCAGCGGCTGGTTGTAGGGGGTGAAATCCGCCATCGCGCCGCCCCAGCCAGCATACATGGGCCGCTCGCCTATGCCCTTCGTGCCGCGCCAGTTCGGGATCGAGCGGTAGATGGTGGGATCGGGTTCGGGCTGGACGACGCCGTCGGCTGCCGGGTTCACCATGCCAGGCTGTTCGGACAAATAGAGGCCGTCCGCCAGCGTGCGCTCACCTTTGGCGCGGAAGACGACGGTTTCGCGGGGCGCGACAGTCAACTTCATGTCCTTGGTGAAGCTGCTGCTGTCGCCGGTCCAGAGGTTCGCGAGCGCGATCGGGCGGTCGGCGCGGAATTTGAGATGCTCGGCGGTGAGGGTCGCGTTGACGGGGGCGAGGCCGCGATTGAAGAGGGCGACGGCCTTGTCGCCATTGGCGAGCGTCTTGACGAGGATCTGAAAGCCGTCCGCGTCGAAGGCCATCACCGACTGGTTGCCGGCCGCGTCCTGGTTGAGCGCGATGATGTCGGCATTGCCGAAAATGTCAATCAGCGGCTGCGGCGTCGTCCGCAGGTCCGCGCCGATCAGCAGAGGCGCGTTCATCATCGCCCAGAGCGAGAAGTGCGAGCGCGCTTCGGTCAGATGGTTCGCGTCGAAATCGCCCTTCCCGATGAACAGCATGTCGGGATCGTTCCAGCCGCCCGGATGGGCGTAGAAGGCGCGGCGGGCGGCGCTGTCATAATTGGTGAGCATCCGGCCCCAGTCGGCGGAGATATCGTCGCTGGTGCGAGAGATATTGCCGACATCCTTGCCCCACGACCGCACATTGGCGCTGCCCCAGATGCAGAGCGAGAGCATATAGTCGCCATCGGGATTGTGGCGGGCGAGCGACTGGTTGATGTCCGCGAAGAGCGCTTTTACCGCCGGTATGTTCGAGCGGCTGATGCTGTGCTGGTCGATGAGGGGGGCGAGGGCGCGATACTGGCCGCTCTTCACCCGGTCGGCGTCGGCCGCATAGGCGCGGATGCCGCAGCCATCGACCTTGATCGCGTCGAAGCCCCAGTCGGCGAAGAAGAGGCGGATGTCCTGATCGGTGTGGCCGTAAAGGCCGACCTCGCGCTCGGCGACGCTGCCTTCGGGGAGCTGTTCGCTTCCGTCGGCATAGGCCTGCGAGCAGATGTTGCGGCCGAGGTCGGAATAGATGCCGGCCTTAAACCCCATGGCGTGGAGCTTATTCGTCAGCGGGCGGAAGCTGGGGTCGCCATTCACCTTGGCCGAGGGGAATTGATCGGTCCGGATCATCAGCTTGCCGTCGCTGGTGCGGCGCTTGATCCACCAGCCATCGTCGATGTTGATGAAGCGATAGCCTTTTTGCTGGAGGCCGCTGTCCCGGATGCGCTGCGCCGACCCCATCAGCTTTTCCTCGTCCACATGGGTGAAAAAGGCGTTCCAGCTGTTCCAGCCCATGGGTGGAAGCTGGGCGCTGCCGGCCTGATAGGCGCTCCAGCGGCCGGTGGGAGCGAGCGGGTCTGTCGTCTGGGCGGATAGCGCAGTGCTGGCGCAGAGTGCTGCGATGGGGAGGAGGAAACGGCGGACAGTCATGCAAAATCCTTGGGGGTCAGCGTGACCGGCTCGCCGGCCTTGAGGGGGATGGTGCGGCTCTTGCCGGCGAGGCGGATCGTACGCGGGCCGGAGAGGTCCGGGCGCAGGATGGCGCGGTCGAGCCGGCCGCCCTGCCAGTGCAGATCGACGCCGCAGCGGCCGCGCGCGCGCAGGCCGGTGATGCGGCCGGCGGGCCAGGCCTTGGGCAAGGCGGGTAGCAGGTCGATGATGTCGCCATGACTGTCCATCAGCATTTCGACGATGCCCGCCGCGCCGCCGAAATTGCCGTCGATCTGGAAGGGCGGGTGCGCGTCGAACATGTTGGGATAGGTGCGTTCGGGTCCGAGCAGGAAGCGGAGGATCGCATGGGCATGATCGCCTTCGCGCAGCCGCGCCCAGAGGTTGATGCGCCAGGCGGTGGCCCAGCCGGTCGCGCGGTCGCCGCGTATCTCCAGCGTGCGGCGCGCGGCGGCGGCAAGCGCGGGTGTGCCGTCCGGTGTGATCTGGCGCGATGGGTGGAGGCCGTATAGGTGCGAGACGTGGCGGTGATTCTGCTCGGGCGCGTCGGCGTCCCAATCCTGCTGCCATTCCTGTAATTGGCCCTGGCGTCCGACCTGGTAGGGGGCGAGTTTATCTCGCGCGGCGCGCATTTCGGCGATCAGGGGCGTGTCTGTGCCCAGGATTGTCGCCGCCTCCATCGTCTGGGTGAAGAGGTCGCGCAATATCGCCATGTCCATCGTCGGCCCGGCGCAGATGGTGCCGCCATGGCCGTGCGGATTTTCGGGGCTCATCGACGGGTTGGTGACGAGGAAGCCGGTCGTCGGATCGGCCAAGAGCGTGTCGAGGAAGAAGCGCGCGGAACCGGCCAGCAGCGGGTAAATGGAGGCCAGATAGGCGCGATCGCGGCTATAATCGTAATGGTCCCAGAGATGGGTGCAGAGCCACGCGCCGCCGGTGGGCCAGAGGCCGAACTGCGCGCCGTCGATGGGCGCGGTGGCGCGCCACAGGTCGCTATTGTGATGCGTCACCCAGCCGCGCGCGCCGTACATGGTCCGGGCGGTGCGTTCGCCGGTGACGGCGAGTTCGCGGACCATCTGCACCAGCGGCTCGACGCATTCGCCCAGCGCCACCGGCTCGGCGGGCCAATAGTTCATTTCCGTATTGATGTTGATCGTATATTTGGAGCCCCAAGGGGGATTGAGACTGTCGTTCCAGAGGCCCTGAAGATTGGCGGGCTGGCCGCCGGGGCGGGAGGAGCAGATCAGCAGGTAGCGGGCATAGTGGAAATAGAGGGCGGCGAGCGCGGGATCGTCGCTGGTCTGGGAGGCAGCGATGCGTTCGTCCGTGGGAAGTTGCGCGGCAGGGGTGGTGCCTAGGTCGAGCGCGACGCGGCGGAACAGGCGCTGGTGCGCGGCGGCGGTGTCGGCGGCGATGCGCGCAAAGGGGCGACCCTTGGCTTTGGTCAGGGCTGTGGCGGTGGCGGCGCGGGGGTCGCCGCTGATGTCTTCGACGCTCCTGAAGCTGGTCGCCATGGCTAGGAGGAGGGTTACGGACTTTGCGCCCCGGATGCTGAGCTTGCCATCGGCGGTCTGTGCGGTGCGGCCGCCTTCGACCTGAGCGGCCAGGCGGGCGGCGAAGCGGAGAGCGCCGTCGATCCCCTTCGACGCGCCGTTGCGGCCGGTGAGAAGGAGGCCGGCGGGACCGTCCGCCACGACTTGCACCTCGCGTTGGGGCGAGCGGAGCGATAGGTCCACGTTCAGCTTGCCAGTCGAGGCGAGGCGGACGGCGAGGACGTTATCGGCCGGCGAGGAGACGACCTGGCGAATGTGGGTCGCGCCGTTCGCGGTGAAGCGGGTCGTCGCCATCGCGGCGTCGAGATCGAGGTCGCGGTGATAGGCGGTGGCGTCGCCCAGGCCGGGGAAGTCGAGGATGAGGTCGCCCAGCGTCTGATAGGGCATTTGCGTCAGCGGCTTCGCCATCAGGGTCTTGTTGGCGAGCGCTTCGGCTTCTTCGATCTTTCCCGCAAAAATGAGCTCACGGACCTTGGGCAGGTTCGCCTTTGCTTCCGGGTTGACCGGATCGTAGGGCTGGCCGGCCCAGAGCGTGCTTTCGTTGAGTTGCACCCGCTCCTGCGCGACGCCGCCAAAAACCATTGCGCCCAGCCGGCCATTGCCGATGGGCAGCGCTTCGGTCCATTTCGCGGCAGGCTGACGATACCAGAGGGTGAGCGGGTGCAGCGCGCCGGGGGCGGCGTCGGCGGAGCGCGGCGCTGCGAGCGCCGCGGTGCCGGCGGCGAGGGTCGCCATCGTCTCGCGTCGGCTGAGGCTCATGGGCGGACGCCTTCGGGGAGCGCCGACAGGGTGAAGCTGTCGACGTCGAGATAGCCGCCGGTTGGTGCGGGATTGTAGCAGGAGAGCGCGATCTGCTGCCCCTGGAAGGTGCCGGTGCGCCAGTCGAAGGCGAGCGGAAAGCTGCCGCCGACCCCGGTCCATTTTCGGTTATCGAGGCTGTAGGCGACGCGGCCGACCTTCGTGTCGAAATCCATGTCGGTGCGGAGCCAGAGATTGCGGCCCTTGATCGGGACGGCGGGGACGCGGACCTGCGTGACCGGGCCGTCCTTGGTGCTTTCGGTCAGCATCATGCGGAGGGATTTAGCGCCCTTCGCGCCGCCAACCACCGAGAGCTGTGCGTTATATTTGCCGAAGCTGCCGAAGCCGCATACGTCGCCTGGCTTGATGCCTTTGGTGTCGAACCTCGCCACCGCGCGCATCTTCGGCCCCTGCGCCTTTTGCGTCAGCGTGTTGCGCGCGCTCCAGATGCCCTCCGCCTGGGTGGCGTGGAGGCGGAGATAGCCGGGGCGTTCCTTCAGCGACCATTTGCCGTCGTCGGGATTATGGTTCCATTGCCATTGCAGGCCGAGCCGGGACGATGCGAAGTCGTCCGAGGTCGGCGGCTCCGCGAAGGGATGGCCCTGGATCGGCTTGGGCGAGCGCTCCGGCACATAATCCGGCCGGTCGGGCGTGCCCCACCAGGGCCAGTCGTCCTTCCAGACGATCGGGCTGATATTCGTCATGCGGCCGATCGCGCCCGCGTCCACCATGACGAAACCGTACCAGCTGCCGTCGGGCATATCGACGATCGCGCCCTGATGGCCGCCGGTCTTGTCGTCGATCGAGGGTTTGGTTTCCCATGGTCCCCAGAGACTGCGAGAGCGGGAGACGGTCATCGCCAGCTTGCCGGGGATGGCGTTGAAGAGATAGTACCAGCCGTTGTGGCGGACGATCTTCGATCCTTCCGCGCCCTTGTTGTAATAGGTGACCTTCGCGGCGGTGACGGCGGAGAGGTCGTCGTTGAGGGTCAGCAGCGTGACCGTGCCGTCGGTGCCGATCGAGGTGCCGAGATAGGCGGTGCCGTCCGCGTCGATGAAGAGCGCCGGGTCGAAGGCTTCGCGGTCGAGTTCCTTGTAGGTCCAGGGGCCGGCGATGGTCGCCGAGCGATAGATGCGCGTCTTGTGCCCGACCGGGGTGACGGCGAGGTAGAACATGTTTTTGTGACGGCGCAGGCTCGCGGCGTAGAAACCGTGGCGATAGTCGCCGCCTTGTCTGAGGTCATAGCGCGGGTCGCCGTCGAGCCGGTCGACCACATGGGAGACGATCCGCCAGTTCACCATATCCTTCGAGTGGAGGATGGTGACGCCGGGCGAATTGGCGAAGGTGGTCGAGGCGAAGTAGAAATCCTCGCCCACGCGGATGATGTCGGGATCGGGATAGTCGGCGAAGAGGACGGGGTTGCGGTAGGTGCCGTCGCCCTGGTCGCTGCGCCACACTTGCGCGGGGGCGGCGGTGGCGAGGGCGGCGGCAAGCGCGATGGCGGCGGGGCGGATCATGGGGCCGGCGTGTAGTGATAGGGGCCCACCACGGTGCCGACGAAGCCGCCGGCCTTTTTCGTGCTCAGCAGGGTTGCGTCCAGTCCATCCTTCAGCGTCGTCCTCCTGCCACCCACGCCATAGTCGAACGCCATCGTGCCGCCGGTCGCGCGGATGGTGAGGGTGATCGGGCCTTTGGTCGTGACCGGCGCGGAGGCGACCAGCGTGTCGCTATCGGCTTCGTCGCGGGTATAGAGCGCCACCACGGCCTTGCCGGCGATCCGGGTCAGGCCGAAGAAGAGGTTGCTCCGGTCGCTCTGCACGGCGGCGAGGCCGGCGCGGTCGCCGTCCTTGGCTGGCGTGTAGCGCAAGGTTGTGGAGAAGGTGGCGTTGGCGTGCTGCTGGCGGCGGCCGATAAAGGCCGGGACGCCGTTCAAGTCGCCGATGGGCGCGCCGCTTTCCAGTTCCAGCGAGCCGGCCTTGAGGCTGTAGAAGGGTGCCTTTGGCGTGCGGATGCCGATCCATTGCATGGGCAGCGCCTTGCCGTCGAAATTCTCGACATAGGAGAAGTCGCCGCTGGTGGGGATGGGCGGTTTGGCGCCTGCGGGGAGGTTCGGCACCTTGAGCGCATGGGGGATCGCCTGCCCGCGCGGGAGGATGACGGGCCACCCGTCCTTCCATTCAACCGGCAAGAGGAAGGTTTCGCGGCCAATATTATAATGATCGTCGCCATCATAGGGACGCACGGCGAGGAAGGTCGCCCACCAGTCGCCCGTCTGCGTTTCGACCAGCTGGGCATGGCCCGCCGAGCCGATGAAGTTCGACCGATTGGGGTCGAGGTCGCGCTGGGTGAGGATCGGGTTGCCTTCATAGGGAATGTAAGGCCCGCGCAGTTCCTTCGATCGGAAGACGACCTGCGAATGGTTAACGCTGGTCCCGCCTTCGGCCGCGGTCAGATAGTAATATCCATCCTTCCTGAAGATATGTGGTCCTTCGATCCAGACGGGCTTTTTGGAAATGTCGACGCCGCCGTTGATGAGCTGCGTGCTTTCGCCGACCATCTTGCCGGCGCGCCAGTCATATTCCTGGATCCAGATGGCGCGGTGGCCGCTGTAGCGGGGCGGCTCATTGGGCGCGCGGTTGTTGACGATATAGGCCTTGTCGCCCTCCCAGTAGATGGACGGGTCAATCCCCTCGAACGGCAGCCAGATCGGGTTGGACCAGGGACCGGCCGGGTCTTTGGCCGTGATGATGAAGTTGCCCTTACATTCGACGCAGGTGTTGACGATGTAGAAGGTGCCCTCGTGATAGCTGATCGCCGGGGCGAACACCGCCTGGGATATGCGGCGGCCGGTGAAGTCGAGCTGTTCGGGCCGGTTGATCGCGTTGGCGATCTGGGTCCAGTTGACGAGGTCTTTGGACTTGAAGATCGGCAGGCCCGGATAATGGGCGAAGGACGAGTTCACCAGATAATAGTCGTCGCCCACGCGCGTCACCGACGGATCGGGATAATAGCCGGTGAGGATGGGGTTGCGATATTCGCCGGGCTTTACTTCGATCGTCTCGATCGACTGGCCGCTGTAGCGGAAATCGTCGAAGCGGGCGGGGGCGGCGTGTGCGGCGGGCAGGAGAGAGAGGGACGCGCAGGTCAGGGCGAATAGGCGCGAAGTCCGGTGCGGCACGATCAATCTCTCCCAGCAGCGCCGCGCCCTTGCGCGCGACCTGCATTTGATAACGCTAACATTAGTCGGAGTCTACGGCTTAGGCGCTGTCACGCCAGCGTCGGTCTGGACCACCGGCTTCATCGTGCCGTCGGGGTTGTAGTCTAGGCGCTCGACGGTGACTGCGCGGCGGCCGATCGCGCCGTTGAGGTCGCCGATCGCCAGCGCGGCATTGTGCAGGAAGATGTAGGATTGGCCCTTGAAGTCGGCGATGCCGGCGTGGATGGTGAAGCTATATTTGCCCGAGCCGGTCAACTCGCCGCGATAGGTCCAGGGGCCGTTCAGCGACGTGGCGGTCGCGTAGGAGATGCGCTCGTCGCGGTGGGTGGCGCGGTCCAGCGAGGCGTAGGTGAGGTAGTAGAGCTTGCCGCGCTTGTGCAGCCAGGGCCCTTCCTCGAAATGGGGCGGGGTGATCTCGCGGATCGGGCCGTCCAGCTCGATCATGTTGGGCTTCAGCTTAGCGATATAGGCCTGGCGATTGCCCCAGGCGATCCAGGTCGTGCCATCATCGTCGGTGAAGACGGTGGGGTCGATATCCTCCCAGCTGTGGGTGCCCTTGGGCGTCATCTGGTTGGTGATGAGGGCGGAACCCTTGGCGTCCTTGAAGGGGCCGGTCGGCGTGTCGGACACGGCGACGGCGATCGCCTTGCCGGGATGGCTGTTGTCATGCTCGACGGCGGCGTAGAACCAGTATTTGCCGTTCTTTTTGATCGTCTGGGAGGCCCAGGCGTCCTTCTTCGCCCATGTGAAGTCGCTGACGTTCATGATCGGGCCATGGTCGGTCCAGTGACGCATGTCGGTCGTGGAATAGACCAGCCATTCCTTCATGTTGAACATCTCGTCCCGCTGCGCCTCGTCATGGCCGACATAGAGGTAGAGGCGGTCGCCATCGACCAGAGGCGCGGGATCGGCGGTGAACTTGTCGCGGATGATCGGGTTGGCGCCGGGCGCTGCGTCCTGCGAGAGGGCCGGGGCGGCGAGAGTTGCAAGGACGAGGAAGGGAAGTAGCAAACGGCGCATGGGGACGGGCTTCCGGTGGGTCAGGTGAGGATGATGCGCCGGGCTGCGCCTTCGGGATCGTCGACCATGCGGCATTGATTGTCGAATATCATCGTCGCGCAGCGGGTGGCGTTGGTGGACGTCCAGGCGAGGCCGGGCTGGCTCGGATTGCCGGTGCGGGCGAAATTGGCCCAAGCGGTCGCCATGGTGCGGGCAAGCTTCTGCGCTTCCGGCGTGTTGCCGGTGCCCTGGTCGCAGAGCGCGGTATTGTCGAACACGAAGGCGAGTTCGGCGGTGTGCCATGCGCCGGCGACGCCATCCAATTGGGGCGATTGCCACTGGAACAGATATTGGTAGGTGGGGGCGGCGCCCGCCTGCTTGTCGCGCAGGGCCACCATCGACTGGATGCGATTGCGATAGCCGAGCGAGGCGACGCCATAGGAGAGCGTGCGGATCGCTTTCTCCGGGTGATCGCGCTTCATCTGGGCCATCAGCGCATCAGCCTTTTGCGCGCCATATTGGCTGGTCAGTTCCGCGCGCCATTCGGCCTCAGTCGGGTTGCTGCTGAAGCGCATCCCTTCCTCGCTCGTGTTGCCGATCAGCATGGGCACGTCGCGCGATGCGTCAGGCGCGGCGTCGAAGAAGGAACGGACGGTGATGACCCGGCCGTCGAGCGTCGGGTTCCAGCCGACGCGCGGTGTAGTGGAGGGGCCGCCTGGCCCGCGCGGACCGTTGATCTGCTCGGCAACCTTGTTGCCGGCGGCGAAGAGCGTCGCCCAGTCCATCTTTTGCAGCGCGCCGATGTCGCGCTGGCCGACGCCCAGTTCCTTGACCACGCGGCGCGAGAAATCCCGCGATTGTTCGAGCGTCGGGATATTGCCGCCGCCGCCCGACAGGGCCGCCGCGCGGTGGATGAGACCCTTGCCCGAAGGCATGCCCATGAGCGTCGTCACCTTCGACCCGCCACCCGACTGGCCGTGGATCATGATCCGGTCGGGATTGCCGCCGAAGGCCGCGATATTTTCCTGCACCCAGCGCAGCGCGGCAATGCAGTCGGTCATGCTGACATTGACCGATTCGGCGTAGGGATCGCCGCCGACGTCGGTGAGGTCGAGGAAGCCCAGTACATTGAGGCGGTGGTTGATCGACACCTGCACCACATCATGATGCCGCGCCATTTGCGCGCCGTCGTGCGAGGCGAGTTCGTAGGAGGAGCCGAAGGCAAAGCCACCGCCGTGAAAATAGATCATGACCGGGCGGTCGCCCGACAGCGAGGGCGTCCAGATGTTGAGCTTGAGCATATCCTCGCCCAGGAAACCGTCGGTCCATTGCTGGAGGAAGGTATGTTCCTTGGCGCGGAAGCTGTGCAGCGTCTGCGGGCAGTTCGCGCCATAGGCGAGCGCGGGATAGGGATCGCTCCAGGACTTGGGCGGCTTGGCCGGCAGCCAGCGATTTTCGCCGCCGGTGTCGTCACCATAGGGCACGCCCTTGAAGGTGAACACATCGCCCGCGACATAGCCGCGCACCGGGCCGTATCGGGTTTTGGCGACGGCGCTAAGGGGCGTGGTACAGGTGCCGCCAGCGGTGGGCCGCCTCGCCGAGGCGGCGGCGGCGTGGCCCGGCAGGAAGGCGGCGGCCGCGCCGAGTGACGAGGCCAGCAATGCCTGGCGCCTGTCCATGGCTGTTGCGCTGCCCGACATCTGCATTCCCCTTCCTGCGATTATCCAGCTGGCTCAGCGCCAGTCTCGAATCCTATCCTATACGATCTGGAAAGGGGGTCAATAGTCCAACAAATAAATGGCGGCCGGCATCTTGAAGCGGAAGGGGACGGGGCATACGCTCTTTCCGCCTGTGTGCGGCCGGCAGAGATGACTTAAGACAGACTTTCGAGGCTTTGCCTCTTGATTCGGGGGTGGGATGGAGAAGCAGGATCGCCCGGTGCGCGGGGCGACGATCGTCGATGTGGCGGCGCGGGCGGGCGTGTCATCCATGACTGTGTCACGCGTCATTAACGGGCGCAGCGGGGTCAGTGCTGAAACGCGGGCCGCTGTCGAGGAGGCGATCAAGGCGCTGGCCTACACGCCCAATGTCGCAGCGCGCAGTCTGGTGACGTCGAGCGAATTGCGGATCGGCATCATCTATTCCAACCCTAGCGCCGCCTTCATGAGCGAATTCCTGACCGGGGTGCTGGAGGAATCCTCCGCGCGCGGGGCGCGGCTGGTGTTGCTGAAAGGTGAGGGCGGGCGGCCGCCATCCACGCAGGAGGTCGAGGATCTGATCGGATCGGGGTTGAGTGGCGTGCTGCTCGCGCCGCCGCTGGGCGAAGCGCCCGAGGTGCTGCGCGTGCTGCGCGAGGCGGGGATGACCATGGCGGCGGTCGGCGCCTACCAGTCGCCCGAAACAATCAGCGTGCGGATCGATGATCGGGCGGCGGCTTATGAAATGACCTGCCATCTGCTGGAGCTGGGTCATCGGCGCATCGGGTTTGTGCTCGGCAATCCCGACCAGGCGGCGAGCGCCGAGCGGATGGCGGGATTTTACGCGGCGGTGCGCGAGACCGGCGGGGTCGAGGTGCAGGTGGCACAGGGCGACTTCACCTATGCGTCGGGTCTGGTAGCGGGCGAGCAATTGCTGAGCGCCGAGCGGCCACCAACTGCCATTTTCGCGAGCAATGACGATATGGCCGCCGCGATCGTATCGGTCGCGCACCGCCGCCATCTGGACGTGCCGGGCGAACTGGCGGTGGTGGGCTTCGACGATACCACCGCCGCCGTCACCCTATGGCCGCCGCTCACCACCGTGCATCAGCCGGTGCGGCAGCTGGCCAGCGAGGCGCTGGGCCTGCTGATCGCGCAGATCGCGGCGCGCGGCGGCAAGTCTCGGGTGCCGCGCGAGCTGATCCTCGATCATGCGATCATCCAGCGTCAGTCGGCGTCTGCTATCGCCGCATCGCCCGGCTCGTAGCGGAACCAGGCGAAGTCGGCCGGCGTGCCCGCGCCCGACAGATCCTGGCACGCCATGCCGACGAAGCTGCCGGTGAAATTGGGGAGGCCGGGGACGGTCACTTCGTCTGACAGGATGCTCATGTCGAGCCGGTGGGGCAGTTCGTGCCACTCGCCTGCTTCGCCCGCGCGCCAGGCGAAGCGCAGCGCGTCCCTGTCGACGTCGGCGCGCAGCTCCAGCGGCCCTTCGGGCAATGGGCAGACATCCTCCAGCGTCACCGCCTCCTCGGCTTCGGGCGAGGCGGTCATGATCGAGAGGGTGCGCGCGCCATCCTGCGCGCTGACCAGCAGATAGTGGAATTTGGTGCTGTTATAATAGCAGATGAGGCCGGCCGCCTGCTGGTAGCTTTTGGGCTGGAAGTTGAGGCAGGTGGTGGCGGTGAAGCGGAAATGCTGCTGCCGCCGGGCGACCAGCGCCTGCTCGAACAGGCTGCCGACCGTTTCGCGGCCATAGAGGCGCAGGTAGCCGGGCCGGTCGGTGAGGCTGAACAGGCGTTCGGGGCGGGGGGTGCGGAGCCACTGGAATCCTTGCGGCAGGTCCAGACTGCCGAAGCGGCCGTCCCAGTCATCCTCAGGCCAGGGCGCAGGCGGCAGCGGCGGGGCCTGCGGCGCGGGATCGGGCCGCGCATCGCCGGCGATGGTCCGCAACCAGCCATCCTCGCACCAGCGCATCGGCTGGATCGCGGTTTCGCGCCCCAGCACGCAGCGCGCGCGGCCCGGCAGCGGCCGACCGCAGAGATAGGCGAGCCAGGGCGTACCGTCGGCCAGTTCGACCAGATCGCCATGGCCCGACCGGGTGATCGCGCTCTGCCGGCAGCCGGCGGCGGTCAGCACCGCGCCGTCAGGATGCACCTCATAGGGGCCGATCAGGTCGCGCGACCGCGCCATGACGACCGCATGGTCCCAGCCGGTGCCGCCTTCGGCGACGAGCAGATGATACCATCCGTCCCGCTTGTAGAGATGTGGCCCTTCGGTGAAGCCGCGCTCGGTTCCGGGGAAGATGAGATGCGGTTGCCCGATCAGGGTGAGCGTGGCCCGATCCAGTTCCTGCGCTTCTATGCCGGCGAAGCGGCCGCGACCGGGGCGATGATCCCAGCGCATGTTGACGAGCCAGCTCCGCCCGTCATCGTCGTGGAACAGGGCGGGGTCGAAGCCGCTGCTGTTCAGATGCACCGGATCGGACCAGGGGCCGTCGATCGTTTCGCATGTCACCAGATAGTTTGGGAAGTCCCGCAGCGACACACCGCGCGCGCCGTTGATGGTGGTGGTGCCGTATCGCTTGACGTCGGTATAGACGAGCCAGAAGCGGCCATGGGCGTGGGTGAGGTCGGGCGCCCATACGCCGCAGCTATCGGGATCGCCGCGCATGTCGAGCTGCGCCGCGCGGGCGAGCGGTCGGCCGATGACGCGCCAGTGCACGAGGTCGCGGCTGTGATGGATCTGCACGCCTGGATACCATTCGAAGGTCGAGGTCGCGATGTAGAAATCGTCGCCCACGCGGACGATCGACGGATCGGGATTGAAGCCCCGCAGGATGGGGTTGGCTATTTGGGTCATGCGGGCTTGCGAACCAGGGTCCAGAGAAGGGCCGCGCCGACCAAGTCGAGCACGCCGAGAAGGATGAAGAAGGGCTCATAGCCGACGCTGTCGACCATCTGCCCCAGCGAGACGGAGAAGAGCAGGACGCCAAGATTGCCCGCCAGCCCCGCCATGCCGGCGGCGGTCGCCACTTCGTTGCGCGGGAACAGGTCCGACGCCATGGTGATGACGGTGACCGACAATGTCTGGTGGGCGAAACCGCCCAGGCACAGGAGCGCGATCGCCGCATAGGGATTGGTCGCCATGCCGACGAAAGCCATACCGGTCATCATGACGGCGCCCAGGGTAAAGGCCCAGCGGCGCGCGTCGATCAGGGCGATGCCGCGTCGCTGGAGAAATGCCACGACCGCCGGGCCGAACAGGCAGCCAAGATCGGCGGCGAGGAAGGGGAGCCAGGCGAACAGCGCGATCTGGGTGAGATCGAAACCGCGCACCCGAGCGAGGTAGAGCGGCATCCAGAAGGACAGCATCCCCCAGACCGGATCGGCGAGCAGCCGAGGGAGGGCGATGCCCCAGAGGTCGCGGCGGCGGGCGAGGGCGAGGATCGACGGCTTGGCCGCGCGAGCGGCGAGGCGGGCCTCCTGGCCGCTTTCGATATGGTCGCGCTCCTGCGCGGTCAGCCGGCGATGGCTGGCGGGGCTATCGTAGAAAAAGAACCAGAGCAGCGCCCAGACGAGGCCGATGCCGCCGGCGACGAGGAAGGCCAGTCGCCAGCTATGCACCATCACCGCCCAGGCGACGAGCGGGGGCGCGAACACCGCGCCGAAGGACGCGCCGATATTGTAGATGCCGCCAGCAAGGCCGCGCTCCTTCGCCGGGAACCAGGTGGCGACGAGCTTCTGTCCGGCTGGCTGGGCCGAGCCCTCCGCAAGGCCGAGAAGCGCCCGCAGCGCGGCAAAGCCGAACCAGCCATGGACCAGCCCATGCGCCATGGTGACGAGCGACCAAGCGGCGACGCAGAGGGTGAAGCCGATCTTGAGGCCCACGCTGTCCAGGAAAAAGCCAGCGAGCGGCTGGAGCATCACGCCGAGCTGAAATGCGCCGGTGATCCAGCCATATTCGACGCTGCTGATCGCCTGTTCGGTGAGGATGACGGGCGCGGCGACGCCCAGCACCGACCGAGCGAGATAGTTGATGACCATAGCGCCCACGAACAGGGCGATGATGGTCCATCGTAATTTGGGAATGCGGCCAAGGGTCATGGGCGACCGTCCGGTAACGTGAACAGCGCAAACGACGCCTCATGCCGCGAATCGCGCGCGCGGCCATGCGGCCGAACATGCCAGCCGCAGCAACGGCTTGAGGTGCATCCTCTCAACTTTTTGCTCACCCGCCAAATTCCTCTTGTCTGACTATTGACAATGTTGCGCACGATTAGCAATAGGCGTTGTTAGCGCTAACGATGTTTCTGTCGAGTCGCTGTTACAACAGTCGAAGGGGCGGCGGAACCCGATGGGTCAACCGTCAAGGTCCGAACCGAACGACGATATTGGGGAGAGCAGGATGCCACGATTTCCTATTCGTAATGCACTGAACGCGCGCCGCAAGATGGCGAGCCTCGCCGCGCTTTCGGCGTCGCTGCTGGCCGCGCCGGCCTTCGCGCAGGCCGAGCCCCAGGTCGCTCCGCCGCAGGCGCCAGCCGACAATGCCGACATCATCGTCACCGGCTCTCGCATCAAAGCGAGCGGCTATACCGCGCCGACGCCGACCACGGTGGTCGATGAAGCGCTGATCCAGGCGAACGCGCAGCCCAATATCTTCACCACCATCGCCCAGCTCCCTTCGCTTCAGGGGTCGAGCGGCACGCAGACCAACACCTTTAGCACCTCCTCGGGCGCGCAGGGCCTCAGCGCCTTCTCGCTGCGCGGCTTGGGCGCGATCCGCACCCTGACCCTGCTCGACGGCCAGCGCGTCGTCGGCGCGAACGTCAACGGCACCCCCGACATCAGCCTCTTCCCCCAGCTGCTGATCCAGCGCGTCGACGTGGTGAATGGCGGCGCATCCTCCTCCTACGGGTCGGACGCGGTCGGCGGCGTGGTGAACTTCATCACCGATACCCGCTTCAAGGGCCTCAAGGGCAATATCCAGGGCAGCATCACCGATTATGGCGATGACGAGACCGTGCTTGTCCAGCTTGCCGGGGGCAAGAGCTTCGCCGACGATACCGTCCACCTGATCGTCAGCGGCGAATATAGCGACGAGGCGGGCGTCGGCCCCGGCCCGTTCGGCATCGGCCTGGCCGGCGGGCGCGACTGGTTCATCCAGCGCACGCTGGTCAACCGCAACATCACCAATGACGGCAACCCGCAGCTGGTACTGCGCGACTATGCCCAGTCGATCGGCTTCACCAAATACGGCCTGATCACCGCCGGCCCGCTCCAGGGCATCGCCTTCGACCAGTCGGGTCGCCCGTTCCAGTTCCAGTACGGATCGAACGGCGTGCCGGCGCGCAATGCCGCGGGCACGGTGATCGGCTGCGACTTCGGCTTTTGCCAAGGCGGCGACGTGTCGGGCAATGTCGATTCGGGCCGGTCGATCAAGTCGGCGATCGAGCGCTTCAACATCTACAGCCGCCTCGGCTATGACTTCGCGCCCAACAACGAAGTCTATGTGACCGTCAACGTCGGCCAGGTGAAGACCCACAACCAGCCGATCAACGGCCAGAACCGCCCGAACCTGACCATTCAGTGCGAGAATCCGTTCGTGCCGCAGATCGTGCGCGATCAGTGCGCGGCGGCGGGCATTACCCAGTTCCGCTACGGCACCAGCAACGCCGCGCTCGGCAACACGCAGGTCTATACCAATCGCCGCCAGTATCGCTTCGTCGCGGGCGCGAAGGGCGAAGTGCCGGTGGCCGGGAGCGAGTGGAACTACGACCTCTATTATGAGCATGGCATCAACTACACCGACATCGATGTTAAAAATATCCTGCTGTCGCGCCGGTTCGACCGGGCGATCGACGCGATCAGCCTGAACGGCGTAATCGTCTGCCGCGATCCGGTGGCGCGCGCCAATGGCTGCCAGCCGCTCAACATCATCGGCGGCAATCCCTCCGAAGCCGCGCTGCGCTATGTCCAGCCCGAAAACGGGCCTTACCAGCGCACCAAGCAGACGCAGGATGTCATCAGCCTCAACTTCTCGGGCCAGCCATTCTCGTCCTGGGCCGGGCCGGTGTCAGTCGCCTTCGGTGGCGAATATCGGCGCGAATTCTATCGGGTGAAGGCCGATCCCTATGGCGCGGGCGGCACCAATACGCCGTTCAACGAGGATTATCCGGCCGATCCCGCGCTGCTGGCGGATGGCGTCAACTGGTATGCGGGCAATTACCGTAACGGCCGGGGCGTCTATAATGTGAAGGAGGGCTATGTCGAAGTCGACGTGCCCATCATCAATTCGGACGGCGCGGGCAAGGCCAACATCAACGCGGCGGCGCGCATGACCGACTATTCCACTTCGGGCACGGTGTGGACCTGGAAAGTCGGCGGCACCTGGGAACTGCCGATCGAGGGCTTCCGCCTGCGCGGCGTCACCTCGCGCGACATTCGCGCGCCCAACCTGTCGGAGCTGTTCGCTGCGCCCGTCACCACGACGCTGCCGAACTTCTTCGACCCGTTCAACAACCGCAACGTGCTGGCGCTGCAATATACGGTCGGCAACCCGGAGCTGACGCCGGAAATCGCGCGCAACACGACGGCGGGCATCTCGCTGAACAATCCGTCCTGGCTGCCGGGCTTCAGCGCGTCGCTCGACTGGTACAAGATCAAGATAGACGACGTGATCGGCAGCTTGGGCGCGGGCGACATCGTCAACTATTGCTTCACGCAAATCCTCCCGCAGACCTGCGGCTCGTTCAACCTCAACAACCCGAATGGGCCGAACTTCATCAACGTTCAGTCGTTCAACTTCGCGTCGATCAAGACCGAAGGCTTCGACATCGAGGCGAGCTATCAGTGGCGCAATCCGCTGGGCCTGCCTGGCACGCTGACGCTGCGGGCGCTGGCGACCCACGTCGCAAAATATATCAGCGACACCGGCCTCCCGGGCACCATCCCCACCGACCAGGCGGGGCAGAATCTGGGTAATACTCCGGACTGGAAGTGGATGGCGCAGCAGAGCTATTCCAACGACCAATTCTCCTTCTTCCTGCAGGAGCGCTGGTTCAGCGACGGCGTCATCAGCAACAATTATGTCGAGTGCGAGGCGGGAAGCTGCCCGATTTCGACCGGCAACAACCAGACGATCAGCCCCGAGGACAACCAGATCCCCGGCGCCTTCTACATGGACATCGGCGGCACCTATAACATCACGCCGCAGATCACCGCTTACTTCAAGGTCGATAACCTGTTCGACCGCGATCCGGCGATCGTCCACATCTTCTCCAACCCCGCGCTCTATGACGCGCTGGGCCGGACCTATCGCGGCGGAGTGCGGTTCAAATTCTGATCCTCCCTCGCGGGGCTGGTCGTTACGGATCGGCCCCGCGCCTTTTCGTTCATCGAACTGGGGAGAGGCTCTCGTCACATGCTTTGCCGGATTTGCGGCAAGCGCGGCGCTGATCCTCCCTGCCGCGCTCGCCCGCTGCCTCTCCCCCTTCTTCTTGCCCCCGATCAGCCGAGTTCCTCGGGCCAATAGAGCCGCATCGGATTGTCGATCAGCAGCTTGCGTTGCAGCGCTTCCGTCGGCGCGATGCGAGGGATCATGTCGACCAGATGGCCGTCGTCGGGGATCGCATCCTGCATATTGGGGTGGGGCCAGTCGGTGCCCCAGAGCGCACGGTCGGGATAGTCGGCGACCAGCGGCGCGACGGCGTCGGCGAAGGCGTTCCAAGGATCGCCGGTGGGGTCGAGCCGGTCGGGGCAGGTCGCCTTGAACCAGATGTCAGGGCGGCTGTCGAGCAGCGCGCGAAACGCCTTCATGTCCGGGTCATCCGGCCCCTGCGTCACATCGGGGCGGCCCATATGGTCGATGACCAGCGGCACGGGGATGGCGTCCATGAACGGGCGCAGTTCCTCAAGAATGTCCGCCTCGAAATAGATCACGACATGCCAGCCGGCGGGCAGCCGCTGCGCGACGTCGAGGAATTTGTCCTTGGGCGCGTCGTCGACCAGGCGTTTCAGAAAATTGAAGCGGATGCCGCGCATCCCGCCTTCGTGGAGGGCGGCGAGATCGGCTTCGGAGATCGCGGGATCGACGACGGCGACACCCCGCGCCTTTCCGTCCGACCTTGCGATGGCGTTGAGCGTCGCGGCATTGTCGGCGCCGTGGCAGCTCGCCTGCACGATGACGTTGCGGGCGAAACCCAGATGGTCGCGCAGGGCGAACAGCATGTCGGGGCCGGCATCCTCCGGCAGATATTTGGCCTTCGCGCTGAACGGGAATTGCGCCATCGGCCCGAACACATGGCAATGCGCGTCGATCGCGCCGGCCGGCGGGGTATAGCGGGGCTTCGACGGATTGCCGTGCCAGCTGGTGATCCGGTCGCTCATGCGAAAACCTCTCCATCCATCAATTTGCGAGCCGTGCGGAGCATCGCCGCGCTTGTCACCACGTTGTTCTCGTCCAGTTCCATGACGCAGGTGGTCTCGCCGGTCGGATGCTCGACGGAGAGCGTCTTGCGGCTGCCTTCGGGGATGGCGGCGACCTGCGCGGCGGGCGATCCGTCGATCAGGCAGGCGGTGGCGACGCTGACTGCGCCGAGCACGCCGATCGAGGCGTGAGCGCGATGCGGAATGAAGCTGCGGACGGTGATCGCGCCGCCGTTTCGCGGAGGGGCGACCAGCATCATCTTGGGCACCGACTTGTCGGTCACGTCGCCTAGGTTCATCCGTTCGCCGACCGCGAGGCGAATGGCTTCGATCCGGGCTTTGAGCGCTGCATCATTGTCCAGCGTGTCGCGATCCTCATAGCCGGTGATGCCGACATCGGCCGCCTTCATGACGACGCAGGGCATCCCGTTGTCGATCAGCGTGACGCGCACGCCTTCCACCTCGTCGAAGGCGTTGCCGGTGGGGAGCAAAGCGCCGCAGGAGGAACCGGCGGTGTCGCGGAATTCGAGCGGGACGGGCGCGGCGCTTCCTGGCACGCCGTCGATCCGTGCATCGCCGTCATAATGGACAATGCCCCCTGGGGTCTGAACGGTGGCGATGGCGATTTGGCCGGTATTCTCCATGTAGACGGCGACGCGGGTCTCTTGCGGCTGGGCGGGGACTAGGCCGCGCTCGATCGCGAAGGGGCCGACGCCCGCCAGGATATTGCCGCAATTCTGCGCGTCGCTGACGACCGCCTTGTCGACGAAGACCTGGAGGAAGAGATAATCGACGTCCACGCCTTCGCGCGCGGACTTGCGGACCACCGCGACCTTGCTAGTAAGCGGATCGGCGCCGCCCATGCCGTCGATCTGGCGCGGGTCGGGCGATCCCATGATCCGCAGCAGGAAGGCGTTGCGCGCGGCCGTTTCGGCCGGAAGGTCTTCGGCAAGAAAATAGCCACCCTTGGAGGTGCCGCCGCGCATCCACATGACGCGGGCCTGGGTCATGCGACACCTCCGTTCGGTTCGAGCTTGTCGAGAACGGTGCGCCGGGTTCTCGACAAGCTCGAACCGAACGGGAGGGGGATGTCAGACATATTTGAGGCCCATTTCTTCGAGGCGCGGGCGCATATTGTAGATATCGAGGCCGAGTTCCCCGGCGGCGAGGCGGACGCGCTTGGCTTCCTCGGCGGCTTCGCGTGCTTGCGCCTTTTCCAGCACGGCAGCGGCGTCGGCGCGCGGCACGATGCACACGCCATCATCGTCGGCGATCACCACGTCGCCTGGGTTCACATAGGCCCCGGCGCAGACGACCGGCACGTTGACGCTGCCCAGCGTATTCTTGACGGTGCCCTGCGCATGGACCGCCGTCGACCAGACGGGGAAGTTCATCTGGGTGAGATCGCGCACGTCGCGCACGCCCGCGTCGATGATGAGGCCGCGACAGCCACGCGCCTGCGCCGAGGTCGCCAGCAGGTCGCCGAAATAGCCGTCGGTGCATGGGCTGGTCGGCGCGAGGAGGAGCACATCGCCCTCCTTCAGCTGCTCGATCGCGACATGGACCATCCAGTTGTCGCCCGGGGGCGAAGCAATGGTGACGGCGGTGCCGGCGATCCGCGCGCCGGCATAGATGGGGCGCATATAGGGAGCGAGAAGGCCGGTGCGGCCCTGTGCTTCATGCACCGTCGCGACGCCGCATCGGGCGAGGCCATCGACGATGGCGCGTTCCGCTCGTTCGATATTTTGCACAACGATGCCGGACATGCTGCTGCTCCTTCTTCCGCAATAGGATGCAGGGTGACATGAACAGAGGCGGGGCGGGTCGCCAATGCGAACTGGCGCGGGGCCATAAATTTTTGGTAAGCGTGGACGATGCAGCCCGATCAGCTCAATATCCGTCACCTGGCCGCCATGGTCGCCGTGGTCGAGCAGGGGAGCGTCAGCCTCGCCGCGCGGACGGTCAATCTGACCCAGCCGGCGGTGACACAGGGCATCGCCAAGCTGGAGGCGCAGATTGGCTTGCCTTTATTCGCGCGCGGGCCGGGCGGGATGACGCCGCTGGAGGCCGCGCTGCGCCTGAAACCCCGCGTCGACGTGGCATTGCGGCTGATCGGCAGCAACCGGGTAACGGCGGCGCAGATGCGGGCCCTGGTGGCGCTGGCGCGCGCGGGGTCCTATGCGGCGGCGGCGGCGGCGACCGGGGTGGCGGAGCCCTCGCTGCATCGCGCGGTCGGCGATCTTGGGCTGGCGGTCGGCAGCCGGCTGGTGGACCGGCGGGGTCGGGGGGTGGCACTGACCAAGGCGGGGGCGAAGCTGGCGCAGCGGCTGCGGCTCGCGCAGGCGGAGTTGCGCCAGGGGCTGGAGGAGATAGCCGAGCAGAAGGGCGAGGTCGGCGGGCGCGTGGTGGTTGGCGCAATGCCCTGGTCGCGCGCGCGGTTGCTGCCCGACGCGATCGCCCGCTTCCGCGCGGCGATGCCGCAGGTCGACATCAGCGTGCATGAAGGCTCCTATGCCGAACTGGTGGGGCCGCTGCGCGACGGAGAGATCGACATGATGATCGGCGCGCTGCGCGATTCGGCGCTGGCGAGCGACCTTGAACAGATGCCCTTGCTGGAGGATAGGCCGACGATTATCGCGCGGGCAGGCCATCCGCTCGCGGGCGGATGGGATGCGGACGCGCTGCGCCGCTATCCCTGGATATTGCCGCCGGATGGCACGCCGCTGCGGCGGCTGTGGCGGGCGATGTTCGCCGACTTGGGTGGCATGCTACCCGCCGTGCCGATCGAGTGCGGATCGGTGATGACGATCCGTCAGCTACTGGTCGGCGGCGATTATCTGACGTTGCTGTCCTACGATCAGCTTGCGCTGGAGGTGGAGACGGGGCTGCTCGCCGATATCGGCCCGGCGCCCGGCGCGATCAGCCGCACCATTGGCCTCTCCACCCGCGCCGCGTGGCGGCCGACGCGGCTGCAACGGGCGTTCATCGACGCGGTGCAAGTGGCCTCCAGAGATATGGGTTCGTAAATTCTTATGGGCGGACAACGGATATGATTGGCAGGCGCGGACGCCTTGCGCCATGTCCCGGCGCATGGAGACGCGTGTCGGACTGATCGGATTTGGCGAAGCGGGATCGACCTTCGCGATCGCGGGCGGCTGGGCAGGCGCAGCTTGCGCGTTCGACCGCAAGACCGACGATCCGGCGACGCGCGACGCGATGCTGGCGGCTTATGCAGGAGCGCGCGTCCGAGGCGCGGGGGTGGTGGCCGATGCCGCATCCGCCGCGCCTTTGCTCATTTCGCTGGTGACGGCTGACCAGGCGCTCGCCGTCGCGGAGATGGCGGCCGGCCTGATCGCGCGAGGCACGCTCTATTGCGACATGAACAGCGTCGCGCCGCAGACCAAGCAGGCGGCGGCGCACGCGATCGAGGCGGCTGGCGGCCACTATGTCGATGTGGCGGTGATGGCTCCGGTTATCCCTGCGCGGCTCGGCGTGCCGTTGCTGCTCAGCGGTGGCGAGGCGGCGGCGGCGCAAGACCGGCTAGCGGCGCTCGGGTTCGACAATATACGGGTGGTGGGCGATGCGGTGGGCCGCGCGTCGGCGATCAAGATGATCCGCTCGGTGATGGTCAAGGGGCTGGAGGCGCTCACCGCCGAATGCGTGCTGGCGGCGGCGCAGGCGGGCGTGCTGGAGGAGGTGCTCGCTTCGCTCGACGCGAGCGAGAAGCGCAGGACGTGGGCGGAGCGGGCGGACTATAATCTCGACCGCATGCTGGTCCACGGGGTCCGCCGCGCGGCCGAGATGGAGGAGGTCGTCAAGACGCTCGACGACCTCGGGACCGGAGCCATGATGACGCGTGGCACGGTCGAGCGGCAACGGGCGATCGGCGCGCTGGGGGTGGAGATGGTGCCGGAGGGGCTGGGCGCGAAGATCGAGCGCATCGGTTGTTACGCTCCTTTCCGTCACCCCCGCGAAGGCAGGGATCCATCTCCGGCGTTTGCGATAGGGGATATGGCGGGAGATGCGTTCCCGCTTCCGCGGGAATGACGGGGGTTTAGGGCGGGCACTGCGTGCTGTCGCCTGAGACCCCAGCCTGCGCTGGGGTGACGGAATAGGGGTTGAGGAAGAGACGCTATGAGCCTCATTATCGACTGCCACGGCCATTATACCGTCCTTCCCAAGGAGCATGACGCCTGGCGCGAGGAACAGAAGGCGGCGTACAAGGCCGGCACGCCCTGTCCGCCCTATCCCGAGATCAGCGACGATGAGATTCGCGAGACGATCGAGGCGAACCAGTTGCGCCTCATCAAGGAGCGCGGCGCGGACCTCACCATCTTTTCGCCGCGCGCCTCGGCCATGGCCCCGCATGTCGGCGACGCCGATGTAGCGAAGGAATGGGCGATCCGCTGCAACGATCTGATCGCGCGCGTGGTCGCAATGTTCCCCGAGACCTTCGTTGGCGTATGCATGTTGCCGCAGTCGCCGAAGGCCGACATGAGCAACTCGATCGCCGAGTTGGAGCGGTGTGTCACCGAACTGGGCTTCATCGGCTGCAACCTCAATCCCGATCCGGGCGGCGGCCATTTCACCCATCCGCCGCTGACCGATCGTTACTGGTATCCCTTCTACGAGAAGATGGTCGAGCTGGACGTGCCGGCGATGATCCATGTGTCGGGCAGCTGCAACCCCGCGATGCATGCGACCGGTGGCTATTATATCGCGGCGGACACGATCGCCTTCATGCAGTTGCTGGAGGGCGACCTGTTCAAGGATTTCCCGACCTTGCGCTTCATCATCCCGCATGGCGGCGGGGCGGTGCCTTATCATTGGGGACGCTATCGTGGCCTCGCCGACATGCTCAAAAAGCCCAGCCTCGACCAGCATCTCATGAACAACATCTTCTTTGATACCTGCGTCTATCACCAGCCGGGGGTGGACCTGCTCGCCGACGTGATCGACAACAAGAATATATTGTTCGGGTCGGAAATGGTGGGCGCGGTGCGCGGGATCGATCCCACCACCGGCCATTATTTCGACGACACCAAGCGCTATGTCGACGCGCTGGAGATCAGCGAGGCCGAGCGGCACGCGATCTTCGAGGGCAATGCGCGGCGGGTCTTCCCGCGCCTGGACGCGAAGCTCAAGGAGAGGAGCCTGTAATGACGCAGGACCCCAAGCATAGGGATATCCACGCCTATCTCGCCGAGTTCGAGGATATCCCCGGAACCCGCGTGTTCACCGCGAAGCGCGCGAGGCAGGGCTATCATATGAACCAGTTCGCGATGAGCCTGATGAAGGCCGAGAATCGCGAACGGTTCAAGGCCGACGAGCGCGCCTATCTGGACGAATGGCCGCTCAGCGAGGAGGCCAAGCAGGCGCTGCTCGCCCGCGATTACAACAAGTGCCTCGATCTGGGCGGCAACGTCTATTTTCTTTCCAAGCTCTTCTCGACCGACGGCATCCCCTTCGCCGAGGCGGTCAGCACCATGACCGACATGAGCTTCCCGGACTACCGCGAGATGATGAACAAGGGTGGCCGCTCGCCTGAAGGGCTTCGGTCGATCAAGGAGAAAAGATAATGGCCCGCATCACCGCCGGCGTGGCGTCCAGCCATGTGCCGCTGCTGGGCGTGGCGTCCGACTTCGGCAAGGATCGCGACGACTATTTCGGCCCGATCTTTGCGGGCTATGACTGGACGCGCGAATGGGAGAAGGCGGAAAAGCCCGACGTCGTGATCCTGGTCTATAACGATCATGCATCGGCCTTCGACATGAAGATCATCCCGACCTTCGCGATCGGCTGCGGCGAGCGCTACAAGCCCGCCGACGAGGGCTGGGGGCCGCGGGCGGTGCCGGACGTGGAGGGGCATCCCGATCTTGCATGGCACATCGCGCAGAGCCTGATCCTCGACGAATTTGACATGACCATCATCAACGAGATGGACGTCGACCATGGGCTGACCGTGCCCTTGAGCATGATGTTCGGCAAGCCCGACGCATGGCCGTGCAAAGTCATTCCGCTCGCGGTCAACGTCGTCACCTATCCGCCGCCGTCCGGCAACCGCTGCTGGGCGCTGGGGGAGGCGATCGCGCGGGCAGTGGCGAGCTTCCCCGAGGATTTGAACGTGCAGATATGGGGCACGGGCGGCATGAGCCACCAGTTGCAGGGGCCGCGCGCGGGCCTGATCAACAAGGAATGGGATAATCGCTTCCTCGACGGCCTGATCGGCGACAGCGACCATCTGCGCCGGATTCCGCACATCGAATATCTGCGCGAAACGGGCAGCGAGGGGATCGAAATGGTGATGTGGCTCATCATGCGCGGGGCGCTGGGCAAGAAGACGCGCGCGCTGCATCGCCATTATCATGTGCCCTGTTCCAATACCGCGATCGGCCACCTCGTGCTGCGCCCCGACAATGGCGAGGGGCTGGACATGACCGGTAGCAACGTCGCCCTTCTTGCGGCGGGATAGCCGCCCATCACCTTCAATTACGGAGTGTAACATGCGTATTGCCCTGGCGGGCGCCGGCGCGTTCGGCGAAAAGCATCTCGACGGCCTGAAGAATATCGACGGCGTAACCGTCACCTCGCTGGTCGGCCGCAATCTGGAGCCGACGCAGGCGGTCGCGGCGAAATATGGCATCGGCCATGCGACGACGGACCTCGCCGAGACGCTGGCGCGCGAGGATGTCGATGCGGTGATCCTCTGCACACCGACGCAGATGCACGCCGCGCAGGCCATCGCCTGCATGGACGCGGGCAAGCACTGCCAAGTCGAAATTCCGCTGGCGGACAGCTGGGTGGACGCGCAGGCGGTGCTCGCCAAGCAGAAGGAAACCGGCCTCACCTGCATGGTCGGGCACACCCGCCGCTTCAACCCGTCGCACCAGTTCGTCCACAACCGGATCCAGGCTGGCGAATTCAACGTCCAGCAAATGGACGTGCAGACCTATTTCTTCCGCCGCAAGAACATCAACGCTAAGGGCGAGCCGCGCAGCTGGACCGACCATCTGCTCTGGCACCATGCCGCGCACACGGTCGATCTGTTCGCCTATCAGGCGGGCAAGATCGTATCGGCGCACGCGATGCAGGGGCCGATCCATCCCGATCTCGGCATCGCGATGGACATGTCGATCCAGTTGAAGAGCGAGACCGGCGCGATCTGCACTCTGTCCTTGAGCTTCAACAATGATGGGCCGCTCGGCACTTTCTTCCGCTATATCGGCGATACGGCGACCTATATCGCGCGCTACGACGATCTGGTGAACGGCAGGGAAGAGCCGATCGACCTGACGGGCGTCGCCGTGTCCAACAACGGCATCGAATTGCAGGACCGCGAGTTCATCGGCGCGATCCGCGAAGGCCGCGAGCCCAACAGCAGCGTGCAGAAAGTGTTCGATTGCTATCGCGTGCTGGGCGAGCTGGAAACGCAGCTGGGCTGACTAGGCGGTTCCCCCGCGATCGCCGGATAACAGGATCATCCATGCAAAATGGGATGCGCCAGCCGAAGCTCATCCAGCAAGGTTTCGATCAGGGCAACGTCACGTTGGGTTCCCGTCGGCGTGACGCTCCAGTTGCAATGGGCATGAGTGGCGCGGTCATAGAGGCGGACAGGGCCAATCGCCTTGCGCCAGTGATGCTTGGTTTTGCCGTGATCGCGCAGCAGCCGCGCGACGAGCAGGTCGATAAGGTCGTTCGCTGTCATAGGCTGGCCAGCTAGGCCCGCTTCGCCGATGGTTCAACCGCCCCGCGCGGCGCGCCAGGCGCGGGGGGGCTGGCCGATATGGCGGGCGAAGAAGCGCGAGAAATAGGCGGGGTCTTCAAAGCCGACCGCATAGGCGATGTCCGCCACCGACATCTGCGAATAGAGCAGGAGCCGCCGCGCCTCCAGCAGGCAGCGGTCGTCCAACATCTGCTGCGGCGGGGTGCCCGCGACGCTGGCGCAGGCCTGGCGCAGCGCGGTGAGGCTGGCGCCCAATGCGCGGGCGTGAGCCGATACGGGTTCGCGCAGGCGGAAGCGCTGATCGATCCGCTCGCGCAGCCGCGCGACCAACGCCGTCTGCCGCGCGCTGCCCGCCGCGGTCGCCCCTGCCAGCGCGGCGTGGCGCAGGGCCATGACCATGAGCAGCAGCAGCGCCGATTCGACCGCCGCGCGCTGGCCCGCGCCGGCCCAGCCAAGCTCGCGCATTAGCCGGCCGATGACCGCGTCGGCTTCTTCCCCTTCGTGCATGCTGAGCGCGGCGGCGTGGGGTCTGGCGAACAGATGTTCCAGGTCCGCGTCGCGCGCGACGAGGTCACGCAGATAGGCGTCGGCGATGGTGGCGACGTGGCCGCGCGATTCCCTATGCCAGGCAAAGCCATGGACGACGCCCGCCGGGATCAGCAGCAGACAGGGCGCGTCGAAGCGCACCTCCTCCCCCTCCGCCAGCATCGCGCCCCCGCCTTGCGCGATCAGGATGATATGGTTGAGGTCGCGGTGGATATGCGGGCGGATCGTCCATTCGCTTGGGCGCGACCGGTCGTCGAGGCTTTCGACATGGACGAAGCCTTCGGCCACGCTCCGCTGCGGTTCGCCGTAGAGGTAAAAATGGGGGACGGGTGAGCGGGCCATGGCGGATCGTCCAATCCATGGCAGGGTCTGGGCATCGCCGCAAGCGGTGCGGGCGGGCCCGGCGCGCAGGGCGGGGCGTTGGGCTGCTGCGCCCTTGGCAGGGGCGGCGCGATCGGGATAAGGGGTTTCAGGATGACAGGCTTCCCGATCAAGAGGTTGACGGCGGGCTGCGCCGCGCTGGCGCTGGCGTGCCTCGGCGAGGTGCCGCTGCGTGCCGCCGATCCCGCGCCGTTCGAGCTGGCCGGCCCCACTGTGCGGGTTCAGGTGACGCGCGGCGACAAGACCCTGCCGATCGCGCAGGTGCCGAGCCTGGCCGAGGGCGACCGCATCGCCATCGCCGCCGACCTGCCCGCCGATCAGGGCGCGCGCTTCATCCTCGTTTCCGCCTTCCTGCGCGGCGCGACCAACCCGCCGCCCAAGGAGTGGATGGCTTTCGCCGAAACCTGGAAGAAGAAGGACCGGACGCTGAACCTGACCGTGCCGAAGGGCGCGCGGCAGATGGTCCTATTCCTGGTGCCTGACACCGGCGGCGCGGAAGGCGTGCTGAGCGACGCGGTGCGCGGCAAGCCCGGCGAGTTCGTGCGTGCGACGCAGGACTTAAACCAAGCGTCGCTCGACCGCTCGCGGCTCGACGCCTTCATGGGCGCGATCAAGGCGCAGGAAAACAGCCATCCCGAATATCTGCGCACGCTCGCCCCGGCGCTGGCGCGCAGCCTGTCGATCAAGCTCAACGAGGAGTGCCTGTCGAAGGTGATCGAGATGCAGGCCGCCTGTCTGCTCGAAAATCGCGAGACATTGGTGCTGGCGGACGTGCACAGCAGTTCGATGGCCGAAACGCTGACCGGCGCACCGACCGACCTTGCCCTGCAACTGAGCGCGACGCGCGAGGCGGGCTATGGCTTCTACAGCCCTTATATCGGCGTGATCCGCGACGTCGCGCGCATCTTCGGCGCGTTCAGCAATCCCGAATTCGGCTATCTGCCGACGCTGAGCGTCCGCCGCGACGAGGGCATGGCGCTGTTGCTCAACGCCGCCCCCTCCTTCGCCAAGCCCAAGTCGGTGATGGTCATCGCCATGCCCGCAATCGAGGCGGACAGTCCGCCGCGGCTGCGCAGCGGGGCCAAGGGACCGATCTGTGTGGCGCGGCCCGGCGCGGTGCTGCCGGTGGAGGGCGCGCCGCTCATCTATTCGTCCGCCTATGCGCGCGACATGCGGGTGGCGATCAAGGCCGCGTCGGGCGAGACGGTGGACCTGCCGGTCGTGGCGCGCGCCGACCGGGGCGGCTATGTGCTGGGCGGCGACTCGTTGCCGCCGGCCTTCAAGGGGACGATGCAGGCGCATCTCTTTGGCCAATGGGGCTTCGACCGATTCGAGGGGCCGGACTTCAGCTTGCAACTGCCTGATGAGAAGGGCTGGAGTGTCGACGGCGAGCCGAAACTGGTGGTCGGACGCGACGACATGTTGACGTTGAAAGGCGGCGCGCCTGCCTGCGTCGAGAGCGTGACGCTGCGCCAGGGCGACGCTCTGCCGCAGGCGGTGCAATGGGCGGTACGCGGGCAGGACGCCATTGCCGTCACCCTGCCGCTGGGCGATCGCCGGCCGGGTGCGTTCAGTGTCGACGTCAAATATGTGGGGTCCGCCGATCCGACGACGATCGCGCTTAAAAGCTACGCGCAGGCGAGCCGCCTCGATGGCCTCGTGATCCATGCCGGGGACCGGACGGCGGTGTTGACCGGCCAACGGCTTGACCAAGTGGAGATGGTGGAGCTGGGCGGCCTGTTGCTGCGTCCCGATGGCCTCGGCCGCGACGGGTCGGTCGATCGGCTGCGCTTGCAGGCGCAGGATGAGACGCGCGCGTTCGAGGCGGGGCAGGAGCAGCGCGCGCGGGTACGGCTGCGCGACGGGCGCAGCGTTATGTTGGACGTGACGGTTGCGGCGGCGCGGCCGCAGGTGCGGCTGCTCAGCCGCACGGTGACGGCGGGGCCGGCTGCCGGCAAGGCGCTGGCGCTGCCGGGCGACACGCTGCTCCCCGACAATGGCCGGCTGGTCTTTTCGGTCGAGACGCCGGGCGGCGTCGCGCTAACCGCCGCCGATTCGATCGACATCGCGCCGGCCGACGAGAGCGCGGCGATCCGCCTCACCACCGCGACCGGCCTGCGGCTGGAAGGACCGCAGATCGCCATTGCGAGCCTCGATCCCAAGGCGGCGGCGCCGTCGCTGTTCGGCCCGCTCCGCTTCCGCCTGCGCCATGGTGATGCCGTCAGCGACTGGCAGCCGCTGGTGACGCTGGCGCGACTGCCGCAGATCGAGGCTGTGAACTGCGAGCCGGCCGGGGCGGGCTGCACGATCCGGGGCCGCGACCTGTTCCTGATCGACGCGGTGGGCGCGACGCCCGGCCTCGATCGCGCGGCTGAGGTCGCGCATGGCTATACCGGATCGACCCTGACCGTGCCCAGGCCCAGCGACGGCAAGCTCTACGTCCGGCTGCGCGATGCGCCGGACGCCGTGGTGACACTGCCGGTCGCCTGATCGTCCAGTTGTATAGCGCTGATCTCACAGCGGACGAGACGTTTTCATCCTGCATCTGTGTTCGATCGTCCAACTAATGCGGTGACGTTGCCCTGTCCCACCTGTCCGGTTCACTGCATCCATCCCGCATAGCCATTGCGGGAGCGGAGTATCATGAAAACGCAGGTCGCCATCGTCGGCGCAGGCCCGGCCGGGTTGCTGCTCGGCCATTTGCTGCGCGCGGAAGGCATAGAGGTCATCGTCGTCGAGCGCGCGTCGCCCGATTATGTGCTGGGCCGCATCCGCGCCGGCGTGCTGGAGCGCACCACCACCGAACTCATGGACAGGCTCGGGCTGGGCGCGCGGATGCATGCCGAAGGGCTCCCACATGACGGCTTCTACTTGGCCGATGGGGAGCGGCTGATCCGCATCGACATCGCGGCGCTGACGGGCAAGCAGGTGATGGTCTATGGCCAGACCGAACTCACCCGCGACCTGATGGCCGCCGCCCCTGAGCGCGGGCTGGAGATCGTCTATGAGGCGGGCGACGTTGCGCTGCACGATGTCGACAGCGACGCACCTTACGTCACTTACACCAAGGCCAGCGCGACCCACCGGATCGACGCGCAGTTCATCTGCGGCTGCGACGGTTTCCACGGCCCTTCGCGCAAGGCGATTCCTCAGTCGGTCGCGACCGCCTATGAGAAAGTCTATCCGTTCGGCTGGCTTGGCATATTGGCCGACGTGCCGCCCTGTAGCCACGAGCTGATCTACGCCAATCACGAGCGCGGCTTCGCGCTTGCCTCGATGCGGTCGCAAACGCGCAGCCGCTATTATATCCAGGTGCCGGTGGACGAGAAGGTCGAGGAATGGCCCGACGACCGGCTGTGGGACGAGCTTGCGGTTCGGCTGGGCCCGGAGGCCGGAGCGAACATCACCCGCGGCCCCGCGCTCGAAAAGTCGATCGCGCCGCTCCGCAGCTTCGTGTTCGAGCCGATGCGTCATGGCCGGCTGCTGCTCGCGGGCGACAGCGCGCATATCGTGCCGCCCACCGGCGCCAAGGGGCTGAACCTCGCCGCGTCGGACGTGCATTATCTGTCCGACGCGCTGATCGCCTGGTTCAATCGGCATGACAATGACGCGGTGGCCGGCTACTCGGATAAGGCGCTGGCCCGCATCTGGAAATCCGAACGGTTTTCCTGGCAATTGACGAAGCTGATGCACCGCTTCCCGGGCAGTGATGCGTTCGATCGCCGGATGCAGGTCGCCGACCTCGACTATATCGCCTCCTCGGCCGCGGCGCAGACGACGATCGCGGAAAATTATGTGGGATTGCCCTTGTGACCAGCGTGGCCACCCTGAATGTCGGCTCTTTCACCGTGTCGGCGATCGGGCTGGGCTGCATGAGCCTCAGTCACGCTTATCTGCCGCGCCCGGACGCAGCGGCAGCGGAGCGGCTGCTTCGCCTCGCGGTCAATCTCGCGCTGTCCGATCGGCTGAAGGCGCTAGCGCGGCAGGCGGCGCGCACCTCGGCGCAGCTGTGCCTTGCCGGGCTGTTGGCGAAGGGCGACCATGTCGTGCCGATCCCCGGCACGACCAGCCCCGCCCATCTCGACGAAAATCTGGCGACACTCGCCCTTGACTGGCCGGCCGATCTGATTGCCGCGATCGACGCTCTATTCCCCTTCGATGCCGGCTCCGACCCGCGCTATGCAGACGCAGGTCAATACCGAAAATTATCCTGGCGAGGCGCTCGATTGATCCGGGGCATTGCAATCCCGCGACACGCGTCATTCTCAACCGCGGTCCTCAAAATTTCAAAATTATGGCATTTTTCCGGTTGACCGACTCAGATGCCCTCCCTAGATGGCCCCTCACCGGACGCGACGCCGCCCCTTCATTGAGGCGCTGAAGCACATGGTCGCCAACAATCTGGACGTGGTATCCTGGACGCAAGGACGGGGTTGCCTGGTTGTCAGGTTTTGGTGTGTTCTTTGACATTGTAGATTGATGAAGGGACATGTGGGCGGCGGCTCCGGTTGTTCATGGCTTTCGGGCATGGATTGAT
>NZ_JBHDJI010000017.1:0-55473 GCF_041877245.1 Sphingobium agrisoli
TGCGAATCGCAGGTCGAAAAAACCAGGTCGGGCCGCGAAAGGACTCGAACCATTCAGCTAAAAAGTTTCAGGGTATCAACGAGGGTATCGCTTCGGATCTCCATCAAAAAATGGCGGTTTTCTAAAGCTTTCGGGCCGTTTTCGAGTCCTCTTCTGGCACCATTTGTTCTCAAAGCATTGATAATGCTGGGGGATCGTCCAAAGAACGGTCCCCAGAGAGCATCTGCTGCACAAAACTGCTACACAGTCCGGGACACCAATCGTCCCCAAACCCTCGGAAAACCGCCGCAAATGGTCGTGAGGGCTGCTACACAGCAATGCTACACAATCGGCCTGTCGGACTCTGTATCCGGGGCACTCAGTTCTATTATCGCCGCCGTGTTCCGCATGACGCTCGCGACCTGATCGGTCGCGCCGAGATTTGGCGTTCGCTTCGGACGGATAGCCTCAAGATCGCCTTGCGGCGGTTGCCCAGCGCCATGGCTCGGGTCGAGGCGGAGATCGAACATCACAGGTGGGTCGCTGGTCTTCATTGCGATCCGACGCTGCTCACACCGACGTCGGACGATGCCGTGGCGAAGCGTCAGATGATCCCTGATGCGGCACCGGTCGAGGTGGAGCCGTCGCCGCCTGTTCCGTCCAGCAGCCTCACCCTTGGCGAAGCGTATGAGCAGTATATGACCGACCCGACGCAGGCGTGGTCAGCCCGAACGCGGGAGGCATATGAGACGAGCCGCAGGCTCGCCGTGTCGATCATCGGCAAAGACGTTCCCATGCGCTCGCTCGCTCGCGCCCATTGTCGCGACTACATCGACGTGCTGCGTTTCATGCCGCGCAATGCCGCCAAGCGGTTCCCGAAGCTCACCGCCCGCCAAGCCGCTGATCGCGCTCGAACGCGCGGCGAAACCGACCTCATCAGCGCAGCCAACGCCAACACCTGTCTCGCCAACTTGTCGAGCTTCCTGAACTGGGCTGTCAATGAGGAGCTACTCGATCGAAATCTGATACGCGGCCTGCGTCTGCCCGACGACACTGCAAAGAAGGACAAGCGCTTTCCGTTCAACCCGAGCCAGCTACACGCGATCTTCAACGCTCCGCTTTATCGGGGGTGCGTAGATGGGGAGCGCGGATACGCCAAACCGGGAATCGAGCGGCCTCGCAATGCACGATTCTGGGTGCCGCTGATCGGCCTACACACGGGCATGCGACTGAACGAAATCTGCCAACTCGATGTCGCCGATATCCGAACGGTCGATGGGGTGCGTTGCTTCGCGATCACCGAGAAGTCTTTTGCCGGGAGCACTGACAAGAACCTCAAGACGGGCGCGAGTGAGCGTCTCATGCCAATCCACAAGAACCTGATCGACTGCGGGTTACTGCACTTCGTGGACAAGCAGCGCCGCAACGGTCGCACCAAGCTGTTCGAGGAGATTGACCCCGGCGTCAAGGGCGTGCGGTCGGTCGCGTTTTCAAAATGGTTCACGCAGTTTCTTCGAAGCTGCGGTGCCTATCAACCTCGCACCTGCTTCCACTCATTCCGTCATAACTTCCGCGACGAGTTGCGTGCCGCACGTGTAGACCATGACCTTGCAATGGCGCTCGGCGGATGGACGAACGGAACGGGGAAGCGGGGAGCATCCGAGAACTACGGCAGCGGGCATCGGGTGGCCGTGCTGGCAGAGGCGGTCAGCCAGCTTACCTTCCTCGAAGTGGATATCTCCCATCTGGCGTGGAACGCCAGCTAGCAGCCCTCATGACCATTTACGGCAGTTTTCGGAGGGTTTGGGGACGATTGGTGCCCCGAACTGTGTAGCAGTTTTGTGTAGCAGACGCTCTCTGGGGACCGTTCTTTGGACGATCCCCCAGCATTACCAATGCTTTGAGAACAAATGGTGCAGAAGAGGACTCGAAAACGAGCGCTTCTAGCGCAGAAAACCGCCATTTCTTGAGCATTGCCGCAAGCTGATACCATGATCGATACCCAGGGACTTTTTGTTGGAGCGGTTCGGGTCCTGAAGCCCCGAAATTATGAGTGTGCCCAAGTGATTCGATAAGCTGCTTTGGGGAGGCGGTGGCCCTCGCTGCCGATTTAAGAAATTCTTGAAACTTTCATCGTTTGAAAGTATCTGGAATTTTATGAGCGCGCTTTCTGAACAAATTATGGGGTCAAGCCTCGCTGAGCGGGTCTTCAACGAAAGCCAGCTTCGTGAACTGCTGGGCGACAGCGATGCCCGCCGCTATGCTCTGGTCAACAGGGCGCTGAAAGACGGTTCGCTGATCCGTCTCAAGCGGGCCACCTATATGCTCGGCCAAAGCAGCCGCAGCGAGGCGGGTCATCCCTTCTCCGTGGCGCAGGCGCTCCTGCCCGGGAGCTATATCTCCTTTGAAACAGCGTTGGCCTATCACGGCTGGATTCCGGAGGCCGTCTTTACCACGGCAAGCGTTTCACCGGGCCGCAAGACGATTGCCTATGATACGCCATCCCTCGGGCAATTCAGCTTTCATCCACTCGCGCTCCGGGAATACCAATTCCTGACGAGCGTGGAACGGGAAAAGTTCGGCAAACTCACGTCATTCGTCGCGCAGCCTTTGCGGGCGCTGATGGATCTTGTCGCTTTACGAAAGGAACATTGGTCCGGTTTGGATTGGCTCGTCACCGGCATGCGGATCGACGTGGATCGGCTGCTGTCGCTTAGGTACAAGGATTTCTCGGCACTCCGGCCCGTGTACAAGCACAAAGCCGCCAACGATTTTCTCCATTCACTCAAAGGCGCCATTTTGACGAACAAAGGCGCAGCCAAAGGACGCCTCGCGGATGATTGAAATCATTCAGGAGAAGCTTCGCCAATATCGAGCGACCAACGCGGTCGAGGAGGAGAATGCGACCAAGGAGATCATCCAAGAGATCGCCCTGTATGCGCTCTGGCGTAGCGACTTTTTCGACGTCGCTCTTTTCCAGGGTGGCACCAGCCTGCGCATTCTGCACCGCCTGCCCAGGTTCTCCGAAGACCTCGATTTCATGCTCAGGTCGCCGAACCCCGAGTTTGACTGGGCACCCTATCTCAAAATTCTGGTCGAGGTTTTCTCGCAGTTCGGATTGAAGCTCGATGCCCAGCCCAAGGAGAGGATGGACAAGGCGGTTCGGGAGGCGGTGCTCAAAGATGACTCCATCGCGAGTCAGCTCGATCTGACCTTCGCAGGCACGGGACGCCGCCGAACGATCAGGATTAAGCTGGAGATCGACACCAATCCACCGCCCGGGTCCGGCGAAGCCAGCACCTTTCTCGATTTCCCCGCCGACTATGAGGTACGGCATCAGGATCTGCCGTCCAACTTCGCGCTGAAAATCCATGCGCTCCTTTGCCGAGGATATCTGAAGGGCAGGGATTGGTATGACTTTTCCTGGTATGTCTCGAACGGGGTGTCTCCCAATCTGGCGCATCTCCAGGCGGCCCTCATCCAGGCGGGCCCATGGGCGGGGCAGGAAGACCTCAAGATCAATATGGCATGGCTGGAGGACACGCTGCGGAACACCATAGCCACTATCGACTGGAAAGCCGCCGCCAACGACGTCATGCGCTTCCTTCGCCCAGCGGAGGCGAAGTCGCTGGAATTATGGAGCGACCGCTTCTTCCTCGCAAAGCTTGGGAAGATGGCGGCGGCGTAAATTGGCCATTCCGAGTTGCGGTCAGCGGCGTTTTGTCCAGCGTACTGACTAGTTGCCATGCCCAAGGTAGAAGTATTGGCCCTTTCCGAGATAAAGCAGTCAGGTCGTTATACGGCTTGAACAAATCTGACGTTCGAATCGCAGGTTACCGGCGCTCGACATCTCAGGAAGCGACCAAACCCGGTCGTTCCCCGGTCGGATTTTGAACGGCAGGTCCTGACACAACTTGCCGTTCAACTCTGGTGCAAGGCGGTCGAGCAACAACAGGCCTAAATCGAACCTGAGGGTATCGCGAACAACTCATCCCTTGCTCTCCCTCGGAGCTGCGGCGCTCTTTGAACGCACACGGACAAAGCCTCGCCTGCGTTGCGGTGGCCAATCCGTTCCAGTCTTGATGGCTCCACGTATTCGGAAAAGTGAATGGGAGTGTGGGAAACGACCGAACCCGTTCGATATTTTCAGGCATACAGCAGCGCTCCATCCGCTGCTGTTTCGGTACGCTCATGTGCGGCGACCGCGTCCCCTACCAGCAGGAAGGTCGGCTCCTTGTCACTGACCGCTTGAACCAAGAAGGCAAGCGCGGAGAGCTTGCCCCGGATCAGCCGCTCGGTCGGGAGCGAGACGTTGACCGCGACCATGACCGGCGTGTCGGGGTGCCGCCCCGCAGCGATCAGATTGCGGCTGATCGCGCCCGCCGCCGCCCGGCCCATGTAGATGCCGAGCGTGTTGTCGCCGGCGAGCGCCGCCCAGTCGAGCGCGAGCGGCTCACCGGCGCGCAGATGTGCCGTCACCAGCGTCAAACCGCGCGCAAGCCCGCGCAAGGTCAGCGACATGTGAGCGCTTGCCGCCGCCGCGCTCGCCGTGGTGATACCGGGGCAGATGTGGACAGGGACGCCTTCACGCCCAAGATGCGCCATTTCCTCGGCGGAGCGGCCGAAGATGGAGGGATCGCCGCCCTTCAGGCGGACGACGCGCCGCCCCGCCTTCGCCGCCGCGAGCAGCAGGTCGTTGATGCTTTCTTGCGCCTTGCTGTGTCGGCCAGACCGCTTGCCGACGCCGATCCGCTCGACCCCGGGCGGGATCAGGTCGAGCACGCCCGGTCCAACCAGCGCATCGTAAAAGACCACGTCCGCCGCGCCGATCAACCGTTCCGCCTTGCGGGTCAGCAGGTCCGGGTCACCCGGCCCGGCGCCCACCAGCCAGACGTCGCCGGGGGCGATCAGATCATTCTGCGGCATCAAGCGTCTCCTGCATGGTCTGGGCAAGGATGTTGGCGAGCGCGGGGTGGCAGGAGCCGCAATTGGTGCCGGCGCCGATCGCTTGGCCGATGGCAGGCACGTCGACAAGGCTCTGGTCGCGGATCGCAGCGACAATCTGGTTCAAACCAATGTCGAAGCAGACGCAGATGGTCGCGCCCTTGTCCGGCTGTGCGCCGGGGCCGCGCGCGGCGAGGACGGATGCGGTGACGCCCACTGCCTCCAATTGTCCGATCAGCCAGTCGCGCGAGGGCAGGAGGCCGGTGCGGGTGACCAACAGGATGGCGGCGAGCCGGCCTTCATGGAGGATCGCGACGCGGCGAGTGCCGCGCGCGGGATCGGCCGCCTCGACCCGGTCGCCTTTGGGCAGGCAGGCGTCGAGCCGCGCGGGATCGCCATTGCCGGCCACCTCGTAGAGCGCCCCGCCAGGGACCGTGACCCGCGTCGCCCACAGGCAAGGCAGCGCTACCGGCTCCGCTCCTCGCAGGATGAGGAAGCCTTTCCATTCGACCGCCACCTTGGCGAGGCGGGCCGGGGTGGATTTGAAGCCAGGCTGGCCCGAATGGGGATCGACCAGCGGCCGGGGGAGCAGGCCGGTGCGGCCGCCTGTCGAGACCTGATCGGTCCAGTGAATCGGCGTGAAGATTTCGCCGAAGCGCTGGCCTTCGCTCAAGGCTACGCGGAACAGACTGTCGCCCGACGGTGTGGCGACGCGGACGAGATCGCCTTCCGCAAGGCAAAGCGCCTGGGCGTCGGCCGGATGCACCTCGACCAGCGGTTCCTCGCGATGGCGGGCGAGCTTGGGCGAGAGGCCGGTGCGAGTCATCGTATGCCACTGATCGCGGTAGCGGCCGGTGTTGAGCGTCAGGGGCCAGTCGCGCAGCGGCGGCTGAAGCTCCATCTGCTTCGTCAGCACCAGCCGCGCCTTGCCATCGGGCGTGGGAAAGCGGCCGTCGGCGAAGGGCGTGCCGCCCCAACGGAACGGCGCCATCGCTTCATAAGCGTCGTTGCCAATCGTCGCATGGGCGCGCAGGTTCAGCAGGCGCTGCCCGTCATTCTGATAGGCGGTGAGGCGCGCATGTTCGCGCCAGATGTCGGCGGGCCGGTCATAGGCGAAGGCGTTGCGCCAGCCCATGCGTCGGGCGACTTCCTTGACGATCCACCAGTCGGGTTTCGCTTCGCCGGGAAGCGGCAGGAAGGGCCGCTGGCGGCTGACCGTGCGGTCGGAGTTGGTGACGGTGCCGTCCTTCTCCCCCCATCCGACGGCGGGCAGGCGGACATGGGCGTGCGTGCTGCTGTCGGTGGCGGTCATGATGTCCGACACGACGAGGAAGGGGATCGAGGCCAGCGCTTCGCGCACGCGGCGGGCATCGGGCATGGACGCGGCGGGGTTGGTCGCCATGATCCAGAGCGCCTTGATGCGGCCTTCGCCAATCGCGCGGAACAGATCGACGGCTTTGAGGCCGGGCTTCACCGCCATACTGGGCGCGGCCCAGAAGCGGCCGACACGCGCGACATTGTCGGGCGCGAAATCCATATGCGTGGCGAGCGTGGAGGCCAGGCCGCCGACCTCGCGGCCGCCCATGGCGTTGGGCTGGCCGGTGATGGAGAAGGGCGCGGCGCCGGGCTTGCCGATGCGGCCCGTGGCGAGATGGACGTTGAGGATCGCATTCACCTGATCGGTGCCCCGGATCGACTGGTTGACGCCCTGGCTGAACAGGGTGACGGTGCGCGGGGTGTCGGCGAACAGGCGGAAAAACTGCTCCAGCTGCGCGGGTGGCAGGTCGCAGGTCTTGGCGGTGGTCCACAGGTCATGACCGGCGCGGATATGATCCCAGAAGCCATCCGGCACGCTCAGATGATCGGATGCGGCGATGCCTTCCTGATCACACCAGGCCAAGAGGCCGTTCATCAGGGCGACGTCGGTGCCGGGCTTGAGCGCCAGATGCAGGTCCGCGCCTTCGCATGTCTCGGTGCGGCGCGGGTCGATGACGACGATCTTCGTGCCGCGTTCGGCGCGGGCGGCCTGGATGCGCTGATAGACGATCGGGTGGCACCAGGCCGTATTGGACCCGACGAGGACGATGAGGTCGGCTTCGTCCAGATCATCATAGGTCGCGGGCACGATGTCCTCGCCGAAGGCGCGGTTATGGCCGGCGACCGCGCTCGACATGCAGAGGCGGCTGTTGGTGTCGATGTTGGCCGAGCCGATGAAGCCCTTCATCAGCTTGTTGGCGACATAATAATCCTCGGTCAGCAACTGACCCGAGACGTAGAAAGCGACGCTGTCGGGGCCGTGGCGGTCGATGGTGTCGCGGAAGCGCCGCGCGACAAGGTCGAGCGCCTTGTCCCAGCTTGCGCGCTTGCTGCCGATCATCGGATGGAGCAGGCGACCGTTAAGGCCCACCGTCTCACCCAGATGCGTGCCCTTCGAGCAGAGGCGACCGGCATTTGCGGGGTGCGCCTCATCGCCCTCGATCGTCACCGAGCGCGGCCCGGTCGGCGTCGCGGCAATCCCGCAGCCGACGCCGCAATAGGCGCAGGTGGTGCGGACCGCCTGATCCATCAGGCCGCTTTCAACATCGCAGGCCGCGCGATCAGGATGCGGTCACCGTCAATCCGCACCGCCACCGTGGGCGTGCAGCCCGTGTCGGCACCTTGCGCTTCGCCGGTTTTCAGCGCGATGGTCCAGTTGTGGAGCGGACAGGCGACGCTGTGGCCATGGACGATGCCTTGGCTGAGCGGCCCCTGCTTGTGCGGGCATTCGTTGATCAGCGCGAAGATCTGGTCGTCACCGGTGCGGAACACGGCGATCTCCTTTCCGCCCGCGATGCGCACGGTGCGTGCGCCGCGCTGGGGAATGTCGTCCAGCGTGCCGATATCTATCCAGTCGGTCATCAATGTCACTCCGCGGCGATGGCGATGGTTTCGAGGGGCTGGTGCAGATCGGCGCGTGCGCCCGTCGCGCGCTCGGCCCACGGGTCTTCCTGGCTGAAGCTCTGCGCATAGAGGAAGCGCGCCCGCAGCGCCTCGCGGCCCGCATCATCCTCGACGATCCGGCTCTTCACATAGTCGACGCCGACCCGCTCGATCCACGGCGCGGTGCGCTCCAGATAGCGGGCCTCCTCGCGGTAGAGCTGGATGAAGGCGGCGCAGTAATCGAGCGCTTGCTGCTCGGTCGCGACCTTGCACAGCAGGTCGGTGGCGCGGACATGGATGCCGCCGTTGCCGCCGACATGCAGTTCGTAGCCTGAATCCACGCAGACGATGCCGAAATCCTTGATCGTCGCTTCGGCGCAATTGCGAGGGCAGCCCGACACCGCGATCTTGAACTTGTGGGGCATCCACGATCCCCAGGTCATCCGCTCGGTCTTGACCCCGAGGCCAGTCGAATCCTGCGTGCCGAAGCGGCACCATTCGGAGCCGACGCAAGTCTTCACCGTGCGCAGCGACTTGCCATAGGCGTGGCCCGAGACCATGCCGGCGGCGTTGAGATCGGCCCAGACCGCGGGCAGATCCTCGCCCTTGATGCCGAAGATGTCGAGCCGCTGACCGCCGGTCACCTTGACCATCGGCGCGTTATATTTCTCGACCACATCCGCGATGGCGCGCAGCTCGCGCGGGTTGGTGAGGCCGCCCCACATGCGCGGGACGACTGAATAGGTGCCGTCCTTCTGGATGTTGGCGTGCATCCGTTCATTGACGAAGCGGCTCTGCTGGTCGTCCTGATAGTCGCCCGGCAGCGCGCAAAGGAGATAGTAATTGAGCGCGGGGCGGCAGGAGGAGCAGCCGTCGGGCGTGGTCCAATGCAGCAATTGCATCACTTCAGGGATGGAGCGCATCGACTGGGCGACGATTTCCCGCCGCACATCGTCATGGGTAAAACTGGTGCATTTGCACATCGTCTTGGGGCCGGACTGCACCTCATCGCCCAGCACAACAGCCAGCAGATTTTCGACAAGCCCGGTGCAGCTGCCGCAACTGGCCGACGCCTTGCAGGTGGCGCGGACAGTGTCGAGACTGCAAGCGCCCTTCTCGATGCACGCGACGACCTTGCCCTTGCTGACGCCGTTGCAGCCGCAAATCTCGGCCTCGTCCGAGAGCGCCGCAACGGCCGCCTTAGGGTCCAGCGCGCCTCCTCCCGAGGCGAAGGCCTGACCGAAGATTAACAGGTCGCGCATGTCGGCGATGTCCTCGCCTTTCCTCAGCAGGTCGAAATACCAGCCGCCGTCCGCCGTATCGCCGTAGAGCACCGCGCCGACGATGCGGTCGTCCTTCACCACGACCCGCTTGTAGACGCCGCGCGACGCATCGCGCAGGACGATGTCCTCGCACCCCTCGCCGCCCAAAAAGTCGCCGGCGGAAAAGACGTCGAGGCCGGCGACCTTGAGCTTGGTCGAGGTGACCGAGCCCTTGTAACCCGTATGTTGGTCGGTCAGGCCGTCGGCCAAGCTGCGGCACATGTCCCACAGCGGCGCGACGAGGCCATAGACATTGCCGTCATGCTCGACGCATTCGCCGACCGCCAGCACATCGGGGTCGCTCGTCACCATATGATCGTCGACCAGGATGCCGCGATTGACCGCAAGGCCCGCCTCGCGCGCCAGCGCAGTCGCGGGGCGGATGCCGACCGCCATGACGACGAGGCTGGCGGGTATCTCACGCCCGTCCTTCAGCCGCACGCCCTCCACCTTGCCGTCGCCGAATATCTCCGCCGTGTTCGCGCCGGTCAGGATCGTCTGGCCCCGCGCCTCCAGCGCGCTCTTGAGCAGCCAGCCCGCCGCTTCGTCGAGCTGACGCTCCATCAGCGTGTCCATGAGGTGGATGACAGTGACCTTCATGCCGCGCAGCGTCAGGCCGTGCGCCGCCTCCAGCCCCAGCAGGCCGCCGCCGATCACCACGGCGTCGCCGCCTTTCCCGGCGGCCTCCAGCATCATGTCGACATCCTTCATGTCGCGGAAGCTGATGACGCCGGGCAGGTCCTTGCCCGGTACAGGGATGATGAAGGGATCCGATCCGGTGGCGATCAGCAGCTTGTCATAATGCACGGTGCGGCCCGACCGGCTGGTCACCGCCTTGGCGGAGCGGTCGATTGCCGACACCGGATCGCCCGCGATCAGGTCTATGTCATTGTCGGCATACCATTCGCGCGGGTTGATGACGATGTCGTCGAAGCTTTTCTCGCCCGCCAGCACGGGGGAGAGCATGATGCGGTTATAGTTCACATGGGGTTCGGCGCCGAAGATCGTGACCCGGTACCGTGTCGCGTCGCGCGCCAGCAACTCCTCCACCGCGCGGCAGCCCGCCATGCCGTTGCCCACGACGACCAGATGCTCGCGCCCGCCGGCGGCCGGCGTCAGCAGCGCATCGCCGCTATCGGGTTCCGGCGCCATGCCGGCCTGCGTCCCGTCCTGAAATTCCATGCCCGTGACTCCAGAAAACAAAAAAGCCGCCATCCCGACCCCCGGGCATTAAAGTCCGGGGGTCGGGATGGCGGCTTTGCCATCATATGCGCCTCACCGGTCCGTCCATGGACCGCGTCGGCTATGTGAAGAAGGACAACTTTGTCCCTTGCAGTGCAGCATAAGAGAAATCGCCTGACGGCTCAAGCGATTCCTCTCAGCGCTTTTCAGTCAGATGGACCAGTCGGCCTGGAGCCAGAGCTTGTCCGTGTCGGTCGCAAGCGCGCGCGCGTCATAATGGGCGTAGCGGACAGACAACATGGTCTTTTTGAGCTTCGCTGAAGCCAGGAGATCGATCTCATTGCCATAATGCTGGCTCAGGCGATCGCTTTCGTACCGGTGCCAGCTGCCCGTCAGCGACACGGCCGACAGCGGCCCCATCGTCTTCCAGCCATAGCCGCCGCCGACATAGAGGTCGCGAATGCCGTTGGGCGGGGTCATCAGGAATTTGTCGGCCCAGCCCTGGAACTTGAAATTGGTGCCGAGCGGCGTCTGGAAACTGGTGAGGGCGATGCCCTTGCTCGCGCCCAATATTTCATAGCCGCCGTTCAGCTTCCAGCCCTTCACGTCCAGCGTCGCGTCGGCCAGCCAATAGTCGGCGGCATAAGCGTTGGGGTTGCGATGATAGTCGGACTCGCGCGCATAGCTCAGCTGATAGCCCAATTTCGCGGCCTTCGAGAGCAAGCGCGAACCCGCAACGCGCGCGCCATAGGTCTGGCTCGACAGGCGATAGCCCTGCACTGCCGTCTCGTCCTGATCGACCAGATAGGCAAAGCCGGTCAGCGTGCCGATGGGCGTCGCACAGGAGAGATTGGCGAAGACATTGTCGCCGCCGATCGCCTGCTGCCGCGCGCCGATGCCGTCGATGCCCCAAATGGTGCGCACGCTCCAGGCATAGGCCACGTCCAGCTTCAGCCCCTTGGCCGGCGTGATTTCGGCGCGCACGGCGTCGAACGTCTGGCCGTTGTCGCGAAAGCCGACATTGCCGACGAAACGTTCATCGTCGAGCACGATCTTCTGCCGTCCGGCGGTCAGCGTCACCGCCTTGGTCCGGTACTGGACCTGCGCGATGTAGAGCGCGACATTCTGCGGATCGGCGACCAGCGGCCGGGTGGCGGCGCCATGCAGCCCGTCATAATAATGGTCGATGAGGGCGAGCGTGCCCTGACCGACCAGGGTGGCGCTCAGCGCGCCGGTGGTGGCGGTCACGCCGGCGCGGACGCGGGCGGTGAGCGCGCTGGCCTTCGACCGCGCGAGGCCGTCCTGGTCGACATGTTCGTAGCGCAGCCGCGCTTCGGCGACCGGCTTGAGCGCGACTTGCTGGGCGCAAGCGGGCCCTGCGACGGCCAGCCCGGCCGCCGATAGAAGAAACGTTTTCATGGATGCTCGTCCCCCCTAGGACGCGAATATCGTGCAGACCAGGGAAGGCGGGCGGGCCCTTTGATGCCACCCGCCTTCCCTTTCAATCAGATGCGCGCGCCGGTCGTCCAGCTCTTGCGCCACTTGCCCCGCACCAGCGCGATGCCGGCGAAGGCCAGTACGGCAAGGCCCGCAAAGATCAGAAAGCCCGGCGCGAAGCTGCCGGTGAACTGCTTGGCAAGGCCGAGCGAACTGGCGAGGTAGAAGCCGCCGACGCCGCCCGCGAAGCCGACGAGGCCGGTCATGATGCCAATTTCCGCCTGGAACCGCTGGGGCACCAGCTGGAACACCGCGCCGTTGCCCGCGCCCAGCGCCAGCATGGCGAGGACGAAGCAGGCGAGCGCCGCAGCCAGCGTAGGCGCCTGGCTGACCCCGGCCAGCGCGACGGCGGCCATGACGTAAACGATCATCAGCGCCTTGGACCCGCCGATCCTGTCAGCCAGCGCGCCGCCCATCGGCCGCACCAGCGATCCGGCGAAGACGCAGGCGGCGGTGCAATAGCCCGCGACGATAGGGGTCAGGCCGAACTGGTCGGTGAAATAGATGGGCAGCGATGCCGCAAGACCCACGAAACCGCCGAAGGTGACAGCGTAGAAGGCCATCAGCCACCAGGCGTCGGCCTGCTTCAGGGGCTGGAAATAATCGATCAGTCGCTTGGGCGCGGGCGCGTTCGGCGCGTCCTTCGCCATGATCATGTAAACGACGAACACAAGCGAGAGGGGGATGCAGGCGAGGCCCAGCACCGCGTTCCAGCCGAACAGCTTGGCCAGCATCGGCGCGAAGAGCGACGCAAGTACCGTGCCCGAGTTGCCCATACCGGCAAGGCCCATCGCCTTGCCCTGATGCTCGGCGGGGTACCAGCGGCTGGTGAGCGGCAGCGCGATCGCGAAGCTGGCCCCGGCAAAGCCCAGGATCACGCCCAGCGCCAGCGTGCCGCCGAAGCTGTTGACGCCCGCCAGATAGGCGGTCAGCAGCCCGGCGATGACGATGATCTGGCTGATCGCGCCCGCCCGCTTGGGACCGATGCGATCGACCAGCAGGCCGTTGACGACACGAAGGAAAGCGCCGGCCAGGGTTGGGACCGCGACCATCAGCCCCTTTTCCGCAGGGGTCAGCGCCAGCGTCTTGGAAATGGCGGGCGCAAGCGGCCCCAGCAGCACCCAGACCATGAAGGCCAGGTCGAAATAGAGGAAGGCGGCAATCAGTGTCGGCGCGTGGCCGGCCTTCCAGAAACTCGTCGCGGGCGCGGCAGGGTCGGCCTCTGCTTCGCGATCCCAATAAACGGTAGCCATGTGACGCCCCCCATAAAACGGAAAATGGACATGAAAAAAGCCGCAGGCCGGAGGCGTGCCATGGGCACGGTCCGGTCAGCGGCTTTGCTGCGATAAGGTGAGGATGACGATCCCACCCTTGGGACGGCGCATCCGTTGCGTCGCGCTTCGTCGCGCGACCACCATGTTATCCCGCGATTCGCCCTATGTTGCAAGGCACAATTTTCGCTCGCTTTTCAGCGTGTCGGGCGGAACCCGTCCAGGAACTCGTCCATCCGTTCGGGGTCGAAGATGCGCCCGTCAAAGAATCGGTCGGGCCCAAGCGTGATGCCCACGCCCCCGCGCGAGCCGACCGCGAGCGGCAGGCCGAGCGCCCCTTCCACCTTCATGCTGGCCCCGGGCATCGGCACCTGCGTGCCGGCGAGCGCCCGGCGGAAGACGTCGGGTCGAAACACCGCGCCCGCGCGCGCCATATGGTCGGGCGAATGGTCGATCATCGCCCAGCGCACGAACTGCGAATAGATCCACAAAGCCTGGCTGCGCCAGGGGAAGGGCGTCGCTTCGCGTCCGAACAGCAGATAATCGGGATTGGCGATTGGCGCTTCGCCAGCGCGAACCACCATCCGGCCGGTCAATGCCCGCGCAATGAGGTCTGCGGGCTGGTCGACATAGCGCGGGTCGGACAGAAGGTGGGACAGCTCCCCATGATGGACGGGATCGTCGCACCAGGCCGCCGCGCGAATGAGCGCACGCAGGAGGCGATCGACCAGGTCAGGATGCTCCTCAAGCCAGGCTTCGCGGAAGGCCAGAACCTTCTCCACCCCCCGCTGCCAGATGCGCTCGCCGATCGCAGCCGTTTCGGCAAGTCCTGCCTCCACCGCCGCGCTGCCCCATGGCTCGCCCGCGATGAACCCGTCAATTTCGCCCGCCCGCATCGCCTCCACCGTCAATGAGGGCGGGAGGACCCGCAGCACCACATCGCGATCGGGGTCTACGCCCGCGCTGGCGAGCCAGTAGCGCAACATGATCGCATGACTGGAAAAGCGATGGACCACGCCGATCACAGGCTTGCGCCGCCACAGGCCGATGGCGGCGGCGAAATCATGCGCGGTGCCCAGCGGGTCGGCGAGCCGGCGCACCGGATCCGGATCGAGCGCGGCGGCGAAATCGCGCGCCATCACCAGCATATTGCCGTTGACGTTGAGCTTGTAAGGTGCGGCGATCGCGGCGGGTTGCTGGCTGAGACCCAAGGTCACCGCCACTGCCAGCGGCGCGAGCATATGAGCAGCCTGTACCTGGCCATAGACCAGCCGGTCACGCAGCGTCGCCCAACTGGTCGATCGGATGAGGTCGAGCGTCAGCCCTTCTTCTTCCGCAAAGCCCCGTTCCTTCGCGACAGCCAGTACGGCGACGTCGGTCAGCGGTAGGAAGGCGATGCGTAAAATATCCGTCATCACGCCCCTCCCAACAGGTCGCTGGCGGTGATGAGCGCCTGCGCCACGTCCACGATCTTTTTCCCCTGGTTCATCGCGCTGGAGCGCAGCAGTGCGTAGGCGTCCTGCTCGCTCAAGGATCGCTGGTTCATCAGGATCGACTTTGCGCGATCGATGATCTTGCGGTCGCTGAGCGCGGTCCGCGCCTCCTCCAGCTCGGCCTGCATCCGGGCAAAGGCGTTGAAGCGGCGGACCGCCAATTCCAGCACCGGCTTGACTCGCTCCTTGCGCAATCCGTCGACCACATAGGCGGATATGCCTGCGTCGATCGCCGCGCCAATCATCGCGTCATCCGACTGGTCTACGAACATGGCGATGGGCCGGGCGAGGGCGCGGCTGACGGTCAACATCTCTTCCAACGTGTCCCGGCTTGGGTTGCCCAGGTCCATCAGCACGACATCGGGCGCCATCCGCTCCAGTCTGGCGACGAACGCGCCGCGCGGCGGGACGATGTGGATGTCGTCATAGCCCGCCTCACGCAGTCCTTCCTCCAGGATGGTCGCGCGTAGGCCGCTGTCATCGATGATGACGATTCTCATGGGGCTGACTCGCCAGGCATGAGGGCGGCAGGTCGGGCAATCACACCGCGCGGTCAAGGGGGCACCGGCAAACAGTCCCATTCTAGCCTCTCGGGGACGCCGCCGGACGGGCTAACCGTATTGAAATGGTCGAGGGAGACAGCGATCTTTATATAGCTGCCGCGCCTCGCCACAGCCACGCATGTCGAGACCCATTTCATTGATGTCCAAATATATGACAACCGCAGGCAGGGCGGCTGGCGGACAAACACCGAACGTCGGCTTCGACAAGGAGTTGACGTTTTACTTGTGTCATCGGAATGACGGGAATGTCCCACGACGCGGCATATGCTGCCGGCAACCATCGACCCTTATGAGACGCTCAGCTACCATTTTTCCCTTCCCAACTGCGGACAGTCTACTTTGCTATCATCAAAGCTCGCGCGTGGCCGGGAACGACCGCGATGAGACTTTCTGGTTCTCCGCAGTAGCGAGGAAGGCGCCTGGATATGGAAAGCTGCGGTAGTAATACAGCGCTCCACAGCTCAATCAGCGGTCCGCCCGAACACGTCCGGACAGGCGTTGTCCATTCGCAAGTTCTTGCATCGTTAGGCTCAGCAAAAGCGGATTTTCTTGTGAGGGGCCATGTCACCGTGGCAGGTTTGTCTGATGGACGATTCACGCCAAACATTGACTCGCCTTATGATGGAGCGCGGTGAGACCGCTGTCAGCCTTTCCCGCTTACTCAAGCGCAATCCTGCCTACATCCAACAGTTCATCCAGCGCGGAACGCCGCGCAAGCTCGATGAAATCGATCGTCGCGCATTAGCCCGCTATTTCGGCGTGCCCGAAGCGATGCTGGGCGGCGCTGCGGAAGAGGCCGCGCCGCCGCGCGTGCGAGGGACGCCGGCGGTCGTCGCTATTCCCCGGCTGGCGCTAGGCGCTTCGGCGGGCGTTGGATCGATGGACGAGGATGAGCGGGCAGCGGGCGTGATGGCGTTCGACGCGCGCTGGCTGCGCCATCTGGGGGTGCGGCCGCAGCGCGTGTCGATCATCCGCGTGGATGGCGAATCGATGGCACCGACGCTCAGCGACGGCGACGATATCATGGTCGATCATGACGATGCGGCCGAACGGCTGCGCGATGGCGTCTATGTGCTGCGGCTCGACGGGGTGCTGATGGTCAAGAGGATTGCGCCGGGGCCGCTGCGCGGGCGGTTCAGCGTGCTCAGCGACAATGTCCATTATCCCGACTGGACCGACATCGACCCTGCGCTGGTCGACATTGTCGGGCGAGTAGTGTGGACAGGCAGCAGGGTTAAATGACCGCGATTCGGCAGATTGACCTCGATCAACTATAAGCAGCATTTCGGCGAGTCGGAGATGTGCGTGGAGCAGGATAAATTCGGGCTGAGTGAGGCAAACAACTGCGCCGAACTGACCCAGCGCGTGCTCGACCGGCTCGATATGATCATGGCCGACGTGCCTACCGACTTGGCGCGCCAATTCATGATGGCGGCCAACCATCTCCAGCATGCCCGCGACATCTTGGACGAGGCTCAAGCGGCTTAGGCTTCCGCTGGCGTCACATCAGCCCGTTACCCCTGAAGCTGAAGACGTTGTTTTCCGCAACGATCAGATGATCACTCAAGCGTAAGCCGACTGCCCGGCACGCGACGGCCAAGTTCCTTGTCGCTTCGCAGTCGCCGAGCGATGGCAGCGCCTTCCCGCTGGGATGGTTATGCGCGACTAGGATCGATGCGGCTTCCCGAACGATCGCCGTTCGGAGGACAGTTAGTGTATCGAACGATGCGCTGCCGACGTCGCCTTCAAAGCTGACAGCCCCGACGTGTCGGCCCGCTGCATTGTGAAACATGAAATGAATGCGTTCATGCGTCAGCCCGCTATACATGCAAGCTATTGAGGCGAACCACGCCGAAGTAGATGCCGCAGCAGGCTGCGGCGCTTCCGCCAAAGTTAGAACAGCCATAGGCGTCCTTCCGAATATCAAAACGACTTACTGTCAGGGCGTGGGCCGCGCCCTGGCGCGACCTATGGCGCGCGCCAGGGCGGCGGCATGGCGCAGTGGAGACAGCCGCCAACCGCGATCCTTGAAGATGCCCAGCACCCATATTGCCAGGATCGGAATGCCCCACATGGTCGTAAGCGTATAATACACCACCTTCACGTACACGGGACTGATCATGGCGACGATGTGCGACAGGGTGCCGTTTGCCTGAAAGGCCGACATCCAGATCAGCCACCACCGACGGTAAATGACGGCCAGTGCGACCAACGAAACCAAAAAGATCACGTCTACCGTCAACCTGAGCAGTTCAATTCTGGTAAGCTCGGGATGGAATATCGAGACGGCCACGCCCATGAGCGTTGTTCCGATCGCTGCGGCAGCGGTCCACCGTCCGGCAGGCCCCGCCGCCAGAGCGGAGAAGGCGCTGCACGCAACGACCAGCACAGTGAAGATGACCACGAGGACCATCAGTTCACAGACGAGATCGCAGGCTCTCGGTCAAGCCGCAACAGCGGAACGATCGTCCATGCTTGGGACCGCCGCAACCCTGGGTATGGTGCATCCCCAAAGGTGCACGTCAGAAGCGGTGGACCGCATACGGATCTTATGTGCCTGCTGATGTGCGGCGATCAGATCGCCGCGGCTCTTCACCATGTTCGCCGCGCAGTCGGCAAGGCTCGCATAAAGCTTTTGGCTAGAGAGGGGATCAAGGCCGGCGGCCTTGCCGGTCTCCACGATCATGGTGCCGATGCGGAGAGTATGGGCGATTGCGTCATCGAGCTTTACATAGCCCTCGGTCAGCCCTGTCGCTATGTCTTGGCACTCGTTGCGATCGAGGGGCAAGCGGTCTTCGGATTTTGACATAGATCCTCCGTGGCAGACGCACGCCTGCCCAGGTTTATAGTTTGAACGTCGGATTACGATGCCAGTTTGGCGAACTGGCTCATGGTCCAAAGATAGATCAAAACGACGATCGCCGTCGCCATTCCAGCCATAGCTGTCAGCTGGATTATGAGCTTGAGCGCTAGCGGTCCTGTGAGATCATCCGAAGGTCCTCCGATTGGCGGAAACAGCGAACGGATCCATCTGGTTTGCTCGCTGACCGGCGCCGATCCGGTGCCCTCAGAAACTTCATTTTGTTCAGGTTCGGCAAGAGGCTCCGTTCTAAATTTAGAATCTAAATCGGATAACTCTTTGTAAATTCTAGCAGCGTCGAATCGCCCGCGAGCCTCAAGGTCGGCTGCCGCTCTACTCAGGTATACGTCGACCGTGCCGGGCGACTTCCCTATCATCCGCCCGATGTCTTTGCTCGCCGTCACCCCATCTGCCACCAGTTCCAGAATCCGCCGCTGTGGCTCGCTCAGGCGCGAAAGGTCTGGCACTGTTTCGTCTCCCGGCGATTCCCTTTGGGACACACTAACCAAGTTAACAGCGATTGACAGGCGTCGGCATAGACTTCCAGATCTGCAGATAGGCCTCGAACGGGGTTCTCCCGGCAGGCCCGAGTGCGGACGATGGGTGTTGTGATCGGTGATCTACCGGCCAAGACCAGTCCGTAGCTCCGATCCGGTCTCGAAAGCATGGAGGCAGACGCCCTCGTACTCCAGGGATCGACAGAGGCGTTCAAGGAAGACGTTGTCCATCCACCGCCCCTCGCCATCCATGCTGATGCGGACCTCGGCATCACGCAGTACGCTGGTAAAGACGAAGCTGGTAAACTGGCTACCTTGGTCCGTACTGAAAAATTCCGGCTTGCCGCACCGGCCCAGCGCGTCTTCCAGCGCCGCGACACAGAAGCCTACATCCATTGTATTCGACAGCCGCCAGGTCAGCACCCTTTCGGGTCGCCCACCTGAGCTTATCGAAGGGCTATGACCGCCACCAGCCGCCAAGCTGTGACCCTTGGGTCCTTGCAACGGCAGGGACCCAAGGCAGTTTCAGATTTCAGTGCCCTCTGCGAGGGTCAAAGCATCCTCCACGTCCACGCCGAGATATCTAACTGTGCTTTCGATCTTCGTGTGCCCAAGCAAAATCTGGATGGCGCGGAGATTTCCAGTCGCCTTGTAGATGATCGAAGCTTCGGTTCGGCGCAGAGAGTGGGTGCCATAATCTTCGCCGGGCAGTCCGATCCCCGTGACCCATTCGTCAACAAGGCGAGCATATTGCCTAGTGCTTATGTGGGCTGCGTGATCGGTACGGCTTGGAAATACAAAATCCTCCAAGGATCCACCTCTCAGTTCCAGCCATTTGAGCAGGCTGGCGCGGGCATCAGTCATCAGTTCAAACTGAACGGGTCTGCCAGTCTTTTGCTGTACGACCGTTGCCCGTGTTCGAATTTTCCGATCACACACGATATCGCTGATCCTGATCTTCACTAGATCGCATCCGCGAAGCTTGCTATCGATGGCCAGGTCGAAGAGGGCCCGGTCGCGGACCCGCCCATGCTGGTCAAGAAAGAAGCGGATCGCCCATATCTGACGAGGTTTGAGCGCTCGTTTTGCTCCAACCTTACGCCCGGCGTTCCAACATACCCGCTCGCGAGCGGCGGGATCAAACTCTGATAATCCCATGACACATCTCCTGTGGCCGTAATGGCCGTAGGAAGAACGCTTCAGGAGAAGCCGACCCATTGTTGCCATTGAGAGGCGGATTTTTCCGCCTCGAAGTGCGGTCAGCCCGCTTTCGGGTGGCGAGCTTTATCGCAGATCGCCCTTACAGCCCAAGGTCACTCAACCCTGGATGATCGTCGGGACGGCGTCCCTGCGTTCAGTGGAATTTCCGCTCCGCCGCATTAATCGGCGCATCGTTGATGCAGGCGAGCCGCCGCTGCATCAGGCCGCTCTCGTCAAACTCCCAATTCTCGTTGCCATAGGACCGGAACCAGTTGCCGCTGTCGTCATGCCATTCATAGGCAAAGCGCACCGCGATGCGGTTGTCGCGAAAGGCTCATAATTCCTTGATCAGCCGATAATCCAGTTCGCGCTGCCACTTGCGGGTGCGGAAGGCGATGATCGCGGAGCGGCCATTGACGAACTCCGCCCGGTTCCGCCACTGGCTGAGCGGTGTATAGGCCATGGCCACTCTGGCCGGATCGCGGCTGTTCAAGCCATCCTCGGCCAGGTGCACCTTCTCGATCGCGCCCTCCAGGGTGAAGGGCGGCAACGGCGGGCTCGGATTGTCCATCATGCGTTTCCCAACTGGGCAAGGCGATCCTGCAGCGCCTTATTCTCGGCTTCCAGTTGCGCCAGCCGTTCATGCATCGGCCGGATCGCCTGCTCGATCTCGCGCTCGGTGAAGCGCGGCGTGATATGCTGCGGGCAATTCCAGTCGAACGCCTCCAGCCGCAGCCGGAATATGCGCTCGGCCCGCGCCTTGTAATGCTTGTCCATGACAAGTTCGGTGAGCGCCGGATCGGCATCGAGCACCAGCTTCTCGACATGGGCATAGATTTTCAGCCGGGCGCGACGAGGATAGTCCAACAGGATCAGGCAGGCGCGGTCATTCGCGGCGACGTTGCCGGTGCTGATATATTGGCGGTTGCCGCGATAATCGGCAAAGGCCAGCGTCCGGTCATCCACCATTTTGAGGAAGTCGGCCGGACCGCCGCGATGCTGGACATAGGGCCAGCCATCCTCCGACACCGTTGCCATGTAGAAACTGTCACGGGCAGCCAGGAAATGGGCTTCATTATCGGTGAAGCGGTCAAAGGCGCGATTGCCGCTGAACGCCGCCCAATGGGCATCCGCCCCCATCTCCGCCTGCGCTGCGCGTACGCTGGGCGTCGTGGCGATATCCAGAAAACCGTAGGACATGGTCTGTCTCCCATCATCCGCGAGTTGCGGGGCCATGCATCACCATGGCCCCGCCGGGGTTCAGCGCGTCGCGACCTTGCGATCGAGGAAGTCGCGGATCAGCGGCACCATTTCATCGAGCTTGTCTTCAAGGGCGAAATGGCCGGTGTCGAGAATATGCATTTCCGCGTCGGGCAGGTCACGCTTGTAGGGATGCGCACCGGATTCGGGGAAGATCTTGTCATTCTTGCCCCAGACGATCAGCGTCGGCGGCTTGCGTTCGCGGAAAAAGGCCTGGAACGCCGAGTAGAGCGGAACATTGGTGCGATAGTCGTAGAACAGGTCGAGCTGGATATCCTTGTTGCCCGGCCGGTCGAGCAAGGCCTAGTCCTGCACCCAATTGTCGGGGCTGATCCGCGAAAGGTCGCGCACACCATCGGTATATTGGAACTTGGTGGCGTCGAGGCCGACGAGCCATGCTTGCGCCTCGCGATCCTTGGCCGATCCGCTCTTCCAATTGGTCTTGATCGGATCCCAGAAGGCGCCCAGTCCTTCCTCATAGGCATTGCCATTCTGGACGATAAGACCGCTGACGCGCTCGGGGTGCTTGAGGGCGAGGCGATAGCCGACCGGGGCACCATAATCCATGACATACATGGCGTAGCGCTGTGCGCCGATCTTGCCCATCAGCGTGTCGACCATTTCTGCATAATGGGCAAAGCTGTATGTGAACTGGCGATGGTCCGGCGCGTCGCTCTGGCCGAACCCCGGATAGTCCGGCGCGATCACATGATAGCGGTCGGCTAGCAGCGGGATCAGGTTGCGGAACATGTGCGACGATGTCGGAAAACCGTGGAGCAGCAGCACAACCGGGCCGTCGGCGGGACCGGCTTCGCGATAGAACATCTTCACGCCGTCGATGGTGGCGCTGCGATAATGGACCGTGGCAACCGCAGGCTGCGTGGCAACGGCGCTGGCGGGCGCGGCGATCGCGTCGACCGAGGCAGCGATGCCGGCGGTCGCCAGCAGCATCGAAATGACCAGTTTCTTCATCATGTCCTCCACCCTGTTGGGGTCGCTGAGCAAGGGCTTCAGCTTCTGGAGGCAGAGATAATCCTTGTCCTCATTCCTGATAATTCGGGAAAACTGGAAGTCATTATTCCTTATGGAGGAATAATGGTCATGCCTGCTGGAACAGCGGATTGGCCCGCAGCCGATCGACCGCGAGATCGACGAAGCTGCGAACCTTGGCCGCCGCCCGCCGCCCTTCGGCGTGGATGACATGGATCGGCAGCGGCTTTTCCATATGCTCGTCCAGCACCGTAACCAGCCGCCCGGCCGCCAGTGCCGGCTCGACCTGATAGGACAGCACGCGGGTCAGCCCCCAGCCTTGTTCGGCGGCGGCGATCGCCGCTTCATTGGTATTGCAGAAGAGTTGGGGGTGGACCGTGACGCTGCTCCGACCCTCCGGACCGAAATGCCATTCGGGCGAGGCCCATGCCCCGGTCGGGCCGATGATGCGATGATGGACAAGGTCGGCCGGGGTCCGGGGCATGACATGCTGCTCGAAATAGGCCGGCGCGCCACACATGACCCGCCGCACCGTCCCGACCCGGATGGCGCTCAAGCCCGAATCCGGCAGATGACCGATCCGGATGGCGACGTCGATGCCTTCCTCGACGATATTGACCAGCCGGTCGACGAACAGGCTGCGCCCGGTCACGGCGGGAAAGCAATCCAAATAGTCGAGCAGGATCGGCAGCACGTACATTTGGCCGAAGATTACCGATCCCGTGACGATCAGCGTGCCGGAGGGATTGCCATGGGCGCCAGCCGCCGCCGCGTCTGCATCCGCCATATCGGCCAAGATGCGGCGACAATCGTCGAGATAGCCGCGGCCCGCCTCGGTCAGTTTAACCGAGCGCGTCGTCCGGGTCAGCAACCGCACGCCGATCTCGTCCTCCAACGCGGAGATCGCCCGCGTCACAGCCGGTGGACTCATATGCAATTGCCGCGCGGCTTCGGCGAAACCGGAGGTTTCCGTTACGCGGACGAATATCTTCATGGCCTGCCAGCGATCCAAAACGTTCCCCGGATTCAGATTTGCGACCGAGATGTGCGCGGGATGTCAGGGGGAGGTCAATCCGCACATGTGAACAGCTCAGGTCGATACATCATCTATCTCACCCCTTATGAGACGCTCATGCTTTGATTTTCGATTTCCCAACGCTGACGGTCTGCTTTTCGCACCCGAGCGCTTTACGCCGGCCGCTTGCGGGCGTTCCGGTGAGAGTAAATTGATTAAGTGATGCGTGTTTCAAGGGTTGCCCTTGCTAGAAGGGCGCATCTCGGTCCCCTATGTTCCGAAATTTGCCTGATGGTAAAGCGCTAAGTGCAGAAAATATGCGTGAGTTAGGGATCATGGATACGCAGCGCCGCCTATGCATTCGTCTGACCCGTTGCTCGTTCAGGCGGAGGCTTGGCTGACGTTTAAGAAGGGAAGGAATGGGCTGCAGTCGATCGACTCAAGGAAGAGAGCACATAAAACATGCTATTGCAAATGACTTGCAGAATCGTCTGGAAATGAATAGCCAGCGGAAAACCGAACAGGGGAACCCGCTCTCTCATGCCTGCCTTGCTGACCATCCTCGCCGCCGCCGCCGCCGTCCCCGCTGCCGAAGCTCCGGCAGCGCCCGGCGATACCGAGATCATCGTCACCGGCGAGCGGACCGAAGGGCAGGAGGATTATGCGGTCAAAAAGCAAACGACGACGATGCGCTTCCCGCTCTCCCAGCGCGAAACGCCCCAGTCGGTCAGCGTCGTCACCCGTGCCCAGATCCAGGATTTCCAGCTCAACGACATTAACGATCTGCTGAAGACCGTGCCGGGTGTCCAGGTGCAGGCACAGGAAACCGACCGCATCTATTATTCGGCGCGCGGCTTCGACATCCAGACCTTCCAGATCGACGGCATTGGCCTGCCTTTCGCCTTCGAAGTGCAGACCGGCTCGATCGACACCGCCATCTACGACCATATCGACGTGGTGCGCGGCGCACCGGGACTGCTCTCCTCCACTGGCAACCCGTCCGCCGTCGTCAACTTCATCCGCAAGCGCCCGACCAAGACCTTCCAAGCGAGCGGCAGCGCGCAATATGGCTCCTACGACCATCTGCGCCTCGACGCCGATGTGAGCGTGCCGATCACCTCGGACGGCAGCATCCGCGCCCGCGCGGTCGGCGCCTATCTCGACGAGGACAGCTATCTCGACCGCTACGGCCTGCGCCGCTGGACCGGCTATGGCATCATCGAGGCCGATCTTGGCCCGCAGACCACGCTGACGGTCGGCTATGGGCATCAGGATCATCAGAGCCGCGGCGCGACCTGGGGGGCGCTCCCGCTCTATTACATCGACGGCACCCGCATCGACCTGCCGCGCTCGGCCAACAGCGGCCCCGACTGGGCCGGCTGGAACGTCATCGACCGCCAGATTTTCGGCGATATCGTCCATCACTTCGACGACGACTGGCACGCCAAGCTGACTGTGGTGCGCCGCGCCGTCAGCGAGGATGACCGGCTCTTCTACGTCTATGGCAATCCCAGCGCGGCTTTCCCTGATGGCATCGACCCGGCGCTCAGCGCCACCGGCGGCAATATCCGCAGCTATCCCGGCGCCTTCCGGGCGGAGACTCGCAACCTCACCATCGACGCCTATGTCGCCGGCAAGGTCGCGCTGTTCGGACGCGAGCATGATGTCATGTTTGGCGTCAACCGCAGCGCCCAGCGCTATGTCCAGACATCGGGCTATGATTATGGCGCGATCGGCCTCGAACTTTCGATCGACGACGTGCTGAGCGGTAACACGCCCGAACCGAATTTCCCGACCGTCTTCAACACCAGCTTCCTGGAAAGCGGCGACCGCACGACCAAGCGCGAGACCGCCTACGGCCTCATCCGCTTGAGCCTTGCCGATCCCTTCAAGCTGATGCTCGGCGGCAACCTCACCCACGCCACCAGCGATGGTTTCTCCTACGGCGCGACCATGGCCTATGACTGGACGCGCTTCCTCCCCTTCGTTGGCGCGACGCTCGATCTGACCGACAGCATCAGCGCCTATGCGAGCTTCGCCACCATCTTCAACCCGCAGACACAGACGACCGCCAACCGCGAACTGATCGACCCGATCAAGGGCGACAATATCGAGGCGGGCTTCAAGGGCGAATGGATGGGCGGTCGCCTCAATGCCAGCCTCGCCATCTTCCAGGCGCGGCAGAAGAACACCGCCGAGGCCGCCGGCTTCGACGCGACCATCGGTCAGACAATCTATCGCGGCGTGGATGCGAAATCGCAGGGGATCGAATTCGAGTTCGCCGGCTTGCTCGCGCCGGGGCTTCAGGCGACCGGCGGCTACACGATCATGCGCGTGCGCGGCGAGGATGACGAGCCGGTCCGCACCTTCGTCCCTCGCCAGCTCGGCCGCCTGACGCTCACTTACTCGCCGCCCGCACTACCTGCGCTCAAGGTCGGCGCGGCGGTGCAATATCAGAGCAAAATCTATCTCGAACCCGGCACCGTCTCGATCACCACCGGCGCACCGATCCGCGTCACCCAGCCCAAATATGCGCTGCTCGACCTGCTCGCGAGCTACAAGCTGACCGACAATCTTCAGATCAGTGCGAACCTCAAGAACGTCACCAACACCAAATATCTGACCGCGCTGAATTACGACCAGGGTTATTATGGCGCGCCGCGCACCATCCTGGGCACGATCAGCCTGAGATATTGAGCGGGGAGGGAGAGAGGATGACCGTCACGTCGCGCCGCTGGATCAGGATCGCCTTCGCCGGGCCGGGCGCCGTCCTCATCGCGCTCGTCGTGATGGCCGGCATGGCGCTGTGGCTGCCAGGCGGTGCGGCGGGGATCGACAATCTGGTGCTGCCGCTCATCCTCGCGCCGCTCCTCTGGGCCGGCCTCTTCTTCCACGCCTGCCTCGATCGTAGCCTGGGGCGCGTGGCGACCGTTGCCTTGGGGCTGCTGCTCGTCCATTCTGTCCTCATCGCGCAGAAATTCCTCGATAAAAGCCCAGCGTCCACGGAGGCCCATCGATGATCCACCTCCCCAAGCAAGAGACCAAGACGATGGTCGCGGTGCATGGCTGGTCGGGCATCCTGCTCGGGCTGCTACTCTATGCCGTGGTGCTGACCGGCACCGCCGCCGTCTTCGCCGAGGAGATCGGCGCATGGTCTGCCGGCCATGTCGCGACCCAGTCCGCCTTCGAACGCCCCATGGCCGACACGCTGCGCCGACTGGGCGACGAAACCCCGGCCCGATATCGCGAAGCGGTCGATCTGTTCGAGACCGGCGACCATGATCTCGGCCTCTTCTTCCACCGGCACGAGATGGACGGCGGCGAACTCATCAGTCGCGGTCTCTTCTATGTCGTCGGGCAGGACGGCCGCGTGATCCACCGCCAGGCCGGCACCAATGAGGATGTCTATGGCGCGCGCAACGACAATGCGCTGAGCGCCTTTCTGGTCGACACCCATGTCCGGCTGCACGTCCCCAATCCCTGGGGCCTGTTGCTGACCGGCATCCTCGGCCTCTCGATGCTGGTGGCGGCCATTTCCGGCCTGCTCATCCACCGCCATCTCTTCAAGGACATCTTCACCCTGCGCCGATCGGGCAGCGCCGTGCTCGCAAACCGCGATGCGCACAGCGTCGCCGGCACGTGGAGCCTGCCCTTCGCCTTCGTCCTCGCCTTCACCGGCAGCTTCTTCTCCTTCTTCGGCACGGTAGGGATGCCGGTCGTGGCGATGGCGGCCTTCGGCGGCAATGTGCAGGCGCTGACCGAAGCTGTCTACGGCAATCCCGGCAAGCCCGATCCCCGTCCGGTCGCGATCGGCAATATGGATCGCATCAATGCCGACGCCATCGCCCGCGCCGGTGCGATCCCGACCTTCGTCACGATCGAGAATTTCGGCCGCGCCGACGCGAAGGTCACCACCTATCATCCGCCGAAAACCGCCGCGATCGCCCCCATGTCGCTGCTCTATGACGGCGCGACCGCTGCCTTCCTCCAAGAAAAGCCCCTGATCGGGCCAAAGCCCTCGGCCGGCGGCACCCTCGCCGCTATCATGTCGCCGCTCCATTTCGGCAATTTTGCAGGACTGCTGTCCAAGGCGATCTGGTTCGGGCTGGGCTTTGCCATGTGCTACGTCACCTATACCGGTATCCGTCTCTGGCTCGTCCGGCGTGAGGGCGGGGTGCGCTCCTTCGCCTGGCTGGAGCGGACCAATATGGTCGTGGGCCTCGGCCTCCCCTTTGCGCTCGCCGCCTCCGCCGCCGCTTTCCTTCTCGCCATGCCGCTCGGCAGCGCGACCTGGTGGACGCCGGCGGGATTCCTTACAGGTACGGCGCTGGCGATCGGGGCAGGCGCGCTCGCGCCCGACACCGCGCGGCTTGGCGCATGGCTGCGCAGCGCGACCGGCGCGCTGTTGCTGGTGCTGCCACCCTTGCGCCTGCTGACCGGCGGGCCGGGCTGGGGCGCGGCGCTTGCCGCCGGCCAGCCGATCATCGTCACGCTCGACATCGCCTTCCTGCTCGCGGGCGCATGGATGCTCTGGCAGTTGCGGGGTCCCGTGGGCGCACCCCGCCCGTCCCGCGCGCTGCAAGCCGCCGAATGACGCTCATCACCCTCTTGGCGATCCTCGTCTCTGCCGCCCTCATCCTGCTGCTCGGCCTCGGCGACCCCAAGCGCCGCCGCGCCGCGCGCCAGGGACAGGGGCATGGCGCGCGTCTGCGCCAGCTGCTGGCGGTAGGGGGTTTCCTCCCTGGCCTGAACTTTATTCTCTATGGCGACGCCGCCGCCTTTCTGCTTTGGCTAGGTGGAACAGCAGTTGCAGGCTGGGTCGTCACGCTGGTTTTGGCATCCAGGAGTGATCCCAAGGGCGTCTGCTGCGAAGGCGCTAAGGCCGGCAAGGGGCACAACTAAAATGCTGATCGCCGCACCGGACCTTAGGAAATGAATAAGCTGGGTGAGACCGGCGAACCATTCGTCGTGCGATGACCCCTTTCGGTTGCGCGGCCGTCAAATTTTCATCCCAAAAGCGAACGCCCGAGGTCGCCGGAAAGCCGCTGATGGGCAGATGGCAATCAATCGCCGACAAAATTCGCATAGCATGTCACACGGCCATCTGCTGCCTCGTCATGGCGTCATCCAACAGCAATGATAGGATCCGATCTGTAATTTGCAGTTGCTTGGCGGTTGTCCCTTGAGGATTTCAAGGATCTGTCCGCACTCCCGATCCGGAGATCGGTGGTGCTGTATCGGGTCTCACAAGGCCGGACGTTGCATTGACTCGAAGCGGGCTTGGCAGCCCATCTGATCACCTTCGCAGATCGTCCGTCCCGGCGTTCCCTCGCGGAACACCGCCCTCGGGTCAGCTTGCGACCACTTCGAGACATTCTCCGACTGGCGCATGAACGGCTGCTCGTGCCGAAACCCGCCGCTCGCCTGCCGTCGAGCGGCCGGGCAGTAGTGCGCCCCAATTTCGGCCATTCATCTGACTTACCAGCGTGCTTGAAAGCCGCCGTTCGCCGCCCACGATGAGTTAGCGATCTGATGGGCGCTGTGCCCATACCGTGCTTTTGGTGGTGAATTCCGCCATGAACGTTCGTGGCTATGCATCGGACGTCCCCTTGCCACGGACGCGCAGCATCGGGCGGTCAGCCGGCTTCGGCTTCGGTGTGGTCACGTGGATCGCGGGACGACGGTGCTCGACCTCGACGGGTGCGATCAGCTTCCTGACCTCGCCGTCGTTGAAGAAGGGCCGTATCCCGTCGATGCCGCGTTCGCTTACCGGCGGCTTCATCTGGGTCATGGCGCGGTAGAGCGCCTGTACGGGAAGTGTGACGGTCCTGATGTCGCCCCCCGCGTCTTGACCGAAGCCGAAGGGCAAGACGGTCATCGCATCGTGATGTAATCGGATCAGGTCGATGGTGAGCTTCTGGGTATCGTCGTCCGTCCGGTCGACCCGCCACGCCCGCAGAAGCGACCAGAGCATGAAGTTCTCGCCGTGGAGCACGATCTGCTTCTCTGACTTCCTGGCGCGCGCGTTCTCAACCGCCTCCACCATCCTGCCGACGGGGACCATGGCTGCGAGTGCCACGCCGAAGTCCTGGTTCTCCACACGATGGAACAGAACGCGGCAGAGCAGGTAGATCGTCGCCGCCTGCGCCTCCCTCGACGCGCCTCTTGCCGCCGCGAGGAGGTCGGCGAGCACCAGGAAGGTGTTCTGGCCCCTGAAGGCGAAGTCCTTGGCGCCGGTCCGCTGGAAGAACGAGAGCCAGATCAGCCAAGGCGAATCCATCGGGTTCTTGATCGAGACGCTCATCGATCGAGCGAGCTGCGTGAAGAGATCGAAGCCGGGCAGCTCGATGCGGTCGGCCGGTGCCTCGCCGAGTTGTCCCAACCATCCGATCGCACGGTCCCGGCGCTCCTGGGAGACGTTCGCGCCGGCGATGACGAAGTCGATCACCTCAGGGGTCACGGCGGCAGTGACCTCGCGAAGCCAGTTCGAGGAGCCGGCCCCTTTCAGCAGGTCGGTGCCGATGAGATGCTCAGCCGCGAGGAATTCCTGCAGCGAACGGTGAAAGTAGATCGTGCTGACGCCCTTCTCGACGAGGCAGCCCTGGATGAGTTCCCGACGCATCTCGTCGCGGCTGAGGGAGTGGCTAAGGTCGCGGGCGGCCGCATCGCATATCGACTGAGGGATGTCGGCGAGCGTTGTCGTCGAGGTCCCGCCCTTCTCCCACAGCCACCAGGCGAGGTGGGCGTTGAAGCGACGGCGGACTTCGAGCGGGAACGACGGATCGCGACCACGCTTCTCCAACTCGCGGTGGATGAGCAGGTGCACGAAACTATCGAACAGCTCGTAGACCGACATGTCCGCCCGCAACTGGTCGGGCTGGATGGCGATCTCGCAGAGCATCTGCGCGTGCACCGGTCGTTCAAGCAGTCGGTCGAATCTGCCCGTGCTAAGCTCCACCACCCGCTGCTCGATCCATTTCGGATCCGTTGCCGGTCCGTCCCGTTCGGTCTGCGCCCTGATCGGCAGGTAGTTCGCGACGAAGGTGCGGGCCTCTTCGGCGGTGAAGCCTCGAATTTCGACGTGCTTGTAGGCGCGCCTGCCGGGCGCGACGATCTTCCTGCCCGCGCCGGTGCGCTGGATGCCATCGACGATCGCGCGGAACTCGTCCTCGTCGTGGAAGGCGGTGTCGCGGCCGAGCACCAGGATGCGCGCGTCGCCCTCGTCCAGCCGCATCAGCTCGGTCAGCACCTGCTGAAACTTGGCGGGGGTGAGGCCGTGCTTCATCTCGTCGAATCCGTCGTAGATGACGAGGAAGCGGCCGTTGCGGTTGAGCGCCTTGAAGGTCTCAAAATGGTAGTTGGTGACGCGGTGCTGGCTGGCGAGAACCTTGCCCAGCAGGCCGTCGATCGACTGCTCGTCAGCGATCTCACCCAATCTGACCAGGATCGGCGCCCGCGCGGTGGGGTCATGCAGCGCTCGCCTCGCCATGCCTGCGGCCAGATGGGTCGCGAAGGTCGACTTGCCTTTGCCGTATGCACCCAGGACGAAGAGCGGCGGCGCGTCGTCGGCTCCGAGCCACTGCTCTACATGGCGCTCGAGGTCGGCGTGATCGGTGGTCTCGGGCCGCACGTAGTAGCTGGCGAGACGCGAACCGTCGTATTGGTCGACGAGATCCTTGAGATAGGAATCTATCAGTAGCAGCCGGCGCTGGAGCTCGGTGAAGGTCATTACCTGAAGGTTACGGTGCAGCTTCTCGACTTCCCGGCCGCCTGGCGCGATAGCTCCCTTCGATATGAGCCAAGCCTGATCAAGCTCGCCCGCCTGCAAGTATGGCAGGTGGTCGGTCGCGAACTCGCTGCATTCCTTCGCCGGCAGCGTGCCGTCGTAGTCCTTCGCCTCGAACGCGAAGCGCTGCACGCCTGTGATCGCGTCACGCGTCCAGACGGCAGAGACGTCGACATTCTTGTGGCCGACCTTGGTTTCGGTGGTCGTCGTAAAGCCCGCCGCGCTCAGCACCTTCTCCAGCGCGTCGCGGAATGCATTGCCCTTTGCCGTCGTGTTCTTCGTCCGCATGATTGCGTTATAGGATTGCGTTCAGGCCGAGCCAAGCTCGGCCGACCGGTGGTGAGCCGGCATGTCGAAAGTGGATTGAGTTGAACATGGACGCACAGGAAATTGTCAATGCGATCGGGGAGGGTGTCGCGTCGGCGCTAGCCGCGAACAAGCTGTTTCTGGGGGTCGAAGTCGACGCCTTCCAGAATGCAGACATCCATCCGGAATACGTGACCACTGTGGAGGTGGCGAAGAAACTGACCGGCGTGGATCGCCAAGTCAGCCTCGAGGCCCACATGAAGGAGCTACGCCGGCAAGCGCGTACTCTCGCCTGGATAAAACTCGGTGGCAGCCAAGCCGACCTGAAGGTCGTCGCCGCCAAGCTAACCCCATACAAGTTCGGCAAGAAGGACAGCCGGCGGCTCGACATTCTGGTCAGGCAGGCGGACTCTTCGATGCCGCCCCTGCTGATGGTCGAGGCCAAGCTTGGCGCCCGAAATCTGAAGGGTGTGATAGAGGACATAGATCGGCTTGTTCGCCTCTTCGACATGTATGACGCCGTAGGTTTGCTGAAGGATCACACGATTTACGGAGCTGCGGTTTTTCACTCGATGGAGGAAGGCAACGATACTGGTGTGGCAGGCGTCCGGGCTCAGGCATTGCTGCAGGGTATACAGGCGCACTTAGCTACTGCGATTGCTTCGCGTCCTTGGCTCAAATGGTCAGCGGGGTTGCCCAGCGCGGGGACCGTGATCGAGCCAATTACCGGCTACACCGAACATTACGAGGACGGCTCGACCGAGGACGTTTTTGCCAAGGACTGTTTCCATTTCGCGGCCGGCCTCGTCCTGCTGGGCAACGCGGCCGATGTGCCGACCGTGGCCTTCTGAGCGCAGCACGCAGTGCGTGCCTCGCCGTAGGCGAAATTTAGCGTGACGTTGGCACCAACGCCTCCGACATCAATGGAGGCGAGCATGGCTTTCAGCGAGGCAGAGAAGGATCGGTGGCACGGGGATCGGCGCGCGGGCCGCGATCAAGATTTTGGTGCCCCTGAGCGGCCGGTCTGCGCCCCAACACTCGCCGTTCAGCCGGCCCCGGCACGATCCCGAAAGCTGCCGTCCGTATACTGTCTAAAAAGACAAAAGTTGGTGGTAGCGGTACAGCAGCTATTCGGGCCGAGCAGCGGCATGATACCAGGTGCGATCAAGCCGCGCGTCCAGCCACATCAGGACTCGCGTCCAGCCCCGATAAGGGACCAGCGACACATAAGCGGCGATCAGCCATGCGAGCGATCCGAAGCGGTCGAGGAAGGCGGCAGCACCCGCAGCGTCGATCCCTTCGTTGACGAGGTCGACCCAGACGCCGGTGCGCAGCTGGATTTGATGCATTGCCCCATCTTCGCAATGCACGGCAGAGAAAAAGCTATCGTCGGGCAGATGCGCCTCCTCATGGATTGGTCGGGTGAAGCCGGCCCAGAGTTCACCGCAAGTCCGCTTCATGTTGCGCTTGGCGAGCATGAACATCATGGCGCGACCGAAGAATAGATGGCCGTGTGCGCTGTCCTCGAAGATTCCGCTGCCGGTCATGTGTGGCAGATTGCGGAAATAGGCCCAGGCGTCCGGCCAGTTGTAATAGGGTTGGGGCAACGCGGCGGTGTCGTCATGCCCACCGTTCAACTCTTGGACCTTGCGCAAAGTCGCGGCAAGATCGAACTCGCGGGCGATGTTCGCCTCGACCCGGCCACGCGCCCAGAACGCCGCGATCAGCGATGGAATCTGCGCCTGTCCCCAGAGCATGACGTGATGGGCAACGGCAGAGACGAGCTCGGCTCCATAGCTGCGCAACTCGCACGATAGGTCTACCTGCCCGAGCAAGGCTATCGCGGCGCAGTCGGCGACCAGCCGCCGACGCTCCCACATCACGTCATATTCGCCAAGGATGTCGCGCTCGGACCAGGCCCGTTTAGGCGAGAAGTTCTTCGCATGCGCCTCGGCAAGCAGGTCGGCGCAATGTTCGAGCGCGAGTGGCGCATAGTTTGTCAGCATGGACAGGCGCGTATCAGTGTCGGCGAGCGGCATGGCGGCGATGGCGGCGAGCACTGTCACGCAGTGCAAGGCTTGATGATTGTCCCGCTCGTACCAGCGCGCCTTGATTATCTCGGCAACAACCAGCATGGAGCTCAGCGCCGCGTCCTTGGCCGGTGACGATGCATCGGCTGCTGGCAAAAGCGACGCCATGATCCGGGAAATGTCCTGCGGATCGGGAGGTTCGCGGCCGTCACCTGCGAGTAGATTAAGAATGAGCCGGATGCCATCGAGCGTTGCTGGCCAAACGCGCATCGCCGGTCCGAGCTTCTTGAGAAGGTCGCCTCTGGTCCACAGCTGATAGCCCGACGCCGTGGCCCCCGGCTGCCTGCAGATCTCGGCAGCGCGCTCGAACAGCAGGCGCGCCTCCTCGTCAACTTCACCGTTGGTGACAAAGACCGCTACATGCTTTTCGTCGGCGCTTTTGCGGAACTCGGGTCCTGGCGCGGTCATGAGCAGTTCGTTGAACTGGGTGAGCAGCGATGCGGCTTCACTCTTGGTGACACGCGAGCCGGGATTGCCCTTTAGCTGGAAGCAATGGAGCACCCCGGCAGGATCGCGCGCAATCACATCCTTGCCGAACTCGATCGGCGCATGGCGCGTGTTATGGAGGACTGTCCAGCCCTCGGACACGAGCATCTGGATGAAGGCTGGCTGGTAGCGCCGTTCGGTCTGGCTATCCAACCAGGATTCGAGCAGCCTCTCGGCGACGGTGATCATCGCGCTTCCTTTCGAGTATCGCCTTCAGTCGCTTGTTGCCCTCGGACGACATCTCGCCCGCCGCTGCGATCTTCTCGGCCATGCCGGGGCCGACGATCATGGTGGGCGGCTGCCAGCTGCCATCAGGTCCGAAATTGTGTTCAATCTTCTCCATCACCTCCAGAAACAACTCCTCGCTGAAGGGCTTACCCTGTCCGTCGACGACATTCCCGACCTTCTCGGTGACCTCGTGCATCCTCTGCTGGAAATGCTCGCTCATGCCACGAGCGAGCTGTTGCGCGATGTCGTCGAGATGCTTGCCGACCAGCTCTTCGGTGAACTCGGCCAGATCGACGAACTCGATCGATATCTCGCCGCTTGCCGAGGTAATCGGTGTCTCGTCTAGTTCTCCGGTCTCGCGCTGGATCGCAGATTGCCGGCCCTCGAACTGGATATGTGATTTTACGAGGCCCATCATGGGCACAAGCGCGCGAACATTAGTTCGAACGCGGTCCTGATTAAGGCGAGCGCGCCAGGACTCGAGCTTAGGATAGGTCGGCAGCATCTGCCAGCCTCCCCGCTGGATTAGTGAAACCGAACGTGTTCTTCAGATCGTTCATATACGTCCAAGATAGCATCCTGCGATGCTGGAACATCGAGGCATCGCGTGCAACTACGTGAGCGCTGCTTTGCGCATTTCTCCATCCGAAAGCTGTCGGTCTGCAACCGGCGAATCTTTCTCGTTCGTGGGCGCGCGCGCCCTACTTTTTGAATGTCGGGAGTTTGGTTGGAAGCGGCCGTTCGCCGCGTGCGCTGGGAACGGCCGCAAAGTCCCAGGATCAGACGCACCAGGCTGCGGGAGCAATCAAGCCGCTGCATCCATCGCCGTCCAGCCTTTTCCACGATTTGAAAGTATGCTAATAGTGCCGTTGGCGACTTAACAAGTCCATGATTTGACTGTGAAATAAATCGCTTAGCTGCCGAGCGATCAAGCTCTTCTGACCATCGCCATTCAAGGCTTTGAACATACTCAGGAATGTAGAAATCATAGGGTTTGTCGCAAGTGACTGCTACAAATGCAGAGGATTGCAACATGCCTTCTCACATGTTTCGCCGTGGCGCTGTGTACTACCAGCCTTGTCGTGCCGCCCCGCCTTCGCCAGATAATCGGCAAGTCCGACCTGGGGCGTTCGCTCAAGACCAAGGACGCGAAGGAAGCTACCCCGCTCTATCCCGCGTGGCTGGCCGCCGCACAGGTCACTATCGAGCGAGCAGAACAGGAGTTGGCGCGCAGGCAGGCGGGGCATGCTGGCGCGTTCTATCCTTTCGGAGGCATGACCCAGGCGGAAGCGGAAGCCGTCCAGCGTGAGCAATGGGCCGAGGCTTGGAAGATCGCGGCCGAGGATGAAAGAATGGGGGCGGCCGAGTCGTGGGCTGCGAACCTGCCGCCCGATCATCCCGCGATGCTCCTACTGGCGGAGGAACGGGCGCGCGGCGATCAGTACAAGGCGCGCTATGGTCGCCGCAGGCGCCGCGACATCGCCCGTCCTGTCACCGCCCCGATGACCAACCCGGATGCGCCACCTGTCAGGCACGATAAGCCTGCCGCCCCGGCCGCATCGCCTGTGGTTACCGGCCTTTTCGACAACTCCGCGGCGCAAGCCAAGATTGCGCCTTCCACAGTCGATCAGTGGCGATCCTACATCAACCACCTTGTCGCGTTTCTAGGGATCAACTCGGCGACCGACTCGTCCCGACCGTAGGTTTGGGCGTAGAGCGCAGCATAGTCGGCTATCGCCTGGTGGAGATCGGGCAGAACCGAGATGCTGAGCTTGGTCGGCGTGCGATCGGGCACGGGTAGCGATCGAACGAGATCTCATCGTCAAAAGACATGGGGTAGTTGCCGCCATCCCGACGGCATCGCGACGTGCTAAAAGAGCTCATTGCCCAGTCAAAGCCGCAATGGTGTATGACCGCAGCGGTGAAGAAGTCGGTTGCGCCGACGTTCAGGGGATCAGCACTGCTTTCACGCAGTCGCCCCGTGCCTGCGCCGCCACGGCTTCGTTGATCTGCTTGAGTGGGTAAGTTTTGATCAGCCGATCGAACGGGAAGCGACCTGCGCGATACAGCTCAACGAGCTCCGGCAGGAAGCCGTCGAGATCGCTGTCACCCTCAATGATGCCATGGACGCGGTGGCCGTACGTGATGAACGATGCCAGGTTGACCGACAGGCTACTTTCGGGGCGCGGCGGCACGCCGACAAGCCCTAGCAGCCCATGGCTGGTCAGCGAAGCCAGAGCCGCCTCGACAACTGGTTCCCGCCCGCTTGTTTCGAAGGCGAATCCCACGCCATCTGGAAGGATGTCTCGGATGGCGACGCTGATGTCCCCATTGCCTGGATCGATGACGTGCGTAGCGCCGAGTGAGAGCGCAAGTTCGCGCCGGGCTGGCACCGGTTCAACCAGGATGATCGTGGCACAATTTTGGATGTGGGCGCCCATGACGGCCGAAAGCCCGACAGGGCCGCCGCCGAAGATCGCGATTGTCGATCCCGCAGGGCAGGCAAGCGAACGCATGACCCCGCCGGCGCCGGTCTGTAGACCGCATCCCAATGGGCCGAGAATGTCGAGAGGAACGTCCTCGGCATCGATCTTTACGACATTGCGCTCGTGTGCGAGGGCATAGCCGGCGAACGAAGACTGGCCGAAGAAATTGGCCGAGATGGGCTCGCCCGCGATGGAGATGCCCGAGCTGCCGTCGGTTCGGACGCCGGCATAGTTGAGCGCGGGGAAATCACGGCAATAGGAAGGAAGATGTTCCTCGCAGCGCGCGCAGTGCCCGCAGCTCGAGAAGCTGAGCAGGACGCGGTCGCCGGGGCGCACCTTGATAACGCCGTCGCCGACCGCTTCGACGATCCCTGATCCTTCATGGCCGAGAATAGCCGGAAGACGGATCGGAATGAACTGATCGCGGGCGATGAGATCGGTGTGGCACAGGCCCACGCCAGCGATCTTCACGCGAACCTCGCCGGCGCGGGGGGGCTCGACCTCGACGGTCTCGATCGTGAAATCGCCATGGGGCTTGCGTGCTATGGCAGCGAGCGTTTCCATCGTCGGTTCTCCTGAAGTGGGTGCGCTTCCCGATTTGCCGGGAGAGTGGTCTTGTCAGGCCTGGTCCGATGGTCCGAACTGGCCTGCTGAAATCCATGGCGCCGTTAACCGAGCGCCATGATGACGGACTTGGGCTCGAGATAGGCGTCGAGTACCTCGCTCCCATTCTCGCGGCCGATGCCAGACATTTTCATGCCGCCGAACGGAAAGGCTGGGTCGGCCAGCAGGATGCAGTTGACGAACACTGTGCCGGCCTCGATGCTGGCTGATGCCTTGTGCGCAGTTGCAAGATCCTTCGTGAAGACATGGGCCGCAAGGCCGAAGGCGCTGTCATTGGCGAGCGCGATCGCCTCGTCCATGTCGTCGAAGGCGGCCGTGGCGAGAACTGGCCCGAACACCTCATCCCGCGCGATCTCGGCATCGGCCGGGACATTGCGTAGGATTGTGGGCGGAAAATAGAACCCCTTGTCGGGAAGCGCCGCACCTGCGGTGATCGCCTCGATGCCGGCCGTCTTGGCTCTCTCGACGAAGCCGGTCACGCGTTCATGCTGGCGGGCGCTGATGAGTGGGCCGAGCTGGCTCGTCGGGTCGCTGCTTACGCCCATTTTTTGGGCAGCGCCGACGGCGGCGATGCCTTCAAGGACCTCGTCATAGATCGAGCGGTCGACGTAGAGTCGCGTGCCTGCATAGCAGACCTGGCCAGAGTTGAAGAAACAGCCCATCGCCGCCTGCGGAATCGCGCTTGCAAGGTCGGCGTCGGCGCAGAGGATCGTCGGCGACTTCCCGCCAAGTTCGAGGGTCACGCGCTTGAGATCGGGCACCGAAGCCTGGAGGATCGCCTGTCCCGTGGCGGTCGATCCCGTGAAGGCGACCTTGGCCACGCGGGGATGGGCGGCGAGAGCAGCCCCTGTTGCACCGTCCCCGGTCACGACGCTCAGAACGCCGGCGGGAAAGCCCGCCTGACGCGCCAGCTCTGCGAGCCTTAATGCCGTGAGCGGCGTTTCGGGTGCGGGCTTGAGCACGATAGTGCAGCCGGCCGCCAGAGCCGGGGCTATCTTCCACATCGCCAGGACGAGCGGAAAATTCCACGGCGTGATCGCCGCCACGACGCCGATGGGTTCCCGCCGTGAATAGACATGATACTGGCCTGGCGTGGCGGCAAGCGTTCCAGCACGGCCAGCGAGTTTGGACGGCCAGCCAGCATAGGCGCGCAGCCACGAAATGGCTGCCGGCAGATCCACAGTCTCGACAATGGCGACGGGTTTACCGGTATCGAGCGCCTCGAGCGCTGCCAGTGTCAGCAGATCGGCTTCCATCGCATCGGCCAGCCGGTGCAACAGGCGCTCGCGCGCCAGTGGGTGGAGATCATGCCAGGCGGGAGATTTGAACGCGTGCCAAGCCGACTCGACGATCTGATCGACCTCGGTCGCGCTGGCGACCGGTATCTCGGCAAAGCGTTCGCCCGAACAGGGATCGACGTCGAACAGAGTTGCAGGCGTCGCCAGCCGATCGGCGCCGGCCCACAGGGTGAGATCGGGAAGGGTGAGGTCGTAAAAGCCCAGTATCTGGTTCATTGGATTGTTTCCCGCCCGCGCTTGCGAAAGTCGCTCGGGGTTTCACCGGCGAACTGACGAAAGGCGCGGGTAAAGTGACTTTGGCTGGTGAAGCCCAGGGAGTCGGCGATCGTCGCCATCGACGCATCTGACTGTTCCAGCATGTACTGAGCCCGGTTGAGGCGCGCCTTCATCACATATTGATGGGGCGAGACGCCCGTTGCCTTCTTGAAGATCCGGCAGAAATGCGTCGGGGCGACACCGGCCTGTGCCGCCAGCTCCTCGATGCTGTGGTCCCCCTCCGGCCGCTCCAGGATTGCGTTCATGATGTGATGGATACGGTAGGAGGAAAAAGCCGAGGTGGGTATGTCCGCTGCCGTCGAATTGACCGGCCCGCGGAGCATATGCGCTTTCAGCGCATCGACCAGTGCCCCCACATAGACATCGCGCTCGGCGCTGCGCGGTGCATAGAGTTCGCCCAGCACTTGGCGGGTGAGAGCGACGCCCAGGGGATCATTGAAGGCAAAGCGCATCCGTTTGAACTGGTCGACGGCAGGCGCGCGCTGGAGATCGGTTGAGGCGACGCTCAGCGTGACGACATCGAGTTCGCCGTCGACCAGCCAGCCCGTCGGCTGGTTTGACGGGACGATGGTCGCACAGCCTGGGATGGAGGCGGTCTCGCTCCAGCCGTCCCGTTCCCAGGTGCGCACGTTCTGCTTGCCGGAGATATGGACGACGAACATCGGGTCGGGGAGGGCAGGGAGAGTGTAGCTTCCAACGAACTGGCGCCAGCGGCACAGGCGCCAGCGGCCATGCTCGCCGCCGAGACTCATGTCGGGCGCGCGGCCTAGCGCGTCAGCGATGATATCCTCGTCGTTGGTGTAGCTGTTCTGGGCCATGGCGTGCTCTCCCTCAGGCCGGAACCAGCGTGACGTCGAGGTTCTTAAGCCCGTTTATGAAGTTGGAGCGGAAGCGTCGCGGCGCGCTCTCGACTTCAAAGGCCTGAACATGGCTCGCCAGGAGACGAAATGCCACCCGCAGCTGCATTTCGGCGAGGCGCGAGCCGACGCAGACATGCTGGCCGGTGCCGAACCCCACATGCTGGATATTCCCCCGAGTGATATCGAAGCGATCGGGGTCGGCAAAAACCGCTTCGTCGCGATTGGCGGAAATATACCACATCACGACCTTGTCGCCGCGGCGGATCGGCTTTCCGCCGATTTCCGTGTCGGCCGTTGCGGTGCGGCGCATATGCATCACGGGGCTGGCGTAACGGACCATCTCCCGGACCGCGGTCTTCAGCAGGTCATGGTCTGCGCGGATGAGATCCCATTGGTCCGGATTGGCCGAAAAGGCGGCCATTGTGTGGCTGAGGGAATTGCGCGTGGTCTCATTGGCCCCGACCAGAGCAAGGATGAGGTTTCCGACAAATTCCTTGAACGGCACGGGCGCACCGTTCACTTCCATATTGGCAAGAAGCGTCGCCAGATCCGGGCCTGGATTTTGGCGCCGATCATTGAACAGCTTCTCGGCGAAGGCGAGGAATTCGCCGAAAACGGCCGCCATCGCTTCCGGGGATTGACGGTAATCAGGATCGTCCTCGCCCACGAAGGCGTTGGTCCAGTCGTAGAGCTTCGACCAGAGCTCTGAAGGCAGATCGAACAGTTCGCACAAGGTCAGCAGAGGAAGAGGGGCTGACAAGAGCGGTACGATGTCGACCTTTTCTCCAAGCGGAATCTTCTCGATGAGAGACTGGCAGCGTTCCTCGATCCGCTGCTCAATGCCGGCCAGCCGCGTGGGCGAGACGGCCGGCATGATGAACTTGCGGTAGTTTGTGTGCAGTGGCGGGTCGAGCGAGATGAAGGGAATGCCGATGACGGATTCCCCGGCACCTGTCAGGCCGACCTCGTTTTCGTTGAAGATGCGGTGGCCGCCATTTTCATAGGCCGAGGAAAACTGGCGGGGATTTTTGGAGACCTCAACTATGTCGGCATAGCGGGTGAGGGCCCAGAACCCGGTGCCATCGCTCTCCGGGTTCCAGTAGACGGGCTCCTTACGCCGCAACTCTGCGAACACGTCGTGGGGAGCGCGATCCAGGTATAGATCGGGGTCCTTGAGATCCGGCCGCGCGGTTGTTGATGGCATCGGTCCTAGTCCTTTCAGAAGCTGAAGCGCGCTGTCACGCCGTAGGTGCGCGGCGTCGAAGGGACGAGGAAGTTGTAAGGGAAACCGGCTCCGCGCAGGTCGAGCCCATAGCTGTAGGTCTTGCGGTTGAAGGCGTTGTTCACCCAGCCCCGGACCATGAGCGGGCCGTGTGTCCAGGCCAGTGAAGCGTTGACCTTGGCATAGGCGCCCTGCTGCAGTTCGGAGTTCAGTTGCCCGGTGCCGGCGGCGTTGCTGGCGTTGAACGGCGAGAAATACTGCCGGCTGAAATAATTGACCGTCGGCGAGAAAGTCAGCGAGTCCGAACCCGTGTCGAAGACCGTCCAGTCGAACCCGGCCGTCGCTGTCCAGCGCGGGGCGAAGGGGAGATCGTTCCCCGCCAGATTGGTGCCCTGAAGGGTCAGTTCCTTGTAGGTGGCATGGAGATAGCCGCCCGATGCGTTGATCGAGAAGCCCTTGAGGAGGCGCAGCGTGGCTTCGACTTCGCCGCCATAGACTTCCGACTTGGGCGCATTGACGAGGAACGACACAGGGCCCGGGCGCGTGTCCTGCACCTGCTGGTTCTTGTAGTCATAGTAGAAGGTGGCCGCGGACATCGTCAGCTTGCGGTCGAAGAAGCGGCCCTTGATGCCGGCCTCATAAGCATTGACCTGTTCGGGATTGATATAGGTGATGCCGACAGACGAGGTGTAGCCGCCGCCGTTAAACGCACCCGAACGGTAACCGCGGCTATAGCTTGCATAGACGAGCGTGCCGCTGTCGAAGGTGTAGCTCAGCGCTGCGCGGCCTGTCAAAGCTCTGTTCTTGCCGTCGATCGCATAGCGCGCCGCCGGGTTATAGGGACAGGTTCCGGCAACACCCGTGCAGGGCACGGTCGTTGCAAGCGGCGTTTGCGCGCCGTTGACGTCGCCGGCGAACAGATAGGCCTGGCCATCCCGATACTGAGCGTTGTCCCATGTATAGCGCGCGCCGAGCGTCAGCACGAGCTTGTCGGTCAGGTCATAGTCGCCTTGCAGGAACACGGCTTTCGATCGGCGCGACTGGACATAGTGCTGGTAGAAGCCTCCGTTCACGCCGGGCCCAAGCGCGCTGCCGATATTGAAGGTGTTGTCGGTTATGGTGCGGTCCCATCCGTAGAAGGCGCCGCCGACCAGTTTCAGCTTCTGGCCGTCATAGTTGATCCGCGCTTCCTCGCTGAACTGGCGGAAATTCGAGCGCCAGTTGATGTCGAGCACATCGAGGGGCGATCCATCCGCGGCCTGCTGGAGATCCTGCTTGCCCCCGTCATAGGAGGTGATGGAGGTCAAGGTGACCCGCGGCGCAAGTTCGAGGGCGACATTGGCGGCAACGCCCCATGCGTCCGTGCGGCTGTCGCCAATCCGGTTTTCGTTGATGTCGAAGAAGCCCTGTCCCGGCGTCGTGGGACCGGTCAGGCCATGGATGCCCGCCTGCGTCCCGCGGTCACGTCCGGCATAGGCGCGGATCTTGATATCGAGTCCGGCATTTCCGGGTTTCATGCGCAGGTAGACGCGGCCCTGCAGCGTATCGATACTGTTGCTGTCGCGTCCGCCGGTCGCCAGATTGTGCAACTGGCCGTCGCCCTTCTCATAGTTGCCGCTCACGCGGATGCCGAGCTGGTCCTCGACCATCGTTGCCTCGACAGCGCCCTGCACCTTGTAGGTGTCGAAATTGCCATAGCCGCCCTCGAGATAACCCTCATTGCCCCTGAGCTTGGGCGCGCGGGTGATGAAGTTGATCGCGCCGCCCGTGGTATTGCGGCCGAACAGCGTGCCCTGAGGGCCGCGCAGGACCTCCACGCGGTCAAGATCGAAGAGACCCATGCCATGGCTGGTGCGGGCGGCGATGTAGACATCGTCGATATAGACGCCGACCGGCGAGGCTTGGTTGGAATTATACTCATTGGCGACGCTGATGCCGCGCAGCGAGAAATTGGGCTGTGTGCTGCCATAGGGGCTGCTCACCTGCAGATTCGGCACGGCCGTGGCGAGGTTGGCGGAATTGGTGATGCCCTTGTTCTGCAGGGCGTCGCCGCCCAGTGCCGAGATCGCCAGCGGCACATCCAGGAGGGACTGGGAGCGGCGCTGTGCGGTAACGACGATGTCGCCAACCGCAGCGTCTACATCGGCGGCTGGTGCTCCGCTGGTGGAAACATCGCTGCTGGTTTGGGCGCTTGTCTGTGCCAGAACGGGGGTCGAAACCGATGCAAGCAACATAGCCGCCAGCGCGTGAATATCTCTTGAATTACGGGTCATCAGCCTCTCCCTTTTCACGGTCGTCAATCCGTCTTGCTGCGGATCGTCGATGGTCTTTTCTAGCCGGGCGGACCGCCAATGGCTTTGCACAGGCTTGTGTCGGAATTTGACAAAACTTGCGCGTATCTTGCGCATGCTGGCCCAAACGGTCTCTTTGATGTGGCGCGAAAAATCGCGTGAGGAAGCGATTGAGAGGACCTGAGATGCACCCGTCGGCCCATGCTGGCTCAACACCCTCTAAGCCGGCGATCGTCATGGCTGCGACCGGCGAGACCATCGATTATGCGTCGCTCGAGGTCCGGTCCAATCAGATCGCGCATGCGCTGCGGGCGCTCGGTCTAAAGCGGGGGGACGTGGTTGCCACGCTCTTCGACAATGGACCTGAAGTCTTCATTTTCGGATTCGCGGCGCAAAGGATCGGTCTTTACCTGACCTCGATCTCCAACAAGTTGAGTGCGGCGGACGTCGCCTACATCCTCGAAGATTGCGGTGCAGCGTTGCTCGTCGCATCGGAGCGCTACCTCGGCCTGGCAGGGCAAGCCACAGCCCTTGCCGCCAATGTTGACCTGTTCGGCTGGCAGGAGTGGGCAGACCGAACGAGCGAATTTCCTGGCACGCCGGTCGCCGATCAAAGTCCAGGCACCGACATGCTCTACTCGTCGGGCACGACCGGCCGGCCCAAGGGCGTCAAGTTTCCCTTGCCGGTCGGCTTGGTCGATCAGGAAACGCCGCTCATGGCGATGGGGCGGCAACTCTATGAAATGGGGCCCGATACGATCTATCTTTCGACATCGCCGCTTTACCATGCCGCACCGCTGCGTTGGGCGATGACGATTCTCAGGCTTGGCGGTATCGTCATCGTGATGGAGCGGTTCGACGCAGAGGAGACGCTCGCGCTCATCGAGCGGTACGCGATTACACATGCCACCTTCGTGCCCACGCATTTCATCCGCATGCTCAAGCTCGATGAGGATATGCGCGCGCGCTATGACATGCGCTCGCTGCGCGCCGTGGTTCATGCCGCCGCACCGTGTCCGATCCCGGTCAAACAGGCCATGATCGACTGGTGGGGACCGATCATCCACGAATATTATTCGGGCACCGAGCAGTGCGGCATCACGGCGATTTCAGCAATGGAGTGGCTGGCCAAGCCCGGATCGGTCGGTCGGGCTGTCCTGGGCACGGTTCGCATTACCGATGAGGCGGGGCAGGAGGTGCCGCCGGGCGTCGATGGCAATGTCTGTTTCGCCGGCGGCCCTGCCTTTGAATATCACAAGGATCCGGAAAAAACCGCGGCGGCCTATGACCGCAATGGCTGGGCGTCGCTTGGGGATGTGGGGCATCTTGATGAGGATGGCTTTCTGTTCCTAACCGATAGGAAGAGCTTCATGATCATTTCGGGCGGCGTGAACATCTACCCCCAGGAAATCGAGAATTGCCTTGTGACCCATCCCGGCGTCGCGGACGTCGCCGTCATCGGTGTTCCCGACGAAGATCTGGGCGAAAGCGTGCTCGCCGTTGTCCAGCCTGCCGAGGGGGTGCAAGAAGACGACCAGCTTGCGCTGCAACTGCGCGATTTCGCGCGTTCCGCGCTTGGCGGGGTCAAGACGCCCCGGCAATTCGTCTTTCGGGCCGAGTTGCCGCGCGAACCCACGGGCAAGCTCATGAAGCGCAAGCTTGCAGACGAGTTCCGCGCCAAGCGGTGAGGCTGTCGTCCGGCTGGCCTTCAAATGCGGTCTCGGCTCAGGGGCTACCGATTTCCGTCACTATGCACATCTCAAGTGGGCGGCGTTGTTCCTGCGGGGCGGGCCGCGCCGGGACCGCAATGACTGGCCGAACGGCATGACGCGATCAGGGTGATCGCTGACGTACATGCTACGGTCGTTCTACGGTCGTTTTCGGCCGCGACGGACCCGGGCTTGCGGATGGGCTGGACGGCCGTCCCGATGCGGTCATCTTACGGACTTGCGGCAAGGCGCTGCGCTGCGAAGCCGCGCTGGTGTGTGGTCCGCGATTTCCTGTCAATGCGCGTTTCAAGTCCGGGGACGAAACCCCTCGGTGAGAAAATCAACCATGTCCCTCGCAATCTCGGCTGGGGGCCTAGGACCATTGGGGTCGTACCAGTTGGCCGGTCCATTGAGGGCGCCGGCAAGGGCGAAGGCGGCGAGTTTAGCATCGGTCGGCGCAATGGAACCATCCGCAATTCCATCTTCGATCAGCGATTGCATGAAGTCATTGGTTTCGGCCTTCAGGGCGCGGAACTGCCTCGCTCCGTCTTTAGAGAGTGCGTCTTCGTTGGTTCGAATGACGCAGCGCCCGAAGTCTTCCATGCTGTTCTCCGCGAAGCGAACGAGAAAGGCGCGGAGGCGGTCGAAGCCTGATCCACTTTGCGCTTCAACATCCGTGGCCGCAGCGCGCAGTAATTCCATACCACGTATAAGGCATTCAATCAGAACCTTCTCTTTGTTCCCAAGATAATAATAGATCGTCGGCTTGCTGATTTTCAGGATCGTCGCAACCTCGTCGAGAGAAGCGGCGTGAAAACCCTTCGCATTGAACTGTTTGACTGCAACGCGAAGGACGGCCTCTCGCTTTTGCTCGCGCTCGTAGGCTCGTTCGTCGCGCGTGCGGAAGGGAGATACGATTTCATCGGGCATAGCGTTCAATCATCCGTCTGCATCGACACTCCTTGACAAAAAACTCCTCCTTTAGCAATCTACTAATGAGTAGACCTATGAAGGTTGAGTTTTATGATTCTCACCGAGACCCAATCCGCCATTCGCGATGCTGTCCGCGATTTTGCGCAGGAGCAGATTCGTCCGAACAGCGCCGCCTATGAAGCGGCGAAGGCCTATCCGCCCGAACTGTTTGAACAGATGGCTGCGCTGGGACTGCTGGGCATGACCGCTCCGGAAGCGGCGGGCGGCGCAGGCGCGGACCATGTGTCCTACGCGCTGTCGCTGATAGAGATCGCGGCGGCGGACGGCGCGCTCTCGACCATCGTGTCGATCCAGAACAGCTTGATCGTATCGGGCATATTGAAGGATGGCACTGCGGCCCAGCAGGCGCGCTTCCTGCCGGACCTGATCGCCGGCAAGATGATCGGTGCCTTCGCCTTGACCGAGACCGATGCCGGCTCGGACGCGTCGGCGATCCGCACCCGCGCGGTGAAGGTGGACGGCGGATACCGGCTGACCGGCGCCAAGCAGTTCATTTCGTCCGGTAAGATCGCCGGTATCGCCATTGTCTATGCCGTGACCGATCCGGGGGCGGGAAAACGCGGCCTTTCCGGCTTCATCGTGCCGACGGACAGCGCGGGCTATTCGGTCGACAAGGTCGAACACAAGCTGGGGCAGGGCGCGTCGGATACCTGCGCAATTCGCTTCGACGATCTGTTCGTGGCTGAGGAACTGCGGCTTGGCGCGGAAGGCGCGGGCTATGGCATCGCCCTGTCCAATCTTGAGGTCGGGCGCATCGGCATCGCCGCGCAGTGCATCGGTATGGCACAGGCCGCGCTCGAGATCGCGGTAGAATATGCCAAGGACCGCAAGAGCTTTGGCCAGCCGATCATTGCGCATCAGGCGGTGGGGTTCCGTCTCGCCGATCATGCTGCCCGGCTGGAGGCCGCGCGTCAGTTGGTGCTGCATGCGGCATCGATGAAGGATGCCGGCCTTCCGTGCCTCAAGGAGGCGTCGATGGCCAAGCTTCTTGCATCCGAGACAGCCGAGGCGGTCGTGTCTGCGGCGATCCAGACGCTCGGGGGCTACGGCTATCTCGAAGAATTCGGCGTCGCGAAAATCTACCGCGATGTGCGGGTTTGCCAGATCTACGAGGGTACGTCCGACATCCAACGCATGGTGATTGCGCGCGCCCTTTGAGGAGACATGAGATGCAGGATGATCCGGTAGTCATTGCGGGGTACGCCCGCACGCCGATGGGCGTATTTCAGGGCGCGCTTTCGGCACTCAAGGCGACTGATCTTGGCGCGGCGGCGGTGAAGGCGGCGGTCGAGCGGGCGGGTGTCGATCCACGAACTATCGACCGCATCTACATGGGCTGCGTATTGCCGGCAGGTCTGGGTCAGGCGCCGGCGCGGCAGGCAGCGCTTGGCGCGGGCCTTCCCCGATCGGTCGAGGCGACCACGGTCAACAAGATGTGCGGCTCCGGCATGCAAGCGGCCATCATGGCGGCCGAGGCGCTGGCGGCGGGGGCGGTCGAAGTCGTCATCGCCGGCGGCATGGAGAGCATGAGCAATGCGCCCTATGCTCTGCCCAAGCATCGCGCGGGCGCGCGTATCGGCCATGATCGCATCGTCGACACGATGATGATGGACGGGCTTGAGGATGCCTATACGCCGGGAAAGGCGATGGGCGCCTTCGCCGAGGATGCGGTGCGCGACTATCAGTTTACGCGCGAAGAGCAGGACGATTATGCTATCCGTTCGCTTGCCCGTGCCAATGATGCGATCGGATCGGGAGCTTTCGCGCGGGAGATCGCGCCTGTTACCGTTTCTGGCCGTGGCGGCAATGTGATCGTCGATACTGACGAGCAGCCAGGCAAGGCGAAACCCGACAAGATTCCCGGCCTCAAGCCGGCCTTTGTCAAGGACGGCACAATCACGGCGGCCAATGCCTCCTCCATCTCCGATGGAGCCGCTGCGCTGGTGTTGACGCGCAGGTCCGTGGCGGAGCAGCAGGGCATGCCCATCGTTGCGACGGTCGTCGCCACAGCCGCTCATGCGCAAGAGCCGGCGCTCTTTACCACGGCGCCCGTGCCTGCGATGCGCAAGGCGCTGGAGAAGGCCGGTTGGTCGGCTTCCGATGTCGATCTGTACGAGGTCAACGAGGCTTTTGCGGTCGTAGCGATGATTGCCGCGAAAGACCTCGATATTCCGGCCGAGAAGCTCAACGTCAATGGCGGCGCGACCGCCCTTGGCCATCCCATCGGCGCCAGCGGCGCGCGCATTCTGACGACGCTTATCGCAGCACTGCAAAATCGCGGTCTCAAACGTGGTCTCGCTTCGCTTTGCATCGGCGGCGGTGAGGCCACGGCCGTGGCGATCGAACTCAACTGAACCAGAATCGAGAAAGGCTTGTCATGGATATCAAGGGAGTTGCGGCGATCGTAACCGGCGGCGCGTCGGGCCTGGGCGGCGCTACCGCCGCAAGGCTGGCGAGAGGCGGCGCGAAGGTTACGATCTTCGATCTCAACGAGGAACTCGGCACCGCCCACGCCTCAGAGATCGGCGGTCACTTCATCAAGGTGAATGTGACCGACGAAGCGGCCGTCGAGGCGGCTATCGCGGAGGCCGAAGACCTGAACGGCAGGGCGCGCATCCTAGTCAATTGTGCAGGGATAGGACCGCCTGCGAAGGTCATCGGGCGTGACGGGAATGCGATTCCGCTCGGCGATTTTTCGAAGATCGTGTCCATCAATCTCATCGGCACGTTCAATATATTGTCGAAATTTGCAGCGCGGATTCATGATGGCGAGCTCGTCGGGCCCGAGGAACGCGGCATCATCATCAACACCGCGAGCGTTGCCGCTTATGACGGGCAGATCGGCCAGGCCGCCTATGCGGCCTCTAAGGGCGGCGTGGTGGGCATGACGCTGCCCGTTGCGAGGGAGTTCGCGCGATATGGCATTCGCGTCATGACGATCGCGCCCGGTCTCTTTTTGACGCCGCTCCTTGCCAGTCTGCCGCAGGAGGCGCAGGACTCGCTGGGCAAGCAGGTGCCCTTCCCGAGCCGCCTCGGGCATCCCGACGAATATGCGCTGATGGTCGAGCAGATCATCGCCAATCCAATGCTCAACGGCGAAGTCATCCGTCTCGACGGCGCGATCCGGATGGCGCCGAAATGAGCGGGCAGCAAAGCGGGGCCGGTCCGCAAAAGACGGCTGAGATCGCGGCGAAAGTGGAAGCTTTCGTCCGCAGCGTTGTGGTTCCCTACGAACGTGACCCGCGCCGGGATCATCATGACTGCCCAACCGATGAGCTTATCGCTGAGCTGAAGGACAAAGCGCGGGAAGCCGGCGTGCTGACGCCGCATATCCTCCCTGACGGGAGCCATCTGACGCAGCGCGAAACGGCGATCGTTCTGGCCAAGACAGGCTTGTCGCCGCTCGGCCCGCTCGCCTGCAACACTGCGGCGCCTGACGAAGGCAATATCTATCTGCTCGGTCAGGTCGGCAGCGCGGAGATAAAGGAACGGTTTCTGAAGCCGCTGGTTGACGGGACCAAGCGCTCCGCTTTCTTCATGACCGAGCCGGCAGCCGAGGGCGGCGCGGGTTCCGATCCCTCAATGATGCAGACCACCTGCCATCAGGACGGCAATCACTGGGTGATCAACGGGCGCAAGGCGTTCATCACCGGCGCACAGGGCGCGGGTGTCGGCATCGTCATGGCCAAGTCGCAGGACGGCGCCTGCATGTTCCTGGTCGATCTTCCCGATCCCGCGATCCGCATTGATCATGTGCCCAACACGATCGATAGCTCGATGCCCGGCGGCCATGCGACGCTGACCATCGACAATCTGCGCGTCCCGGCCGACCAGATGCTCGGGAACAGCGGAGAGGGCTTCACCTATGCGCAGGTGCGCCTGTCCCCAGCGCGCCTGTCGCACTGCATGCGCTGGCTCGGCGCCTGCATCCGGGCGAACGAGATAGCCACTGACTATGCCAATCGCCGCATGGCCTTCGGCAAGACGCTGATCGATCATGAAGGCGTCGGCTTCATGCTGGCGGAGAATCTCATCGACCTCAAACAGGCCGAACTGATGATCGACTGGTGCGGCGAGGTGCTCGACGGCGGGTCGCTTGGCACGGCGGAAAGCTCGATGGCGAAAGTCGCCGTCTCCGAAGCGCTGATGCGCGTGGCCGACCGCTGCGTGCAGGTGATGGGCGGCAGCGGTGTCACCAGCAATACCATCGTCGAGCAGGTCTACCGCGAGATCCGCGCCTTCCGCATCTACGACGGCCCGACCGAGGTCCACAAATGGAGCCTCGCCAAGAAGATCAAGCGCGACTGGAAAAAGGCTGAGGAGGCCGCAGTGGCATGAGCGTGGTTGGACAGGACGCCAATGCCGGCACGACCGCCGTGCGCGAGGCTTATCGCTTTGACGAGGCCGCGCTCGCGCAGTGGATGGACGCAAATGTCGCAGGCTATGCTGGTCCCTTGACGGTCGAGCAGTTCAAGGGTGGCCAGTCCAATCCGACCTACAAGTTGGTGACGCCAGGGCGAAACTATGTACTGCGCCGCAAGCCGCCGGGCGAGACGCTGAAAGGCGCGCATGCGGTCGATCGAGAGGCGCGGGTGCTTAGTGCGCTGGGCGGCGTGGGGTTCCCCGTCGCCCATGTGTTCGGTCTGTGCACGGATGAGAGCGTCATCGGCAGCTGGTTCTACGTCATGGACATGGTCGAGGGGCGCATCATCTGGGACGCGACTTTCCCCGACGTGCCGCGTGAGGAGCGACCGGCCTATTTCGACGCGATGAACGCCGCGATCGCGCAGCTGCACGGCATCGATTATGCGGCGATCGGCCTTGGTGATTATGGCAAGCCCGGTAACTATTTCGCCCGCCAGATCGGCCGCTGGTCGAAGCAATATCTGGAGGACACGGACGCCGGCCGCGACGCCGACATGGACGCGCTGATCGAGTGGCTCCCCGCCCATATTCCGGTCGGCGAGGAAAGCAGCATCGTCCATGGCGATTTTCGCTGCGACAATATGATTTTCCATCCGACCGAGCCCAGGGTGCTGGCAGTACTGGATTGGGAGCTCTCGACGCTCGGCCATCCGCTTGCCGACTTCGCCTATCATGCGATGATGTACCAGATGCCGCCCGACATCGTGGCGGGACTTGGCGGCATAGACGTGAGCGTGCTGAATATTCCGTCGGAGGCCGACTATGTTGCTGCCTATTGCGCGCGTACCGGGCGCAGCGGCATTCCCAACTGGGACTTCTACATCGCCTTCAACTACTTCCGGATGGCGGCGATTTTCCACGGTATCAAGGGCCGGGTGATCCGCGGCACGGCCGCCAATGCCCATGCGCGTGAACGCGCGAAGGCCTTTCCGCGTCTTGCTGCTCTCGCACGCGCCTCGATGGAGAAATGCAGATGAGCGAGACTCCAGTCCTGTTCGATGTGGCGAACGGTATCGCCCGCATAACGCTCAACCGACCGCAGGCAGGTAATGCGTTGGACCTTTCCATGGCGCGCACGCTGGTCGAGATTGCGATCCGCTGCCAGACTGACAAGGCGATCCGCTGCGTGGTGCTGACGGGCGCGGGGCGGCTGTTCTGCGCTGGCGGCGATCTCGGTGCGTTCGAGGCGGCGGGCGAGCATGCCGATGCGTTGCTGAGCGAACTTGCCGGCACGCTGCACATGGCGCTCGCCCGTTTCGCGCGGATGCAAAAGCCGTTGCTGGTGCTGGTCAATGGTCCGGCAGCGGGCGCGGGGCTCAGCCTCGCTATCTGCGGCGACGTGGTGCTGGCGAGCCGCTCGGCGCATTTCACGGCGGCTTATGGCGCGATTGGCCTGACGCCCGATGGCGGCATGAGCTGGCTGTTGCCGCGCCTGGTCGGCCTGCGCAAGGCGCAGGAGATCATTCTCACCAACCGCCGCATCAAAGCCGAGGAAGCCGAGGCGATCGGCATGGTGACGCGTACCGTCGATGATGATGAACTGGCTGCACAGGGCGATGCGATGGCTGGCCAGCTCGCCAACGCCGCCGTCGGCGCGATTGGTGCGGCGCGCAGTCTGCTGCGCCAGAGCTTCGAGAGCAGCCTCGAAACCCAGATGGAGCAGGAGGCCGCCTACATCGCCCGCGCCGGCGCTCTGCCTGAATGCCGCGAGGGGCTCGCCGCTTATTTTGCGAAACGCACACCCGATTTCAAAGGAGTCTGATCCATGGCCGAAGCCTACATTGTTGAAGCCGTCCGCACTGCCGGTGGGCGCCGCAAAGGCGCGCTGGCCGATTGGCACCCGGCCGACATGGGCGGAGAAGTGCTCAATGCCATCGTCGACCGGTCTGGCATCGATCCCGGCGCGATAGAGGATGTCATACTGGGCTGCGTGACGCAAGCCGGTGAGCAAGGCTTTGCCTTCGCCCGCAACGCGGTTCTGGCGTCAAAGCTGCCGGAGACCGTACCTGCCGTCACGGTCGATCGGCAGTGCGGTTCGTCGCAGCAGGCGCTGCAGTTTGCGGCTCAGGCGGTGATGTCGGGCACGCAGGATGTGGTCGTGGCTGCCGGCTCCGAAAGCATGACGCGCGTGCCGATGTTCTCGAACATCTCTTATCATGAGCGTGACGGTGTGGGCATCGGCCCGTTCAGCGACCGCATCAAGCAGCGTTTTGGTGTAGAGACCTTCAGCCAGTTCCAGGGCGCCGAGATGATTGCGGCCAAATATGGCTTCGACCGCGACACGCTCGACCAATTCGCGCTGCGCAGCCATCAACGCGCGGCCGCAGCAAGCGAGAAGGGGGCCTTCGACAAGCAGATCGTACCGCTTGCCATCGAGGGCGGACTGCATGTGAAGGATGAAGGCATTCGCTATGACGCGACGCTCGAGAGCATCGGTTCGGTCAAGCTGCTGACGGAAGGCGGCGTCATTTCGGCCGCGAATGCAAGTCAGATCTGCGATGGAGCGTCCGCTGTTCTGGTCGTGAGCGAGCAGGCCTTCAAGGTACATGGGCTCACTCCCATCGCCCGGATCGTCACCATGGGGGTGACCGCGGGCGACCCCGTCATTATGCTTGAGGAACCGATCAACGCCACGCGCAAGGCGCTGGCAAAGGCAGGTCTCACGATCGATGATATCGATCTCTACGAGGTCAACGAAGCCTTCGCGCCGGTCCCGCTCGCCTGGCTCCAGGCTTTGGGTGCCGACCCGGAGAAGCTCAACGTCAATGGCGGTGCCATTGCGCTGGGCCATCCGCTCGGCGCGACGGGTACTAAGCTCATGACTACGCTGATCCACGAACTGCGCGCTCGCGGCCTCCGCTATGGTCTTCAGACCGTCTGCGAGGGTGGCGGAATCGCCAATGTGACGATCGTGGAGGCCCTGTAATGGCTATAAGCACGCGTATAACGGAACTGCTCAGTATCGATCATCCCATCGTGCAGGGCGGCATGATGTGGGTCGGCCGTGCGGAACTGGCCGCAGCTGTCTCCAATGCCGGGGGTCTCGGCATCCTGACCGCGCTGACGCAGCCGACACCCGATGAGCTTCGCCGCGAGATCGATCGCTGCCGGACGATGACGGACAAGCCGTTCGGCGTGAATCTTACGATCCTGCCTTCGGTCACTCCGCCCCCTTATGCGGAGTATCGCAAAGCGATCATCGAAAGCGGCGTGCGCGTCGTCGAGACTGCCGGTCACAAGCCGCAGGAGCATGTCGAGGATTTCAAGAGCCACGGCATCACGGTGCTGCATAAATGCACCGCGGTCCGCCACGCACTGTCGGCCGAGCGGATGGGTGTCGACGTGATCTCGATCGACGGGTTCGAATGTGCGGGTCATCCTGGCGAGGATGACATTCCAGGCCTAATCCTGATCCCGGCCGCCGCCGACAAGGTGAAGATTCCGATTATAGCCAGCGGCGGTTTTGGTGACGGCCGCGGCCTGGCCGCCGCGCTGGCACTGGGGGCGGAAGGCATCAACATGGGCACGCGCTTCTGCGCCACGGTGGAAGCGCCGATCCACGCCAAGGTGAAGCAGTTCATCGTCGACAATGACGAGCGCGGTACGAACCTCATCTTCCGCAAATTTCACAATACTGGCCGCGTCGCGAAGAATAGCGTGTCGGATCAGGTGGTGGAAATCTCGGCGCGCGACGGTGCGGTGTTCGAGGACATCCGGCCGCTGGTCGGCGGCGCGCTGGGCCGCAAGGCGCTGGAGACCGGCGATCTCGACGCGGGCCTTGTCTGGGCGGGGCAGGTGCAGGGGCTGATCCACGATGTACCGACCTGTCGGGTCCTGATCGATCGCATCATCCGGGAAGCCGAGGCGATCATTCGCGACAGGCTGAATTCCATGGTTGCGGCTCTGCCGCAGGGAGCAGAAGCAGCATGACCTACGAGTTTGTCGAAGTCGCGCACGAAGGCACCCTCACCATCGTCACGATCAACCGGCCAGCCTCGCATAATGCTTTACACAGTGCGGCCCAGAGAGAATTGGGGGCTGTTTTCGACGACTTTGCGTCTGATGACAGTCAATGGGTGGCGATCATAACCGGTGCGGGTCCGAAAGCCTTCTGCGCTGGCCATGACATTCGGGCCGAGCCGGTGATCTCCTCAGATATGGCTCAGTCTCCGGGATTTGGAGGGCTCGCATCGCGGTTCAATCTCACAAAGCCCGTGATTGCAGCCGTTAATGGTTTGGCGATGGGCGGCGGCTTTGAGATCGTTCTCGCGTGCGACCTTGCGGTGGCGTCTGCAAATGCCGTTTTCGCATTGCCTGAACCGCGTGTGGGGCTGGCGGCCCTAGCTGGCGGCATTCAACGCTTGCCGCAGATGGTAGGTCTGAAACGGGCGATGGATCTGCTTCTCACCGGACGCCGCGTTTCGGCAAAGGAGGCTTTTGATCTGGGACTGGTCAATGAAGTCGTTGACGATGACGTGCTGGGCGCCGCGAGGCGATGGGCGGCCGACCTGCTGGCTTGTAGTCCGATGTCGGTGAGGGCGACCAAGGAGGCGGCGCTTCGGAGCCTATCCAGCCCGGTTGCGGAAAGTCTCCTAGCCGGTTGGGAGTATCCCGCGATGAAAGCAATGCTCTCTTCGGCGGATGCGGCCGAGGGACCGAAAGCCTTTGCCGAGAAAAGGCCGCCTGCCTGGAAAGGCTGCTGACATGTCCAGCGATGCACAGCGAGATGGTCTTGCCTTCTTGGACAGTTTGGCGGCTTAGTTAAGCTAATCCCGGTTGTCGTTCATGCCCTCCATGATCTGATTGCCCGATCCGCCGATAGGGGGGAGGCGTCACATAAAACGGGCACAGATATGCGCTAAGGCTTGCAGGCGTCGAGAATGTCCTGATTTCCGACCAAACCGAAGAAGGGCAGAGTATGAGGGGCTACTTCCCTCCTCATATCTCATTGTGTGACGGAATTAGGACTCCTCACCTAACTGACGACGCTCATCTTGCTACCGTCCATATCGTGCGCATAAGCACCGTAGAAATTAGGTCTATATTGCGGACGTGGGCCGGGATCACCTTCGTTACTGCCCCCGTCTGCCAATGCAGCGGCATGCACGGCGCGGACCTCAGCCTTGCATTCGCACAAAAGGCCAACCATGTTGCGATTGCCCGGAATTGCAACTTCCTGGTTATGAGGAGGGGCAACCCAGATGTGCCCGCCGTTGCGCAATTCGTGGCAAACGCCGTGCGGCATGAAATCGGAGAAAATCGTGCCGCCGGTCAGGGGCAAAATGGCATCATAGTAGGGACGCGCTTTCGCCACATCGTTATAGCAAGGTGCATTGATCAGAACCCATGGGCCCATTGGCGCAGTCCGAGTGACATGATGCGCCAGGGCTGCTCGACGAGC
>NZ_JBHDJI010000018.1:0-49375 GCF_041877245.1 Sphingobium agrisoli
TTGAACTCTTCACTATGCTTGATCATCTCGTCGGTCTCCTTGAACGAGCCTTAAACTCTCAAGTGACCGGCACAAAACCGTTACAAGTCCAGTCGGGCTCCTGTAGATAATCGAGCTGCTCGGGTGTGCGGATGAAGCGGCCGGCAACGAAGCGGCGATTGGCGAGGTGTTCGAAGAACATTTCGTCGGGGACGAGGCCGGGCACCGCGACGACCTGCCAGCCGGTCGCGCGATGCAGCCGTTCATTCAATTCGTCGAAGTCGGGAATGCCGGGCTTCGACATGCGAAGGACATCGAGCCCTTCCATAAAGGCGGGAACAACTCGGTGGGGCAGCATCTCGGCCTGACGGGCGAACAGCCGATCCCACATCGCATGCTCTTGCGCCGTATATGAAGTCCAATCCTGCGGAATGGTCCAGTCGGGGGCCGCACCGGGCGGCAGTGGGTCTGTGTTTGCCATGATGGCAATATATCATGGTGGATCGGAAATCCGTTTCAATCATCAGGCGTGTTGGACCTAGTTTGTAACAAAACCATCATCATTGGCTGATTGGGGATTTGAATTTATCATGCCCTTCGTGCGAAAATGTGGTGGATCGGCGCCCGTCGGCGACAAATGACAATGCGGAAAGTGAAGCAATGACGATGACCCTTCATGGCTATTGGCGATCTTCGGCCTCGTATCGCGTCAGGCTCGCCGCGAACCTCAAGGGGCTGGCTTATGACCAAGTGAGCTACGACCTGAGAAAAGGCGAGCAGGGATCGCCCGCGCTGCGCCGACTTGCGCCTCTCGGTCTTGTGCCCGCGCTCGAGGTCGACTGCGGCAGTCTCACGCAGAGCCTTGCGATCCTGGAATGGCTGGAGGAAGCCCATCCCGCCCCGCCGCTGTTGCCCGCCGGAGCGATGGAGCGCGCGACCGTGCGCACGATGGCCTCGACCATCGCGTGCGACATTCATCCGCTCAACAACTTGAGGGTGTTGCAGGCTCTCAGGAAGGACATGGGCGCATCCGACCAAGCGGTGCAAGATTGGATTGCCCGCTGGATAAGGGACGGCTTTGCTGCGCTAGAGGTCATGGTCCGCGATCATGGCCGGGACTTCTGTTTCGGCGACACGCCTACGATTGCGGACTGTTGCCTGATTCCGCAAATCTACAATGCGCGGCGCTTCGGTGTCGATCTGACAGGTTTTCCCGAACTGCTGGCTGTGGACGGCCGATGCGGAGAGATCGACGCATTTGTCCGCGCGTTGCCTAAAAACCAGCCCGATGCCGATGGAGCGAACGCATGACCGAAGAACGCAAGATCGATGCGATCGACCGCAAGCTGCTACATGAACTGCAGCGTGACGCGTCGATCAGCCATGCCGAGCTTGCCGAGCGTGTCGGTGCTTCGACAGCCTCCTGCTGGAGGCGGATGCGTGCGCTGGAGGCCGATGGCGTACTGGGACGGCAGGTCCGGCTGGTCGATGCAGCGCGGCTCGGCCGCGGCGTCAACGTGATCTGCCACATCAAGATCAAGAACCATTCCATCGAGACGACGGAAGCGTTCGAGAGCTTCATCGCGTCGCGCGACGAGATCATGGAATGCTACTCGATGTCAGGGGACTGGGACTATCTTTTGCGGATTCTGGTTGCTGACGTAGAGGACTACAACCGCTTCCTGATGCGGACTGTGCTGCGACACCCTTCGGTCGCTACCGGCGCGTCTCACTTCGCGTTGTCGCAGGTCAAATACACGACCGCCGTACCGCTTTGACACGATGGCGCCTGCTTGCACCTATGATTGATCAAGCGACCGAACGAGGAAGGGCGGCAACGGCATCGCGCACCCAGATGATGAAGCCACGGTTCGCCTCACGCATTTCGCGGACCGATGCGATGTAGCCGGGGTCGGCGGAATCGATCGAAACAATCGGCCAGGATGCCTGATGATGGGCGAGGATCGCCCTCATGCTCGAGAACTTTCGCTGGAATGTCGCGCTCTGATCGGTATCCCTGAACGCCGCTTGGCCAAGTTGGCTGACGATCAGCAGTTTCTCTGCGATCACCCGGCGGAGTTTGATGCCCTCCTGCCGATTGTCGTTGTCCCTGTCGTCGGCAAGGCGCGCCGAGGCAAGAAGGGTTGCTTCGAGTTCGTCGATCACGGACAGGAATTGTTGCCTGAGCGCTGCGGCAGTTGCCGTTCCGCCGGAGAGGGTCATGATTTCGAACTCACTGCGGCAGCGCGGCCGTCGCTATGATTTCGATTAGAACATCGGCAGCGCCCATTTCACACTGCGCCGTCGCGCGGGCGGGAGCATGCTCGACATCGACCCAATCATCCCAGACGGCGTTCATGCCGGCAAAATCGCGCTCAATGTTCTGCAACCAGATCTGCACCGACAACAGACGGCGTTTGTCGACGCCTGCGCTTTCGAGAATCTGGTCGATCTTTGCTAGTACCTGTCGTGTCTGATCTTCAATGCCCGAGGACCTGTCCTCGGCAGCCTGACCGCCCAGGAAAAGCATGCCGTTGAAACCCACCGCCCGGCCCCGCCGGGAATTGGTCACCAGTCTGAGGATGTCGCTCATGTCCGCTCCGAAAATATGCATGGCGCATGTCGCCGCCGATCGACGCTATGGCCTCGCGCGCATCGGGTCCAAGTCGGAAAGGCGTGGCTGCTATTCTTGAAGGCTATGGGCTAGTCGGTGGCAACGAGCCGGGTGGGAGGCTCACCCCAAGCCCTGATACCGCGCCGATGCCTTGGTCCGCAGCTCCTCTACAAAAGCCTCGACGATATGGGCGTTGCGGCTGTCCGTGCTTCGGCAAAGCTGGAAATTATAAGGGATCGACGGCTCGAAGCGCTTGATCGTCAAGCGATCCTCAAGGCCGCTCACCATCAGTGGATGGATGAGCGCGATGCCAAGTCCCGCTGCGACGAACTCGCACATCGTTGGCGCTGCGTTCGTGACCAGCACGGTTTGAGGCTCTACTTTATACTTCGCAAAGACGTTGCTCACCAAATGCGCAACGTAGACGTCCGAGTCGAACGATATGAAGGGATGATCGTCGAAATCGGCGGGCTCGACCGACGTCTTGCCCGCTAGGGGGTGGTCTTTGGGCATGATGCAAATCAGATCCTGATCGAGGATCGGTTCGAGGGTGATGTAGGGGTTATCAACCCGTGCGCTGACCAGGCCGACATCGAGCTTCCGCGAGACCAGCCACTCGACTATCCATTGTGATCCAAGCGCCTGTACAGTGCAGAACACGTTTCTGCGCTCCTGCAGGAACGGCGTTGTCACGCGCTGGATAAAGGTGTTGGCCAAGGCCGGAAGGACACCGATGGCGAGACGCCCCTGTTCCTCGCGGCGGATGGCTTCGACTGCATTTTCGACCTGACGAACACCGGAAAAGATCCTCCCAACTTCGTCATACAGGCGCATAGCCTGCTCGGTCGGGGCGAGCCTACCCTTTACCCGATCGAACAAGCGGAGGGCCGTGTCGAATTCGAGATGGGCAATCAGTTTGCTGAGAGCGGGTTGCGAGATATTCAGGACTTCCGAGGCGCGGCTGACGGTACCGTTCTCGATGACGGCCTTGAACGCCTCGATCTGCCGCAAGTTGATGTGCCTCGGCATCCTCTGCTCCTCGTCTAAAGCGTGGCAAGCCGATCCGTCCCGAAAAAGCCGGCGACGCCCACGCCACATGCACGGGTATAACTCCAAAGAATACATCTCGCATAAAGCGATCTTTGACGTTCTGCAATCCGCGGACCATTTCCGACGGCCAAAGATCCTGCCGGGAGCAGCAGAATGTATCGCAAGATTGGCGGCGAGCGAGAGCAGGCCAAGGTGAATGTCAGGGTGGATGGCGAGGTCCACAGCGTAGATCGTGGGGAACCTGTCGCTGCCATTCTTCTTCGCTTGAGTGACAACGGGGTTCGTCGGACGCCGATCAGCGGCGCGGTTCGGGCCCCCTTTTGCATGATGGGTGCCTGCTTCGACTGCCTCGTCGAGATCGATGGCAGACCTTCCACGCGCAGTTGCATGACCTTTGCGCAGGAAGGAATGGAAATACGTCGCCAGATGACGCGCCCGAATCCCTCTCGGGAGCATGCCGCGTGAGCAAAGTTGTCATAGTGGGAGCGGGACCGGCTGGAATGTCTGCGGCGGTCGAGTTGCGGCGGCTTCGATGCGAAGTCACGGTGATTGATGACCAGCCGTCGCCGGGGGGGCGGATTTTCGCGGGCATCGAGACCCGCCAGCCCCACGGCCGTGAAGACAGGTCTGGGGCGACATTGGCCAGGCATTTTCGGGAGAGCGGGGGCACTTATCTGTCTGCAACGGAGGCGTGGCAGATCGAAAGTGGTGCAAAGGTATTCGTCACGCACGCCGGGCAAGCTCGTGTGCTGGAAGCGGATTTCGTTTTGCTCGCGGTGGGCGCGCAGGAGCGCCCGATGCCGTTCCCGGGTTGGGAGCGGCCCGGTGTCATGACAATCGGAGCGGCTCAGATCCTTCTCAAAACAGCAGCCCAGGTCCCACGAGAACCGGTATGGCTCGCTGGCAGCGGACCGCTCCTGCTGCTGTACGCACGCCAGCTTCTTGACGCAGGCGGTTCGATTGCGGGTCTGCTCGACACCACGCCCAAGGGTCGGGTCTGGCAAGCCAGGGGCAAGGTTTACGGCGCCCTGCGATATGGCTGGCGGGACATGGCGCGCGGCTTGAACTGGCTCGTGCAAATGCGCGGGGTGAGGGTAATCCGGCACATCGTTGGACTTGAGGCTGTGGGGGACCCGACCCTTTCAAGCATTCGCTACAGGACTGCGAATGGTGTGGCAGATGAGGTGGGCGCCAATCTCCTTTTGATCCACAACGGTGTCGTTCCGGCGATCCACGCAACATTGTCGGCCGGCTGTTCCCACCGTTGGAACGCTGACCAGCAATGTCTTGAACCGGCTTGTGACGAATTCGGTCGGACTTCTCAGCCTGATCTTTTTGTCGCGGGCGATGGCGCCGCTATCAATGGAGCCCGTGCCGCCTTCCTGTCAGGGCGTCTTGCCGCCCTCGGGATTGCCCACGCGGCTGGTCTCCTGCCAGGCGAGGAGGTGGCCCGTTCAGCCGCCAGGCTGACGCGGGTGTTGAATGATGCGCGAGGCTTCCGACGCCTGATCGATACGCTCTACCCGCCGGTGGATCTCGATCTTCCCGACGATACCATGGTCTGCCGATGCGAGGAGGTGACCGCCTCACAAGTGCGGGAGGTCTTGAGCGGGCGCCCCCACCTGGGAGCGGACGGCGTCAAGATGATTACGCGAGCTGGCATGGGGCCGTGCCAAGGACGTCAATGCGGCTATACAATTCACAGGCTGATCAGGGAGTTGCACGGAGGCCCACCCGAGGATGCAGGGTTCCTGCGCGTGCGGCCTCCTTTGAAGCCGCTCACGCTAGGCGAGCTTGCCAGCCTGGAGGCGCAATCGGCATGAGCCTCGAAACCGCAGATGCCATCGTTATCGGTGGAGGGCTGCACGGTCTGTCCGCAGGTCTACAGCTCGCGCGGCGCGGGTGCCGTGTGGTCGTTCTCGAGCGTTCGCGCGTGGGTCGACACTCTTCAGGCGCTTCCGCCGCCGGAGTTCGGACACTCAATCGTTCGCGCGCCGAATTGCCGATCTCCTTGGCCGCCATGGATATGTGGCATGAGATGATCGATCTCGTCGGGGACGATTGCGGCTTTCATGGCGATGGGCAATTGCAGCTCGCCGAAACCGAGGAGGAGCTCGACCAGCTTCGAGATCGGGTCCGAGGTTTGCAGTCTGACGGCTTTGACCACGAAACCATCGTCTCGCCCGACGAAATCAGGGAAATCGTACCGGCTCTCGCACCCTTCTATGTCGGGGCTGCCTTCGCGCCACGCGATGGCGCTGCCGATCCCCATCGAACCTTGGCCGCATTCTTGAGAGCTGCCATTGCTGCCGGCATTGATGTCCGGGAGGGTGTCGCCGTCACCCAGGTTGACCGGCTCGAAGGCCTTTGGCTCGTCGGAAATGAAAGCTCCCTGTTTCAGGCCCCTATGCTGGTGAACGCAGCCGGGGCCTGGGCGGGTCAGATCGCCAGCATGGCCGGCGACGCCATTCCAATAGACACCAAGGCCTCCATGATGATCGTCACGGAGCGCGTGGCCCCCTTCATCAAGCCGACTGTCATCTCGATGCGGCGGAAGCTGTCGTTCAAGCAAAGCAACCAAGGCACCCTTCTGATTGGCGGAGGGCAGCAGGGTCGCCCCGACCTTGCCAATGAAGCGTCGCATGTCGATGTAGCACTGCTCGCGAAATCCGCTGCTGCCGCCACGCAGTTGTTCCCCGGTGTACGAGGGGTAAGGATTTCTCGTACTTGGGCCGGGCTCGAGGCGAAGACCCGGGACAACGTCGCCATTGCAGGCTTGTCGCCCTCTGTGCCCGGCCTCATGCATTTGTTCGGGTTCAGCGGTCATGGTTTTCAGCTGGTTCCCGCCCTAGGCGTTGCGACTGCTGAGCTTTTGCTGGACGGGAAAAGCCGAGTTGACGTGAGCGGTTTGGCACCAACCAGGTTGATGTTGTGATCAGGGCCGGGAGCCGTGATCGTTTTTGAGAGCATCTGGCACTCAATGCGGGCGGCCTCGTGAGTGTCGATCGATGACGTCTGTTTAGCTTTTTGGGGCAAAGGTCCGACGTGAATTGGGGCAAAGCGGCCATTCGCGGTGTCGCCAGTGAGGGACTGATTATGCCAGCACCTGCCGGTCGGTTAGCGCGCTTGGAAGCTGTCATATACTCCAAGAAATCCTTATCCCTCCGCGGCTTCGCTCGGCGCCGCCTGCTCTGAATCGGGTGGCACCTTCGCATAGTTTAGGGACCAGCGGAGCAGCAGCTTCCCGCCACAGTCGCAGGGAATGGTGCCCCACTCGTGCCTGGCCATTTTTTCAATCGAGGCGGCGGTCACGAAGTGCGTCCTTCCGCACAGGCATTCCAAGTCGTGCCCACGTCTGGCGAACTCATATTCGCCATCACTGATCTCGACGTCCCATGTCTCGGCGCATTCCGGATTAATGCAGCTGACGATCTTGCCCTCTGGAAGGCATTGCATCCGGCGCTTGTTGGTCGCGCCGCACAGGCACTCGAACTTGACCTCTTTACCAAGCCCCGTGGAGATCATCGTGCTGGTTGCGATGCGCTCGATCTCGGCTAGCGCTACTTCGACCTGCTTTCTGATTTTGGCGGCGTTTCCATATGCCTCGACCTGATCCGCCTTGTTGACTGGCAAATTGGCGTGCAGCGCCACGTTCGAGAGGGCGTTCCAGAGCTTCTGAACATAGTTCGCCTTGAAGCCGACCTGGGTGCCAATCTTGATATATTCCTGCGCGTCGTAATCTTCCCGTGTCGGCTCGAGGCCATTTGGCAATGGATGGCGGCTCATCGAGAGCGTGTAGGTGTCAGCCACATGGGGATCGACGCCCTCAGTCAGTATTTTGATCACGCGAGCCGGCTGCCAGCGGATCTCGTCATGCGAGATATAGTCATGCATGGCGCGCAGCCGCTCATAACAAATTCGCTCTAAGGCGAGCCGACACTCCAACGCAGCGTAGGTCAGGTTGCGCGAGGAACCTTCTTCGAGTTGTGCTCGGATGGTGGCGATGCTGTCACGCAGGTCGATCATTTAGCTTAAATAGCATGGAGGATCGGGGCAAACATGGTCCATCTGTCACTGCCCCGTGGCACGATGAAATTCTCTGAAAAAACAAAGGGATTATCAATGATTGCGAGCCGATACGACGGAGGTCATGGTGTTCGAACCCACGATGCAAGGCCAGCTTTTACTGGTCTGCTGGCCGCTCTGTATCCTCGCCTTCGGAACCTCCTTTTCCGATGTCCGACATCTCTGCACCAAGTTCTTGGGCAAATCCGATCAGTGCGTAACGAAGCACTCGCTCAAGCCCAACGAAAGTGGGAGCTCTATACAAGATCTTAGCAAGCTCCTTGTCTTCCTCAATGACCGGCTGACCATGCTGCACCTCCGCACCATCATTTCTCGCCGCAATCCAAGTGCCGAACGGTCTGCCGGTATGAACCGACTTGCTGCGCAAGTCATAAGCTGCGCCGAGCCGCTGGGAGAAATTGTCGGCGCGAAAGGCGGAGAATGCATCAGTCGCCTCGGTCCGTTCGAAGAAGCCCGGATCGATGTAGGACGCTATCGCTGACACGAACCGCCGCTTGATGCCGCGCAGCTTCCCGCGAAGCTGAGAGGCCAATGCTTTCCCACCCTCCATCTCCTGTTCAATCCGCTCGAGCGCCGTTCGCGTCTGCTCGTCGAGATGCTCTGCCTCAACGAAGGGCTTGTGGTTGGCGATGATCTCTCCCGCGGTGATCAGATGGAGATAAGCAACCTCTGGATCGTCCTCGATCGCCTGGAGCGCGCGCTGATAAAAACGCGCGGCTGCCATGAACGCCGATCGTGCCGCTGCGTCCGGATGATCGCCAAGAAAGAGCATCTGCATTCTACGGGCTTCCGAGATCTCGAGCGGCACAGGATGGTCGGCCCGCAAGTTGGAGCCGATGTGCGGGAGAGACGGATTGTTCGGCACCGCAAATGTGGAGAGATCGGGAACGCCGAAGCTTCCCGACATTTCCAAGGGGCCGTGGGTTTCGAACTTCTTGCCGAAAAGCACGCTGAGCACCGCAGCGACAATTTGGCCCGCTGCCTCGTAGTTGGGAACGACAAACCCGGGCAGTTTGGGCGACCGCACCGTTCTGAAAGAGAGCACGAGGGCCGTCCGCGAAAGTGGTGTATCCTCGCGAAACCAATCGCGCCGCCCCGCATGAAAGGGCGGCCACGCGTGCGTGATGAGCAAATTAGGTGAAGAGAACTCGCCGGTGAAGCGTGATGCACTCGAGATCAGGATCTTCTGAATCGACTCGTCTGGCCTAAGATCTACCCCGACGACGGGCTCCGACGCTGGCTGCCTACTGTCCTGATCTGATCTCTCCATGCGTCATGGATAGAGGTAAACCCGTGTTGCCGCCATCATGTCGTTGGCGGTTCATAAGCCTTCTAGAGGGCCTAGGTTAAGCCACCTCGCTCAACTTTGACTTTTAGTTCCAGCTCATGGGCTTCTGACACTCCAAGGCTGATCAGTCGTCCAAGCATCGTGTCGATCCGGCCGCGCTCGGCGTGATCGCGGTTGTAGAGAGTCGGATCATCGAGTGACACCGATTCTAACCATTCTGCGACCTTCCGGCCGATCGAAAGCTCGTGCCAAATGGCCCGCTCTCCGCCCGTCGCCGAAAGCCATGTTTCAACCGCAAACAGGAGAAAGTCGAGGTGCCGTGATCGGGGTGCCACCATGAGGGTATTCATCGTGCAGAGCGCGATAAATGCCGTTGGCCCACCTGACAACATCGGTCGCAGCGTCTCTAGCACCGGATCGATCCGGTCGAATATAGCCGGTACTAGATAGCTCCTGGCGCTCGAAACCAGATTATATTCGTTCATCAACATGACGCCGATTGTGGGACCAGATTCGAAGTCGATGCCGAAATCCCCGGGTCTGCGATCCCAAGACCAGCGATCCAGTGCCATGGTTCGGGTGATCAACTGCCGCCGTATCTCGCATAGACGATCGGCCGGACGAGCCCGCTCATTGAAATAAGCCGCATCGGCGGCTCGCGTGAGCGTGTCGGCGACGTCGCAGAACGATCGGTCCGGGAGTTCGAGTATCGGTGTCAGGATGGAGCCAAGCCGCTCCGGAGTCACGTCCATGATGACCGCAGCGGTCAGCAGATAGAATTGGCTGTTCCAGTCGTCGGGGGTCCGATCCAATTCGGCGTCCGCGGGATAGCCATGCGCGTTCAGCCGCGCCGACCACGGCGCATAGGCGTCGACGATCTGCTCGTACCAGGCCGGTCTCGGATGCCCGTCGGTATTGAGGAGCGCGAGCCAATTCGCAATGCCTTGGGCATCGACATGGATGGAGGCCTTCTTCGGCTCCGGCGCCCATTCGTCTTCATCCCTCTCGAACTCTGTGCGGGCCCGGTCGCGAGAGAGGATCACACGCGGCCGATTGCGCAGCGATGGCTCATCGTCAGGAAGGACGGGCCATTCGGGCTCCGACCCGCCCTCGAGCCAGGTGATCTCTGCGGCAATGACGTCGCCGGCAATGCATGCCTTCTCGGCCTCATAGGCAGCCTCGTCGGCAGTATCTTCGTCATAGGGAGCCCATCGCCATCGCCGGGTGGCGAACGCGATCCGAATGGCGGACTTGAGGAGGCGCGGATCCGTCTCGTCAATGCAGGCCCGCCCAGCAGCGAAGGCGGGAACCGCCGCCCGGTCGCCGCGGGCGGCAGCCGCCACCAGGGCATCGCGATCCGGCGTTAGCCTGCGCCGATGCCAGAGGTGGATCAGGGCGCAGATGCCCATGCCGGGGCGATTGAAGCCGAGCGTTTCGCTCGAGCCATAGGGATCGACCTCTTCCTTCAAGGCCTCGGCGATGACGGTCCGTACCCAGCCTTCGTGCTCATCGAGAAGTGCATCGTCGCCGTCGCGTGCGACCAGCATCGCGGTCGCGATCAGGCGGGTCGACCGCGACTTGAGATAATCGGTGTCGGTGCCATCGGGGAGATCGCCCCCCGCATAGACCACGGCCTCGCGCGCCACCTCTGCCGAACCCTTGGTGGGATCGTTCGTCGCTAGCTGGATCTTCGCTTCGGTATTGCTCGAATTGACGAGCACCTGGCGCCTGGCTTCGAGCCTTGCGAGATGATCGGCCTCGACCGGCGGCGACGTATAGCCGAGACCGCCCTCCACCTCGACCCAATTGGCGATGTCGAGCATGTTGAGGACATAGGTCCCCATGAACGCTGGATCACTGAAACTTGCATTGTCGCCAAAGGGTTCGAGCGCGTCGACGGCGGACTTGAGCAGCGCGCGCAGGTTGCGTCCGGCCTCATCGTCGGCCAGATAGTACGGAACGAGCTGCTCGAGCATGATCTGGCGCGACAGGCGTTTCGCAAGGTCCCCCAGCCTGATCCGACCGTTCGGCTCTTTTTGTCCGAACAGCATGAGCCCCAATGCTCCATGCGTCGAGCGCACGCGGTCGTTGGCGAGCAGGTCCGGATTGGCCATGAACGGAACCAGCGCATCTCGCGTCGCGGGCCAATGGGACAGGAGAACATCGACCGCGATCATCAGATAAGCGGCGCAACTCCCCTCCGGCCCGAGGATGTCGCGCAGAACCGCCTGGATATCCTCGCCCTTGTCGAGCCGCTCCTGCGACCATGCCTCAAGCGCCATGAGCCCCGATGCCGCCGAATATTCACGGGCCTGGCCACGGGGCCAGAAGTAGGTCTGGACCCACGGGATAAAGCGCCGCTTTCCATCGAATATGATCGTGTAGCCGTTGGTCTGCGTCGTCTTGCCTTCAGCGTGACCATCTACTGCCGCCGCGACGAGCTTCCGAATGAGCGCGAGGCCGATTTCGGGATCGGCGTCGAGAAGATCGAGAAACGGCGGCTGCGCCGGCGATGGCGGCATATAGTCGGTGTCGGCGAAGCTTAGTACGCGGCCCATGGAATCGCGGCGCGAACGGCCTTTTCGCGGCCGCTCGATCAGGCTGGCCACGATCAACGCGGCAAGTTCGGCCGGAGCCACCTTTGCCAGCGCGCTGCTGAAAGGCCGGATTTCCTTCGCCTTGTAATAGTCGTTTTCTTCCACCGCGGCCGCCAGATAAGCTTTTGCCTCCTCCGGGGCATTGGCCGCGAGCAGAAGCGTCATCGCCCGAAGATCTTCGATCATCCGCTGGCGCACCTGCCCTTCGAGCCTCGGCACGTCGGCAGGCGACGGGATGGTGATCGCCGTGTTCCGCAGATCGAGCTGGATCAGCCATTTGAACAGCATCCTGGCTGCCGCCTGCCCATAGGCGGAGACGGTCATCGCCAGGAAAAATTGGATCTCGACCAGCTTGACGACAGCGCCGATCGCCTGAATCGGGATTTCCGCTTCATGGGCGAAACACCACCTCAGGGCCGCGGGCGCCGAGGGCGAAGTCGCGGCGCGAAGCGACGTCTGTCCTTCGGGGACGTTGACACCAGCAGTCCGCATCTGCGCAAACAACGCAGCGGTCGACATGGTCTCGACCGCGGTGATCGCGGTACAGAGCTCGACAAGCAGTGCGCCGCCCTGCGCCAGCAACGCTGCGCTGCACCGCGCGAGCAGTTCGGCCGAGAGCTCCGACCTTACGATCGCCAAGAGAGCTTGCCGCCGCCACGCATCATGGGCGCCGGTGCGAGACAGGGCCGCAAGCAAGGCCTGCCAGTCCGAACCATCCGTGCCCTTTTCAAGGGCGAACCGGCCCGCAAACTCGATGCCGCGCGCGACGCCAGGCGACGGCGGAACCGTGAGATCCAGACCATCGAGCAGCGACAGGTCTTCGTTGAGACGCGCACCGATCGCCCAATCACGCAAAACGTCATGGTAGAATGCGAGCTTGTCCCGCTTCGGCTCGTTCAAGGTCAGGCTGCGTAGCAGGTGATCGCGCGCCGGCGAGTCCTTCGTGGCGTCGATCGTGTCGCGGCCGGCGAGCGCCGCTTCGGCGAGGTCGGCCAGGATACGCTGCGCTGCGCGCACATCTTCCGGCTTCGCGCCGTCAGCACTTTGCCACCAATGGTCGGCGAGCGCCGCCTCGGTGCGGATATCGACGCTACTTGGTACCTTGAGCAGCTGGGTCAACCGATACAGATTGCGGGCAATGGCCGCGGCCGGATGGTTGGCCGCCAGCAGCGCGCGCAATTCCGGTGCAAGCGCAATAAGAACCGCGACCTCATGGTCGTCGAGCTCGCCAACGATCACCTGGTGCGGGGTGCCGAGCACGGACAGCGCATCGTCGGCAAGCCAATTCCCGCCTTCGACGCCCTGATCCGGCCTGGTCGAGATGACGACAGAGAAGCCCTCAATGCCAGCGACCTCGCGCAGCACATCGTTGACGGTGCGGCGCCGCTCCGCCGTTGCGAACATCTCAACGCCGTCGATAAACAGCACGCCGCCACCGCTCGCCGCGATATCACCGAGGAATTCCCTTGCGGTACCTGGCACGTCGAGGCGCTGGCCGAGCGCGGCCCAGCCACCATCGGGTGTCCCGATAGGATCGAGGACGATCACATGCCCCTCGCGCGCCTGACGTTCCGCAAGATGGCGCAGGACCCAGGATTTGCCGACGCCCGGCTTGCCGGTGATCTCGATGAGGCGATGCGCGTCGCGCGCTTCCTCCACTGCGGCCAAAGCGCCAAGGCGCGGCAGGGTGGTGCCGCCGACGCTCGTCCCGATGTCCGCCAGGGCATGGCGTGTCATCTCGCCAAGGCGCGCGCGCGCAAGTGCGAAGTCGCGATTACCCGCCAAGCGGAAACCCCGCGACTTCAAGGTCGCGGTCAGCGCGTCGCGCGTGATCGAACCGCCGGCCTTGCCCGTTTGGATGACCAGCTCGATGAGATTGCTCCAGAGCGCGGTGATCCGGTCCGCATCCTCTGGCGCAAGAATTTGGGCGGCGATCGTTAAGGCATGGGCCCGCGCCTGCGGCGCCCCGGACTCGAAATCAAACTCCAGGATCAGGAACCGGCGAATGATGTTCCAGATGACTTCGTCGTCGGCGGCGATCCCGTTCGCGACAAGATGAGTCCGAAAGGCCTGTGCGAAGCTGCGCATCGGCTCGCTGGCGACGCCCTTGAGCGTCAGCCGTGCGAAGAAATCGTTGCCGGTCTTGCTCGTGCGGGCCCATTCGAGCACGTCCTGATAGGGACCGGAAATGGCGAAGCTGGTCCGCTGCGTCGCGGCCGCGAACAGATGGCGGTCGGTCGGATGCTCCGCCGGCGCGCTGCGGGCGATCTGCTCGCAGATGCTCTTGAAGATTGGATCCTTGGGCGCGAATGTCGCAGTGCGCTTCGACTGGATTTCAAGGATCGAGCTGCCCTTGTCCGACACGCCATGAACGATCAGATCGTCAAGCGCATAGCCGTCGCTCTCGCCCTGAAATTGAACCCGATTGATCTGAGCGTCCGGCAAACCGCGCGCTTCACTGCCGGCGAGCATCTGCAGAAGATAGAAAGCGCCGAGTTCCCCCTCTATATAGGTTCCAGCGCCCCCGCGCCCGACCGGGCTAGAGCCTTCTTCCTCAACCTTTGCGGCCTTGGCCGGCTCCTGGTCCATTGCGCTCGATCATCTCTTCGCGGCTGTGATACCGCCCATCGTTCCCAATAGCGTAAGCATGGTTCCAACTCGACTGGTTTCGCACGCCGTTTTGAGTAATCTACGCCTCGACAGCTACACTTGGGGGGAAGGAACACGGCCAATATTCGCGCGTGGCTCGACAAGGGCGACAAGTCGTCGGCCCGGATGGTCGAGCTTCTTCCCATCCTCATCCGCCAGGCTCGGCTCGAAAAGCCGATTACTTATGGCGACGTCGCGCGCGAACTTGGCGTTCACCACCGCGCCGTACATCATATCGCGGGCTATATCGGCTACACGCTGAGCGCGGTGGCGGATCGCCGCGGCTGGACCCGGCGATGCCCGCCGCCGCTGCACGCGCTGATCGTCAACGACATTACCGGCCTGCCGGGCCGCGGCATCGATGGGTTTCTCTCCGACCTATACCAGAGCGCCGAAACCAATACTGAAAAGCTCGCCGTTCTGAAGGCGGTCTATGCGCAGGCGCATGCCTATGCCCATTGGCCAGAACTGTGCGAGCTGCTTGAGATCCCTCTCGATGGCGACGCGTTGGCCGATGCCGTCGAAAAAGCCCGCCAGGCGCGTGGCAGAGGCGGCGAGGGGCCGGATCATTTGGCGCTCAAAACCTATGTCAGCGAGAATCCCCATGTCGCCGGGCTGGCGCAGGGCAGCCCGAACGGCACGGTCGAATGGCCGACCGCTTCGGGCGACAGGATCGACATAGTCTTCGAACGGCGCAGTCTGCGTCTCGCGGTCGAGGTAAAGCCTTTTCATGCGCCGGAAGGCGACATGCTGCGCGGCGTCTTCCAGTGCCTCAAATATCAGGCGGTGCTGGCGGCCGAAGCCGCCCTTGCCGATGAAGCTGTAGAAACGCGCGTCCTCCTGATACTAGGTGGACCGGCATCCGATGATGTCATCAGCGTCGCCAATCGGCTGGGCATCCCGCTCCGTGACAATGTCCGTTTCGCGAGCGACCGGAGCGGCGCGTCATAGCTCCATCTGTCCGAACATGCGATCGACGCGCGCAACACGGTCGGCCTCGCGAAATGGCGGAATGTCCCAGGCGCCGAGCGGCTCTGGCTGGGGCAGGATGCAGCGCACGAACGAAAGATCGAGCATGACCGCCGACGGTGCCGCGCCCGATCCGTGGCGCGTGCGCATCTCGTCGTCCGATTGCTCGACGACCGCCTCGCGAAAGATGGTACGCTCCCGCTGCCGTAGTGCCGCCCATGCCGTAGCAGAGGCTTGCAGGAGCGGCTCGGGCATGTCGGGCGCAGTAAGCAGGACGGCATGCGCGGCCTCCCACTGAAGGTCGTTGATGAGCTCGACGTCGGAAGGATCATCGAGCTGGACGACTCCCCGCGCATCGGCCGCGACTTCATAGGCGGCTGCGTCGAAACCGAACAGCGCGAGCCGTGGTCCGAGCGGCAGGAACAGCTGCAGCCCAACATTGGCGTATCCCGTCACGCCGATGTGTTGACCTTCATAGAGCCGGTTGTGGAAGACCACCGGCGTGTCGGAGGCGATGAACGGGACCGCGGCGCAATTTTCGACCAGCACAAGCTTCAAGTCAGCGAGCAGGCTGGCGCCGATTGTCGTATAGCCCATCAGCTCGGACACCGCGTTCGTCCGCCTGATGCGCACGCGATCGAGCGCTTCAACGATCGCGCTATTCCCTTCGAGCTCCGCCTTCGTGCGCAGGATTGACTTGGCGACCTTCTCCGAGCCCTCATTGTGCTGCTCGGCCGCGCCGACCGTGCGGGCGTGCTGCATGCCGATATAGAAGATCAGCCATTCATGATCCTGGCTGCATGCTGCAGGCAACCGCCTGTCGCGACCGACCACGCCGAAGATCCGGGCAGCGTGCCCCTCGATATCTCCGAGAGCTCGCTCGGTGCGGCCATCCTTGCCGTAGAAATAGTCGCGGCACGCCTGACCTTTGATCGGCGCGCCAGGAATGAACTTGCGACGGTCGATGACGAAGACGCCGATCCGGTTGTCACCCTCGCGTGCGAACAAGCGCATGTACATCTGCGGCACATAATGATGGCTCTTGTTTTGGGGCATGCGCGCGTCGGACTAAAGACTGCTAAGGGCGGATCATGCCGATTTTCGCGCGCCGTCGAATCCAGTCAATGCTTGATGCGCTCGCAACCGTCCTCGGACCGGAAAAGGGCCGAGACCTCCTACGCCGGCTCAACGATTCCAAGCAGGTTGAGCAGGCGCTCCCCGCGGAAATGGAACTTGCCCTGCTCTGGGCGATCCAGTCGCTCGGCGACCTGGAGATTGAGCCGGAATGGTGGGGCGACAGCCGGCGACCCGACGCGATTACCGATGCCTTCGTCGAAGGGCGCACTACTGCCATCGAGATCGCGGCAACGACCGACAACGCGATTTCGGGCGAGGAGGACATGGACGCGATCGCGATCCAGATCTCCGAGGTTGCCAGCCGCGCCAGCAAGGGCACTGGCGACTATCTCTATTTCCGGTATCGCGAAGAGAGTGGATATGTTGACGGTCGCTACATCCGCCGTAGGCTCGCGCCACGTGGCTATCGTCTCACCGACGATGAGCGCGCGGCGATAACGCACTGGGTCGGTTCGGGTCAGTCCCGCTCGGCACGACTGCGCCTCCAGGCCAAGGGGCTCGACGTCGAGATCGAGCACACCGAGCGCAAGCAGACACGCTACCACAACCTCTATTCTTCGATGCCGCCGGAAACGCATTCACTCGAGGAGAACCCGCTGTTCGACTTGCTGGTGCGCAAGGCCAAGCAGTTGCGGGCGGCTGCGGCCGGCACCCTGCGTGTCCTCTTCGTCGCTGATGTCGGATCGACCTTGCTGCGGCGGGTCGGGCGCTTCGGCGAGCTCGACCATACCCGCCGGTTCGTATCGGCGCGCGAGATTATTCTCCACTTTCTCGCAGGTCGCGGTCGCAACGTCGATGCCGTCGTCACCGTCTCGCCGTTCAAGGAACTGAAGAGGTTCAACGGCTTTAATCCGGATGGTCGCAAGCCGCGACGCTGGACCGTCGCCTTCTTCGGCACACCACAGTTGCCGGAACCGCCGCCCGCGCTCGACATGATGGCGGGGCTGCTGCCCGATCCCCACTATGAGGGCTATCAGGCGCGCTCCCTCTTTCGCCAGGGTGCCTTCTCCCCCTCAAGGACAGGACAATATCTTGGGATGACCGTACGATCCAATCGCGGCTCCGGCCGGTTCAGTGTCGAATTCCCGGCACGGATGCTCCTCGATCTGCTTGCCGGCAGGATGACCGAAGAGCGCTTCCGCAAGCAACTCGACCCACGCGACGAAGGGCGGAACATTTTCAAGACCTGGCTGGATTTGGGCTTCACCATTAGCGCTGCCGAGCTGGCGCCTCGCAGCGTCGATGAGGATGACGATCATCTGATCCTGCATTTCACTGACGATCCTGCCGCACGGCCATTCAAGCTGCCGGAACAGCCGGCCGAAGATGCATCCGGAGGCGCCCCGGCTTCGCACCGGGATGCCAGCGATCATTGAGGGGTATCTTATGATTCGGAGGCTCGGCGGGGTGCTGGAGACCCTTCGTCGCGCGGAGGCTCGGCGCCTCGATTAGGTAGGGTATCAAGCACCCGCATCCCTTTCCCACGGAAAAGGGATGCTTCGGTCAAATGGAAGATTTCGGTGAAACCTGCCGTTCGTCCCCTAGCTCCAGACGGCCTGATTTGGTCGGCACCGGCCCTTATTGCTATCTTTAGCAAGGCTCTCCGTTTGTGGCCCTGACAAGCTCCATCGGGGCGCAGCCGGAAGCCGTCACCATCAAATAGCAGTTGACGCGAGTGGTATTGCGTTCAGGCGAAGCGGCGGACGACTTGCTGGGCGCGCATCTGCAGCCGCCGGGTAGTGACGCCCTCCATGGTACTCAGTGCCTGTCTCAAATCGCCCCTGCCAAAGCGCGCACGAACGACAGCAGCAATTGCGCGCTCCTCCTCGCGGTCGAGCAGGTCGACCGGATCGGGTTCCGTGCCAAATGTCATGAGCGGGCTCCTTCTACGAATTTCGTAACACGATATTGGGAACGTTGGAAGGACATCAATGGCTCCGCTCGAACGCTGCGGCCATCAAAGCGGTCATTCGGGCGATCAGCCGAACGGTATCGACGGCCTGCTCCTGTCGGTCGCCGGGCAAGCGGCGAAACCGGCCAGGCCGATCGGACGAGACGGCAACCACACCCCAGATCCGCACCGGATCGCCCAATCGCACCGGGACGGCCGCCATGGAGCGGTAGCGCGTGCCGTCATAGGGCTTCTGCAAGGCTTCCGGCACCTTTACGTCGTGCGCGCTGACGCCGTCCTGCCCATCCGACATGACAACGACATCCTGCCGCGCCCACGCCGCACCGACCGCGCCCTGGTTCATCTTCCAGCGACGTGAATGCTTGTGCTCGTCGGCACGCAACGCGCGCTTGGCCGAGATGCGCACCAGCTCATCACCCTGGACCTGAAAGACGGAGATGACCCATTCCTCTTCCTGCTCCAGCCCGATCGAGACCAGCAGATGCCGCAGTGCCATTTCGATCATCACGTCGACCGTACCGACCGGGTCCGCCTCCGGGATCAGCAGCGCCTGTTCCAAGGCCTCGCGCATGACCGTGTTAGCGTCTATCAACGCCAGGCGGCGGCGGTCGAGCAGGGAGGCCGAGGATTGTCGATCCTGCAGCTTGCGGCCAGCCTCGATCGCTTCCTCCGCAATTTCTTCGGCTTGGGTGAGAAGCGTGGTGAGCTCGAGCTTTCGAAAGTCGAAGCGGGCGACGAATGCCGCGCCGACACCGGCCAGGGTCGCACCCACGAACACGAGCACCGTCCCCGCGGTCCCATCGAATGCCTTGGCGAGCGCCGCCAGGAATGCACCGAGCACGCCGACGATCACGAACCAGAGCCGCAGCTGCTCCAAACCCTGGATACGCTCACTGATCTTGCGCAGTGCACCATTGCGGTTCGGCTTCAGGCGGGCTTCGAGGCTCTCGAAGACGGAAGTCACTTCCGTGCTCACCGAACACACCACAGTCGCAGTCGCAGGCATTGGTCGGTGAGTTCGCCGCCGGCGGCCGGGACGAGGCGGCGGGTGCGCTCCTCGAACTTCAGATCGATGCCGGTCGGCGGCTGCGCACGAAACGCGCTGCTGCGCCAGATGAGATCGGCCTGGGTGCTGAAATCGCCGGCGTGGACTGCGGTGGGAGAGCGCGCGAAGGCATCGTAGCGCGCGAGCAGATCGGGATCGAGTTCGAAGATGTTCACCGCTAATGATCCTTCAAGAGCACGCCAACTGATGTCGCAACCGAAAGTACGGTCTGGATGGCATCCATGACAAGTCCGGCCACATCCACAAGCATCAGGCCAGGCCCGGTGCCGGCAACACTCGCCGGCGCGTCACCTGCCGATCACCCGCCGGGCTGTCGATGCCACCGCCGCCGGTCGCACGTTCGACCGGCCGCTTTGGTCCGCGCAAGATGCTCCGTGAGGTTGAGGGGAGTGACCGAGTTTGGTCGACCCGCGACTTGCCGCCCGGTTCACGCCGCGTGGAGTTAAAGTGACACCCCCCGGGCCTTGGCCGGCGCTTGCGAGTATAATCGGCGCTTTCTTCGGCACATTCGTCGTCGCGGATACGACAACCCCGGCTGCCTCGCTCGACCCGCGCGCTAGCGACCGTGGCGGGATTGGTGGTGAATGCCGCCATTCGACATCCAACCACCGCGTCCGCCTCAGCGATCGGTGATGACCGGTTCGACGATCGTTGCCAGGAAGCCGAGGCAGACGAGCGAGGACAAGGACAGGAACAGGAACAGTTCGTTCCAGCTGTAGGCGTCGAGAATGGCCCCGGCGGCGAAGGGGAAGCAGGCTGCCCCGAGTGCGGCACCCGTGTTGAGCGCGCCGTACGCCACGGGATAGATCTCGCGGGTCGTCAGGCTCATGGGATAGATCGAGAAATGGGGATAGCCCAGACCGACGACAAAGCCGGTGGCGACCAGCAGGGCGCCGACCAGGAACGGATCCGCAGGGGCATGGATCAACAGGGCGAGCGCCGCGGCGGTGAACAACGCGCCGAACATCATCAGCGGCTTGCGACGAAGTCCCAGGACATTGTCCGAGAGCCAGCCGCCTGCAAGATTGCCCGCCACGGCGCCGCCGAACAGCGCCGAGGCAAGGACGCCGGCAGTCGCGAGGGGGAAATGCCTTGCATTCAGCAGATAGGACGGGATCCACGCCAGGAAGACATTGAAGATGCCCACCATGAAGATGGTGGCGCAGGCATTGCCGATGAGGTTCCACGACCGGAAGACGCCGGCGACGCTGTCGATCTGCTCGATCGAACGCAGGCGAATCAGCCGGTCGATCCAGCCGGGTACCCGCCCTAGCCGTTCGCTGACGGTCCTAGCCTCGCCGGCGGTGCGGCTGTCCCTGATCCGAGCGAGCTCGGCGGGCGAGACGAAGCGAGAGTCTTCGGGCCGGCCCTTGACGAAGAAGAACCAGATCAGGGCCGCGCCGAGCACCGGCACTGCAAAAATCTGGAAGATCGCGCGCCAGCCGTGCATCTGGAGGATCAGCACGGCGATGGGCGGGCAGAGCACCGGGCCCAGCTTGGACGCACCCCAGTAGAAGCCAGTCGCGGTGCCGCGATCGCGCACCGAGAACCAGTGGTTGATGGTCGTCATGCAGCAGACCGAGATGATCGCCTCGGCAATCCCCAGCAGCGAGCGGTAGACCTTGATGTCCAGGGTCGAGCCGCTGGTGCCGATGAGGTACGAGGCGCTTGCCGCCGCCGCCAGTGCACCCAGCATCAGGTGCCGCGCTCCGAAACGCCGCACGAGCATGCTCGAGGGAATCTGCGCGGCTGCGAAGCAGAAGAACATCAGGCTCGCAAAGAGGCCTGCCTCGGCATTGCTGATGCGGAACTCGCCGCGGATCGCCGGGAGCGCCACACCGAGATTGGCCCGGTCGGCGGCGACCAGCATGTAGATGAAGCAGACGAGGGCGAGGATGACCCAGCGAAAGTGCGTGATTTTCTGAATGCCACTTGCCGGCTCGCCGGAGTGGTCCGCCGACGGTGCTTGAGGTGCTTCCACCGTCATGGACGGATGGTGGCGGCGAGGGCCGCACCGACCCTGTCGGCGCCATAGTCGCGTTCGGCCGCTTCCCTGGTGATCACACCGTCGCGCAGGTCACGGGCGATCTGCTCGACCGGGCGGTCGCCGGCCGGTCCGAACCCGCCGCCACCGGGTGTTTCTATCCGGATGCTCTGCCCGGCATTCAGGACGAAGTTGGCGACCTTGGTCGGCAGCGCCTTTTCATCGTTGCGTCCGGCGTTGAAGACCACGGCGCTGAGACCGCCGGTGCCGCCGCCCGCGATGCCTTCCGCACCATGGATGTAGCTGTCCGACCGCGCCGAGAAGGTCGTTGAATCCTCCAGCGCCCGGATTTGCCGCGCGATGCCGAGGCCGCCGCGCTGGCGACCAGCCCCGCCGGAGTTCACCGCAAGTCCATATTCCTCGCACAGGAGCGGGAACTCGTTTTCCAGGGCCTCGGTCGGCATGTTGAGGCTGTTCGTGATGTGGACGTGAATGGCGTCCATTCCGTCCCCGTCCTGTCGTGCGCCGCCGCCGCCGCCGAGCGTCTCGGCAACGACATAGAAGCGCCCATTTTCCGGACGGGTGCCGGACAGCATGATCGATGGCAGCAGGTCGTTGCTCGACGCAATGAGCCGGTCCTCGGGGAGCACGTCGCGAAAGGCGCCGAACACCGCGCCTGCCACCTTCTGGCAGGTGTTGCTACGCACGCCGCACGCTGCGGGGAAGCGGGGATTGAGGATCGACCCTTCCGGCGCCGCGATGGTGACTGCGGTGAACATGCCGCTGTTGGGCATCAGGTCAGGATCGAGGAGGGCTTTCACGCAATAGTAGATGGTCGCCCGAAGCGCACTGAAGGGAACGTTGAAGGCGCCCTGCGCCTGTGGGCCCGTGCCTTCGAAATCGACATGCAGCGTCTCGCCTCCCAGCGTCAGGGTGGCGACGATCGGAACCGGCGCACTGCCGCTGCCATCGTCGTCCAGCCAGGTGGTGAAGCTGTGTGTCGCCGCCGGCAGCGCGGCGACACGCCGGCGCAGTCGATCGGCCGTGTAGGCGTAGACGTCGGCGATCGCCGCCTGGGCCTTCTCCACTCCCATCCGCAGGAACAGGGCCCTGGTCTCCTCGCCGCCCCGCGCGTTGACCGCGATCTGGACCTTGAGATCGAGACGCCTTTCTTCCGAGAGTCGTGAGTTGCTGGCGATGAGGTTCAGCAGGTCCTCGTCCACCGCACCCGCCCGGGCGATGCGGATGATCGGAATGCGCAGTCCTTCCTCGAAGATGGTGCGCGCACCCGGCGAAATGGATCCCGGCACTGCGCCGCCGAGGTCCGAATGGTGCCCGATGTTGGCGGCAAAGGCGATGACCTGACCCTCGATGAACACCGGGCTGACGATCGAGACGTCTGGGATGTGCGTGCCTCCCGCCAGGTAGGGATCGTTGCAGATGAAAGCGTCACCCTCGGCCATGTCCTCGACGCTGTAGCGCTCGAGCAGCGCTTCCACGGCGCCGAGCAGCGAGCCGAGGTGGATCGGGATGTGGGTGCCCTGCGCGATCAGGCCGCCGCGTGCATCGAAGATCCCGACCGAAAAGTCCCGTCGCTCCTTGATCTGCGAGGAGTAGGAGGAGCGCATCATGTTGAGCGCCATGTTCTCGGTGATCGAGAGCATTCGGTTGGTGAAGATTTCCATCTCGATGGCGTCGAATTGTTGGCCACTGGCCGGGTCGCGGGAGTCGTGCATGTCCGCCATGATGCTTCTCACTCAGTTCGTGATGATGATGTTGCCGTAGCCGTCGATCACGGCCGACTGGCCGGCGAGGATCACGGTGGTCGAGCTCATCTCCTCGATGATGGCCGGGCCGGAAACGGCTTCGCCCACTGGGAGTGCGGAGCGCCGGAAGATCGGTGTCGCCAGCCAGCCTTCCGACGATCCATAATAGACGCTGCGCTCGTCGACCTGCGCGTCCGCGATCGAGGCGCCGCCCGCGTGGGAGGCGTCGAGCGTCCTTGGCACCTGTCCGATGGCCCGAAGGCGGCAGCTGACGATGTAGACGGCCTGGTCGGGATGGTCGTAGCCATAGGCGGCGCGGTGGGCGGCCGCGAACTGTGCGAGGAATTCCTCGAGGCTCGTTCCGCCGGCCGCGTGAAGTGGAATGCGGATCTCGTGGCTCTGGCCCGCATAGTGCGCGTCGACGGCGAGATGGAAGCTGCGCAGATCCGGCGCGACATTCTCCGATGCCAGCCAGCTGTCCCCCTCGGCGGCCATTTCCTGCAGGGCCAGACTGGCCGCTTCCCAGCTTTGCGGCGTTGCAAGCGCGAGCTGCATCCGCACGAAGTCGAGGCTGACATCGGACAGCAGGACCCCGCGGGCACACATGGTCCCCGGCTCCTGCGGCACGACGATGCGCCCGATCCCGGCCTCGCGCGCCACCTCGGCGGCGTGCAACGGCCCGGCGCCACCGAATGCGAAGAGGGCAAGATCGCCCAGATTGTGCCCCTGTTCGGTGGAAACCGCCCGGATGGCGCGGCTCATGCTCGCGGCGGCGACCTGGATCATGCCGAACGCGGCATCCTCGACCGAGATGCCGAGCGGCCCCGCGACCTTTTCCTCGATGGCAGAGACGGCAGCGGCGCGATCGACCGGCATGCGGCCATCGAGAAGCACGACCGGGTTGAGCCGGTTGAGGCAGATGTTGGCATCGGTCAGCGTCGGCTCGGTGCCTCCGCGGCCATAGGCGACCGGACCAGGGGCCGCGCCGGCGCTCCGGGGACCCAGCTTGAGCGCCTTGGCCTCGTCGACATGGGCGATGCTGCCGCCCCCGGCACCGATCACATGGATGTCGATCATCGGCAGCTTGACGGGATATCCCGCGACCTCGCGGCTGGATGCAAGCTTGGGGACGCCATCGACGATCAGCGACACGTCGGTGCTCGTGCCGCCCACGTCGAAGGTCACGAGGTTGGGAAAGCCGGCGGCCGCGCCTACGGCCGCCGCGCCGATCACACCGGCCGCGGGCCCCGAAAGGCAGGTGGTGACGGGAAGACGCTTGGCGCTGTCGATCGAGAGCAGGCCGCCGTTGGAATGGATGATCATCGGCTCGGCCGCGATGCCGAGATCGGCGATCTTGCGCTTCAGGCGGTCAAAATAGGCCTCCATGCGCGGTCCGACATAGGCGTTGAGAACCGTCGTCGAGGTGCGCTCGTATTCGCGGAACTCGGGCAGGACACGCGAGGAGACGCTGACATAGACCCCGGGCAGCCGGCGCGCGGCGATGCGCGCGGCGGCTTCCTCATGGGCCGGGTTGCGATAGGTGTGGAGGAAGGAAATGGCGATCGCCTCCACGCCCGTCCCGGCCAGTTCGTCGAGCACGCGCTCGAGCTCGGCTTCGTCGAGCGGGGAGAGGCATTCGCCCCTGGCGTTCAGCCGCTCGTCCACCTCCAGGCGACGATAGCGTTCCACCAGCGGATCCGGCTTGCGGACCGCCATGTCGTAGAGCGATGGCCGCGTCTGCCGCCCGATCGCCAGGACGTCGCGGAAGCCCTTGGTCGTCACCAGTCCGGTCGGCACGCCGCGCCGCTCGATGATCATGTTGGTGGCGACGGTCGTCCCGTGCCCTATGTAGGATATGGTCTCGGGCGCGATCGCGAAGAGCTCGATGATCTGCGCGATCCCCGACACGATCGCGTCCGACGGATCGGCGGGCGTCGAGGAGATCTTGTAGTAAAGGTTCTCGCCGCTTTGTGAATTCGTGATGGTGAAGTCGGTGAAAGTGCCGCCTACATCCACGCCAATACGATACATTATCCTTGCACCCTTCCGATCGCCTGAAATATGCGATGCGTTGTCGAACAAGACCTGAGCGTCATTTTCAGGTCACCTGTCCTGGTCTCTGGGGGAGGGCTGCCTTCGCAGGTGCCCACCCCTTTCGCGTTCCGCTGCGACCGCCTTAGAAGTCCACCTGCAGTCGACCATAATAAGACCCGCCGGTGAAGCCGAAGGGGCTGAACCGAGGATATTGATTGTAGCCGAACTGGGCGAGCGGGATGTTGTTCGCGGGCGGATAGACGTTGAAGATGTTGTCCGCGCCGGCCGCGATGCTGACTTGGCTGGTGATGTGGTACTGGACCTGCACGTTGGTGATCCACTTGGCCGGGAAGAAGCGGTCCAGCGAGGGATTGACGCCGGGCGCGGTGAACTTGCCGTACCGGATGCCTTGCAGGTTGAAATCGAGCTTGTCCCAGTTCCAGCTCGCGCCCAGGGCAATCTTGCTCTCGGGTATCGCGTCCGTGAGATACCCTTGCGTCACGCGATCGACCAGCTGGTAGCCAGCGCCGAGGGCATCGAGCTCGGGCGGATTGGCGCCGATCCTCGTGATCTTCGTATGATTGAGATTGAGCGCCGCCGTCAGCCTCACCGTGCCGAGGTCACCCAGGCGCCGCCGATAGGTGGCGATCACGTCGGCGCCAATCGTGCGCGTGTCGAGCGCGTTGGTGAAATATTGCCCCGTGAGATTGGGCGAGAGCCCGTTGGCGACGAGGATGGCATTGACCGCAGGCCCCTGCAGGATGCTGCTGAGCGCGATGCGATTGTCGACCTTCACGATGTACCCATCGACGGTCAGGCTGAAGTCCGGCGACGGGTTGAGCGTGAGGCCCACGCTCGTGTCGAGCGACTTTTCCGGGCGCAGCGGGCGAGCGCCCAGCGCGATCGCAGCAGGATTGTCGACCGGCAGGATCTGGTTCGTGATCACCTGCCCCAGCGTTGCGGCAGCGGTGCTCGGCGTGATGCGCGCATTGGAATAATGCTGCTGAACGAGGCTCGGCGCGTGGAAGCCATTGCCGAACGAGCCACGAAGCGAGAGCCAGTCGGTGAGCTTGTACCGGCCGTCGACCTTGCCGACCACGCTGGTTCCCGACGAGTCGTTGAAATGCTCGACCCGGCCAGCGACCCCGAGGAACAGCCGGTCGTTGGGTTCGTAGCCGAGCTCGCCGTAGCCGCTGACGACATTGCGGTTCCAGGAGCCGGCATCCGCAGGGCGGAAGCCCGGCGCATATTGCGCGCCGCCCGCCAGCGGCACGCCGGCAAAGGCCTGTCCGGTGGGGCGGACATAGGAGCCGAGGGCGTAGCTCGCAGGATCGCCTTCGGTAATCCTGAAGTTCTCCAGCCGGTCCTGCAGCCCGAACGAGACCTGCAGGCTGCCTCCGCCCGGCAAGTCGTACTTGCGCGTCACGTCGAGGGAATTGACCCATTCGCGCGAGCGCAGCGTGCCGAGATAGAAGTCGGTCGGGCTCGTCGGCCCCAGGCTCGCATTGAGGCTCTGGTAGAGATACTGGGGGGCGTTGTCCTGCCCGGCTGTCGTCGAAAGGCTCCAGTCCCAGCCGCTCAGGGTCCCGCGGGCACCCAGTGCGATCTGCCCGTCGCTCTCGCGGATCTGGAAGACCGGATAGGCGAAGTTGGGGTAGAGCTCGGGAAGGGCGGCCGCGCTGTTGGGAATGATCGGCGGATAGATGATATCCTGGATGCGCCGGTTGAACGTCCCGAACGAGAAGACCTCGACGTCGCCGATCTGGTCCTTGGCGTTGTAGCCGATCTGGAACTGCTTGTACGGGAAGGCGCCGAACCCCTTGCTGATCTGGCGATCGACCGTCGCCTCGCGCGGGTCTGGCTGCCCGTTCGGCAGACGAGGATAGAGCTGGACCGTACCGGCGACCGGGTAGGATCGGTCGGAGGCATTCTGCTTCTGCGCCGAGAAATAGAGGTTGAGCGATCCCGTGTCGGAATATTTGAACCCGTAGTTGCCGCGCACGATCAGCAGCTCGCCATCGCTGCGATCCATGTTCTGCCCATATTGCGCGCTGATCGAGCCGCCTTGCGTGTCCTTGAGGATGACGTTGATGACGCCGGCGACCGCGTCGGAGCCATATTGGGCGGCGGCACCCTCGCGCAGCACCTCGATGCGCTCGATCGACGTCGTCGGGATCATGCCCAGGTCCACCGGCACCGAGCCGTTATAGACCTGGTTGCCCACGTTTATGAGCGCGGTGTGATGCCAGCGGAGGCCGTTGACGAGGACCAGCGTGTGATCGGGGTTGAGGCCTCGCAGGCCGCCCGTCAGCACCGCGCTCGACGTGCCCGCGCCGGCCTTGGCGGGTTGGTTGAACGAGGGGATCTGCATCTGCAGGTCCTGGTAGAGGTTGGCGCGGCCGCCCTGTGCGAGTTCCTTGCCACTGATCACATCGACGGGCGTGGGACTGTCGGTGACGGAACGAGCCTTGCCGCGCACGCCGGTTACGATGATGTCGGCCGCCGTATTCTCCGCTGCATCGGTCGCGCCCGTCTGTCCCCACGCCGGGGCGACCATCGCGAGGCCTCCCATCAGCGCCAGGGCCGAGATCGCCGGCCGCCCGAGCATCATGTGTTGGATGCCGCTTTTTTTCTGCATTTTTCCTACCCCTCGTTCTTTTCCCCGCGAGGCCGACGGCGTCGCAAAGCCGAACTATGAGGATGGCAATCAATTCACACAAAGACCGACTTTCTAGTCGACTATTCTCTGAGGTTATAGGAATCGAGCGCGCGGCGCCAGCATGGACGGGGGAGCTTATTGCGCGCGCTGGAGCCGGACAGGCCGAGATCTTGTGCGCTCGTCGCGCCCGGCGAGCTTCGTGTGCTCGCGAGCGAAGGGGCTAGAGGCCGAATGCCGACGCGGCAGCGGCAAGATGCCTGGCGAGTTCGTCGGGTGCCTGGAGGAACGGCGAGTGGCCGGTTTGCATCACGAAGACCGGATCGCAGGGAAGTGCCGCCTGCTGCGCGCGTTGCAGGTCAGGCGCCATGGCATTGTCGTGGGCACATTCGACATAGGCCCGCGCGAGGCGTCCAAAGCGGTCGGGCGAGAGCCGAAGCGCCTCGGCCATCGGGCGCGCCGGCTGGGAACAGAGCCGTGCGAGCGCTGATGATGCGTCCGCATCGTCGCAGCCATTATAGTAGCGCTCCCTGGCATGCCGTGGGTCGTCGGCGAGAGACAGGCCATCCTCGCTGAGGCTCAGGCCTTCCGGCATGGCCCTGCCCGCGAAGAGATCGATCGCAGCGGCGCCGTCGGGCAGGAGTACGCCCGAGACATAGACAAGGCCGCCCACCGCTTCGGGCACCCGTTCGGCCGCCTCGCTGATCGCGATCCCGGCCAGGCTATGTCCCACGAGGACGGTGCGTTCGCCTTGCCGGCGAGCAAGGTCGGCCAGGAAGTCGCCATAGACGGCGAGGCTCACGTCCTGGTGCGCCATCCAGTTGCCGGCCGACCCGGGAAGGTCGGGCGCCAGCGCCCGGTGCCCCATGGCCTCGAGCCGGGTGGAAACGCGATCCCAGCACCAGCCGCCGTGGAGCGCGCCATGGACGAGAATGAATGTAGCCAAGCGTTCCTCCCTGCCAGCCCATCGCGTAGCGGCATCCTACCCCGTTGGTGTTAGCCGAAGCCGGCTATTCCTTTCAGGCTCCCTGGGTCGAACCGCGGCGTGCCGGGTTCGCCCAGAAAACCATCACAGTCAGTATCGTACGGTGAACGTGGCGCCGTAGGTAGCGGGCATGCCGGTCAGGCGGGCGACCGTATCGAGAACATGGGTGACACTCGTCGCATAATATTTGTCGGTCACGTTGCGGCCCCATATTTCCGCCCGCCACCGGCCGGTCGCGGACTGGATCCCGGCTCGCAGGTCCACGATCGCATAGCCGGGCAGTTCGAAGGCGGGCTGGCGCCCGAAGGCGGCATAGCTGTCGCTGCGATAGCGCACCGAGCCCCCGACATATCCTTCCAGCGCATCGCCCAGCGGAAAATCATACTGGGCGTCGCCGTTCAGCTGCCATTTCGGGGTATTGGGGAACTGCTCGCCCTTCAGGTCGACAGGGTTGGCAAACGGGTCGTTGGCGAGAAAATGCGCATCGACGCGCGTATCGACGTAGGTCGCGCCCCCGCTCAGGGTCAGGGCCCGCACCGGCTTCCACGTGATGTTCAGTTCCGCGCCGCGGACGCTGCCCTTGGGGATGGACACCAGCGCCGGTGCGTTACCAAAGGCCGTGGCGATGTAGCCCTGAATCTGCTTGTTCTTGTAGTCGTAGTAGAAGGCCGCGCCCGTGACCTGGAGGGTCTGGCCGAAGAAGCCCTTCTTGAAACCCGCTTCGTAGGCGAGCACGGATTCCTGCGTCACGGGCGTGTATTGCACGGGGGTGAGTGCCGCGATCGTCGGGAAGCTGCCCGCCTTGTAGCCCCTGGTGACATTGGCATAGAGCAGGGTGCTGGCATCCGCCTTCCAGCTGAGCCCGGCCCGCCAGGAGAGATTGTCCTCGTCGAGCGACGCCTGGACCAGCGGGACCGCGGCGAGCGTCGTCGGATCGAGCGTGACGCAGCCGCCCGGCGCGATCGGCGCGGAGGCGAGGAGCGAGAAGGCGGCGGCGAGCTGGCCGTCACCCGTGTCGTAGGGACAGCCTTGGAAATCGTTACCCACGCGGGTGTAGCGCAGCGACCCCGAGGCCGTCAGCCTGTCCGTGAGCTTGAAGTCGAGGCTGCCGAACAGGGCCTTGGTCTCGATATCCTGGTTGTTGGAGTTCACGAATTCCGAGAAGCGGATCGGGCCGACCCCTGAATTGGTGCCGTGGATATGGCCGAACTGGTTGTCGTGCGTGACATTGTGCTCGTAATTGCCGCCCAGCATCCAGCGCAGTCGGTCGTCGAGGGATGTTCCGGACAGCCGCAGCTCCTGGGCGAAGGAGCGGATCTTCGCGCGGATCGTGAGGCGGAAGTTGTCGTAGGGCGTGCCATCGGTGTCGCTGGGCGCGTTCTGGCGCAGTTCGGAGTAGCTGGTGAGCGACGTCAGAGTGACGGCGTCGGCGATGTCCCAGTCGGCGCGCAGGGACGCCTGGAAGAAATCGTCGTCGCGGCGCAGGCGAGCGCCCGCGTCCCAGTCGGCCACGCGGTTGTCCTTCGGCGCGGGCCGGAAGGCGGCGATCGCCGCGGTGAGGTCCGGATAGCCGCCGGGCACCGCGGGCGCGCTCGCCACGAATTGCGCCGCCTGCGTATCGCTCTTGTTCATCCAGCCATTGAGGTTCACTTCGAACCGCAGGCTGTCGGATGGCTTCCAGTCGAGCAGGAGCCGCGCGGTCGAGAAGTTGCGCTCGCCAAGACCCGCGTCGCGCGTCTGGCTGCGCTGCCAGTCGCCTCGTTGGTCGGTGCTGGCGGCAAGGCGCGCGGTCAGCGTGCTCGACAGCGGGCCGCTGACATAGCCACTGCCCGTATAGGATGCGAAATTGCCGTAGCTGATGCTGCCCCCGGCCGCGAACCGGTCCGTGGGCTTGTTGGCGATGAAATTGATCGCGCCGCCGGTCGAGTTCTCGCCGAACAGCGTGCCTTGCGGCCCCTTCAGGGCCTCGACCCGTTCGAGATCGAGCGTGGCGCCCTCGGTCATGACCGAATAAGGCAATGGGATCTGGTCGACATAGACGCTTACCGTCGGTGCGACGGCGACGGCCTGGTCGAAGAACCCGATCCCGCGGATGCTGTAGACGGGCGTGCCGTAATTGCTGGGCTGGAAGGTAAAGCCCGGTACGACCTTGGCAAGATCGGCGACCTGGGTCACGCCGCGCTGCGCAAGCTGTTCGCCTGTGGCGGCACTGATCGACATCGGCACGTCGCTGATGCGCTCGCTGCGCTTCTGGGCCGTGACGATGATCTCCCCGGCGTCACCCGTGCCCGCTGTACCCGTGGTCGCCGGAGAGGCAACGCCCGTTTCCTGGGCCACCGCCACCATCGGCATCGCCGCCGCCACCACCGTTGCCATCACCGACGCGGTTGCCAGGAGATGGCGATGCCTGTGAATTGCTTTCCCCGTCATGTCTTGCCTCCCTTTTGTGTCGGGCGCTTTGCGGCACCCCCGACTCTCGGGAATGGTGGCGAAATTCATGTGAAACAAAGACCGATTTGGCCGCACCTTATTCGCAAAGGTTATGGCCCATCCGGCGGTGCGGCCACAAAAATCCATAACCTGAGGCATGGGAGGTCCCGCAATTGGAATTGGACGCGCCTTGTCGCCCCTCATAGCCTCGAGACACGGACTGTCTCGGCTGGGCCGCGCGGGCGGTGCGATGGACTTACCGGTCGAGGCACGAGCAGCGCCATGCGCCGCATACGAGGGAGAAACACTTGGCTGTCGAAATACGCATGCCGCTCAGCGGTGGTCTCGCTCGCGGCGGCCGGGCACGGAAGGAGTGGGCGGTTTCCCGGGCCTGCCTCGCGCCATCGCCTGAAAAACGAAAGACACGGTTGATGCGACAGTTGCTGGCCTGCACCTTGATGTTCGGAGAACTGTTCGCGATGCCCCTTTCCCTCGAAGCCGCGCCCTCGGCGCCAACCCCGTCCGGTCCGCTGGTGCTGGACGCCACCGGCAGCTTCTTCGTGGGAGGCCGGATGAAGGCCGAAAGCGACGTCGAAGTCGGTCTCTACAGCGCCGGGCCGGTGGCGGTGGACCAGATGTACGTCCAGTACATGGTGCCGCATGGCGCGCGAAGCACGTCGGTCGTGATGGTCCATGGCGCGACCCTGACCGGCGCGAGCTACGAAACCACCCCGGACGGGCGCATGGGCTGGTACGAATATTTCGCGCGCCGCGGCTTTCGTAGCTATGTCGTCGACCAGGTCGGCCGTGGGCGCTCGGGGTTCGACCAGGCGCCCTTCAACGCCGCGCGGGCAGGACAAGCCTCCCCATCGTCGCAGCCCTTGTTGCGCCGCGTCGCCAACGATGTCGCATGGGTCAGATTTCGGGCCGGGCCAACGCCCGGTGTCAAGTTCGAGGACACGCAGTTCCCGGTCGAGGCCGTCGACAGCTTTGCCCGGCAGGCCGTGCCCGACCTCGGTCAGAGCCTTCCGGCCGACGATCCCAACTATGCGGCCCTCGCCGAATTGTCGGCGAAGCTCGAGGACACCGTCCTGATCGGGCACTCGCAGGCGGGCCGCTTTCCCTTCGAGGCGGCGCTGCGCGATCCGACCGGCATGCGCGCGCTCGTCGCCCTCGAGCCGCCCGGCTGCAATGCCGCGACCTATACCGATGACCAGATCCGCAAGCTGGCGCGCCTGCCGATCCTGGTCGTGTTCGGCGATCATCTCGAGACGCCGCAGAGCGTGGGTCCCAACTGGTTCCCCTTCTTCAAGGACTGCGAGGCCTTCGTGGCGCGGGTCAACGCGGCCGGCGGCAAGGCGAGAATGCTGCATCCGCCAAAGCTCGGCATTCACGGCAACAGCCACATGATCATGCAGGATCGCAACAACCTCCAGATCGCCGACCTTGTGATCGACTGGATCGAAGGGGAGCGCGCCAAGTAGCAGGCGCCTGCCCCGGGTATCGCATGGGGCGGCTGGCTGCGATTTCACTGCCCGCTGCCATGATGACAGGTGGGCGTCGGCCTGCAGACCGGCAGGGAGATCGAAATGCCAGGACCGGTGGATGGCCTCCCTCATTTCTGTCTTTCGCTGACTCAATCGGTCATCTCCGCGCTTCGCACCAGCACTGACCTTCTCGACCTCAGGCGGCTGATGGAGGCCGTCACCCTGGAGATGGGCTTTCGCTACTATGCGATCGTTCATCATGACGACCTGCGTGCGCGGCGCGCTGATCGCATCGACATCCGGGACTATCCCGCAGCGGTGATGGATCGCTTGCTGGAGGCGCGCCGATATCGCCGGGATCCGGTCGTTCGCGGCTGCATCTTTGCCGACAGCGCCTTCCTCTGGTCCGATCTGCCGCGTCTGATCGAGATGGACAGGCAGGATATCGCCAGCCTCGAGCACGGCCGTCATGCCGGGTTGAACCAGGGGATCACCGTCCCGTGCGTCCGGCTCGGCGAATGCATGGGGTCGTGCACCTTCGCCGGCTCAAGCCAGCCCGACCGGGCCGAGACATTTCTCGGGGCGGCGCAGATGATCGGAATCTTCGCCTTCCAGACTGCGCGGCGGCTGCTCGGCGTGGCGCCGGGACCGATGCCTCGGCCGCCAAGGCTGCATCCTCGCCCTCGTGACTGCATCGTCCTTGCCGGGCGCGGCCATTCGAACAAGGAGATCGCCCGGGCGCTGAGCCTGACGCCGCGCACCGTCGATGGCTACCTGACCGAGGCCCGCCGTCTCTACGGCGCGCATGACCGCACCGAACTCGTGGTGAGCGCGGTTCTGGCCGGCGAGATCGGTCTCGACGAGCTTCGCCCTCGTCAACCCGGGTAATTGCTCGGTCTATGATGCTGGGGGCATCGCTGGCTTTCTCGCAGGACGCCATCCCTCGTCCCGGAGAGCTTCATGATCCACATCGTCGACAACCATCTTGCCGTTGGCAGCCGGCCGCTGCTTCAGTCCATGTTCGCGGACAGGAAGCGACTTTTCGTCGACCTGTTCGGCTGGGACGTGCCGGTCGTCGACGGACAGTATGAGATCGATCCGTTCGACACGGCGGCAGCCGTCTATGTCGTCGCTGCCGACGATGACGGGCAGCACGAGGCCTCGCTACGGCTGATGCCGACGACCGGTCCTCATATGCTGGGCGCCTTGTTCGCCCATCTCTGCCCCTTGGGCGTGCCCGTCGGTCCCGACATCTGGGAGACGACGCGGCTGTGCCTGCCGCAGCGCCATGGCGCCGTGCGGCGGCGGGAGCTGCGCAACGCGCTGTTTTCCGCCACGATCGATTTTGCCCTGGCACGCGGGATATCGGGACTGACCGGCCTCATTCCCGATGGCTTTCGCCGTGAGCTGCTGGCGATGGGCTGGCGGGCCGAGCCGCTCGGGCCCTCGCTCCGCGTCGACGGTGACCTCGTCGGCGCCTTCATGGTCCATGTCGATGCCTCGACGCCGCAGCGGCTGGCCTGGACCAGCGTCTATGCGCCCGCCGAAAGCGCCGTGGCATGAGGACGCCAGCCCGCCATGGCGGCATCCTCGCTCGCGACGGCTGGTGCATCGTCGACCGCGCCGTGGGAGCGGACCTCATCGAGACCATCGACCGCGATCTCGATGCGCGGTTCCGGTCGACGCCCTTTGGCCAGGGCGCCTTCTATGGCGAGCAGACCAGGCGTTTCGGCGGCCTGCTCGCCCGCTCGCCCGCGATCGCCGAACTGGTCATGCATCCCCTCGTCCTCGATCTGGTCGAGCAGATGCTACTGCCCTGGTGCGACCGCATCGCTCTCAATTTGACCCAGGCGATCGAGATCCACCCCGGCGCGCCGGCGCAGGCGCCCCATCGCGACCAGGACATGTGGGGCGGGCCCAAGGGCTGCATGGAATATCTCGTCAACGTGATGTGGCCGCTCGCACCCTTCACCCGCGCCAACGGCGGGACGCGGCTGTGGTCCGGAAGCCATGGCGACCAGGACACAAGCATCCTGCCCGAGGGCGATGCGGTGACACCGCTCGTCCTTCCCGGTGATGCTCTGGTTTTCCTCGGCTCCACGCTCCACGGCGGCGGCGGCAATACGAGCCTACGCCCGCGACGCGGCATCGTGATCAGCTACTGTCTCGGCTGGCTCAAGCCCTTCGAGCTGCAATGGCTGGTTTATCCGCCTGCGGTCGCGCGCCATTTTCCGCCCGAACTCGCCGCGCTGGTCGGCTATGCCCAGCATCGGCCCAATCTCGGCAATGTCGAGGGACAATGCCCCTCCGTGCTCCTGCGCGACAACGTGCCCGACCATCTGCCGGCGATCGATGCGCTGCGCCCCGACCAGGCTGAGGCCGTCGACCTCTACCTGCGTAGCCAGCTCGGCGAGATAGGCTGATCCCCTGATGCTGGTGCGCCCTGCCGAGCCTGCTTCCTACACCGCCGCGGCCCGCCTCGGACGATCCGCGCTGGCGTGGGAAGTCCTGCGTCGCGATCCCGGCTACCAACACGATGCCGTGCTCTGGCGGGATCGTATCGGCGACCCCATCACCGATCGCGCATTCACCGCGCGCTGGGGGCTGCACTTTCCCTGAGGATCCGGGGCTGGACTGTACCCATGCCGCGCCCCTGTGGAGCGCGGACATCGACCCGTGCGTCCTTTCGGTGGCCGCCGATCCAGCATCCTCGGCCCGGGCGGTCGACCTTGTCGCATTCGCGCCGCATGTTCTGGACCGCGATGGCGTCGAACATGTCCGGATGATGGTCGGCGACCTGACCTTTCGGCTGGATGTCCATCGCGGCTCGATCACTACCGGTCCATGCGCATTGACCTTCCTTGTCGCCCATGATGCCCGCTTGCCGCACCAGCTCGTCACTGTCCGCCGTCTCTCAGCGCTGCTGGCAGGCGATGCCGTGCCGCCTGAGCCCGGCATGATCCGCTTCTCCCGGCTGGCCATGGCGTTGCGCGCCTGGGACCTGCGAGACGTCGGGACTTCGTTGCGCCGGATTGCCGACGAACTCTGTGGGCCGGGGGACTGGCCTGGCCCCGGCGAGTACCGCAAGTCGGCGGCGCGGCGCCATGTGAAGATGGGGGAAGCGCTGGTCGCGCGCGGGCCGGGGGCGCTGCTGGCAAGTCCTTAAGCTGTGCCGATTGAGGCTCGGATTTTCAGTCTGGTACCGGTTGAACCAAGTCGGCCGGCATCGCGTCGACCGACTGCGCCAAAAGCCAAAGGGAAATGGCGGTCGGGTTGCGTTGGCCGCGCTCGAGCCAACCGATATAGCTTTGCGAAAAGCCAGACCGCTCTGCCACGGCCTCCTGCGTCAGTCCTTTCTCTTTCCTGAGCCTCGCAAAGTTGCTGCCGATGACCTTGCGCATGTCCATCGGAACTCAGTCGAGCAATTGCTCAGTCGCTTTTATTCATTATAGTGAATAATGGCAGATGAGAGGTAGCGCAGATGAGCAATCTTGAGCCCAGAGCGCCCACCCAGAAGAAGGTGGTCGATTATGACCAACAGCACCTCGCGCTTTACGCCGAGTTGATCTCGGCGGATGATGCTGGTCGCTCTTGGATCCGCGTCGCGCACGAGACGATGGGATTGGATGTTTCGAATCCGGACGCTGAGGCTTGCTGGGCGTCTCACCTAGAGCGTGCCCGCTGGATCATCGGGGATGGCCTAGAAGCTGCGATACTCGCGTTCGGCCGTAGATTGTTGTCCTGAGGCATGATGAGGCGCCTCGCAGCATCGCTGCGACCGCGCTCTACGGCTCGCATGCATGCTCGCCGCCGAGCCCCTCCGGGTCTCGGCCTGGCGGTGACGATCGCTGACGCTGGCATGGACGCCGCGCCTGGGGCGCGGCGGCGCTGTGTCTCTGCCTCTCCTGGTACGGCGGGTGCGGGCAGCGCTCCCTGCTAGGCCCGACGCGGCCTGCGGCAACCCCTCCGCTACGCTTCGGGGTGCTCCACTTGCGTTCCGCCCTGACGGTGCCGCCGGCCACTGGAGCCGGGCCTCTTGGTCGCTTTTCGCCGCCCACCCCCGCCTTCCGGGGAGGCTTGCTGCTTTTTGGGTGGCGATGGAGGATAGCGATGCGAAATGCCGCCAACCGTCGTTCCCGCCGCAACGGTGCGGGCGAAGATCGTCAGACCGAGAACCGGGTCAGCCTCTATGACGAGGTGACCGCGCGCATCGTGTCCGAGCTTGAGGCCGGGCGCTTGCCGTGGGTCCAGCCGTGGGGCGCAGCGGGCAGCGCCGGACCCGGACTGCCGCGCAATGCCCTCACCGCGCGCAATTATTCGGGCGTTAATGTCCTGATCTTGTGGGGGGCGGTCATCGAGCATGGCTGGCCGTCGCAATCATGGCTGACCTTCCGGCAGGCGCAGGAGGCGGGCGGATGCGTCCGCAAGGGCGAGCATGGCGTGACGGTCGTCTATGCCGACCGCTTCACCTCCGAGGCAGAGAAGGAACGCGCCTCGCGCGAGGGTGACGAGGCCAAGGCGGTGCCGTTCCTCAAGCGCTTCACCGTCTTCAATGCCGCGCAGTGCGAGGGCCTGCGCGCCGATTTGGCGTCCAATCCCGCGCCGCTGCCCGAACGCGAGATCGTGCCCGCCGCGGAGGAAATCATTGCGGCGTCGGGTGTCGATTTCCGCATTGGCGGGACCAAGGCGTTCTATGCGCCCGACCCCGATTTCGTGCAGGTGCCGCCGCAGCCCGCTTTCTTCGACCAGATCAACTATTACCGGACCTGCCTGCACGAATTGACCCATGCCACCGGCCACGCCAAGCGGCTGGGCCGTGACCTTCGCAACGTCTTCGGCAGCAAGGATTATGCGCGCGAGGAACTGGTCGCCGAAATGGGATCGGCCTTCCTCTGCGCCGCGCTCGGCATCGTGCCGACCGTCCGCCATGCCGACTATATCGGCTCGTGGCTGGAGGTGCTGCGCGAGGACAATCGCGCGATCTTTCGCGCGGCAAGCGCCGCGACCAAGGCCGCCGACTGGCTGCTGGCACGGCATCGCGAGGCGCAGGTCGCGCGGCAGGACGGGAGGATCGCGGCATGAACCTCCTGACCGCCGAACTGCGTTTCGCGCTGCGCGCCAACGACATTTCCCGCCGCGCCTGTGGCGAGAAGGGACAGCGCTTCGATCCGCCACCAGTGGTCAAGCTGTTCAATCCGCTTGGCGCGGCGACGTGGCTGGCGACCGAACTGGACGAGGACGGCGACACCCTGTTCGGGCTGGCCGACCTTGGGTTCGGCTGCCCCGAACTCGGCTATTTCAGCCTGTCCGAGATCGCCGAAGTCCGCCTGCCATTTGGCCTGTTCATCGAGCGCGACCTGTCGTTCGAGAGCGCCTTTCCGCTGACCATCTGGACCGAGTGGGCGCGCCGCGCCGGTTCGATCCTGTGGGCCGAACCCCTGTTGCGCCGCGCCGTCCAGACTGGCGCGGCCCCTGACCTTCCGCACCGTCCGGGCGAGCCGGACGACGGTTGAAGCGCGGGCGGCGCGCTTCGCCGCCAATCCGAAAACCGGTCCGCCCTCCCGCAAAGAACGACGGACCGGCACTCACAAGGAGTTGTGCCATGACACTCGTTTTCATCGACCAAGACAAGCTGTCCGTCAGCAAAACCAACATGCGCTATGGCAAGAAGGTCCCCGATGTGACGGACATCCTGCCGACCGTCCGCAAGCGCGGCGTCATTCAGACGCTGCTCGTGCGCCCCAACTGCCAAGACGGCCATTTTGAGATCGTCGCGGGATCGCGGCGCTTCCACGCCGCCCGGATCGTGGCGGCGGAGACCGGCGAAGCCGACCCGCTGCCGTGCCGCATCCTCACCGAAACCGATGACGCCGCCGCGATCGAGGCGTCGATGATCGAGAACTTGGCAAGGCTCGACGCCGACGAAGTGACCCAATGGGAAACCTTCACCCGACTGGTGAAGGAAGGTCGCGATGTCGCCGACATCGCCGCGACCTTCGGGCTTCCCGACCTGACGATCGCGCGGGTGCTGGCACTCGGCAACCTGTTGCCGCGTGTCCGGAGCCTCTATGCGGCGGAGAAGATCGACCGCGCCACCGTCCGCCACCTGACGCTTGCCAGCAAGAACCAGCAGCGCGCGTGGCTGGCGCTGTTCGACGACCCTGACGGCTATGTCCCGACCGGCCACCAGTTGAAGGCATGGTTGTTCGGCGGGCAGTCGATCCCGGCCCGCTTCGCGCTGTTCGACCTCAACGGCTTCAAGGGCGCGACCGTCGCTGACCTGTTCGGCGACGACCGCTATTTCGCCGACGCCGATGCCTTTTGGGCCGCGCAGAACGACGCCATCGAGGCGCGCCGCGCCGCTTATCTTGAGGAGGGCTGGAGCGATGTCGTCATCGTCCCGCCGTCCGACTACTTCCACACCTACGAATATGAGAAGGCCCCCAAGCGCAAGGGCGGACGGGTCTACGTCGATGTCCGCAGTAATGGCGAAGTGACCTTCCACGAGGGCTATATGACCCGCAAGGAAGCGCAGCGGGTCGCGCGCGGCGAAGGACCGGAGATCGCCAAGATCGCCCGGCCCGAGGTAACTTCGACGATGCAGACCTATCTCGATTTGCACCGTCACGCCGCCGTCCGCGCCGCGATGATCGGCCACCCCGGTATCGCGCTGCGCTTGATGGTCGCCCACGCCATCGGCGGATCGCACCTCTGGCGCGTCTCGCCCGAGCCGCAGACCACCCGCAACGACGAGGTCCGCGAAAGCCTCGAAACCTGCCGGGCCGAGACGGTCTTCGACGAGCATCGCCGCGCGGTGCTGGCGGTGCTCTATTTCTCGTCCGAGGAGCCGACCGTGACCGGCGGCAATGGCGACGACTATGGTGTCGCGGGCATCTTTCTGCGCCTGATCGAGCTGCCCGACCCGGTGGTGATGGACATCATCACCATCATCATGGGCGAGACGCTGGCGAGCGGCAGCGCCGCCGTCGCGGCGGTCGGCACCCAGATTGGTATCGACATGGCCGCTTGGTGGCAAGCAGACGCCGCCTTCTTCGAACTGATCCGCGACAAGGAGGTGATGGGCAAGATCGTCGCCGACGTGGCGGGCGATGTGGTCGCGACCGCCAACGCTGGCGAGAAGACCAAGACCTTGAAGCGCATCGTCCGCGACCATCTTGATGGCGCGGAAGGGCGGACCAAGGTCGAGCGCTGGGTGCCGAAATGGCTGGGCTTCCCGGCCTCTGCCTACACAACGCGCGGCGGTGTCGGCACCGTCGCGGCCCATGCCAAGGTCGAGTCGGCGCGGCCTTCCGCGCCGGCCCCCGACGAGAGCCATGAGCCGTTGAAGCAGGCGGCGTAACCGCTGTGGGCGGGCTTCGGCCCGCCCATTCTTCGGACCCTGAAATCCGGCCGCGTGGCCTCGCCGTTCCGGCTCGGCCACGCGGATTTTTATATGGCCTCCGGCTCCCCTTCGCCGCCCATCGTCAGGTCATTCCAGTTCGGAAAGCTCCCCCGAGCCGCGATCGCCGCGAGGGCGCGCGCCACAAGCTGATCCGCCGCCGCGAGATCGACCCTCGAACTTGAACCCAGCTTGCCCGAATGCACCGCCTCCGATCGCGCCTTATAGAGTTGCTTCATCTGGTCGAAGATCGTGGCGCGCGCGCCCGCATCGTCGCCAAGCAGCCAGGCGGCGCGGCTTCCGATCTTGTAGGTTATCTCGGTGTTGGATGGGCTATTATCGTGCATCAGCGCGATTTCCGCGGCCATGCCGAGTTCCAGCGCCTTGTCGACGTCCGACACCGCGAGGCGCGAGCGCCCCAGCCGATCAATCGCCCGCGCCAGACTGTCGGCCTCCGGAAAGCCCCCCAATTGGCGAAACAGCGCGGCGACCGCCGGTGCCTCGGTCGGGAATGAAACCAGAGGATGCGGCGTGAAGGGTCGGTCCGAGGTGCTGACTGCGCCCGACACGAGGCAGGAATCCCGATCCGGCTGGACGGCCGTGATCGGCAGTTCGACCGCGCCGGCACCGGCGAGCAGACACGCCAGCCGCACGCGCCGGCGCGTCGCGTCGCGCGCCGCATAGGGCGGTGCCGTCGCCGTACTATTCTCTTGGAGGGGCCGCTCGCTATTGGGAACGAAGGCCGGCGTCACGGTGTAGGACTGGCAGAGCATCGCCGTCCCGGTCGGCATCTCGACTCGTTGGAAGGGCCAATAGCGTAATGCCTGCGCGAAGATGTCCTCGGCCGGCGGCTCGATCGTGATGCCATTTCCAAGGTCGCATGGGGCGTCGATCGAGACACCGAACAGCGGCGTCAGTTCGGTGTAGCGGCCGATATTCCGCACCACTTCAGTGTTGAATAATTCGAGGATTTCCGGCGGCGACTTGTGCGCGACCAGCCGGTCGATGACCCATCCACCGAACCGCCTCTGCAAGACCATGCCGCCGCCGTCGCCGGTGCAGAGCCAGATATCCGCAAATTCGCGGAACGGCTCGACCTCGCTGAGCGCCGCATCGAGCACGGGCTCGGCATCCTGCCGCCATAGGCCGTAATGTTTGCCGCGATGGATTTCGGACAGCTCGAGAGCGGCCTTTTCGATCAGCGCCGTCGCCTGACCATATCGGTCTTCAGAACTCTGTTCGGCCATGCTCGCCCCCTTTTTCTGAGGATAGCAAGCCTCATGGGTTATGTCCCTGATGGGCCATCGATCGATAACGGAGCTTCGCCATGGCCGAGACCACCTTATCGTGACTCTCCCGCATATCGCGCAGCGTCTCCTCCAGTTTCGACCAGCGTTCCGGGTCTGTCGCTGCCCACCGCGCACGCCCTTCCTGCCAATCCCGTCGCTTGTGCATCGGGAACCCCTCCTCAATGCGGCTGCGATGAAAGCCCCGAGCGCTGGTCGAGAGATACTTCGCTTGCTGATAGGCGCGAAGCCGATCGGCGCCGACTTTGCGCATCTCGATACGCGTGCGTCGCTTGGTCGAGCTCATCAATTCCATGATCGAGAGCCCCACGAAATGATTGAAGTCATCGCATGGCTCTTTGCCGCCCTGGCTCCAGAGATAGCGGCCGTGCGGATACCAGAGCCCGTCCGGCATCTCGTAGAATTCTTGCGGCTTGAGCACGAACTCATCGGGCGAGCCTTTCGCGGCGATCGTGAAGGCGGGTGGCCCATAGCCGTCAATCCAGCTGATCGTGAGCGCCTGGACCTGCGTGTCATCGATCATGATTCCATCCGGGCCTTTCAGTCCGTCGAGGATCGCCTTCGCATAATTGTCGAGGTCGGCGGCTTCGTCGGTTTCGAGCGTCGTCTGCACATCGACATGCAAGGTGATCTCAAGGTGGATCTCGTTCGAGAAGAGCCAGCGATTCTTTAGCTCGGCCTGGATCGCGGCACGGAAATCACCGCGTTGTGCCGCGCCATTTCCGTAGGGCACGGGCGGAAATTCGAAGCGGTGCTGCCACTCTCCGAACATCGGATTTAGGCCGGCATCGGCACCTTGCCGCTCCAGTCGCAGCTGCTCCTCAAACGACATCTCGTCGGGCAAACCATCCTCCGTCAGCGGGAACACCAGTCGGGTTTCGGCCGCCCACGCGGCCACCATGCCGCGACGCCCATCCGAACCAGTTCGGAACCAAGGTCGCGGCCATCGAGCATGACGGTCGCGACCGTGCGATTATAGCTGCGGCCGACCCGGTGGAACGTCACCTCGCGCCCCGCGAGCAACGATGTCGCCTGATCCTTCGCGCGCAAGCCCAGCACGACCTCGCCTGCACATTTGGCCTGATCGCGGTGCGTTTCCGGGGCGTCGATCCGCGCGATCCTGATGCGCTCACCGCTTTCCAGCCGGAACGTGTCGCCGTCCGTCACCCAGGCGATCTGGCCCGAACTATCATCGTCCCGAGCGCTGGCGGCAGCCGGGATCATCATGGCCGCGGCAAGGCCGAAAGGGAAAATGAGACGGAGCATGGGATGGATTATCGCCGTGCCGACCGTCTCTTGTCGAGAGCAGGCTTGCATCCGCGCGATCCTCCTGGCCATCCGGCGACCGCCCTGAACGGACCTCTCTCGCGGCGGGTCTGGCGGGGTCCGCCGCTCCCGCTACGGCGTCGCCGACTTTCTTCCCCTGCGCCTTCGGCGCATTCCTCGCGAGGCAAGAAAGCCGGCTTTTGGCCGTCCTCCGCTGCCGCTTCGGCCCTTCGGGTGCGGGAGCGGCCTCCGCCCGCCCAATCGACCGCCTGTCGAGGCCGCATCGGGCGGCATCGCATCAATCGAAGGAGGTTATCATGGCACAGATTGGCAGCTTCACCCGTGGCGAAAATGGCATCTACACCGGCGAAATCCGGACCCTGTCGCTGCGCGTCAAGGCAACCATCCGGCCTTGTGAGCGCGACAATGAGAAGTCCCCCGACCACCGCGTCAACGCTGGCGGCGTCGAGTTCGGGGCGGCCTGGACGAAGGCGGCGCGCGAGACCGGCGCGGAATATCTGAGCCTCAAGCTCGACGATCCGTCCTTTCCAGCGCCGATCTACGCGACGCTCAGCCAGGGCGACGATGGCGAGCACAAGCTCATTTGGTCGCGCTGAACGCGAAGACCCCGTGCGCCACGGCGCGCGGGGCTTCCTTATCTCCCCGGCAGGTGTGTCGAAATCGGCTACCGCCATTCCGACACTCCCGCCACGCGGTCGCGCCGTTCACTTCCGATGCCAGCGACGGCGCTTTGCCGTCCCCCTGAAGCGACGGAACCCATCATGGACAGCGACGACGACATCTCGCGTGCGAACCGCGCCAAGCGCGGTTCGCCCTATCTCAACACCGATCAGGCAGCGGCCTATCTGAAGATCTCGGGCCGCCTGCTCAGGCGGCTCAGGCGCGCCGGCAAAGGGCCGGCATTCCGCCTCCATAGCCGCTTCGTCCAATATCATATCGACGACCTCGACGCCTGGTCGAAGGCCCAGTCGAGCGGAGGCGCGCGCCATGACGAAGCGTGACGCGCGCGGCGGCGACACACCGCTTCTCGACTGGGGCGACGAGCTTCGCGCCCGGAAGCAATGGCGGCGGCGGCTCGGCCGGCGCATCGCGGCCGCCAGCGGCGGCATCAGCCTGCTCGGCCTGACGATCGCCTTTCCGCCGCTTCCGCGCCTCGTCTGGAACGCCAGCGCCAGCGCACCGATCGGGCTCTATTCGGTCACGCCGAACGCATCGATCGAGACGGGTGACATGGTGATCGCACGCGTGCCGGACCCATGGCGACTGCTCGCTGCGAAGCGCCGCTATCTCCCTGCCAATGTCCCGCTGGTGAAGCATGTCGCGGCAGCGGCTGGCGACGAGGTTTGCGCGCTCGGGCAGGAGATTTTCGTCAATGGCCGGTGGCTCGCCGGGCGCCACCTCGCCGATGGCCAGCATCGCCCGATGCCTTGGTGGACCGGCTGCGTGCGGCTGCGAGGACGCCAGCTCTTCCTGTTGATGACTCAGAGTCCGGCGTCGTTCGATGGGCGCTATTTCGGCATCACCGAGGGCGATCAGGTGATCGGCAAGGCGCGGCTGCTATGGGCGCGCTGACCCGGCTGATCCCGGCGGTGCTGCTGATCGCGGCATCGCCAGCGCGCGCCGACGCCGTCGATCAGTGGCGACCATATATCGAGGAAGCATCGACCCGCTTCGCCATTCCGACGAGCTGGATCGAGCTTGTGATCCGCGCCGAGAGCCGGGGTCTCACCACGCTCGGCGGGCGACCGATCCGCAGCCGGGCCGGTGCGATGGGCTTGATGCAGTTGATGCCCGCGACCTGGCAGCAGATGCGCGCGCAGCTTGGACTTGGCACCAATCCGGACGATCCACGCGACAATATCCTCGCCGGCACCTGCTTCCTTCGGTTAATGTACGACCGCTTCGGCTATCCCGGGCTGTTCGGCGCTTACAATGCGGGGCCGGGCGCCTATGCAGCTTTTCTCGCCGGCAGAAGGCGCCTCCCCGACGAGACGACGGCCTATCTGGCATCGGTCGGGAGCGTCGGGGCACCCGGGCCGACAGTGTCCGGGCCGGCACCGTCACCGCCGATGTTCGTCGTGCGCCGCGATGTCGCGGCCGATCCAAAAGCCCTCGATCTACCCGGCGGCCAGAATATGCTGTTCGTGGTTCGAAAGGACGTCCCATGATCGCGAGCGTTGGAGGGGCTCGTCTCGATAGGCCCAGCATGACGGCTGGCGAAGCGGCTCTCAAGGCCCGTGGGTGCCCCCCAATTTTCTTCGAAAATCGGTTCCCCCCACGCCCGCTTCGCGGCGCTTCGCTTCGCTACGCGGCCCTGACACCCGCTCCGCCAACCGTCGTCTTCACGCTGTTCTCGATGAGGAGAACAGAAAAGATGGAGATGATCATGGGCATGTTTCAACCAATTTCGGTGGCCTCTGACCGGGTGATGGCAGCGCTGATTTCGGGGCTGGAGGTCGAGTTCGGACATGATGCCGCGGATGCATTGGCGCACCGGTTTCTTGAGGCTGAAGAGAGCGATTTCCTCTGGGATGCGCGGGACATGGAGCGGTGGATCGGTGCCTATGAGAGCACGGACGAGGACGAAATCGACCTGGATCGGGTGCGGATTTTCGGGAATCTGGAGGGCAAATGGTTCGTCGCTGTCATGATCATAGATGGCGATGGAAACCCGCATGGCCTGATGGGCAAGCGCACATTCGGGCCGCGGAAAGCAGCGCTGGCGGCATTCGCGGATGCGTGAGGGATTACACATTTCGGGCCGGGATACGGTGTCGCATCGGCATCGTGTCCTGGCCTTTCCTTTGAGCCAAGGAGATGGGGAGGCAGGGGAAGAAGAGGAAAAGCGAAAGCAAGAGAAAGGCAATGCCTCGCAGGCATTGCTAAGCGATTGTCTGCACATCGTTTTTCCACGAGACATGCCGCGCTGCGCGCGAGACATGCTCGTGAAGATTGGCGGAATTCCGCCGTTTGCACTGCAAAATCGCGAGATTCGGCGGACGCAATGAGCGAGGACGACGAGTTCACGCCCCGGCTTGGACGGCAGCGGCAGCGAAGCGGCAAGAAGGCGCGCCGCTACCTTGGCCGGGTCGTCGGTGCCGCGATCCGTTCGGCCGAGAAAGGCACGGTCAGAAGCCGGCGCTTTGATGGCAGCCGGATCGGGCGAGGCGCCAGCATGGGACGGCTGCTCTCGAGCCGTGATCGCTTCGGCGGGATGCGCGCGCGGCGCGCGGTGGTGAAGACGCGCCTGGTCCGCATCGGCACCAAGGGGATGCCCGCCGCGCGTGCGCATCTACGCTACATCCAACGCGACGGCGTCACCCGCGAGGGCACGCCGGGCGAATTGTATTCGGCCGATCGTGACACCGCAGACGGCAAGGCGTTCCTTCAGCGCTGCGATGGCGATCGTCACCAGTTCCGCTTCATCGTCTCCGCCGAGGATGGTTCCGAATATCCCGACCTCAAGCCGTATATCCGCCGGCTTATGACGCAGATGGAAGCCGACCTCGGCACCAAGCTCGACTGGGTCGCTGTCGACCATTTCAACACAGCCCATCCGCACACGCACATCATGCTGCGCGGTGTCGACGATACCGGCCAGAGCCTGATTATCGCGCGTGAATATATCGCCCACGGCATTCGCGAGCGCGCCGCCGAGCTGGTGACCCTCGATCTTGGGCCACGTACCGACCAGGAGATTGAAGCGCGCCTGCGCCACGATATCGGCGAGGAGCGAATGACCGCGATCGACCGGCGCCTGCTCAAGTCGATAGAGGCCGACGGCCTGGTCACATCGTTCGACCGCGATCCCTTTCAGCAGTCGTTGCGCGCCGGCCGCCTGCAGAAGCTCGCGAGCATGGAGCTTGCCGAGCCGATGGGCGGCGGGCGCTGGCGGCTCGCCGAGGACCTGGAAGGCACGCTCCGCTCGCTCCGCGAGCGGGGCGACATCATCCGCACGATGCAGCGCGAATTGACGGCGCGGAAACTTGAGCGACCGTGGCTCGGCCGCAGCTTGTTCGGCGGCGGCGAGAGCGACCCGCAACCGATCGTCGGGCGGGTGATCGCGCGCGGCCTCGCGGACGAGCTTCGTGACCGTCACTATTTGCTCGTCGACGCCATCGACGGCCATGCTCACTATGTCGACATCGGACGTGGCGATGCGACCGCTCCGCTCGCCGAGGGCTCGATCGTCCGCGTCTCCGCGCGTAGGCTTGAAATACGCGAGGTTGATCGCATCGTCGCCGACGTGGCCGCAGCGAATGGCGGACAGTATACCCCCGACTTCCATCTGCGGCACGACCCATCTGCGACCCACGCCTTTGCCGAGGCGCATGTCCGACGGCTGGAAGCGATGCGGCGCTCAGGGATCGGCATCGATCGCGCGGCAGACGGGACCTGGACGATACCGGCCGATCATCTCGACCGCGTCGCAGCCTATGAGGCGCGCCGCCATCGTGACCATCCGGTCGAGATCGAGACACTGTCCCCGAGGCCGCTCGACCAGCTTCCAGCGATGGACGCGGCGACGTGGATCGATCGCGAGCTCACCTCGCCATCGCCGCTTCCCATCCGCGATGCCGGCTTCGGCCATGACGTGCGCGGCGCGATGGCGGCCCGCCAACAATGGCTGGTGGAGCAGGACCTGGCCGATTTCGAGGGTGATCGCGTTCGTCTGCGAGCTGGCGCAATCATGGTGCTTCAGCGCCGCGAGATGCTGAGCAGCGGGGAGCAGATCGCGAGCGAGCTCGGCAAGCCCTTTGTCGAGACGAAAGTCGGCGACAGGATCGAAGGGAAACTGACCCGTTCGGTCGACCTCGCCAGCGGGCGCTTTGCCGTCATCGAGCGCGCCCGAGATTTTACCCTCGTGCCGTGGCGGCCAGTGCTGGAAAGGCAAATGGGCAAGACCGCTTCCGGGATCATGCGCGCGGACGGGGTCAGCTGGACCTTCGGGCGGGGACGCTCCGCTCCCGAAATCTCCTGATCTCGGACTATCTCTGGTTCGTCGACGGTCACTCGGATATCAGGGTGCGATGTACGTGTTCGTCGACGAATCCGGCAATACCGGTGCCCATCTGTTCGATGAGGCGCAGCCGATCTTCCTGACGGTTGCGCTGATGACGCGCACCGACTTCGACGCCATCAACGCCAAGTCGATCGCCGTTCTCGCTCGCGAGGTCGGGGATATACAGCTGCACGCCGCCAAGCTCGGGGTGGCGCGGATCGAGGAGATCGCCCGGCCGCTCCACAAGTTGCTGCAGCGCGCCGACCCGCGTTTTTTCGTCTCACGGGTCGAGAAACGCTACATCGTCGCCACGAAGATGTTCGATCTGCTCTTCGATCCTGGCGAGAACCGCGCCGCATCACCGCATATCTATATGCTTCGCCCGCTCAGGATCACGTTTGCGGTGAAGTTCGCCGGCATCGTGACCGAGGAAATGGCGCGAGCTTTCTGGGCGTCGATGATGGAGACCAATGCAGACCGCGCGAGAGGCGGCATGATCCACTTCTGCAATGACGTTCTGGCACTGTTACCCGGCGTTGAGGACAAAGGCTTTGTCGAGCGCATTCGTCCCGCCATCGAATGGGCTCGGGAGAACCCGGAAGCGATTTACTTCCATTCGGACGGCCGCATCGCGCGGCAGGGCCATCTTCCCAACCTCGTCGGGTTTGGCAATCTGATGGACGGGGTGGAGGCGCAGTCGCAGTCGTGGCGCCGGCCGGTGCGGCGCATCCGGCATGATCGACAGAGCGAGTTCGAGGCCGCGCTACGCTTTTGGCATGAGCTCTACGCGAACGCCTCGCCGGAGCGCGTGCCGCTGATGATGGGCGAGATGTTCAAGGCGCAGCGCGCCGGCGGGAGCACCTTCGAGATATCGACCGCCGAAGCCAGTCCGGGCATCCAGGTCACCGACGTCATCATGTGGCTGTTCAACAGGCTTCACCGTGAGAAGGAGATCGGTGCAGATTCCTGGCGTCTGATGCAATGGGTGTTCCGCCGCGCCATGCAGAACGACTTCTCCTTCGATGGCGTACTCGGGGCGCTCGATGCGCGATACGCTCGCCTCATGACCGAGCCGATGGAGGAGGCTCGCCTTGACGCCGCGCGCGAGCAACTGGCGATGATCGATGCTGGAACGAAGGAGCGGGTCGAAGCCTATCGGATCAAGAAAGCCGCACGGCAGATCGAGGGCGACCAGGCCTGATCAGTTCGGGAGCGCGATGAAGCCGCTCGCGAGCGCGATTACCGCAGCGATCACCAGCCGGGCCGACCAGCGCCCAAGCTCCTCCAAGAACGCTCCTGTGAAGCGATCGAGGGGTTTGCTCGTCCCGGCCATCAATCGAGCCCCTCGAAATAGTCGGCGAGCATCTGGCGTTCGTCGACCTTGGCATCCGCCCACAGCGTCGTGATCTTGGTCGCCGCCGGATTGCGGCGGCGAGACCGGATCGCGACGACGGCGATCCTGATCGGCTCTCCGCCTGTCAGAGGCTCGGCAGTGTAGGTGCCGGTGAGCACAACGGCGGCGTGGGTGCGCTCGAGCCGGTCGACGCTATCAAGCACGTCGCGCCACAGCCGGCGCACCCGGAAATCACGATCGGGCTTCTGGACTTGTAACGTTTTTGTGCCGGTCACTTGAGAGTTTAAGGCTCGTTCAAGGAGACCGACGAGATGATCAAGCATAGTGAAGAGTTCAA